>JBDHII010000016.1:0-59228 GCA_039587515.1 Gemmatimonadota bacterium
TTCCCCTGGGAGAGATCCCATGGGATCGTCCACCAGAGCTCGGCATCGGATGAGCGCGCGACCTCTGCGTCCCGGATGACCCGGAAGCCTTCAGGCATCACGCCGATCACGAGCGCGGAAGCGCCGCTGACGGCGATCGTGCGGCCGACGATGTCTGGGTCCTCTCCGAAAGCACGCTGCCAGATGGCGTGGCTCATGATGACCGGGCGAATGGGCGGGGGCGAGTCGGGCTCGCGAGGCGGCATGACCGCGTCCTCCGCGGTGAAGCCTCGTCCGAGAGCCGGCTTCACGCCGAGCAGGCCGAAGAAGTCCCAGGTGAGCGCCTCCACGCGAACGTGCTGGGGCACCTCCGTCCCTGTGAGGGTCGCATCGCCGGTGCGGAACCGTGCGGCGATGCCCTCGAAGAGGGTGGCTTGCTCCCGGTACGCAGCGACGTCCGGCGCCGAGAGCGGACCCTTGGGTGCGTCCTCTCCCGTGGTCCAGATGTGGACGAGTCGATCGGGTTGGTGGTAGGGGAGGGGTCGCAGGAGGACCGCATGCACTACGCTGAAGATCGCGACGTTCGCGCCGATCCCTAGGCCGATGGTCGCGAGCGCGACGATGGAGAAGGTGGGGCTGCGAAGCAGGGAGCGCAGCGAGGAGCGGATGTCGCCGATCCAGCGTTCCACGGGATCACCTCCGGGGCATTGAAAGACCTCCGGGCGGGACCGCAGTTCCAGGATACGTTCGCTGATCAGATCCGTCTGTGGGGAGATTCCCGCGAATCGGGACGGCCGGATTGACCTGCGGTCCGCTTCGCGGATCCTCGGTCCTCTCGGCGGATACCGCCCAAGCCGCATTGCGGGTGGGCCGAGCAGCGCCTCGTGTGAGCTGCGGTCCGCTTCGCGGATCCTCGGCCATGTAGAGAACGACGCGGTGGCCAGGCCCGAGTCGGTCTGACCACCGCATGTTCTTCACCCGTACCCAGGCCCGGGTGTTTCCCGACCTACCGGACCCCGACGTCGAGTCCTTCGAGCACCCAGACCTCGCCACGAGGTTCGCCCGAGAAGAAGGCGATGCGGTTGCCATCCGGGTGGATGGAAAAGCGACCCCTGATTTCAGGGACACCCTCCACACGCCTCCGCTCACCGCCCGCGGCCGGCACCTGCCACAGTCCGCGCAGGCTTGGATCGTCCGAAACCGTACTGAAGAGGATCGTACCGTCATCGCCGGTCCAGTCCAGCGTCAGTCCACGCTCGGCGTCGTCGAGGGGCAAGACCTCGCGAAGCGTACCATCGGCCACTGTGTAGACCATGAGATGCTTGCTGGCCGTTTCTGGATCCTGGAAGAAGAGCGCGAAGCGCTGCCCGTCCCGAGACATTCGGTGGTTCCCCCCCCCGACGATGCCCGCCAGCACGCGCTCGGTCCCCGTCTCCAGGTCCATCAGCGTAATGGACGTGTCGTCCGGGTCTTTCCAGTTGTTCGGAAAGAAGTACGTCCGGCCGTCCCTTTGGAGTCGGCCTGCCGGCAGCCCTTTCGGCCTTCGCCGATACAGGGTCGTCTCCCCCGAGGCGAGATCGATCGTATAGATCGAGCGTTCTTCGTCATCGTTGTTCTTCGTTCCGTCGATGACCAGACGATCTCCTTCGGCGCTCCACTCGAGCTGAAGGATGGTGCCGTCGAAGAGGATGCTTTGCCGCGTCCCACCCGTCGCCGACCGGACGATGACTTCCTCCTGGGGCAGGTCCGGCACGTCCTTCCGATATGCCAGGTAGCGGCCGTCCGGTGACCAGGTCGGCCATCGGCTCCGCAGCTCGGGCTCGTCTTCGGCCTCGACCGGCGGAGTCGTGAGGCGGCTTGCGTCCAGGTCGATCCCGGCGATGTGGACACCCGGCGCTCGGGTCATCACGCCGTAGAAGAATCGACCGTCGTCGCTGAAGCCGATCGGTCGCGGACGCCAAACGTCCGACTTGACGAGTCTTGGCGCACCGACCGGGCTGCCGTCCGCGACCGTGAGCCACCAGAAGCCCTGGCCCGACGTGCCGTTCCTCGAGAGGAGCACTCCACTTCCATCCGGAGCCCAGCCCATGAGCCGGTCGTCGGCGGGCCCATCGACGAGCGAGGTACGAGCTCCGCCCTCGACGGGTACCGAGAAGACGTCCCTCTCCATCTCCCCCTGGCGCGCGGCGGCCGCGAAGGCGAGGTGCCGGCCGTCGGGGGAAAGATCGACGTTGTCGACCTCGGCGGGTTGGAAGACCGGTCGTTCCGTTCCGTCCTCTGCCGACAGCAGCGAGACCCGTCCAGCCTCCGAGTCCCAGAGTCGTGCGACGAGCCACTCGCCGTCCGCCGACCAGCCATCGACGAATCCGGATGAATATTGGTTCGCCCCCCGGTAGATCGTGCGCTCATCGGAGCCGTCCAGCGCGGCGGTCCGGATCTCGAACACCCTCCCCCGGCCCTGCCCGTTGTAGGCGATTCTATCTGCGCCAGGGGAGAAGACCGCCCAACCGTACCAACCGCCTGACCACGGCCCCTGCTCCGCGAGCTGCTTGAACGTGCGCTCGTGGAGGTCGAGGAACTTCAGTCCCCCGCCGTCCGACGCGAGCTCGGTCATGAATCGGCCGTCGGGGGAGATGTCTGCGCTCCAGAAATTGGGGTTGGGACCCTCCCAGAGCCGACGGACGACGAGCTGCTCTGTTTGACCGACCTCCCTGCCGGCGCCGTCCAGCTGCACGGAGAGATCCGCCTCGAGGGATGCGCTGGAGCTCGAGACCACGTACAGCACTGTGGCCAAGCCGAGGGAAAGGCAGGTTACGGCGATCAGATATCCGTACTTCATGATGGCCTCCGATGCGGCGTGGGTCCGCGGATCGTGGTTGGTCGCTTGACCCGACCCTCCTTCAAGTCCCGCACCTCACCGCGCACTGTCGGCTAACTCCATACAGGACAACAGGTTGCACAACTATGGAGGTTGCTCGTAAGGCGACCTCTTCACAACGGATCCTTACGTCGCCCTCTCAGATCGTTACGATCCCCCGGCGGTGACCTCGTTGATGATCGGAAGCCGGACGACGGCCCGGAGGCCACCGGCTGGGGCGCTCTCGAGCTCGAGCGTGCCACCGTGCGCCATGGCGATTCGGCGAGCTACGGTGAGGCCCAGACCTGTGCCTTCGGGGCGAGTCGTGAAGAGAGGTTCGAAGACCTTCTCCAGTAGCTCCGGCGGCAGGCCCGGGCCCGAGTCGCTTACGACGACCACGGCGTCGCCATCCTCGGTGTTCGACGTGACGACGACATCTCCCCCCACGGTGAGGGCCTCCGCAGCGTTCTGCAGGAGGTTCAGGAAGAGCTGCTCCAACGCGCCCTCGTCTCCGAGAACGATCGAGGGCGGCGGTGCGAGGTCCAGAGTCAGCTCGGCGCCATTTCGCGTGAACGCTGGCGCGGAGGCCTGGGCGGCGGCGTGGATCGGACCCTTCAGGTCGACGCGGACCTCTTGCGATGCGCCTGTCCTCGCGGATGCGAGAGCCGACTCGACCGTGTCGTTCAGTCGTTGGATCTCGTCCAGTGCCCGAGCGTGGTCTTCGTAGAGGTCGAAGTCCGCCGGCAACGCCTCCTGCACGCGCTGGAGGTCGAGCCGAATCGCGGTCAGCGGATTGCGTACCTCATGCGCGAGTGACGCGGCGAACTGGCCGACGGCGGCGAGCGATTCACGTGTCGAGAGCCGTTCCAGGGTGCCTACGAGACTCTGCGTCATCGTGTTGAAGGCCTCCGCAACGCGGCCCACCTCGTCCTTGCCTCCGACTGGGACGTGGTGCGAGAGATCTCCCCGGGATACCGCGTCGGCGGCATCCGACAGATCGCGAAGTGACCTCGTGAGGTGCCCCGTGATCCAGACGGCCCCGCCCACGGCACCGAACGAAACGAGAAGTAGCACCCAGAGCCCCTGCTTCGACGCTCTCGCGACCGGCTCAGTGAACGGCGCGAGCGGCGCCGCAACGACGATGCGGGCGGGTGGATCCTCAAGCGCCTGGCTCTCCATCAGCCAGACGTCTCCCGTCCAAAGAAACCCCCCGCCCGCGACCCGATCCGGATCGGCGGAGGCGTTCAGTACGGCCTCGCGGTCCGAGTCGAGCAGGGCCGGATCGACGGGCGTCGGGGTAAGGGCAACGCCGTCGAGATCGAACAGGCTCACGACGATCCCCGGAGGGCGGCTCACCGCTCCCGCGGGAAGCAGCACCTCTACGCGTACGTCTGCCACGAGCCGGCCGATCAGCTGCCCCGATATGTGGTCTCGGATGTCGAGGGGTACACTGAGCAATGCCGGAACAGCCCCGCTGAGGTCCGTCCCCCCGCCGTCCGTTTCCCGCTCGATCGTCCAACGATCGGCGCCGGTTGAATCACGTACGACGATCCGCGGCACGGCAGGCCCGAGGGCCTCGAAGAGACCGATGAGTGGTGCGGGCGGCGCAGCCTCGGCGCTCGGCTGGTACAGCGCCGCCTGCGTCTCCCTTTCCTCCGCTAGAAAGAGCAGGGCAGAGCGTTGTTCGACCCACCTCCGTAGGATCTGAGACCTCGTCTCCTCGAGCGCTTCATTCAGGCGGCTTCGCAGGATTTGCTCTCCCGAGCGTGCGGCAGACCGGGTGAGCCACACTCCCACGAGCCCCAGAGGGATGACGGCGACGACGAGAACGACCAGGAGGACCCGCGCACGAAACGAGGGATGGTACCCCACTGGACTATCCGTCGCCGGGAGACACTGCTCCCTGGCCCGTGCGCCCAGGTGCGAGGTCCGTCAGCCCGTACTTCCCGATCAGTCGGTCGAGCCGAGGTCTCGAGACGCCCAGGATCTCGGCGGCGCGGGCCTTGTGCCCACCGGTCGCCATGAGCACCTGGGCCACGTGCTCTCGCTCCATCTCCTCGAGGCTCGTCATTGCCGAGGACGAGGAGGGTCCGGAGCCGAGATCGACGTGCTCCGCACGTACAACGCCTCCCGAAGCCTGCACGACGGCCCGCGTCAGACAGTTTTCCAACTCGCGAACGTTGCCGGGCCAGCGGTGTGCCGTGAGCACGTCGACGGCTTCCGAGGAGAGTACGGGCGGCTCGCGTCCGATCGCCTCGCTGACCTTGTGCACGAGATGCTCGGCCAGCGGCGGAATGTCCGCAACGCGCTCCCTCAGCGGCGGAACGACGATTTCGACCACCCGCAGCCGGTAATACAGGTCCTGCCTGAAGTCACCCGATGCGACCAGAGCCTCGAGATCCCGGTGGGTCGCAGCGATCACCCTGGCCTGACTTCGCTCGGGCCGCTCGGCCCCGATCGGGTAGTACTCCTGCTCTTGGAGGACTCGGAGGAGCTTCGTCTGAAAGTCCGGCGACGTGTCACCGATCTCGTCGAGGAAGATCGTACCCATCTCCGCGAGTGCGAACCGACCCCGCCGATCCGCGGAAGCCCCCGTGAACGCGCCCTTCACGTGGCCGAACAGCTCGGACTCGAGCAGCGTCGCGGGAAGGGCTGTGCAGTTGACTGCCACGAACGGTTCCTGGGCGAACGGCGAGCTGGTGTGGATCGCCCGAGCGATGAGCTCCTTTCCGGTTCCGCTTTCGCCACGCACGATCACGGTCGCCCGGGTTGCCGCGACCTGCCCGACCAGCTTGAAGATCGCGATCATACGCGGGTCGTGCCCGATGAGCGGCTGATCGTCCCCGCTCGGCACCGCCCCGACAGCTCCGGTCACGTTGCGAAGGCGCCGATCCTCGAAGATTCGTTCGACGAGGTTTCTGAGTCCCCTCAAGTCCAGGGGCTTGACGAGGAAATCCTCGGCACCCTCGCGCATCGCGGTCGCTACCGTGGGGAGATCGTCGAACGCCGTCATGAGCACGACCGTCGTCTCCGGTGCGCGCTCCTTGACCAGACGAAGCAGCTCCAGGCCGTCCACGCCCGGCATGCGCACGTCGGTAATCAGAAGGTCCGGGCGCCCCGAACCGAACTCGGACAGTGCGCGGGTTCCGTCTTCGGCAACCCGGACCTCGTCGGCCAGCTCACCGAGCGCGTGCGCCACGGAGGTGCGCACGCGGGCGTCATCGTCGACGATGAGGATTGAGCGCTTCATGGACGTGCCGTGTACGTGGGTACTTCGACAGCTTACGACGTCCACGTCGGGGATGCGAGGAAGTTCGGTGGGAGGTGACGTCGCTTCGCGACGTGATGGAATCCGGCCGTCGCTCCCGAGCCCACAGAACCAAAGAAGCCCCACAGCTTCCCGAGCTGCAGGGCCTCTTCAATCGGGACGGCCGGATTGACCTGCGGTCCGCTTCGCGGATCCTCGGTCCACTCCGCTCCTTCGTCGCTCCGTGTCGAACCTACGGTTCTTGCGTCTGCCTCCGGCATCCGCGCCCCGTCGCTTCGCGACGTGGCTGAATCCGGCCGTCCCGATCGACGGCAAAAAAAAGACGGCCCCTCGAACCTCGTCGAGGAGCCGTCGATCGGGACGGCCGGATTCGAACCGGCGACCCCCTGAACCCCATTCAGGTGCGCTACCGGGCTGCGCCACGTCCCGTTGTCGTCCTCTCGGGCGAGGACGGAACGCAAGATAGTGGCATCGTCTGCACGTCGGTAGACGACCCGGCGGTCCCGCGGGGCGCCTCAGCCCGCTGAAGTGGCCGTGCGCTCCAGGAAGGCCCGCAGGTCGGTCGGTGTCCGCCCGAGCAGCCAGGTCAGCACGCGGGGGCTACCCGTGAGCCCGAACTCGTCGTAGTAGCGGAACATGGCCGCGAGGGTCTCGGCTCGCTCGTCATCCAGGCCGGCGTTTCTGGCTTCGCCGCGCCAGTCTTCGAGAGATTGCCGCTTCGCACGGACATCCTTGCCGAGCACGGAGGAGATCGTCTTGGCGACTTCCTGCTGATCGAGGGTGTCCGGACCGCAAAGCTCGTATGTGGCGCCGAGGTGACCTGTCTCCGTCAGGACTCGCGCCGCGACTTCGGCAACGTCGTCCAGATCCACCAACGAGATCCGACTCGAGGTGGAGTAGGGCACGACGTACGTGCCCTCCCCGGTGATTCGATCCCACTGGGCGAGGAGGTTCTGCATGTAGGCCGTGGGCTGCAGGATCGTGAACGGCACTCCAGACTCGAGGATCGACTCCTCGACCCTCAGCTTCCGCCAGTGGTGAGGCATACGCTCGGTCTGCGGGTGCAGGACCGAGTGGAAGACGAGGCGTTCGACGGGGGCTCGGGCGGCCGCCGAGAGCACGGCGGTCCCGATCGGGACCTCGTCCGGACTTGCATTGGGGCAGATGTGGTAGACGGCGACGATGCCGCTCATGGCCCGCTCGAGGCCGGCCCCGCTCGAGGCCGGCTTCGTCGAGCAGGTCACACACGACCACGTCGGAGGCGCCGGCGGCGAGGACGGCGCCCTCTTGTTCGGCGCGACGGACCAGCGCACGAGTCCGCCGGTCGGACCGGTTCAGCGCTCGCAGCAGGGCGTGCCCGGTTTTTCCGGATGCGCCGGTGACGAGGATCATCTCTTGAATCCGGGAACGAGTGACAAGCGAGCCGCCGCGGCAGATGGACGGCCGCGGCGGCTCGTGGGTGCCGTCAGCGTGGCGCTAACCGCTCCACGGGGGCACGATCTGGTTCATCCGGGCGTAGGCGATCGCCTGGCCCAGGTGTTCGTGCATGTCACCGGCAGCGCGTTGGATGACGCCGACGACGGACATCTCCGTGCCGAACCAGTCGGCCGTGCTCATGAGCTTTTGGTGCTCGAGCCCGCGTGTGGTCTTGATGAGGTGGTCGAAGGCTTTCTCCATCTCGGTGATGATCTCGGCCTTGGACATGGCTCCGAAGCGCTGCATCTCCGCACCCCAGTCGCTGCTGACACCCTCGGGCGTGTCGACGCCCCAGAGCGTGGGGAAGATGTAGCCCTCTGCGGCCATCAGACCCATGACCTCCCGCACGGAGCGGACGCCCTCCATCGGGACCCAGTCGTACTTGTCCTCGGGAATCGCATCGGCCAGTGCGAGGAACTTGTCGCGCATGATCTCGAAGTCGCCGATCTGCTCCTCGTGATGGGACATGCCCATCATCATTTGCCCTTCGTGCTCGCCTCGGCGCTCGTGCTCTCCGTGCATTTCCTGCGCGGAGAGCGGCAAGGCGAGGAAAATCGTGGCCGCTGCCCCGGCCCACACCCGACGTCGCATCGTCATCACTCCTCTTTGTGGATTCTGCCGAGGCTTCGCGCCTCTTCGACAGGTGTGGAAATCTAGCCTTGGCGAGTAAGTCGGAGGAAGCGCAGATGCCCCTTTTCAGGGTTGACACTCTGTCTAGGCATTTTCTAGTTTAATTGTCTTCATTGCGGGGTGGAGCAGTCTGGTAGCTCGTCGGGCTCATAACCCGAAGGTCGCAGGTTCGAATCCTGCCCCCGCTACTTGGATTCGCCGCTCGCGAGAGCGGCGTTTCCCTTGTAGGACGGCCGGATGATCTCGTGAAAGCCGCCCCACGGTCGAAGGCCTGGGCGGCTTTTTTTGCCGGCCAGGTAGCTCAGTTGGTAGAGCACGCGACTGAAAATCGCGGTGTCGGCGGTTCGATTCCGCCCCTGGCCATAGGACATAGGTCCGTAGCTCAACTGGTAGAGCACCGGTCTCCAAAACCGGGGGTTGGGGGTTCGAGTCCCTCCGGGCCTGCTCGAGGGCCGGTCACGGGCCGGACCCGCTCAGGAGTGGAGACGGCGAATGGGTTCGCCCCCATCGTCTATCGGCTAGGACACCACTCTTTCAAGGTGGAGAGCGGGGTTCGATTCCCCGTGGGGGCACTTGCAGGAGAAGGGCGAGAGGTCCGCTTCGGTAGGGACCGATCGAAAAGGGGCTGTAGCTCAGTTGGTTAGAGTGCCGGTCTGTCACACCGGAGGCCGCGGGTTCGAGTCCCGTCAGCCCCGCTGGAGATGTTTGAAAACTTGATTGCCAGAGGTTTTGGGGCCGTAGCTCAGTTGGGAGAGCGCTTGAATGGCATTCAAGAGGTCAGGGGTTCGATTCCCCTCGGCTCCACTCGGACGAGCTGGGCTCGGGTGGCGGAATTGGTAGACGCGCAGGGTTCAGGACCCTGTGGGGGTTAACCTCGTGAGGGTTCGAGTCCCTCCCCGAGCACTTTGTTGTTAGGTCCGGCTCGAGCCGGCGTTCGCCCACGTGCTGGAATTGGTAGACAGGCTGGTTTGAGGGACCAGTGCCGGAAACGGCGTACAGGTTCGAGTCCTGTCGTGGGCATTTTTCGCGGCGGCTTTCGGCGCGATGCGGCGTTAGGCTTCGGGATTGGCTCGCTGCGGCGTGGAGTACCACGCCTCTCTCGCGAACCCTCGCCCGTCTTGCCTCGCATCCGAAATCCGCTCGCGAGAAGCTGCAGTAGGTTGGAACTGGTATGATTGGCAGTACCTTTTGCGCCCGTAGCTCAGTTGGATCAGAGCGCCTGACTACGGATCAGGAGGTCGGGGGTTCGAGTCCTCCCGGGCGCACTTTCGAGAGGGAACGGGCGCGTAGCTCAGGTGGTTAGAGCGCTACGTTGACATCGTAGAGGTCAGAGGTTCGAGTCCTCTCGCGCCCATGTTTGACAGCGATGGGGCCGTAGCTCAGTTGGGAGAGCGCTAGAATCGCACTCTAGAGGTCAGGGGTTCGACTCCCCTCGGCTCCACTGGGCCACCTTAGCTCAGTTGGTAGAGCACGTCACTCGTAATGACGGGGTCCCCGGTTCGAATCCGGGAGGTGGCTCCTGATGCCCCGTGGTGTAACTGGCAACACGCCGGATTCTGGCTCCGGAGAGTCTAGGTTCGAGCCCTAGCGGGGCAACTCACAGTCTCTCAGATTTCGACTGTGGACAGGCTTGGAGGGATGGCCGAGTGGCTTAAGGCGGCGCCCTGCTAAGGCGTTGGACTTCGCGTCCGCGTGGGTTCGAATCCCACTCCCTCCGCTGAGCGGTTCCGTCGCGCTTAGCTGACGGCACCACGATCAGGACGGGTGGCCGAGTGGCTTAAGGCGCACGATTGGAAATCGTGTGGGCTAACGCCCACGTGGGTTCGAATCCCACCCCGTCCGCTTTTCCACGGGCCCGGTCAGCCTGGCTGATCGGCCCGTTTCAGTCTGCCTTTCGGGGCAGCTGATGACCCCTCGGGGCGTGGCTCAGTCCGGTAGAGCGCTGCGTTCGGGTCGCAGAGGTCCCCGGTTCGAATCCGGGCGCCCCGACTAAGTTGGACCGAAGTGCAGTAGGTAAGCGCCCGGATTCAGTCGCGTCGCGAAGCGACGGGACGTCGACTGCCGCAGGCAGGAGACCGAACCGTAGGTTCGACCCGGAGCGAAGCGGAGGGGACTGAGGATCCGCGAAGCGGACCGCAGGTCAATCCGGGCGCCCCGACTAAGTTGGACCGAGTCTGGAGAGGTGCCGGAGCTGGCCAAACGGGCTCGCCTCGAAAGCGATGCGGGGGAAACCCCACGTGGGTTCGAATCCCACCCTCTCCGTAAACGAGCCCGATCACGCCCAACCGCGTGGTCGGGCTCTGCTTTTTCGGAGTCCATGGGGATGACTGAGGATCGCGAAGCGACCGCAGGTCAATCCCACCCTCTCCGTAAACGAGCCCGATCACGCCCAACCGCGTGGTCGGGCTCTGCTTTCATGCCCGAGAGCCCGATCGCGAACCATCCGCGACCGGGCTTTTCTCGGCCCTCCTCGCTGAAACCCCGACAGGGGTCACCCGACAATCCAGCCGAGTAGCACGTTGATCCTCGGACCGCCCTCGGCGAGCCCCATCGCGACATTGACCGGGACATAGAAGTCCCCCATCGGCACGGTCGCGCCGACCGCCACGATCATGGACTGTGTCAGTTGGTCCGGGTTGTCCGGGTTGTAGTTGAAGTTCGGGCCCGCCCCGAACTCGAAGCCGTCTCTGGTCCTGAGACCGGCGAGGAAGCTCATGGAGCCGTTGAACTCGCCCTGCTCGACGCCGCCGACCAGCAAGACCCACTCGAGGAGCGCCTGCGCGCCGTTGCTCGTGGAGACGAGCTGCCGCTCGAACTGCCAACCGAACTGGGACATGATGGGCTCGAGGCCGATCGCGTCCCGGTTGTCGGCGGTTTGGCCGGTGAAGGCGGTGAAGCCGAAGCGTGGTCCGCTGAGGCTCTGGCTCGGGAGCTTCTTGACCCGGTACTCCTCGGGTACCTCGGGCCGCTCCTGCGCTTGCAGGGTCCCGGCGCCCAGGAACAGTGCTGCGGATGCAGCGATCATGAAGATGCGTGACATCGTTCTTCTCCGTGTGAAAAGGTCGTCCTGCTTCACACGAGAACGATGCCCTCGCGGCGCCCGGGCTTCTCTACGTCAAAGTGCCTAGAACGAGCGAACCGTGTACGTAGTACGTAGATGCTGCCGGCGCGACCCCACGCATACTCCTAAGTCGTGGTCGGACTGATGCTTACGCCTCAGTGCACATGGAGGAATATCGGGTTGGAATAGAACCAGAGGTCGGTCCACGGGTCCTCGCCGCGCGGATCCGTCTCGGGCTCGAGCTCGCCGCCGTTGGTTCCGCGCACGCGGAGATATCGGTCGGCCGTGACGTCCTCCAGGACGTAGGTGACCTCCCGGTATGGCCCGTCGGTCTCCCACATGGTCGCGTCGAAGCGTGCGACGACCCGCGTCGTCGGGTTCGTATCGGCCGAGCGATCGGCGACGGGCCCCGTGACGTCGCCCACGATTAGATCGACCCTGGACACGCGGGGGTCGTCACCGTGGTGATTGAGGCTTTCGGGGTCGAGGAAGCGGATGGTGATCTCCACGGACGCGCCCGCAGGGACCTCGAGCTCGTCGCCGATCCGGGCGGTCTCCTGGCCGACACGGGCCGTCACTTCGAGCTCGGCTACGAGGTCTCCGGTCGTGACGAAGACGCGACCCGCCCGGATGCCCTCGAGGATGTCGTCGTGATTCTTCTCGGCCCACACGTACGTCTTGGAGTACTCCCCGGGCCAGAAATCGGCGCCGCCCTCACGCCAGTTCACGTGTGAGTCGGAGTTGGCGGTGATCCACCAGCGCCGGCCCTCGCCCAGCATCGAGTCCCAGAAGCCTCCGAGCCTGGCCGTCATCTGGTCGAACCCCCCCAGGGTCGGGTACCGACCGTATCCGCCCCGCGGCCCGTTGGGATCGATCGACCCGTCGGGGTTGAGCGTAACGGCCTGATGGCCGGGCGCGCCCGCCATCCCCACCGCGACCTCCGGAGCGGTGTCGTTCCAGTCGCGGAACTCCTCGGGCGCGTCCAGTCCGTAGACGCCCAGATCGGAAGCGGATCGCGACGGATGGTTGGCGATCAGCACGGGCGGGTCGGGGAAGTCGCGCATTACCCCGAGCGCTTCGATCATTCTGGGCTCGGTGTCCCACGTGGAGTCCCGGGGCCACGGCTCCCACTTGGCGTAGTTGGACTCGATCTCGACCAGGCGACCCGCCTCGTCGTGGGTGTGGGGGATGATGAGGCTGGAGTGATCGGCGCCGGGGGTGTCGAACTCCATGCCGTAGAACTGGATGACCTCCGGTACGACCTCGCGTGACTGGACGAGCTCGGGGTAGGCACGTTCCAGGTTGACCTTGCTATGGTTGGGCCCACCGTGATCGGTGGCCACCATCCAGCTGAGACCGTAGCGCTTGGCCATGAGCGCGTTCATCGGAATCGGGTAGATCGCGTCCCCGCCGATTCGAGGTGTCGGTGGATCGGTCTCGACATTCCATCCGACGCTGTAGCGGCTGTGGATGTGGTGGTCACCGGCGAGCCACTGTCCCTCGCGCTCGACTTCCTCGGGCACGCATGCCGAGGCCAGGGCTAATGCCGTGGCCGCCGCGAACGCTCGCTTCATCCGCTTCATCCGCTCATCCCCGGTTCAGGTTGTACTTCATGATACGCCCGTGTGGCCCATCCTTGTCTCGCTCGAGTCCGAAGACCGGGCCATGGGGCCCCGGTGCCGCCTCCGCGAGTGCGTGGATCCGCCCGAGCTCCCCCTCCGAGAGCTCCAGCGAAGCCGCTGCCGACGCCTCCTCCATCCGCTCGGGCCGAGATGCACCGACGAGGACGGCGACCACGCCGTCACGGGACAGGGTGTAAGCCAGCGCCACCTGAGCGATGGACGCCTGGTGGCGATCGGCGATCTCCCGCATCACCCCCAAGAGAACCTGAAAGGCTTCCCATCCACCGTACGCTTCGATGATCAGCCGATACTTCACGAGCGAGCGATTCGCCAGAGGCGTCCCGGGCTCGGGCTCACCAAAATACCGATCCGAGAGAAATCCTCCAGCCAGCGCGCCGTAGCTGACGATCCCGATGCCCCGGTCGACGCAGACCGCGGTCATCGCGGCCGCGGGGCGGTGGTCCAGGGCGGAGAACTGCACCTGGTGGCTGACGATGGGGATGCCCGTGTGGATCATGGCGGACAGACTCGGGACGTCGAAGTTGGTGGCGCCGAGGGCGGCGATCTTGCCGGCCTGCCTGAGCTCGTCGAGCCAGCCCGCCACCTCGACCCAGCGCTCGACCGCGTAGTCCCACCAGGCGAACTGCACCAGGTCCAGCCGCTCCACGCCAAGACGCGCCAGGGACCGGTCGACGATCCGCTCGACGTCGCGGCGCTCGAGTGAGCCGAGCGAGTCGTAGTCCGGGACGTACTTCGTGTGGAAGCGAAGCTGTCGTGCCGCTTCGAGGCCGCGCTCCCGGGCGTAGCGCGCCCGAAACTCACCGAGAAGCTCCTCGACGCCCGTGTAGATGTCGGCGCAGTCGAAGGCCGTCAGGCCAAGGTCGGCCATGGCCGTGAACTCGTCGAGAAGCGCTGCACGGGGCCTCCGCGAGCGACGGTGCCCCGCCGAGAGCTGCCAGGCACCGACCACGACTCGTGGGATCCGGACTCCGGGAGAAATCTCGGCGGAAGGGATCACGCTTCCCGAGGATCCTCGACCAGGGGTACCCGTGTGACCTCGCCGTGGCGGAAGGTCGTCTTGCCCGTTCTGGTGATGCGGAACATCCCACCGCAGTGGGGATCCGGGCAGGCGATGTCGGTGTCGGTCGTCATCCAGTCGTTCGGGTGGGTCTCTCGTTGCTTGGCGGGCAGGAGCGGGAGCAGCGTGGCGAGCGGATAGATGGGAAAGCTCTGCCCCGGCGGTAGGGAGAGGTTTTCTCCCGAGAGCTCGAAATAATCCCCGACCTTGTGGTTGCAGACCATGTCCTCGGCGGAGCCGACAACCTCCACCCGTAAGTCGTAGAGGACGAATTCGTCGTTCGTGGTGCTCACGGTCTCTCCTTTCCCGGACCTCGGCGGGCAGGCTAGCTTGGCCCGCCGCTCAAACGCCCAATCTCATTTCCGAGGCGCTCCGTGCAAGGACCCGATCGCCGACACCGCATCGACTTCCGCGGAGGGATGCTCGGGGCGCTCGCGCCCCTGGCCGTTTTCCTCTTGGGAGTGGGGGCGCTCGGCCTGTCGGGCACACCCGACGAACGCGGGTTCTGGCCGGTGCTCCTCATTGCGCTGGGTGTCGGCGTGACCCTCGCTCGCGACGGCACCGCCTACTCCGAAGCGGCGGTGCGCGGCATGAGCAGGCCGATCGTGATGCTGATGGTGATGGCGTGGCTGTTGGCGGGTGTGCTCGGCTCGCTGGTCAACGCGGCCGGCTTCGTGGACGGCCTGGTGGCGCTCGCCCGAGAGGCGGGCATCGAGGGTGGGGGCTATGTCGGAGCCACCTTCCTGATCTGCGCTCTGGTTTCGACTGCCACGGGCACGAGCCTGGGGACGGTCATCCTCTGCGCACCGTTGCTCTACCCGCCGGGGGGTGCGCTCGGTGCCGAACCGGCGATCCTGATCGCCGCGGTGCTGGGCGGTGCGACCTTCGGAGACAACATCTCCCCGGTCTCCGACACGACGATCGCCTCGGCGACGACGCAGGAGGCCGACATCGGCGGGGTGGTGCGATCCAGGCTGAAGTATGCGCTGCCCGCCGGAGCGCTCGCTTTGGGCCTGTTCGTCGTCTTCGGGGGCTCGTCCGTCCGGGCGACCGCACCGATTGCTTCGGAGGGCGGCCTGCTCGGACTGGCCGCAGGGCTCGGTCCGGCAGTCGCGCTCGGCATGCTCCTGGCCAAGCGTCATCTGGTGGAGAGCCTCATGGCCGGCAGTCTGGTCACGGCGGTGGTCGGTATCGGTCTCGGGCTCTTCGGGGTGGGCGAGCTCCTCTACCTCGACCGTGAGAGCTTCATCGCGAGGGGCCTGCTTCTCGAGGGTATGGAGCGGGGGATCGGTGTGTCGGTCTTCACGATCCTGCTCATGGGGGTCGTGGGCGGGGTGGAGGCCGGCGGCCTGATGGACTCGTTGCACCGGAAGCTGGTCGCAAACCCGCCGCCTCCGGCCCGCGCGGAGTGGTGGTCTTTCGGTGCGGTCAGCGCAGCGGTACTCCTCACGACGCACTCGGTCGTGGCGATTCTCGGCGTGGGCGAGCTCGTCCGGGAGACGGGGGAGGCTGCGGGCGTGTCGGCATATCGTCGGGCGAACATCCTCGATGTGACGGTCTGCACCTACCCGTTTCTTCTGCCCTTCTTCATTCCGACGATCCTTGCGTCGAGCATGACGGCCGGAGGAGCCGAGGGGATGCCCAGGATCGCACCGCTCGAGGTGGGCTTGCTCAACTTCCACTCCTGGGCGCTCTTGGCGATTCTGTTGTTAGCCATCACGACCGGTTTCGGACGACGCGAGGGAGCCAGCAAATGATCGAACGCATCTTCATCCTCAAGAGGACGAAGATCTTCGGCGAGCTCCCACACGACGTGCTGGGGAGTCTGGCGGCGCACATGGAGGAGGTGCGCCTGGAGCCTGACGAGGTCCTCTACAAGAGGGGCGACCTCGGGCGGTCGCTCTTCATCGTCGTCGACGGACGGGTGCGCGTCCATGTGGAGGACGAGACCGTGGCGGAGCTGGGTCCGGACCAGATCCTGGGCGAGGTGACGGCGCTCACCTCGGAGGTGCGAAGGGAGACCGTCACCGCCGAGGAGGAGACCCGCCTGCTCCGGCTCGATCAGGATGTGCTCTACGAGCTGATGGCCGGCCGGCCGGCGATGTCTCGGGGGATCATCAAGGTGCTCGTCGAGCGTCTGACCTAAGACGTCTGAGCGGCACCTTGCTGTGAACGGGTGCTCTGGTTCTGTCGGAGCCGCTTCACGATCAGCTTGATCAGCGACTGCGCGACCGTCGCCTCCTCCCTGATCAGGTCGTACAGGTCCGTCTGGGTGAGGCGGAGCAGGTAGCTGCCCTCTTCGTCGGCGGTCACCGAAGCCGTGCGCTCGCCCTGATGCAGCACCGTGAACTCCCCGAAGACGGTGTTCGCCCCGAGCTCGGCCAGCGTGGTCCCGTTGTCGTGGACGCGCACGGCACCGTCGAGCACCAGGTACATGCAGTCGCCCAGCTCACCCTTTTCGAACACGACCTCGCCGGGGTCGAGCTCGACCGGTTGCAGTCTCGGCGCCAGCGCGGCGAGGACGTGATCCTGCATCTCCTGGAACAGGTCCACGCTTCGCAGTCGAACCGCCCGACTCAGAATCTCGGCCTCGGCTTCGGTGGGGGGCGACACTTCCAGGTTATGGGCATGCCCCTCGTGGCGGGCGCACATGCGGGTCCAGAGCGAGAGGTCGGAATCCTCGAGAACCCAGGAGATCCGTCCCTTCCAGGACATCCGCCGGTGGTTCTGGGCGCGGCAGATCCGGTCGACGCGGTCGGGGCCGGGGAGGTCCTCCAGGACCGGGTACATCCATGCCCGCTCGTCGACGGAGAGGAAGTTCTCCAGGAGCTCGAGCGCATAGGCGCGACGGTTGCGGTTCGCGCTCGAGAAGCTCTCCCACGTACTCAGCACGTCGTGGGCCGGGAAGAGCGGCGCGAGCAGCAGGAAGATCCGGTGCTGTCCCCGCCGGATCTCCTCGGTGAACGCCCTCACCAGCGGTGATCCGTTGAGCTCGGGCAGGAGGTCCTGTCGGGCGACGTAGAGCTCGCCTACGTCACGGACCTCTTCCCGGACCTGGTCCTTGAGCGCCCTCTTCCGCTCGCCCGTCGCACGCAGTCCGTACTTCGACAACGCCAGGAGGGCACCGTGGCGGAGATCACGGTCCTCGGAGCCGACGAGCTCGGCGATCCGATCGAGAGCCGCCTCGCTCTTCACCAGCCCGAGGATCCGGAGGACGGCCAGCCGGAACGAACGGTCGTCGGCGTGTCGATCGAAACCGTACAGGAGGCTCGGAACCGCGTCCTCTCCCGCATCGATCAACGCTTCGGAAGCGGCGCTCGCCAGGTCGGGCTCCCGAAGCGAATCCACGACGACCGGCCACAGCGGCGCGTGACCCATCTTCGCGGCCGCTTCGATCGCCGCCGAACGGACGCGGATGTCGCGATCGTTGAGTAGTTGGATCGCCTGCCGGTAGAAGCTCGGGATCTCGGCGTCCCGAAGCACCTGGGCAGCGAATATCCGGTCCGGTGCCGAGTCGGAACGGAGGTCCTCGAGCAACTCGGCCCCGGCATAGACGATTCCCTCGATGGAGCCCGACTTCAGGAGGCCGACGAGCGCGCCTCGTCGCATCTCGCCTGCTTCGCTGCGAAGCGCGTCCATGACCTCGGGAAAGATGTCCTCGGAGAGCGCCGCCGCGAGCCGCACCGCCCGCCCACGCAGGAAGTCGGGTAGCTCGGGGTTCAGGATGATCTCCCGTACCCTCGGGAGGGCCTCGGCCACGTTGCGCTCCTCGATCCGGGCGAGGACCTGATACCGGACGTCGGAGGAGCTGTGCTCGAGGAGCTCGACGAGCACCGTATCGAGTCCCACATACTCGGCGTCCTCGAGCAGCTCGAGCGCGTAGATGACGTTCTCGTGATGGTCGCTCTCGAGCTCTTCCTGAACGAGCTGGAGGACATCGCTGTCCAGGATCTGCAGCGGTTGTCCCTGGATGCGCCGACGCTGCAGGACGCTCGCCAAGGTGGCTACGTACTCACGACGCAGTCGAAGCGTGACCACGATCCAGCCCGCGCACAGGATCACCAGGAAGATCGACAGATGCCAGGCGGTGATGTCGAAGAAGCGATGCAGGCCCAGCAGCGCGAGGCCGGCGAGGCCGAGCGCGATCGAGTCGACGATGCCGTCGAGCGTCGTCTGCACGGCCGGTCCCTTCTCCATCAGGGGCTGATACAGCGTCGCGAACGACGTCGCCTGCATGCCCCGGAAGACCTTGTCGAAGAGACGCGTCATCACGGTGAACCAGAACACCAGGCCGAGCGCCGGCAGGAGGATTCCACCGGAGATCACCAGGCTCGAGCCGATGAGCAGGGCGAGCGGGAGCCCGATCAGGCCGGCGATCAGGCCGAAGCGCTGGACGAGTCGACCGGCGCCGAAGGATCGGAAGAAGAAGGTCACCAGCGCGGCCACGGCCGAGTAGGTCGCGAAGAACCGGGCGAGGGTCTCGGTGGTCGTGTACCGTCGCTCGGCGACGTCGAAGAATGCGTTGTCCAGGAAGACGAAGGTGACGGCGCTGATCATGAAGTACGCCATCATCAACCGGAGGTACGGACTGTTCCAGTCGACCGCCTTGCTCTTCACCGCACCGGCTTCCTGCTCCTCCTTCGCCGCGAAGCTCTCGTCGTGTGTGCGCGTGATCTGCTTCAGACCGAATATCCCGAACGCGAGACCCGCTGACCCGATCAAGAGCAGGTTGGCGGTGCCGATCAGGTCCACCATCGAGAGAATGACAAGCCCGCCGAGCGACGTCGCAATCACGTCACCCGTCGTCGCGATGGGGAAGATCCGCTTGCCCTGGCGGATGTCGACGACCTGGGTGGCGGCAGCCCAGAATGCGACGCTCACGAGCGCGACGAAGACCTGATACCAGACGATGAGCGCCAGCGCGGGCCAACGCGCGTCGATCGAGATGACCGCCAGCCACAGGACCAGGGCCACAACCGTACAGAACGCCAGATTCGCCGTGATCAGCGAGCGAAGCGGAAGGCGGTTGCCCAGCCGCAGGTACGTGACGCTCGCGGCGACCGTAGCGACCGAGGCGATGATGTACACGTACGCGAGATCTCCGGCCGCGAAGTCTTCCAGGAAGAGCGCCTGCGCAGCGGTCAGCTGGAAGACCTTCGCGGTTCCCAGCGCGAAGGAATACATCCACAGCCGGGACGTGATCTTCGACTCGTCCGGCTGGATGCTGAAGGCTCTGAGGATTCGTTCCAAGCGGAAACCGGGAGGCTGGAAGCGTCTAGTCGTGCGCGAAATGCGAGAAGCGAATATGGGCGTCGGCGGTCGGCCTCACCACCTCGAACCCGCATCGGCCCGCGCGGAGATGGACCCGGCATGCGGCGGGGTCGCCGGCGGGCACTTCGAACATCTGCCCGGAGGGCTCCGAGGGCGGATTCTCGGAGAGGCGCTTGTGGAGCACGAAGCAAACGAGATCGAAGCGATCGACCTTGTCCGCCTCGAGGTGATAGCCCTGCCGGAGGTGGTTGGCGATGCTGATGACGTTGCCGGGAACGACCTCACCACACATGTGCTCGACGCCCAATGTTCGTGCGGCGCGGTCTCTCGCCTCGGCGAGGAGCCTCTGCAGCCCGTTGCCGCGGTATTCGGCCTTGACGGCGGAGCCCGCCAGATGCCCTACGCGATCCAAAGCCTCGGGCGGAAGGCCGAGGTCCTTTCCGTAGTTCTCCTCTCCGGCTCGGGGGCGCTGGAGGGTCGCGTAGCCGATCATGCTCTCCCCGTGGAAGGCGCCGGCCACGCATCCTCCCCTGTTCAGGCAGTCACGAAAGAACCGCTCGTCTCGCTCGTACAGGTACAGCTTCGGAGGTAGGAGCGAGACGATGTGTCGATGCAAATCGGCTACAACACGTGACTCCGACGGGTCCAGAAGCCGAATGTCATAGCGAAACGACGTGCCGGTCCCACGGAGCTCTCCTTTTCCCGAGAACACGGTTTCAGCTGGTTGCATCGAGCCTGGGCTTCCGGGGGGTGCTGCGGTCTCCGAAAACAGAGCTTGGGAGGCCATCCCGGGCCGGCGCAAGGCGTCCACTCCGCCGCCGCTCTGTTGCGCCGAACCTTTTGTGCGTCCGAGGTATTCCGCATTTGGCCGCCGGGATCACGACAACCAGAAGGAGGTCCGATGCCGCAAGCCTTCGAAGAGCTGGCCGGTCGCAAGATCGACGATCTCTTCAGCGGGTCTCTGTTGTTGTCGGGTGGGCACGAGGACGCCGCGGAGGAGCTTCTTGTCTGGACCGTCCGGCGCGCCTTTCACGCCTTCGCACGCGGGGATTCGGATGGAGAGGTCGAACGTTGGCTGGAGGCACGTCTCGCTCGCGACTTCCTCGAGATCTTCGGTCGCCTTGGATGGGATGGCGATCGGATCGGATCGGCGTTGTTCAGAGCCATGGACCGAATTCCGCCGCGGGCTCGTGTGGCCCTCTGGTTGCTGCTGCTGCGGCGGTGGTCCTATGCGGATGTGGAAGACCTTTTGGGTGGGGAGCGCGGGGAGCTCGAAGCGCTGCTCTCCCACCGTGCCTCGCTGTCGGAGGTGGTCGGTGTCGTGGGCGAGCGGCCGGCGGAGGGAATGAATGGCTGAGCGTGGGCCGATGGACTGCTCGGCTGCGCGCAGGGCGCTGTGGCCGCCCGAGCGGTTGAGGATCGCCGACGGTGCCGTGCTCCAGGCTCGCGCGCACATCGATGAATGCGCGAGCTGTGAGCAGTACCTGGCACAGGACCGTGAAATCCTCGCGGCCTATGAGCGACTCCGCGCCGAGCGTGCGCCGCGGCGGGTGCGGGAGCGCGTCTTCGACGTGATTGCCGGAGAGAGATCGGAAGCCCTGATCGCGGGTCGCCTATCCGGGGGTCGGAGTCCTCCGGTTCGCCGGTCCCCCTGGGTGATTTCGGTCGCGGCCGTGGCGGCCCTGCTGCTCGGTGGAGCGTGGGGCGGCATGTTCATCCAGCACGGCACGGTCGTCGGCGAGGAGGCCCTCTTCGTCGAGGACTATCTGCGCCGTGCGGTCGGGCAGGACCATGTCGAGACGAGCGATCCTGCAGAGGTCTCTCGGTTTCTGACCCGTGAGCTCGGGATCGCGATTACGGCAGCTCGGCTGGACGGGGTCCGTCTGTCGGGTGCCGAGATCTGCCTGCTGGACGGACGGCGTGGCGCCATGATCCGGTACGAGATCGACGGACGGGAGATCTCTCACTATGTCGTGCCGAACGCCGGTGGGATCGCACGCTCACGGGTGCTCGCTCCGCGAGTCACGGATTCCGGGTTGCGAGGGCCCACCGTCGTCACCTGGGCCGGGGATGGTGCCGAGCAGGCCCTGGTCGGTGAGCTGGAGGCCGCGCAGCTGCTCGGCGTGGCTCGAGCCCTGGAGCACTAGGACACCGATCTGGAGCCGGCCGAGAGGGGCAGCACCATCTCCAAGGCCGCGTGGCCGGCACGCTGGATCTCGT
Source organism: Gemmatimonadota bacterium (assembly GCA_039587515.1). Classification (GTDB taxonomy): domain Bacteria; phylum Gemmatimonadota; class Gemmatimonadetes; order Longimicrobiales; family Gaopeijiaceae; genus JBDHII01. Next base: position 21,463 of record JBDHII010000016.1, read on the forward strand.
CCGGTGAGCGGCGCAGGCTTCCGAGCAGCAATCCTCCCTCCAGCACGCAGAGCATGACTTCCGCTCGGGCATCCGCGCCCTCGGAGGTGATGCCGGGCTCCAAAGCCAGAAGGAGCTCGCGCAGCCTCTTCTGAACTCCTGCGAAGTAGGCGCGCAGCAGCTTCCCGATGGTCGGGTCGGTGGCGGCCAGATCCGTACTGAGACGACCGAGGGGAGATCCCATTCGGCCGCTCTCGGGGTCCTGGGCCTCGGCAGCGAGCTCGAAGAGCCGCCGGATACGCTCTCTCGGCTTCAGACTCTCGTTGCCGAGCGAGGGGGTCACGAACCCGGTCTCGTATTCCTCGATCCGGTAGCGAGCGACCGCTCTGGCAAGGGCCAGCTTGCTGTCGAAGTGATAGTAGAAGTTGCTGCGGGCGACGCCCGTGTGCGTCAGGATGTCGTCCAGGGACGTGCCGGCATATCCCTGGCGGTGGAAGAGGTCGGCACTCGCCGCTATGAGCCGCACACGGTTTTTCGCCATATCGCCCCACCGCTTCCTCGTCTCGTGAAGGAGGCCGCGCCGGGCTGGATCCCGACGCGGCCTCCTCCTGCGCGAGCTGGCGTTCGGTCAACTCGCCTCGAAGACCTCCCCGTCGGGCTGGAAGTGCCGCCAGGCGAACCAGAAGAGCGTGTAGGCTTCCTCCAGGCGCTCCAGCTCCGTTCCGGCCAAAGGCCCGTCGATCGCTCGACCCAGGATGTCCCAGCTCGATCCGGTTTCGACGTCCCTGTACTCGTTATCTACGACCTCGAAGGTCAAAGATTGCCCTTCGACCTCTCGCAGGAAGGCGTTGGCGGACTTGCGATGGAACATCTCGTACAGGACGACGATCTCGGTTCCCTCGATGTTGTCGTTCACCGCGGCCACGGACCCTTCGGCGTCGAGCTCTCCGAACGGGTAAGCCTTGCCGCCACTTTCTCCGATGCGAATTCCCAGCACACGCTCCTTGATGGGTCGTGTGTTGTCGGTGCTCATGGGGAACAGAAGGCTGTTGTTCGTGATCGCGTCGTACTCGCCATAGGGGTAGATGTCGTAGGGCCGGAAGAACTGGGTATCGCCGCTCACCACGGTCGTAGACGGGTGCAGCTGCTTCCAGCGTGCCCAGGTCGTTTCGGTGATCGCGATCAGGTTCGGCTGGACGTCCCTGAAGGCCGAGCAACGGCCTTCGACCGAGAGCTGCGGTCCGTAGATCTCGCGGGTGCCGCGATCGAAGAGGATCAGGTTGTTCGCCCACAGGAGCCCCGAGACGCCGAACTCCACGGTGCGGCCACCGATGTTCGGATCGAACGCCAGGCCGGAGCCGGTCAGCGGGCAAAAGGTGATGGCCACGGGCTGCCCACCCACCACGTCGTTCACGACCTCGTGGTACCAGAAGATGTTGTGGGGGTAGGCTCGGGCCTCTCCGTTCACGTAGATACCCAGCACCCGATCCTGCTCCTGCAGGTAGTCCAGCTCATCCGGGTCGTCGGCCGGGACCATGACGGGTCTGTTGAGCGCGGGAATCGCGTCCGGGCCGCCGGCGTTGCCGTCGACCAGCAGGTATGCCGGCAGGTCGCAGTCGACCTCCAGATCCGTCGGCTGGGCGAACGGGTTGTCGGATCCTCCGCAGCCTGCGAGCACGAGCGCGCACAGGGCGGCGGCGTTCGACCTCCGTATCGGGATTCTGACCTCGATGCTCATCACGTGCGGCGACTCCGGTGCGCTCCGATCGATTCTCTCACGAGGGCCCAATCGTTGGCGCAGTGCCGGAGTTCCAGCGCTAGCGGCCGACCTTCGCCTTCAGCTCTTCGGAGAAGTTCTCCACGACCACGATCGCGCTGACGTCGGCGGGCGGGGCGGTCTGCACCATCAGGAAACGACTTCCGTCCGGGTTGACGTCCCAGCCCGCGTAGTTCACCTGGGCGAAGAGAATGCGCTCGGTCGTGGAAAAGAGCGGCTGCGTCCCCCGCACCCGGAAACCGTTGTCGAAGGCGATGTCCACAGCGGTCATGTCACCGCCCGCGCTCACGAAGAAGAGCTCGGTTCCGTCCTTCGACCAGCGCGGGTTGTGCCCGCCCTCGCTGGAGACCTGCCACTTTCCGCTGTTCACGTCCGGGAAGGGCCGGACGTACACCTCGTCCCTGCCTGTTTCCGTGGACTCGTAGGCCAGCCACCGACCGTCGGGGGACAGCGCCATGCCCTTTTCGTCGTACGGCTCGGCGACGAGGGGCGTGGGGATCGAGTCCCCTCGGCGCATGGCCACCAGGTCGCGCTGGTTCGTGCCTCCGCTGATGCCGCCGAGCCGAAGGATCCACCACTCCTCGTCCGGCGTCTGCTGGACCTCGTTGATGGCCTGCTCGAAATCGAGCACGAGCTCGGGAGGACCCGTGCCGTTGGCCGGGCGCTTCCATAGATCCGTGCTCTCTCCCCGGTCCGAGGTGAAGAGGATACCCGTTCCGTCCTTCGACCAACGGGGCCGGCGGTCGAAGGTGGGATCGAAGGTCAGCCGGGAGAGCGGACCGTCGTCGAGCTCCTTGACCCAGATGTCCTCTCCCGCATCCGTCGTGATCTTGATCGCAGCCCGCGTGCCGTCCGGAGACAGCTCGACACCCACCTCCGGGGCTCCCGCATCGAAAGTCCAGGAAGGGTCGACCTTCGTCACCGTGCCGTCCCGGTCGACCCAGACGAGGCTGGCTCCCGGACCGCCTCCGGCTTCGCCGGACCAGTACACGAGCGTGCCGTCCGGGGCCACATCCAGACCGACGCTCTGTGCCGAGATCGCCACCCCTTCGAAGAGTGCGACCGCGGGACCGGTGAGCTCGCGGGTCTCCAGATCGAAGGGGGCCGCCAGGAGCGTCCCCTCCGTAGAGAGGTAGACCAGGTGACCGGTCTGGGAGTAGACCGCGTAGGTACCGTCTGCGAGGACCTTGTGTTCGCCGGTCGCCGGGTCTGCCACGGCGATGTCCCAGGCGCTGGTCGTGGAGAGCCCGCCGTGGGCCACGATGAAGAGGATCCCGGCGCCATCGGGCAGCGCCTCGGGCCAGAAGTGGAAGCTCTCGTCGGTATCTTCGTCGAGCGTGGTCCACGCCTCGACCTCTCCGCCGGAGTCGGGTACGCGCCCGATGCCCGCCGATTCCGCGTCGAAGACGTAGATATAGCCGTCGTCGGCCCACGTCAGCCCCGCACCCCAGGCACCCGAGGTCGCGAGGGTGACGGGTGGCTCACCCCCGAGCGACGCCGTGCGGATCTCCGATTGGGTCAGGTAGGCGACGCTCTGGCCGTCGGGACTGAAGGACGGATCGTACGCCTCTTCGGTGCCGGCCATCGGACGGGGCTCGAGCTGGGTCCGCTGTCGGATCCAGAGCTGCGGGATGGCACGCCGCTCGCTGGGTCCGGTGTAGACGAACGCGTCGCCGGTCGGCGAGATCGTGACCGTCTCGCCCGGATAGAGGGCTCCGACGTGCCCCTCGGGGAGTCCGACCGCGAATCTGCTGATGCGTTCGGGGGCGTCGGGTCCCATTGCGGACGAGAGCAGCAGGCCGCCCAGCACGACAGTCGCCGCGGCGAAGACGGCCGCCAACGCCTTCCACGGCCCCGGGGCGGCCGCCGCTGCGACCCGCAGCGCCGGACCGTGAGCGAAGGCCGGATCCTCGAGCGCCTTGGCGAATTCCTCCGCAGTGGTGAAGCGGTCGGCCGGGAGCTTCTCGAGCGCCCTCCGGATGGCCGCGTCCACGTGCAGGGGAATCGAAGCCCGATGCTGGGTCGCCGAAACCTTCTCCCCCGCGATGATCTTGCCGAGCACGGCCTGCGCCGTGGCCCCGGGGAAGGGAGGCTCGCCGACGAGCATCTCGTAGAGGACGCTGGCGAGCGCGTACACGTCGCTCGACGGACCAATCACCTGGTCGCCCGTGGCCTGCTCGGGGCTCATGTAGTACGGCGTGCCGACGCTCAGGCCGGTCTCGGTGAGACGCGCCCCCCCTGCCGCGCCGACGGCCAGGGCGATGCCGAAGTCGGCGACGACCGGCTGCCCGTCCTGCATGAGGATGTTGCCGGGCTTGATGTCGCGGTGGATCACGCCTTTCCGGTGCGCGTAATCCAGGGCGCCTGCGACCGCGACCGCGATCTTCACGGCCTCGTCGACCGGGAGCTGCCTCTCCCGGGCCAGGCGGTCTCCGAGCGTCTCACCCTCGATGTAGGGCATGACGTAGAAGAGGAAGCTGTCGGCCTCGCCCGAATCGTGAAGCGGGAGGATGTGGGGATGCTGCAGGTTGGCGGTCGTCTCGATCTCGGCCAGAAAGCGCTCGGCACCGACCACGGCGGCGAGCTCCGGCTTGAGCACCTTCAGCGCGACCTTGCGCTTGTGCTTCAGGTCTTCAGCGAGATAGACGGTCGCCATGCCACCCTCGCCGAGCTGGTGCTCGAGGGTGTAGCGGTCTTCGAGGGCGGCCGACAGCCGCGAGAGGATGTCTGTCATGGCCGGCAACATCCACCGGGCGAGGTCGATGACGCAAGTACGCAGGTCGACTGCTTGATGAGGCCCTGGCCCCGGGCGAGCTTTGCGGGATGAAACGCTTCCTCGCCCCGACGCTGCTGTTCCTGGTGTTCGGCTGCGCCGGCGTCCGTCATCGCGTGGATCTCGACCCAGCGGCTCCTTTTGTGGACTTCGCGCGCTACGAGTGGGCTGCCGATGCCGAGGGCGCGGCAGCGACGGACTTCGATCTTAGGGTACGGGCCGAGTTCGACCGTCGCCTGAGGGAGCGCGGCTATCGGAAGGTCGAGGCGAACCCGGACTTCCTGGTCCACTTCCACGCCGGTCCCTTCGGCATCGACTTCGCCGAGGCGTATCGCACCCTGCGGTATCGACCCTCGACGGGCCTCCCGGTCAACCTGGACGGTCGACCGCACGGGTCGGACGAGCTCATCCTCGACGTCATCGACCGGCGCTCGAGAACGCTCGTCTGGCGCGGCGTGGCGACCCGGGCCTTCGACCCGAACGATACGGACAGGCTTCTCGTTCGGATGGAGCTCGCGGTCGAGGTCATCATGCGGAGCTTCCCGCCGGAGAGCTGACCTCTCGGGGCCTACCCCCGCACCAGCTCCCGGGCAGTCTCGACGACCCGATCCGTCGTCATGCCGAACTCCGCGAAGAGCCGATCGGCCGGAGCGGAGGCTCCGAAGCGGTCGATGCCGATGGCAGCGCCGCGGTCGCCGACCCAGCGAGTCCACCCCGTCGTGCTGCCGGCCTCGATCGAGACGCGTGCGGTGACGTTCGGGGGGAAGACCGACTCCCGATAATCGGCCGGCTGCTCGGCGAAGAGGGTCCAGCTCGGCATGCTTACGACGCGCGTCGGCGTACTGTCGGCCTCGAGCTGCCTTCGGGCATCGAGGGCGGCCCCGACTTCCGAGCCGCTGGCGACGACGATCACCTGCGGAGCCCCGCCCGACGCTTCCGCCAGGACGTAGGCGCCCCGCCGCAGTCCTTCTGCCGGGGCGAGCTCACCCTCACGATCGAGAAGTGGCACCTTCTGGCGGGAGAGCGAGAGGAAGGTGGGTCCGTCGCTGCGCTCCATCGCCATGCGCCATGCAACGGCGACCTCGGCCGCGTCGGCCGGGCGAAGATCGAGAAGCCCCGGGATCAAGCGCAGGCTCATCAGCTGCTCGATCGGCTGGTGCGTCGGCCCGTCCTCGCCCAGCCCGATGCTGTCGTGGCTGAAGACGTAGATGACCGGAAGCTCCATGAGCGCGGCCAGGCGTACCGACGGCCGCATGTAGTCGGAGAAGATCAGGAAGGTGCCGCCGAAGGGTCGAACGCCCCCGTGAAGGGCCATGCCGTTCATGATCCCGCCCATGGCGTGCTCTCGGACACCGTAGTGGAAGACGCGACCGCCGGGCGTCTGTGCGAGGAGTGAGTCCGCCCCCGCGATGTCCGTTTTGTTGGACGATCCCAGATCCGCCGAGCCTCCGATCAGGTTCGGAACGCGGGCAGCCAGGCCCTGGATCACCTTGCCCGACCAGCCACGGGTCGCGTCGGCGCTTTCCGCCACGGCGACGTCCGGGATCTCTTCGTCCCACGAGTCCGGAAGCTCGCCGGCCATGGTGCGGAGGTATTCGGCAGCCAACTCGGGATGCGCGTCACGGTACGCGGTGAAGCGTCCCTGCCAATCGTCCTCCAGGGACTGGCCTCTGGCGCGCGCTTCCAGCCAGGCCGCCTTCGCGTCGTCCGAGACGTAGAACGGCTCTTCGCTCGGGTACCCGATGTTGGCCTTGGTCGCGGCGATCTCGTCTTCACCGAGCGGCGCGCCGTGCGCGCCGGGGGTGTCCACCTTGTTGGGGCTGCCCTCGGCGATGCGCGTCTTGAGGACGATGAGCGTCGGACGCTCGGTCTCCGCCCGGGCGTCGGCGAGCGCACGCTCGATCGAGACGAGGTCGGCGCCGTCCTCGACCTTCGTCACGTGCCACCCGTACCCCTCGAAGCGCAGCGCCTGATCGGTGGAGGAGGCCAGGTCGGTGCTGCCCTCGATCGTGATCCGGTTGTCGTCGAAGATCCATACGAGCTTGCCGAGCCTCTGATGGCCCGCGAGCTCGGCGACCTCGTGCGAGATCCCCTCCATGAGGTCGCCGTCGGAGCACAGCGCGTACGTGCGGTGGTCGACGATCTCGTGGCCGGGCCGGTTGAAACGGTCGGCCAGCCAGCGCTCGGCGAGCGCCATGCCGACCGAGTTGGCGACGCCCTGTCCGAGCGGCCCGGTCGTGGTCTCGACGCCCGGGGTGTGCCCGACCTCCGGATGCCCGGGGGTGAGCGAGCCCCACTGCCGGAAGTTGACGATCTCCTCGAGCGGCACGTCGTATCCGGTCAAGTGCAGCAGCGAGTACATGAGCATGGACGCGTGCCCGATGGAGAGCACGAAGCGGTCACGGTCGAGCCAATCGGGGTTCGCCGGGTTGTGCCTCAGGTGTCGGGTCCAGAGCAGATAGCCGACCGGCGCCAGCGCCATCGGCGTGCCCGGGTGCCCGGAGTTGGCCTTCTGCACGGCGTCCATCGAGAGGACCTTCACGGCGTCGATGCAGGCTTTGTCCAGCGCGGGGGTGCGACCGGTGGGCGATTCACTCATCGGGCTGTCGGTTCGGGTTGGAAGTTCCGTGCTCATCCGACGACGAAGTTGAGGAGTCGGTTGGGCACATAGATGACACGCCTCACGGCCGCATCCTCCAGATAGCGGGCGACGTTGTCCTCGGCACGAGCCAAGGCCTCGGCGGCCTCCTGATCCGTGCCGACCGGCACCCGGATGGTGCCTCGGAGCTTCCCGTTGACCTGGACGGCCACCTCGACCGCGTCTTCCTTCGCCTTCTCGGGATCGAATGCGGGCCACTGCGATCCGTCGAAGATGCTTCCGTCGTGGCCCAGCCGCTCCCACAGCTCTTCGGAGAGGTGGGGGGCGAAGGGCGCGACCATCACGACGAGGGGCTCGATCTCCGAGCGTGCCGGCGTCCGTCCGCCGGCCCGGATGGCGTTGAGGCACTCCATCATTGCGGCAATGGCCGTGTTGTACTGCAGGTTCGGGATCTGCTCGGTCGCCTGGGCGATCGTTTGGTGGATCTTTCGCTCGACCTCCGGGTCGGCGGCTTCCGCGCCGCCCTGGACAGCCGACTCCACGGTCTCATAGAGGCGATGCAGGAATCCATAGGGTCCCTGGATCCCCTCGTCCCGATAGTCTCCGCCTTCCTCGAGCGGTCCCATGAACATCAGGTACGTCCGGAACGTGTCGGCTCCGTAGCGATCGATGATGTCGTCGGGGGTGATCACGTTACCCCGGCTCTTCGACATTTTCGCACCGTTTCTCGTGATCATGCCGTGGGCGCGGAATCGGTCGAAGGGCTCTTCGAAATCCAGGTGTCCCAGGTCGTGCAGCACCATGGTCACGAACCGCGCGTACATCAGGTGCAGCACCGCGTGCTCGTTGCCGCCGATGTAGCAATCCACGGGCAGCCACATCTTGGTCATCGCCCCGTCCATCGGCACGTCGTCATGGTCGGTGGACGGATAGCGCAGGAAGTACCAGGACGAGTCCAGGAACGTGTCCGACACGTCCGTCTCCCGCCTCGCCTCCTCACCGCACTGCGGACACGCGGTCCGGTACCACGCTTCGTCGCGGGCCAGCGGGCTGACCCCGCTGTCGTCCGGCTGGAAGTCCTCGAGTCGAGGCAGGAGGACCGGCAAGTCTTCCTCGGGCACGCCGACCGGTCCGCAGTCGTCGCAGTAGATGACGGGGATCGGCGGACCCCAGTAGCGCTGACGGGAGATGCACCAGTCATGCAGCTTGTAGTTGACCTTCAGCTCTCCCAGGCCACGCTCGCCCAGCCAAGCCGTGATGGCCTGCTTCCCGTCCTCGACGCCGGATCCGTCGAAGTCACCCGAGTTCACCAGGACTCCCGGCCCGACGTATGCTTCCTCGAGCGGCGTGTCCGCGTCCTGCTCGGGTCCCGCGACCACGCGAACGATCGACAGGTCCATCGTCCGCGCGAACTCGAAGTCCCGCTCGTCGTGCCCCGGCACGGCCATGATGGCTCCGGTCCCGTACTCCATCAGGACGTAGTCGGCCACCCAGATCGGGATGGCCTCGTCAGTGGCCGGATTCGAGCAGAAGCCGCCGGTGAAGACGCCGGTCTTGGTCTTGTCCGTCTTCTGGCGCGCGACCAGATCCATCTTCGCGGCGTCCGAGCGGTACTCCGCGACCGCTTGGCGCTGCGCTTCGGTGGTCACGACGTCGACCAGCGGATGCTCCGGAGACAGCACCATGTAGGTCGCTCCGAAGATCGTGTCGGGCCGCGTGGTGAACACCTCGATGTTCGTACCCGTTGTGGTGTCCGAATCGGCCGACTCGCGCACGGGGAAGTGCAGGGTGGCACCCTCGCTTCTCCCGATCCAATTGTGCTGCGCCTTCTTGGTGGTCTCCGACCAGTCGATGTGCCGCAGGTTGTCGAGGAGGCGCTGGGCGTAGTGGGTGATCTTGAAGAACCACTGGGCGATCCGTCGCTGCTCCACGGCCGTGTCGCAACGCTCGCAATGCCCGTCGATCACCTGCTCGTTGGCCAAGACGGTCATGCACGACGGACACCAGTTGACCGGGGCTTCCTTGCGCTCGGCCAGTCCCGCGTTGAAGAGCTGCAGGAAGATCCACTGGGTCCAGCGGTAGTAGGCCGGATCGGTCGTGTTGACCGTGTGGCTCCAGTCGTACATCCCGCCGAATGCGCGTAGCTGCCGCGTGAAATTCTCGATGTTCCTGGGGATCAGGTCCATCGGGTTCATGCCCTGCTTCAGCGCGAAATTCTCGGAGTGGATTCCGAACGCGTCGAACCCGATGGGCTCGAAGACGTCGTGCCCCGTGAGCCTCTTGAAGCGTCCGTGGACGTCCGCCCCGGTGAAGGCGTACATGTTCCCGACGTGAAGCCCCTCGGCAGAGGGGTAGGGGAACATCATCAGGTTGAAGTAGGGACGCTGCGAGCGCTCGAGCTCCTCGGTCGTGAAGCTGTTCGTGCCCCGCTCGTCCCAGATGACCCGCCACTTCTCTTCGACCGCGGTCGGGGAGTATTGTCTCTGGCCGTCGCTGCTCATGTCCGATTCGGTTTGGAGTAAGCTCCAAACCTAAAGCAACGGTCAAGCCGGAGCATCCCTAGTCGGCTTCCCCCAATCCCATGAGCTCGACGAGCTTCAGCGCGTTCGTCGACGTCGCGATTCCGGGTCGCAGGAGGTAATCGAAGATCAGGGGCTCTTCGGCTGTGCCGGGGGTGTCCCTGAAGTGGACGGGACGGGAGCGCTCGGCCAGATCTTCTGTGTCGGCGAGTGTGAGGTCGTGCGTCGTCACGGCTCCGATGGCGGGGCGCTCGAGAAGGTGTCGGATCACGCGCCGAGCCGCGATTTGCCGCTCGGCCGTGTTCGTGCCCTGCAGAATCTCGTCGAGCAGGTAGAGCACCGGTCGTCCGTCGGTAGCCGCATCGGCCGCATCGACCACGCCTTTGAGTCTTCGAAGCCCCGCCATGAAGTACGAGACGCCCTCGTCGAGTGCATCCCGCACGCGCATGCTCGTGCGCAGATCGACGAGCGGCATGCGCATGGAGGCCGCGCTCACCGGGCCGCCTGCGCCCGCGAGTACGACGTTGAGGCCGATGGCCCGCAGCAGGGTGCTCTTGCCGCTCATGTTCGAGCCCGTCACGAGCAGGAACGTCCCGGGGGGACCGAGCTCGACGTCGTTGTGCACGCACGAGCGAGGTGGCAGCAGGGGGTGCCCCAGCGATTCGATGATCAGTCGGGAATCGCCTCGGGTACGCACCGAAGGGAAGCACCACTCGGGATGGGCGTGCGCGAGGGCGGCCAAGCCGGTGAGCGCATCGACCTCCCCAAGCGTCCGTAGCCAGCCTCTAAGCTCCGCACCGTGACGCTCCTTCCAGCGCTCGAGCCCCTGCATCACCCTCAGGTCCCAATGAAAGACGAGGTTGAGGAGCGGGTGGAAGAAATTCCTGCGGGACTCGGCGACGTCGACCCACCGGAAGAGGCGGTCGAGTGCCTCCGGCGGCGCGATCGTGCCCGCCCGGAGCCCCTCGAGGAGCGTGCGGATCCGCGGGGCCTCGAAGTGATAGCGGGAGATCCCTCCGATGATTTCCCCGTACCTGTGCAGGCCCCGCTCTCCGATCGAGAGTCGGACGAAGTCCTTGAGGATCGCCTGGGACACGCCGCGGTTGACCCAGGCCGATGCCGAGAGGGTGAGGACCCACAGGTAGGGGATCAGCCCGAAGACGTGAGAGAGGACGGTGGCCACCGTAAATAGCGGGAGCAGGCGTCCCGCGAGTCGCGTCGGGGTTCGCTCGAGCAGCCAGGTGGGCTCTTCCGCCCACTGCACGAGGCTTTCGACCTCGGAGGCGCTCACCGGGCCCGCGAGCGTGGAGCGCACCCAGAGCTCCTCTCTGAAGTCGAGGTCTGCGGCCAGTTCCCGGATCGCGGCCTGCCTGGACTCGATCTCCTCGGGGTCGGCCGGGTGCAGGAGCCACGCGCTCAGGGTCTCGAGACCGGGCCGTGTGGAGGCGCCGCCGATCAGGTGGAGAAGGGAGTGTCGGCCGAGGACGTCGAGATCGTCGGCGAAGGCGTGCGCTTCGGGGGGCTCCGAGTGGGGCTCGCGGATTCCGTCCCAGTCGCGCTCGATGCGGGCCTCGGACTCCCGGTTGAGGGCCTCTACCGTCTCGTGCCAGACGATCTTGCGACGTGCGTGCGAGTGGCGGAGCAGGAGCCGGACGAACCCCGCTGCCGCTCCCACGGCAACCAGGAGCGCCAGGCCGGCCAAAGGCAGAGCAGTTCGTGAGACGACCCAGCCCGCGACGAATGCGAGGAAGGTCAGGAGCCTTCCGGTGGCGATCCGGTCGGCAGCCTCCCGCCAGCGGCGGACTTCTGCGCCGGCTTGCTCCGCCCGCTCGCGGTACGCCCCGTGAGGATTCATGGAACCGGCGGGGGTGCGACTCCGCCGGTGGGAAGCAGGTCGAAGGGATCCGCCGCCCCGGCCACACCGCCCGCGAGGTACTCGACCGCCGGTCGCAGCCCGCCCTGCTCCTCCACCAGGGCCTGGAAGTCTGCCAGGCGGTGGTAGTACCGCATTCTCGAGAGCAGCGTGGCGTTGTTCAGGGGTCTGTCCACGAAGACACCGAACGTGCTCTCCTCGAAGCTCGGCTGCACCTCCTCCCGGAACTCGGTCAGGAAGCGATCGAAGACGATCTCCCGTCGCTCGACCTTTGCCTCGCTCGAGAGCGCCTCGTCACCGTACACGCTCTGAAGGTCCTCGACGAGGCGATCCAAGAATGCCGAGAAGCGCTGGAAGTCCCGCCATCGGGCCTGCGCTCTCAGGCACTTCACGGAGTCGGGGCCACTGCCCTCTCGCGTGCAGAAGAACTCGATCGCCGCCACGCGTCCCACCCAGGTGGCGAAGCTCTCGTTGAACCGCACCTGTCCTTTCACGAACAAGTGGTTGTGCGAGAGCTCGTGCAGGACCGTTTCGACGAGCTCCACCTCGTCGTTGCGCACGAGCGTGGAGAGGAGGGGGTCGGCGAACCAGCCCAGGGTGCTGAAGGCCGCGGTCGGCCTCAGGTACGTGTCGAAGCCGTCACGTTCGAGCGCTTCCTGCTCGCCCTGTGCGTCTTCGAGGTCGAAGAAGCCCTTGTACGGCACGTGCCCGACGACCGGGAACCACCAGGTCTTCGAGGCGAGGCGGTCCCGGTACGCCGCCGAGAGCACGAGGGCCAGCGTATCGGAGTCGAGCTGCGTAAAGGAGGTGTAGGCGTCACCGACGTCCAGACCCAGCCGCTCGATGGCGAACTGCCGGGCCTCCATGACGTACGTGAGCTTGCCGCGCGTGCGCTCGTCGGTGGCGGGATCCAGGATGACCTCGGGAAGCGGCCGCCGCGCCCGAAGGATCTTCGCCTCCGCAATCCCCGCCTTGATCACGTAGATCGGCGAGCAGGCGGCCGCTGCGCCCAGGATCAGGGCGCAAACGCTCAGTGCGAGGACCCAGCGGCGTCGGTTCACGCGATGCACCGGCTTCGCGTCAGTTGCCTCGGCCGCCGATGTTGCGCATGAGCGGTACGCCGGACTCGGTCGGCACGTAGATGACCGAACCTGCGGGAAGCTTCCCGAGCTGCTCGATGTAGAAGAAGGTCAGGTACTCGGGGCTCAGGCCCTCCGAGATGATCTTCTGGGCCTCCGCGATCCCCTTGGCCTCCTCGACCTGCTGTTGCGCGCGCTCCTGGATGATCTCGGTCTGGAAACGTTCGGCGGCGACCTGCTGCTCACGTTGCAGCTTCTCCTCGATGGACTCTCGCACCCGAGGCGGTGCCTGCACGTCCCGTACGAAGACCTCGAGCACCTCGATGCGGTCGCCCGCCTTCGACTGGATCGCGCTCATCATGGCGGCGGCGACCTCTCTCCGGTTCGGAGAGAAGATCTGGTTGATCGACTGGGTGGCCACGGCATCCCGCACGCCGTTTCGCACCGCGTTGAGCACGATCCGGCTCTTGATCTGTCGCTCGGTCCCGATCCTCTGGTAGAGATCGGGCACGTTCGAGGCGTTGATGCGGAACAGCAGAGACACCTCCAGCGCCACGTTGAGCTGCTCGCTGGTCTGAGCCTCGATGCGCTCTACACCGCCGTCCTCCGGGAACGCCTGCTCACGCACCGACATCCTCTCGACGCTCGCGAGGGGATTCACGAAGTGGACACCCTGCTCGAGGGGCGTCATGTCGATACGCCCCAGGAAGTGCTTCACGCCCACCTCGCCGACACCGACGAGCACGAAGGCGTTCATCATCGCGAGGACGAAGCCCGAGCCCATGAAGCCATACCCCAGGAGCTTCGCGGAGCCGGGGCTCTTGGACTTCGATCCGACGGCCCGAATCACCGCACCCAAGATGATCACGAAAACTGCGAGGGTCGCGAAACCCATCGGGAACTCCTTGATGATCGTGGACGCTCTGGGAGGAACCGCCTCCCGGCACAGCGGGGCCCGAGGCCCCCCTTGTGCGCTCGTGAAAAATACGGCTTTCGGGCCCGGTGTGTTCAATCCGCCGGTCCGCTGGCGGGTGACTGCCCTCGGCGCGACCTTTGTCCGATGAAGACGAAGAGGAAGCGCTCACGCGCCCGCCGCAAGGCATCCGCGCTCGTGGGATGGCGTGAATGGGTGGGTCTGCCGGAGCTGGGCGTGGCGCGGATCAAGGCCAAGATCGACACCGGAGCACGGTCCTCCACGCTGCACGCGTTCGAGCTGAGCTCGGATCGGAAGGACGGGGTCGACGTGGTTCGATTTCGAATCCATCCGCTCCAGAGGAGCTCTCGGGTCTCGGTGGAGGCCGTGGCGCAGCTCATCGACGAGCGCAGCGTTCGTAACTCCGGGGGACACTCGGAGATGCGGCCCGTGATCCTCACGGAGGTGGAGATCGGCGGTCAGCGCTGGCCGATCGAGCTGACGCTCACCCGGAGGGACGCGATGGGTTTCAGGATGTTGTTGGGGCGTCAGGCGATTCGTGGACGCTTCGCGGTCGATCCGGGTGTGTCGTTCGTTTCCGGGATGGGGGCCGCGGGAACAGGCACTCGGCGGGCCGTGCGCGCCCCTGTCGGTCACGAGGCGTCCCCTTGAAGATCGGCATCCTCTCCCGTCGGCCGGCACTCTATTCGACGCGTCGTCTGCGTGAGGCCGCCCTGGCGAGGGGACACGACGTCCGCGTGGTGGACTTCCTCCGCTGCTATATCAGCATCCGCACCGATCACGCCGGAGTCTACTACAAGGGCGAGGCGCTCGACTTCGACGCCGTGATTCCCCGCATCGGAGCGTCCGTCACCTTCTACGGAACGGCCGTCGTTCGGCAGTTCGAGATGATGGGCGTCTACGCCCTGGCCGAGTCACAGGCGATCACGCGGTCCCGTGACAAGCTCCGTTCGTTGCAGACGCTTTCAGGTAAAGGGATCGGTCTCCCGGTAACCGCGTTCTGCCGATCCACGGAGGACACCAAGGCGATCATCAAGGAGGTCGGAGGGACTCCGGTCGTGCTCAAGCTCTTGGAGGGCACGCAGGGGAAGGGCGTGGTCCTGGCCGAGACCAAGAGCGCCGCGGAATCGGTGCACGACGCCTTCCGTCAGCTCAACGCCAACATCCTCGTCCAGGAGTTCATCAAGGAGTCCGGAGGCCGAGACGTACGGGCCTTCGTGGTGGGCGACCGTGTCGTGGCCGCGATGGAGCGCCAGGCCGTTGCGGGCGAGTTCCGGTCGAACCTCCATCAAGGGGGCACCGGTGAAGCGACCCACCTCAGCCAGGAGGAGCGCCGCGCCGCGGTCAAAGCGGCGGAGACGTTGGGCCTGAGCGTGGCAGGCGTAGATCTTCTGCGGTCCCATCATGGACCTTTGGTGATCGAGGTCAACGCGTCGCCCGGACTCGAAGGGATCGAAGGCGCCACAGGCAAGGACGTGGCCGGGGCGATCATCGAATACATCGAGGATCACGCGAGACCGAGGCGATGACACCGATTCGGAAGTCGGCTGCAGAGGCGGGCCCCATCAAGGTTGCCGGGAAGACGGTGACCCCGGGTGCCCGGAGGCGCATCGAGCTGCCGGTGAGCCGGCTCGCGACCGGGGATTGGATGTCGCTTTCGATCGAGGTGCTGAACGGGAGCAAGCCAGGCCCGAGCCTCTGGCTGAGCGGCGCGATCCACGGAGACGAAGTCGTGGGCGTGGCCATCATCCAACGCGTGCTCGAGTCGATCGACGCTGCAACGTTGGCGGGACAGGTCATCGCGGTCCCGATCGTGAACGTCTTCGGTTTCGTCGCGGAGTCCCGGTACCTGCCGGACCGCCGTGACCTCAACCGCGTCTTTCCGGGTCGGTCGCGAGGCTCTCTCGCCTCCAGGCTCGCCCACCTCTTCATGAAGGAGGTCGTCGCCCGTTGCGACTACGGGATCGACCTGCATGCCGGCTCCGACAACCGGGTGAACCATCCCCAGATCCGGGCGAACCTCGACGACGACGAGACTTCCCGAATCGCTCACGCGTTCGGTGCTCCGATCATCATCCATGCCGGCGCGCCGAAGGGTTCCCTGCGCCAGGTGGCGTGTCGGCGGGGCAAGCGCGTGCTCGTCTACGAGGGTGGAGAGCCGCACCGGTTCAATCCGGATGCGGTGGAAGCCGGGGCGCTCGGCGTCCTGCGCGTCATGAAGACGCTCGGAATGGGGACGCGCGTCGCGAACAATCGGCGCAAGGTCCTGTCGTCGAGCAGCACGCGATGGGTCCGGGCATCGAGGGGCGGCATCTTCTGGCTGGAGGTCGAGGGAGGCAAGCGCGTCCGCGAGGGCTACAAGCTCGGGAAGATCACCGATCCGTACGGGGGAGAGCGGAGTATCGTGAAGGCCTCCCGGACCGGCGTCGTCATCGGGCACACCGCCAATCCGCTCGTGAATCGTGGCGACGCGCTGGTACATATCGCGGAGATCTAGGCCGATGATGGCCGCCTACCGGACGCTGACCCGCGGCCTACGGATTGCCGCGCTGCCCTTCCGGGGCGGGGCAGGTAAGCTCGGGCGGGGCATTCGGGGGCGCGAGCGGGCTGCATCGAACCTCGAGGCGTGGGGTCGCGCGGCCCGTGACGAAGGTCGTCCCGTCGCCTGGTTTCACGCCGCATCCGTCGGTGAGACTCATCAGGCCGTCTCCGTCGCGGACGCGCTTCGGGAGCTCGAGCCCGCGCTACAGGTCGTCCTGACGCACTTCTCACCGTCGGCAGAGGACGTCGCCCAGGGGCTCGCCGTGGAGACGGCGGACTTCCTGCCCTGGGATCTTCCAGAGCGGGTCGGCCCCGTGCTCGATGCGGTGAGACCGGACCTGCTGGCCTTCACGCAGAAGGAAGTCTGGCCGACGTTGGCGCTCGAGGCGGCTCGTCGGGGCACGTCTCTGGCCCTGGTCGCCGGGCTTCTTTCGAAATCCGCAGGACGTCGCCGGTGGCCGGCGCGAGCGATCCTACGCCCTGCGATGGAGAGCATGGCGGCGGTGGCTGCCGTGAGCCGCGCCGATGCGGACGGCTTCGTTCACATGGGCGTGCACCCGGATCGCGTTCATGTCACGGGAGACCCGGGCGTCGACTCGGCCTGTCGGCGACTCGAGGCAACAGCGAGGGATGCGCCCCATCTGAGGATCTTCGAACCCGGAGCTCCGACCCTGGTGGCCGGCTCGACCTGGAGACGGGATGAGGACGTGCTGCTCCGTGCCATCCGAATGATTCGGGAGGCAGAGCCACGGCTGCGCGTCGTCGTCGTGCCGCACGAGCCCGATGAGGAGGTCGTCGAGAGCCTGGTCGAGCGGCTCGAGGCCGACGCCTGGAGTCCCCGGACGCTGAGTCTTGCCGCGCAACGGGAATGGCACGTGGGGGAAGGGCAGGCCGTGGTCGTCGATCGCGTCGGATTTCTTTCCAGCCTCTATGCGATCGCACACGTCGCTTTCGTAGGCGGGGGCTTCGGCACCCGGGGGCTGCACTCGGTGGTCGAGCCCGCCGCCGCTTCCGTGCCCGTGCTGTTCGGACCGAACCATCGCGAATCGAGAGCGGCGAGTGGCTTGATCGCGGTGGGCGGCGCCCGGCCGGTCACCGGTGCCACAGCGCTGGCCTCGAGCGTTCTCGCCTGGCTGCCCGGCGCGGGCGCGGAGCCGGATCCCGGCGCTTGTGCCCGTGACTATATTGCCCGCGAGCGAGGGGCTTCTGCGCGCAGCGCGGCGCTTCTCGCGGGCGCGATGCGAAGCGCATCGGCCGGTTGACCGCCGCCAAGGAGCAGGCGTGAACGAGACGCCTCAGGGTGGAGCGCTCCCGGAGATCACTCCGGTCGAGTTGAAGCAGCGCATGGACCGGGAGCAGCCGATCGTGCTGTTGGACGTCCGCGAGCTCTTCGAGCGCCAGATCGCCGATCTTCCCGAATACGGTCAGCTCCACATTCCCACGGGGGAGCTTCACGGGCGGATGCAGGAGCTGGACCCCGACGCGCCGACCGTCGTCTATTGTCGGTCCGGTGCGCGGAGCGCATGGGCCGTCCGGATGCTCATGCAGAGCGGCTTCGGCAACGTGCTGAACCTCAAGGGTGGGATCCTGGCCTGGCGTGAGGACATCGACCCTACGCTGCCGGCCTACTGATCGAAAGGCGTCAGGCCGCGGGCGAGGCGAACTGGAGCTCGTGCAGGCGCGCGTACAGGCCGCCGTGATCGAGGAGGTCCTGGTGCGTCCCCTCTTCCCTGAGCTCCCCGTGATGAAAGACGAGGATCCGGTCGGCGCCCTGGACGGTGGAGAGCCGGTGTGCGATCACCAGAGACGTGCGATCCCGGATGAGCTCGTTGGTCGCCTCTTCGATGCGCTCCTCGAGCTCCGAGTCGACGGAGCTCGTCGCCTCGTCCAGCACCAGGATCCCCGGGTCGAACGCGAGGGCCCGGGCGAAGGAGACCAGCTGGCGCTCACCGACCGATAGGCTCGCCCCTCGCTCCCCGAGCGTCTTGGCATATCCGCCTTCGAGTCGGTCGATGATCGGGGAGGCGCCGATCCGGTCCGCCGCCGCACGGATCTCCTCGTCCGAGATCCCGGTGGACCCGAGCCGGATGTTATACGCGACATCACGGCTGAAGAGGAAGACGTCCTGCAGCACCAGTCCGATTTGATCGCGGAGATCGCGGACCCTGAAGCTGTCGATCGGGTGGCCATCGAGGAGAATCTCGCCCCGCTGCGGCTCGTAGAAGCGCATGAGAAGATTGATGAGCGTCGTCTTCCCGGCTCCCGTGTGTCCGACGATCGCCAGCTTCTCGCCGGGATGTGCGACGAAGCTGACGTCCTGGAGCACCCAGTCCCAGTCGTCGCTCTCATCCTTGCCGTACGCGAACCACACGTTTCGAAACTCGATGCGGCCCTGCAGCGGGGCGGGGACCGGCTTCGGATCGGCCGGATCGTCGATGCGGACCTCGGTGTCCAGGAGCTTGAAGACGCGTTCGGAGGAGGCCATGGCCCCCTGCAGGATGTTGTACTTCTCAGACAGGTCCTGGATCGGTCGGAAGAAGCGACGCGCGTACTGGAGAAAAGCCGCCACCACGCCCACGGTCACGGTCCCCTCCAATATGGACGCCCCGCCGCGCCAGACGATCAGTGCCAGCGCGACCGCGGTGAACAGCTCGATCATGGGAAAGAAAAGGGCGTAGTAGGTGATCGATCTCAGATGCGCCTCGAGATAGTTCCGGTTGATTTCGTCGTGCCTTCGCGCGTCGATCTCCTCGCGATTGAAGAGCTGCACCACCCGAACACCCGTGAAGTGCTCGTGGAGAAATGCGTTGATTCGGGCGAGACGGACCCGGATGTCGCGGTACGCAGCGCGCACCTTGGCCCGGAAGACGAAGGCCGTAAGGGCCACGAACGGAAGCACGCTGAAAGTGACCAGGGCGAGCTTCCAGTCCATCTGGAGCATCGCGCCGAGGATGAAGAGCAGGGTGAAGACGTCTCCGAAGACGGCCACGACGCCCGACGCGAAGAGCTCGTTGAGCGTCTCCACATCGCTCGTGATCCGCGTCATGAGCCTGCCGACCGGATTCTTGTCGTAGAAGCGCAGATCCAGTCGCTGCAGCTTGTCGAAGATCTCCGACCGGAGGTCGAGCATGACACGCTGGCCGAGCCATGTCGTCAGTAGGGCCTGCGCGTACTGGAGGCCGAAGGAGAGCAGCAGGGAGGCCATGAAGGCGCCGGCGAGGATCGCCAGAAGGCTTCCGTTGCCCTCGGGAATCGCCACGTCGAGGGCGATCTTCGTCAGCCAGGGTCCGACGATCTGAAGCCCCGAAGCGAGGAAGAGAAGGGACACGGCGGCCGCCACCTGCCGCCGATAGGGGCGGAGATAGCGAAGCAGGCGGCGCATGAGCCGAGCGTCGTACGCCTTGCCCAGTACCTCTTCTTCGTCGTGGCCGTGATACGCCATTCAGCAGTCCGGGCCGAGCACGAGCACGCTGGAAGGTCCGGGAACGACGACCGTGAGGCGGGTGATCCTCAACGGCCCTCCTCGAGCGGCGGCACGGCCTCCATCAGGATCGCGAGCGCCCGGCTGAAGCTGGCCGCGCCCGCCCTGCTGCCCTTGTACTTGCCGAGCCGCACGACCACCAACCCGTGCGAGGGGATGATCATCGTGCGCTGCGTGCCTGCTCCGCCCATGTAGTACGCGGTCTCGGGGACCGGGAATCGCCCGCCGCCGTTCACCCAGAAGAAGGCCCCGCCGTAGAGGGGCCGCCCGTCCGCCAGCCAGGCCGGGGCGATCGTGCTGGCATACTCGACGTAGCCCTCGGGCAGGATCCGCTCTCCGTTCCAGACCCCGTCCTGAAGGTAGAGGTTGCCGAGGCGAGCCCAGTCCCGTGCGGCCAGGAACTCGTAGCCCTGGGTCAGGAAGTTGCCGTACGGATCGACCTCCATGACGGCGTCCCGGATCCCGATCTTGTCGAAGAGGTTCCGCTGGGGAAATGCGTGGTAGTCCTCACCGCGGGCCTCGACCGCCAGGCGCGACAGGTAGTTCGTCAACGCCGGATCGACGTTGCGGTAGCGGCCGACGGTGTTCGGCGGCCACTGCTGAGGGCGCGTCGCCGCCCAATCGAAGGCGTCGATGGTCCCCGTGTAGAGGTAGAGGTGGTCCGGATAGCCGACCGATGGATCGTAGTCGGGGTCCTGAGGCGCACGAATCCGGATCCCGCTGGACATCCGCATGATGTCGCCGATACGGATCTCCTGCCTCGGGTCGCCTTCGCCCTGCCACTCCGGGATCGGAGCCGGCTGCCACAGCTCGTAGGCGCCCTGTTGGATCAGGACACCCATGAGGGTCCCTGTCAGGCTCTTGCCCATGGACCAGCTTTCGAGCGGCGTGTGGATGTCGATGCCGGGACCGTATCCCTCGCCGAGGATCCGTCCCTTGTAGGTCACGACGAATCCCGAAGTCATCCCTTCCTGGTCCATTGCGACGGCCACGGCTTGCTCGACCTTTGCCCTGTCGACCTCGACCGGCCACGGCTCGTCGGCGATCACGTCGCCCATGGGCCAGGGCGTGGCGGTCGCATCCGGGAGATTCGGCTCGACCACGGAAGGCGTGAAGTAGACCGAATCCTGTCCCGGTGGCAGGGTGACGCAGCCCTGGCTCCCGTAACGCTTGGCCGTCTTGGTGACTCCCGACGGCAGGGTGAGCCGGACGGTCCGGGTGGCGTAGTCGACGATGGTGTCGACGACGTGGACACGCTCGTCGTACGGGCTGGTGAAGTAGCCCACGTTCTCGGCCGCGTCCGCAGGTTCCAGCCCGGTGATGAAGACTCCGGAGCAGAGGATCTTGGCGAACCCGGAGGTGTGGTGCTCGAGCGGATCGCCCGGGGGCGGCTCGTAGGCGGTCGGGAGCTCCAGTGTCTCGGCCCGGGCGAGCATGCGGGCTACGCCGTCGTCCTCGGCCGGCGCTTCCGCCGGCTCCGAGGCGCATGCCGCGAGCAGGACGAGCGACACTGCCGCGGTCCAGCAACCGATACCGACCGGCAGATTCGGGAGCCGCCGGGCTCTACCTCCGACGTGCGAGATCATGATCCACCTCCATGTGGGAATGCGGGAACGACGGATGGTAGGAAATCGAGTGAGCGGACGCGAGCCACAGGTGTGTGGGCGTGCGAGCTTTCGTTGCCTCCGGCCCACCCGTGGGTCACTTTGCATGCCCCGCAGCGTGAGACGCCGACCGGCAGGTCGTGTACGGCTGGGTGAGATTGGACCACCGTGGAGGAGGAGCGAGGTGGCGGAGCGAGACAAGGAGATGTCCGTGGAAGACTCGGGTGGCGGCAACATCAATCAGATCCGAGACATCCTCGTCGGCCCGTTTCAGCGTCAGCAAGAGGCGAGGGTCGACGCCCTCGAGCGGTCTGTGGCGCGAAACGAGAAGGATACGGCGAGCGCGAGCAAGCGGCTCGAAGAGAAGTTGCTCAAGAAGATCGATGCGACGAGCGAAAAGCTCTCTTCCAAGATCGAGGGCGTCTCCAAATCCCTGAAGGAGCTGGCGAAGACCCAGCAGAGCGAGATGAATGCTCTGGGCAAGGACCTCGCCAAGCAGATCGAGCAGCTGCACGTGAAGCTGGCTGCGGAGATCAGCGATCTGGAGAGGCTCACCGAAGAACGGCTGACGGCGCTTCGGCACGATCTCGATTCACAGGTCGCGCGCCTGAGCGAAGAGAAGACCGGTCGCGAGGACCTCGGTGACTACCTGGTCGAGCTCGGGCTGCGCCTGAAGGGGGAGGCGTCGCTCGCGTCGATCGAAAGCTCGCTCAAGGACGCGGTGGGTGGAGACGCTCACTCCTGAGGAAGAGCTAAGGCAGCTACTCCTCTCCCAAGAGCTCGACCTCCTCGCTCGCCTCGATGAGCGGGTGGCGGAGCTGCTCGAGCGTGTCGGCGACGACGAGACGCTGCAGAGCAGCATGCGCCGCGTGATCGTGGACGTGCTGCGTGACGCGGGTGTGGAGGAGCACGAGCGCCTTTCCAACATCCTCGCCCCGCTGATGCTCTCCAGCCTTCGAGCGGAGATCCGCGGCTCGAGGGACATGATGGTGGAGGCACTCTATCCGCTGACCGGACGCCTCGTCTCCGCCGCCGTGCGAAACGCGTTCCGCGAGTTCCTCCAGACGCTCGACCAGAAGGTGAGTCGGGCGTTCTCGTTCTCCCACATGCAAATCCGCATGAAGGCTCTCCTGTCTCGCCGATCGGTCGGCGAGCTGATGCTCGAGCGCTTTCCTCCGTTCGGCATCGACGAGATCCTCGTGATCCATCGCCCGACGGGGCTCCTGATCGCGGGCACGGGGGACAAGGAGTCGGTCGACCGGGACCTCGTGGGCTCGATGCTGAACGCGGTGATGTCGCTGACCAAGGACGCGTTCGTAGAGGGCGGGTCCGGGGAGCTCAGCACCCTGGAGTTCGGGGGGGCACAGCTCTTTGTCCGGAGCTCTCCGGCCCTGGTTCTGGTCGTGGTCACGAACGGGGTGCCGCCGCGAGGCATGGAGACCCGGTTGGAGAATCTCTTCGTCGGATTCCTGGACACGTGGGGGCGACCGCTGTCGGAGTTCGACGGCGACCTGGACGCAGCGCAGGAGAAGGAGCTGATCGCCGACCTCGACCGGCGCTCGACCGAGCTGCTGAGTGAAGCCGAAGTGGCCGGCGACAAGGGGTCCTTCCTGAGACCCTTCCTCGCCATCGCCCTCGTTGCCATCGTGCTCGGGAGCTGGCTGGGCGTGAGGGCATGGTCGGCCTATCAGGTGACGCGCATCGAAGCCGCCGCGCGTGCCGTGATCGACAGTCAGGTCGATCTGATCGGGTTCCCGATCGAGGTCCGATTCAACCGGGAGGATTCGGTGCTCTACGTCGCGGGACTGACCCCGGACGTGGCGGCCCGAGACGCGCTGATCGAGGCTCTGCAGGGAGACGTAGGGGTGGAGCTCGACCTCGTTCTCAGTCCGCTCAGCTTTCCCGACCCGATCGCGGACCTTCAACTCTTCTCGCGCCAGAACGCCATCTACTTCACGGACGGCACGAACCTACGGGCGCCGGAGCAGGCCGAGGAAACCCTGCAGGAGCTGGCGAGGCTGTTGATCGACACGCCCCCCCATGTGCGGCTCCGTCTCAGCGGATATGCGGACGCCCTGGGCAATCTGGCGGTCAACGAAGCGCTCACGGCGGGTCGGGCTCGGTTCGCCTTCGACCGACTCGTGGCCCTCGGGGTCGCACCCGAGCGGATGACGATCGTCGGCCGACCCGGAGAGCGGTTCCTGTCGCAGGAGGTCGGGTCGAACAGCGACAGCCGAAGGGTCGAGTTCGAAGTGTACTTCACCGAGCGTTAGAGAGGCACCACATGGCCGTCGGCAAGAAGATCTGCATGCTCGGCGACGTCGGGGTGGGCAAGACGTCTCTGGTGCGCCGCTACGTGCACGGCGAGTTCTCACCCGACTACCAGACGACGCTCGGCGTGAACATCTACAAGTACGACGACCAGATCGAGACCGAGTCCGGCCTCGTCGACTTCAAGCACATCCTCTGGGATATCGAGGGCGGGCTGCAGCGCGAATCTCTGCTCGACAGTTACATCGGTGGATCGGCCGGCGCGATCGTCGTCGGAGACGTGACCCGAAACGACCGCCACGAGACCATGCAGGAAAACGCCCAACGCTTCCGCGAGACTCGTCCCGGTCGACCGGTGGTGTTTGCCGTCAACAAGGTCGACCTCGTCGAGGGCTCGGCTGCGTCGGAGGCCGAGGAGGAGCTGGCGAAGGACTTCCGTGGGTCGGTCGAGTACACGAGCGCGCTCACGGGCGAAGCGGTGCAGCGACTCTTCCGCAAGCTGGCGGCCGAGATTCTCAAGATTCAGGCCTGAGCTGCGTGTCCGAGGCCCCGAGCAGGAGTGTTCTGGCGGCTGCCGACTTCATCGCGGAATCGGGGCGCTTCGCCGTGGCGGTCATCGACGCGTCGGGGGTGATCACGGAGTGCCACGGCAGCCTCGTCGAGGGTATCGAGTCCGGCGGGACGGCCGAAGACGCGTTCCCCTTCCTGATCGGGATGGAGGAGGAGATCGAGGCGGTCCGGGCGGGGGATGGCGGGCACCTGCACCTCCCGAACATGAACATCCCTTCCGCCGACGGGCAGCTTCGGTTCGCATCCGTCTTCCTCCTCGCGGGACCGGGGGTCGACACCACGACCGTCGTGATGCAGGACACCACCGAAACGTCCCAGCTCCAGCGGCAGGTCATGCAGCAGCGCAACGACCTCGCGATCGCGCGGAAGGAGCTGGAGCGGGTCAACGAGATGCTGCGCGAGCGGGGTGAGGAGCTTCAGGTGGCCCGCGACGTTGCCGAGGAGGCCACCGAAGCCAAGTCACGCTTCCTGGCCATGATGTCCCATGAGCTTCGCACGCCGATGAACGGCGTGCTGGGCATGCTGCAGCTCCTGGACGACGGGACCCTCGATGAAGAGAAGACCGGGTATGCACGGACGGCTCGTTTGTCGGCCGAAGCACTGCTGCAGATCATCGGGGACGTGCTGGACTTCTCGAAGATCGAGGCCGGTCGGCTGGACATCGAGCGTGTGCCCTTCGATCTCCCCGAGGTCGTCGAGAGCGTGGTCACGCTCCTCTCACCACGAGCCCGGGACAAGGGAATCGGGCTCACGCATCGTGTCGATGCGGACCTTCCGGCCGTGGTTCTGGGTGATCCCGTCCGCTGCCGGCAGATCCTCCTGAACCTGATCGGTAACGCCATCAAGTTCACCGACAGAGGCGGCGTCACGTTGGACGTGTCGAAGGTGGGGGAGTCCGCGACCGTCCTCTTCTCCGTTCAGGATACCGGGATCGGGATTTCGAAGGAGGCTCAGGCGCGCCTCTTCACCGAGTACACGCAGTCCGACTCGTCGACCACCCGGAAGTACGGGGGGACGGGGCTCGGCCTGGCGATCTCGAAGCGTCTCGTCGAGCTGATGTCGGGAGAGATCGGCCTGGAGAGCGTCGAAGGCGAGGGCAGTCGGTTCTGGTTCAGCCTGCCGCTCGAGGCAACCGATGCGGTCGTGTCCTCGGGTGCATCGGCGGCGGCCCCGGTCGTCGAAGGTGCGAGAATCCTGATCGCGGACGATGCGGAGGCCAACCGGCAGGTCGCCACCGCGATGTTGGCGAAGGCGGGATACGAGGTGCGCACGGCCTGCGACGGTCGCGAGGCCGTCGCGGCGGTGAGGGAGCATGGCTTCGATCTCGTGCTCATGGACCTCAACATGCCCGAGATGGACGGATTTCAGGCTACGGCCGAGCTTCGGTCGTCCGGTGAGGAGGTGCCGATCCTCGCGTTGACCGCGCATGCCCGGCGTGACTTGGGCGATCTTCCCGGCTTCAGCGGGCACGTCGCCAAGCCGGTCCGGCGCGATGCGTTGCTGCAGGCGGTGGCGGAAGCCCTCGGAGCCGAGACGGCCGCACCGGGGGACGGTGTGGCTTCGGGTGCCGTGTCCGGCTTCGATGCCGAGGCGCTGCTGAGTTTTCGAGAGGACATCGGCGCGGAGGCCTTCCCGACGCTCGTCGAGACGTTCTTGACGGGCATTCGCAAGCGGGTCGACGGCGTGAGATCGGAGCTGGACGAGGGATTGCTCGAAGAGCTCGAGCGGTCGGCACACGACATCAAGTCTCTCTCGGCCATGCTGGGAGCGATGGGCCTCTGCCGCGAAGCGGAGGCGCTCGAGGAGGCCGCCGGTCGGGGGGATCTCGAGACGGCGCGAAGGCAGGTGTCCAGGGTGATCGACGAGGCGGGGACGGCTCTGGCTGCAGTCGAGGACCTGCTTCGCGAGGTCTCCGCCACCTAGCTTCAGACCAGGACCAGCTGCCCCTCGGCCGGCGCCACGCACTCGGTCGACGACCCGTGCTCCTTCAGGAGCTTCTGGCCGATCTCGACCTTTCGGTCGATCGCCTCGTCGTCGTGGGCATGGTCGTGGTGGAAGAGATAGAGTGCCTTCACCTCCGCCTGGTGGGCGAACTCCGCGACCCGGCTGATCGACGAATGGCCCCAACCCACCCTGGATTCGTACTCGTCGTCGAAGTAGTTCGTGTCGGTGATCAGCGCGTCCGTGCCACGCACGAAGTCGGACAGCCGGTCCTCGTATTCCTGTGAGAAGAATTCCGATCCGGGAAGGGCCAGCTCGTTGTCCGTGACGTAGCAGATCGTCCGACCGTCGAAATGGACCTTGTAGCCCAGGCAGTTCCCCGGATGGGCCAGCAGCATGGTGTCCACCTGGATGCCGGCGAGCTCGAACGACCCCTCGTGCAGGTCCCGAAAGTCGACCTTCGCGCCGAACTCCCGGATCGTGATCGGGAAGAACACGCCGTCCATCTGAGCCGAGACGAGATCCCTCATCGTGGTCGGACCGTGGGATGCACCGAGGATCTCGAACTCGTTGCCCGGCACATAGAGGGGTGTGAAGAACGGCAGCGTGTTGATGTGGTCCCAGTGGGGGTGGGAGATGAAGATCTTCCCCTCCAGGCGTTTTCCTCGTGACATCAGGCGGTCGGCCAGCGGCTTGATGCCGCTCCCGGCATCGAAGATGAAGAGCTCTCCGCGGGGAAACTCCAGCGAGACGCAGGAGGTGTTCCCCCCGTAGCGAACGCTGTCCGGACCCGGACGCGGAAGCGTGCCACGGATCCCCCAGAACCGCATCTCCACTTCGCTGGCCATCACCTTTTCGAGGGTCGCGAGGAAGGTGTCCTTCTTGATCGGCTTGACGATGTAGCCGTCCGCTCCCAGCTCGGCCGCCCGGCGCTTGTCGAACTCGAAGGCCTTGGACGTGCACATGATGATCTTCAACGACTCGAGGCCCTTCATGGACCGCAGGCGGCTGCAGACCTCCAACCCGTCGATGCCCGGCATGAGGATGTCGAGGAGGACTCCGTCGGGCGGGTCCTTCGGGATGCTGCGCAGCGCCTCCTCCGGAGAGGTCTCGATCGTGGCCGAGTGCCCCTCGTTTTCGAGCAGGATCTTCGCCAGGGTGGCGCTCTCGACGCTGTCGTCCACGATGACGAATCGAAGACCTTCGGCCACTCAGCTCCTCCTTCGGGTTGGGTAGGCCAGTCTACAGTGCCATCCGCTTCGGCAAAATAGCCTCACGCTCGCGAGTGGCTCCAACGCTCGATGATCCGATGGATGGCCTCGACGCCGTCCGTCAGCGCGGCCGGCCCGGGCTGTAGGATGATCGGCGACTTGATCTCGTGGACCTCCCCCGCCCGAACGGCGGGTATCCCGTCCCACCCGGGCCGACCGACGAGCCTCTCGGGACGGAACTTACGACCGCACCAGGAGCCGATCACGATGTCGGGCGCACGCCGGACCACCTCGTCGGGGTCGGGGATGATCCTGCCTGTCGCGAGTGACTCGGTGGCGAGCTCGGGGAAACAGTCACGGCCTCCAGCGATTTCGACGAGCTCCGAGACCCACCGGATGCCGGAGATGAGCGGGTCGTACCACTCCTCGAAGTACACTTTCGGTCTTGCCGGCAGCTTCTCGGCCTTCTCTCGGAGGCGTTCCAGGTTCTGCTGCAGCTCGTCGGCGAGTCGTTCACCCTTGCCGGGCGCTCCGACCATCGCGCCGAGCACCCGGACGGTGCGCAGGATCTCCGCGACGCTGCGGTGGTTGAAGACGTGCACCTCGACCCCGCTGCGGACGAGCTCGGCCGCGATATCCGCCTGGATGTCCGAGAAGCCCAGCACGAGATCCGGCTCGAGCTCGAGGATCCTGTCGATCTTGGCGCTCGTGAAGGCGCTGACCTTCGGCTTCTCCTTCCGCGCCCGAGGCGGACGTACGGTGAACCCGGAGATTCCGACGATCCGGTGGTCCTCGCCGAGCAGATAGAGGGTCTCGGTGGTCTCTTCGGTCAGGCAGACGATGCGTTCGTACATCCTCAGTCTCGCAGCTCCACGCGGCATGCCGGGCACCGCTCGGGGTTCAAGCGCTGACCCAGGTAGGCGCCGCATGAAGGACACCGCCAGTTGACGAGACTGAAGCCGAAGAACGCCAGGATCACCGTGCCGACGACCAGGAGAGGCACGCCGCCGCCCGATCCCAGGCCTACCGCGATCGCGAGCACGACGACGGGGACGCCCGAGGCGGCCTGCCGGCGCCGGCGGAGCGCGTACTCCTGCCGGATCCGCTCCGGGGGTGTGGGGGGGCGATGCTCCTCGGGTAGGGCCACTGGGGTCTCCTCGTTCGCCTGGGCCGACGGCGCGACGGTCCAGGTCGTCCGGCGCGGTGCCGAATGGACTACGACCGGCTCGAGTCAGTTCTTCTCCGTAATGGGATCTTCACGGATCGTCAGCGTCCCCGTGTACACCGTGCCGTCCACGTTCAGCTCGAGCATGTAGGTGCCGGCTTCCGCGCTGGGCATTCGGAACTCCTCACCGAGGCCCGAGTCGAGCCGTGGGTCGAGCAGCACCGCCGCCGCCTCGCGCTCCTCCCGAGCGTCGGTGGCGTTCAGGAAGCGCGATTGGGCCGCTCGCAGTCTGTTCGCGTAGAAGCCGGGCAGAATCTCGAGGGCTCTTTCGAAGACGTGCTCGACCTGGGTCCGCTGGGTGTCGGTCAACGGGGTCGGGTCGAAGTTGCGATCCCAGGCGAAGCGATGGATGCCGGGTGTGGTGGCTACGGCGACCGTTCGCGTATTTCGCCGGGCGGGATCGGAGATCGAGAGGGTGGCGTCGTCCGCCTCCGTCCCGATGTAGTACGTGACGAGCGCGGTCGTCGTGAACTCGGCCCTCGGCACGCTGCTCGTGACCTCGATCGTCGGGGGGTTCTCGCCGGCGAACCAGTGGTGCCCCCGCTGGCCTCCCCGGCTCGTGTTCTTCCAGAGCGTGGCGTCTCTCTGTTCGAAGAGGTGCCCGTCCGAAGCGAGCACTGCGGGCGTGAGCTGCTGAAGCGGGGTGATGTCGTCCAGGATCCAGATGCTCCGTCCGTGCGTGCCGGCCACGAGGTCGGCGTCCCGGGGGTGGATCACGAGGTCCTGGGTCGCCACGGTCGGCATATCGTTCATGAGCCGGTCCCAGCGCTTCCCACCGTCGAGGGAGACGAAGACCGCGAACTCTGTGCCGACGAAGAGCAGGTCGGGGTTGCGGTCGTCCTCGCGCACCACGTGGATCACCTGCCCGTCGGGGATGTTGCCGGTGATGTTCGCCCACGACTCTCCGTAGTCGTCGGTCCGGAAGATCCAGGGCGTGAAGACGTCGCTGCGGTGCCCGTCGAAGACGATGTAGGCGCGAGCGGCGTCGAAGTGCGAGGCCTCGAGCCGACCGAGCCAGATTCCGTCGGGAACGCCGGGCACGTTGGGGCGGAGGTTGGTCCAGGTCGCTCCACCGTCACGCGTGATCTGCACGTTCCCGTCGTCGGTTCCGGCCCAGATGACGTCGGGGTCGATCGGGGATTGGGAGATCGAGGTCGTTGAGCCGTGCGTCTCCGCCCCGGAATTGTCGGGCGTCAGTCCGCCGCTCTCGCCCTCGACCTTCTCCGGGTCGTCGTTGGAGAGGTCCGGGCTGACGATCGACCACGTCTCGCCCTTGTCCGTGGTCTTGAAGACGTGATTTCCTCCGAGGAAGAGCGTCTCCGGATCGTGAGGTGACATGACCAGAGGCGCCGACCAGTTGAAGCGGAACTCCTCTCCACCTTGCCGGTCCTCGGCAGGGACCATCGCCTCGTAGTTCAGGATATTGTTCGGGCTCGGGCTCGATCCGCTGAATTCGCGGGTCTCGACGTCGTAGCGGCGGAAAGAGCCGTTCTCCGACTCCGTATAGAGCGTGCGCCAGTCGGTCGGATCGACCTGGATGTCCTGTCCGTCACCCCAGTGGAGCTTCCAGTTGGAGTCGCTCAGGATCCCGCGCACGTCCCGGCTGAAGCTCGGTCCGCCGTAGGTGCCGTTGTCCTGCAGGCCGCCGTAGACGTAGTACGGATCACGCATGTCGACGCCGATCCGGTAGTACTGGCCGATCGCGATGTTGTCGAAGAAGAGGAAGCTCTCTCCGTGGTCGTGCGTGATGAACGCGCCCTTGTCCTGGCCGATGTAGTAGCGGTCGGTATTGTTCGGGTCGAGCCACATGGCGTGGAAATCACCGTGGATCTCCTCGTCCTCGCTCCCGTTCCGGAAGCTCGCCCCGCCATCCTCCGAGACCATGAAGCGCGTGGTGAGGAGGTACACGCGCTGATCGTCGAGCGGATTGATGCGGATCTGCGAGTAGTAGAAGGGTCGGTTGTTGTAGGTGTTCACGTACGTCCAGCGCTCGCCTCCGTTCTCCGAGCGGTAGACACCGGAGCCGGGCCGCGAGAGGTCGTTGGTCTGCTCGGCCTCGACCAGGGCCATCACGATCTCCGGGTTCTGCCGGTAGATGGCCAGGCCGATCCGGCCCGTGTCGCCCTCCGGAAGGCCGTTCTCGAGCTTGCGCCAGCTCCGTCCGCCGTCCGTCGACTTGAAGATCCCACCGTTCGGCCCGCCGCTCAGGAAGCGCCACGGCATGCGGATGCGCTCGTAAAACGCCACGTAGAGCACGTCCGGATTCGTCGGATCCATGACGAGGTCGGTCGCGCCGGTCCGTCCGTCGTCCGGGAGCCCTCGCGTGAGCTTCTCCCAGCTCTCTCCGCCGTCCGCCGTCCTGTATAGCCCGCGGTCGCCCGAATAGCCCCAGAGGTGTCCGATCGCGGCGACGTAGGCGACGTCGGGATCGGTCGGGTGGGTCACGACCCTGGCGATCTGATGCGTGTCCTCGAGCCCGAGGTGCCGGAAGGTCTCGCCTCCGTCGTCCGATCGGTAGACGCCGTTGCCCCACGAGACGCTGTTGCGGTTGTTCGCCTCCCCGGTTCCGACCCAGACGATGTCGGGATCGGGCTGGAAGACCGCGATGTCACCGACCGAAACGACGGGGTAGTCGTCGAAGATCGGTACCCACGTGGTGCCGGCGCTCTCGGACTTCCAGACGCCTCCGGAGCCGGTCGCCATGTACACGGTGGTGAAATCGTCGTCGAAGGACTCGATGTCGACGATCCGTCCACCCATGTTCGCCGGCCCGATGTTGCGCCAGCGGAAGGCATCCAGGATTTGCTCCGGCGTCGCCTGTGCGACCGCCGCTGGGGGGGACGCGAAAAGAACGACGAGTATCGAGACGGTGCACGAGGCGATCCTGTGTCGCATGGGCAGCGCTGCTCCGGACTCTCGGGAGTGGGGGACACGGTCGAAACGGGAGCCGAAGCCTAGCCTCGCGGTATCCCATGCGCGAGTGGAGTGGCGCTTACCGTGCTTCGCCCCTCAAAAGTAGGTGGCGAGCCCGATCTGGTAGCCCGCCCGGACGACGGTGGGGTTGCCGAGGAGGTCGCGGTGCCACTCGCGTCGATAATTGATACGGAAAACGGTGTCGGCCGTCGGCCGGAAGGCCACGCTCGGAACGAGCGCCGTCGTCTCGTCGAAGATGTTCGCACCGGTGGAGGAGAAGGTGCCGACGTTCATGTCGAGCCGCTCGAAGCGCAGCCCGACCTCGAGTGTGGAGGGCCGCTCATAGCCCGAGAGTCGGGGCCGCCAAACCGGTACGACAACGTCGAGGTGACCGCCCCACTGTCGGTCGCCGAAAAGCTCGGTGAGGCTCGGCGGGACGTCGATGTCGGCGAGTGCGAACTCGCCTCGGATCTCGGCGCCGTGCACGGCCGTTCGCCCGTCCAGCGCCAGGATGGTGGCGCGTCGGGCGGCGTCGACCTCGTCTCCTTCGATGCGATAGGTGTTGTAGATCCCCGAATAGAAGGAGCTGCCGAGCTCGCCCCACCCCGCTCGCTGGACCGCGAGGCGCCCGGACCAGGCGGGTGAGCCGTTGTTGTCTTCACCGAACCGCTCCTCGCGCTTGCCCGAGGGAAGGTGTGTCCGCCCCTCCTCGTTGACGACGACGCCGTCCTGCAGACCGTTCGTCAGGTAGAGGTCGTACGAGACCGTAAAGCGTCCCGGGAAGAGCTGCCCGAGCACACCGAAGCCGACCTCGGAGAGCGTGCTCGGAACGATCTGGGTCGAGACCAGGGGCCGGTCCACCCAGTTCCACTTGGGACTGTCGTGGTTCTGATTCAGGTAGCCGATCGGGGGCAGCAGAATCCCGCCACGCACGGTCAGGGAGGGATTGACCCGGAAGTCCACCAGCGCCGTCTCGAGCGCGATCTCCTCCGTGCCGTGCTCGAACTCGAGCTCGGAGATGAAGCGGACCCGCGAGCTGACGCTGCTGAAGAGGAAGATGTTGAACCGACGGAGCTCCATGGAGAAGCCGTCTCCGATCCCGTCCTCCTCGAAGTGGTTGGTGTTGCCCTCGACGTAGCCGCCCACGGCGGTTCCGCCCATCGAGGCGATGAACGGCCGGTCGTAGATCCCCTGCTGGGCGGTCGTCGTATCGGAGGAGGGCGGCTCCTGCGTGACCGCTCGGGTCGGGCCGAGAGCGAGGAGACAGGCGGTGAGCGCGGCGAGGCGTACGGTCATCGTCCCGCTCCCGGCTCGCGCACGTCGATGCGAACGAAGCCGTCCTCCACCTGCACCCCGTAGGCCGTGAGGGCTTCCTCGGCAGGGCCCTGCAGAACCTGCCCGGCGGTCGTGTACTCGCTGCCGTGGCAGGGGCACACGATGCGCTCCCCGTTCGGCTCGGCCTCGCAGCCCCGGTGGCTGCACCGCGTCAGCACCGCCGTGAATCGCTCCGGGCCGTGCCGGTGCACGTAGATCGGCATCCCCTCCTCGGGGAAGTCGATCAGCACTCCCGGGGTCGTCTCGAAGACGTCGAGCGGGAGGCGGAAGGCACCGGCCTCCCGGAGCGGCGAGGCGTACGGGATGCTCGCGCACCCGCTCACCCAGGGGAGCGCGCCGAAGCACGCTCCGGCGGTGACGCTTCCCACCCGCCCGAGGAAGCTCCGCCGACTCTCCCCGCCGGGACGCGCTGCCGTGTCCATCAGAGCGACCTCAGGAAGGCGAGGAGGCGCTCCTGGTCTTCGGGGGCGAGCAAGCCGAACGCGGCCCGGCTCGCCGAGCCCTCACCCCCGTGCAGCTCGATCGCTTCGCGCAGCGTTCGGGCGCGCCCGTCGTGCATGAAGAACGCCTGGCCTCCCTGGAAGTCGGCCGAGAGCCCGAGGCCCCACAGCGGCGTGGTCCGCCACTCGGAGGTGGTCGCCCGACCCTCCGTGTAGCCGTCGTCGAGCTCGGGTCCCATGTCGTGCAGCAGGAGGTCGGTGTAGGGGTGGAACGCCACGCGGTCGAGGGGGCCGATCTCGGATTCGCCCGTGCGTAGGGTCGGGACGTGGCAGCCGGCGCATCCGATCTGCGCGAAGATCGCCTCTCCCGCCTGGACCAGCGGGTCGTTGGGGTTCCTTCTGAGGGGAACGCGAAGCGTCTTGAGGTAGAATACGACGGCATTGAGCACCGAGGACGGGATCTCGGGGTCTGCCACAGCGTCTTCGGCGAAGTTCCCCGTTCGGCGGCTGAGCAGGTCCCGCGGGAACAGGTCGGTCGTCAGGCCCATGTCCTGCAGGTAGGCGTTCATCGTCTGGTGGAGCAGGTTGATCGCGCCGGCTTTCCTCCCGAATCGGCCGATGAAGGCTCCGTCGATGCCGGTGCCGCGTGTGGGAGGACCCCCCTGCACGATGGCCTCGAGCTCTGCGATGTCGGAGATCACGGTCGTCGCGTCGACGAGCTGGACGCGGCCGCTGATCCCGTCTCCGTCGAGGTCGTCCGGGTCCGCCATGCGGAGCAGCGTCGAGTCGTCGACGGCCTCCAGGTATCCGAGCCCCGTCACCGCGGGAGGCATGAACTCGGACGCTCCGGTCGCCTCCGGCGGCATCCGCTCGGGCTCGAATCCGGGGAGCGCGCGGTCCTGGAGCTGCGGGCCACCCCGGGCCCGCAGGGGGTCGAACCCGTCCGGGGTCGATCGTCCGAAGCGGGTGAGGTTGAAGAGGACGTGTCCCTTCCCCTCGCCCACGTGGCACTGGTCGCAGGACGTCGCGTTGAAGATCGGACCCACGCCGTCCGCGGCCGAGAACCTCCGACCGAATTCGGCGTCGCCCTCCAGGTGAATCCCCAGCTGGGTCGGGGTCAGCCCGTCGATCGGTGCATCGAGCACCTCGTTCTCGGCGGGCAGCTCGGGGAAGACGAGGTCGCACGCCGCGAGCAGGAAGCACGCGAGAAGCAGTGGCGGTCGGGTCCGGCGGAAAACCATGGGCATAGGGGTCGGAAGAATTTTTAGGCAAGACTAACTTTCTTCCGGTTGCGCGTCTTGTCAACTCCGGCGGCAGACGACCGGCAGTGATCCGCTCGGTGAGCTCATCGCCCGTAGGCCCGGGCAATCCTCTCGGCGTCCATCGCCTTCGCGTACAGCGCGGTCCCGAGGACGACGCCGTGCACTCCGCACCCCTCGGCGGCGCGCAGGTCGAGATCGTTCGTCACACCACCCGAGATCCAGAACGGGTGACTCGTGGCGGCGACGGTGCGATCGACGAGCGCCGGATTGATCCCCTCCATTCGATCCTCGCGCGCCAGGTCGGTCATCAGCACTCCTGCCAGAGGGAGTCCATCGAGACGCGTCACGAACTCGTCCAAGGGAATACCACCGGCCTTCTTTCGGCCCCTCACTCCCACCAGCCCGTCCGCCGTGTCTGCGGCGACGATCATCCTCCAGGGCTCCTTTTCCGCCAACCTCGCCAGCCGATCCACGTCTGCTGCCGCTCGCCCTCCGACGATCACGCGGTTTACGCCCAGACGCAGAACCTGGTCGATCGCCCGCCGATCCTGCAGCCCGCCGGCGACGTGGACGATGGCCTCGGTGGTCTGCACGATCCGGTGAATTTGGTCGAGATTGTTCCCACGATTCGCTGCGGCGTCGAGATCGACCAGGTGCAGGGTGCCGAAGCCCGTCTCCCACCAGTGCCGTGCCGTGGCGGCCGGGTCGGACCAGGAGGTCTGTCCGGTCGCGGGTTCGTTCTCGGGGATCCTGGCGCAGCGCCCGCCCCTGAGCTCGATCGCGGGGGCGACGATCATATGCCGGTCGCCGCCGGCCTGAGGAAGTTCGCGATGATACGAAGCCGTGTGTCGTTGTCTTCCCGGGGTGGGCCTGGACGCCTCCGCGTCGCCCATCCGAACCGCGATAGCTTAGCGCTCGACCTCACCCCGGGACCAGGCGACCGAGCGCGGGTCGACCGGATGAAAGACGAATCGGCGCGCGACTCTGTGGGGATCTCGGTGGCGATGCACCCGACGGATCCGGCTCGGAGGAGGGTAGGTCGTGTTGAAAAGGTCACCGGAACCCGCCCCGGACGGGGGGGTCTGATCCGGACTATGGAAGACTCGATCCGCATTCGAGGTGCCCGCCAGCACAATCTGAAAAATCTCGATATCGATCTTCCCAGACGTGCGCTCACGGTCATCACGGGGCCGTCCGGATCGGGCAAGTCTTCGCTCGCGCTCGACACGCTCTTCGCGGAGGGGCAGCGGCGGTACGTCGAATCGCTCTCCACGTACGCGAAGCAGTTCCTCGAGCGGATGGAGAAGCCCGACGTCGACTCGATCGAGGGAATCGCACCCGCGGTCGCCATCGAGCAGAAGAACCCGACCAAGTCGAGCCGCTCTACCGTCGGGACCGCGACCGAGGTGTACGACTATCTCAGGCTGCTCTGGGCGCGGGTGGGTCGGACCTACTGCCCGGAGTGTGACGCGGAAGTCCGCCCCGACTCCGTCTCGGAGGCGGCCCTCCGCGTCGTCGAGCTGGGCGAAGGGACGCGCGTGCAGATCGGCTTCCCGCTGCGACTCAGCGAGCGCGTCACCCACGCGCTCGTCGTCGAGAACCTGCGCGCGTTGGGCTTCCTCCGCGTGCTCGTGGGCAAAGAGCTCCACGACATTGCCGCGTCCGACGCGTCCGACCCCGAGGTCCTGGGCGTCGATCTCACGACCGAGCCGGCGATGGTGCTCGTCGATCGGCTCGTCGTTTCGGAGGCCGAGCGGGACCGGATCGCGGACTCGCTCGCGACCTGCTTCGCCGAGGGCGAGGGTGAGGCGGTCGTGCTGGTCGCCGATCCGGGAGACGGCGCGGATCGACTCGAGTTCAGTGAGCACTTCCGTTGTCCCCGGCACCCCGAGGTCGAGTTCTTCGAGCCGTCGCCGAAGCTCTTCTCGTTCAACAACCCCTACGGCTCGTGCCCCGAGTGTACCGGGTTCGGTGCGACACTCGACTACGACGTCGATCTGATCGTCCCCAATCCGAAGCGGTCCATCGACGAAGGGGCCGTCGATCCCTGGACCAAGCCCCGATATCACAAGGAGCGGGATCAGCTGCGGGCCTTCACGCTTTCGCAGAAGGTCTCGGTCTACGAACCCTGGGAGGAGCTCCCGGAGTCCTACCGGGAGGCGGTGCTCCACGGGACCAAGGGCTTCAAGGGGGTGATCCCCTTCCTGGTCTCGCGCGAGCGCAAGCGCTACAAGCAGTACATCCGTGTGTTCCTGAGGCAGTACCAGAGCCCACGCGTCTGCCGGGCGTGCGGGGGCGCCAAGATCCGCCCCGAGGCCCTCTACGTCCGCGTGGCGGGGGCCACGGTGGCCGAGGCCGCCGACCTGCCGCTCGAGGAGCTGAGATCCTGGTGCGAGGGACTCGAGCTGTCGGAGATGGAGACTCAGATCGCGGAGACGATCCTGCGGGAGCTGCGGGCCCGTCTCCGCTTCTTGGTGGAGGTGGGATTGGGGTATCTGTCCCTCAGCCGCCAGACACGCACGCTCTCGGGCGGGGAGGCGCAGCGGATCAACCTCGCCAACTCCCTCGGCTCGAGCCTCGTCGACACGCTCTACGTGCTCGACGAGCCTACGGTCGGTCTCCACCCGAGGGATACGACGGCGCTTCTCTCACTCCTCTCCCATCTCAAGGACGCCGGCAACGCGGTCGTCGTCGTGGAGCACGACACGCAAGCGATCCAGGCGGCCGACCACGTGCTCGAGCTCGGTCCGGCATCGGGCGAGCGGGGGGGCGAGGTCGTCTTCGAGGGAACGCCCGAGCAGCTCCTCCGGGCCGACACGAAGACCGGGCTGTATGTCTCGGGACGCACCGAGATTCCGGTACCGGATCGGCGTCGCAGGGTCGACGGGCCGAGGCTGGAGCTCCAGGGGGCGCGGCTCCACAACCTGCAGGGTGTCGACGCCGACGTGCCTCTCGGAGCACTCACGGTCGTGACCGGGGTCTCCGGCTCGGGCAAGTCGACGCTCGTCCACGACGTGCTGTACCGGGCGCTCGAGCGGGAGCTCGGGGGCGGAGAGACCAGCGCCAAGGAGCACCTCGGGGAGGCCGTCGGGCATTACGACGCGCTCGACGGGGTCACCGCGCTCGACGACGTCGTGCTGATCGATCAGTCTCCCATCGGACGTACGCCCCGCTCCAACCCGGTGACCTACATCAAGGCGTGGGACGAAGTGCGGCGCATCTTCGCACGGGAGCCCCTGTCCCGGCAGCGGCGCTACGGTCCGAGCCACTTCTCGTTCAACGTGACCGGCGGGCGCTGCGAGGAGTGCAAGGGCGCGGGGAGCGTCGAGATCGAGATGATCTTCATGGCGGACGTCTATGTCGCGTGCGACGTCTGCGGCGGAAAGCGCTACAAGCCGGAGATGCTGGACGTCCGGGTGCGGGGCCTGAACGTGGCCCA
>JBDHII010000016.1:59242-118879 GCA_039587515.1 Gemmatimonadota bacterium
TTCTTTCTGAGGGAGGATCGCCTCGGCCAGATCCTCTGGCACCTGCAGCAGGTCGGGCTCGGTTATCTCCGTCTGGGCCAGCCGGCGCCGACGCTCTCGGGGGGTGAGGCCCAGCGTCTCAAGGTCGCCCGGGAGCTGGCGGGTGTGGCGGGGAAGAAGGGGCGGAAGCTGTACCTGCTCGACGAGCCGACCACCGGGCTTTCCGGAGACGACGTCCGCAAGCTGCTGGAGGTGCTCAACCGGCTGGTCGACGGGGGACACACGGTTCTGGTGATCGAGCACAACCTCGACGTCGTCAAGGCGGCGGACTGGGTCATCGACCTCGGCCCCGAGGCCGGCGCCAAGGGCGGCCAGGTCGTCGCCATGGGTCGACCGGAGGACGTGGCCGGCGTCCCGGAGAGCCACACCGGCCGCTTCCTCTCCCAGGTGCTGCGTCCGACCGAGGTCGTGGCCTCGGGGGGAGCCGAGCGCTCGTGAGACGGCTCGCCTTCGCCGCTACCGCCCTGGCCGCGACCGCCTTCGGCGTCTCGGCCCAGCAGCTCGAGCTGCCGGCCCTTCCTGTCGACACCTTCACGCTCCCGAACGGCCTCAGAGTCGTGGTCAGCGAGGAGCATTCCGCTCCCGTCGCAGCGGTGAGCCTGTGGTTTCACGCGGGTCGGGCGGCCGATCCCACGGCGGGGGGGCTCGCGCACGTCCTCGAGCACGCGCTTTCGGAGGAGACCGCCCGCCTCGGGGCCGGCCGGGCCCGTAGGCTCGTCGCGGGAGCCGGAGGCGTGTCACAGGCGACCACCGATCTCGATCGCACCGCGTTCCTCGAGGTCGTCCCGTCCGACCAGATCCGACTCGCGCTGTGGGTCCAGGCGGACCGGCTGCGGCCGCCCCCACTGAGCGAGGAGGTCTGGGACGGGGAGATCCGCGCGATCCGGCAGGAGATGGGCCGGATCCTGACCCAGCCCTACGCAGGTGCACAGACCACGGCGGACACGATCGCCACCGCATCCGCCGCCTACCGGTCCGCCCTGGACTGGCAGAGTCGCGGTGACCCGGCGGATCTCGATCCCGCCACCGTCCGTGAATTCCATCGCCGGTGGTTCGTCCCCTCGAACGCCTCGCTCGTCGTCGTGGGCGACGTCGATCCCGACTCCGTGCGAGAATGGGTCGAGGCGTACTTCGGGAGCCTGGCCGGTGGTGAGCGTCCGCGGGCGTCGTGGCTGGCGCCCGACTCGGCTCGGTCGGGCAGGGTCGTCTCCCGGGAAGGGGACGCGACGGCGCCGTTGCTCTGGATCGCCTACGGCGTACCCGGGGCCGACCATCGGGATCGGCACGCGCTGGCCGTGCTCTCCGCGCTGCTCAGCGGGGGCCAGAGCAGCCGTCTGCATCAGCGGTTGGTCGAGGAGCAGCGGTTGGCGGCGAGCGTCTTTTCGGTGCTGAATCTGAGGCGAGGTCCCGGGACGCTGCTCTTTGCCGTAGCCTTGGAGCCCGACGTCGATCCGGATCTCGCAGAGTCTCTGGTGCTCTCGATCCTCGAGGAGGTGGCGGCCGAAGGAGTGGCCGCGGACGAGATCGAGAAGGCCGTCCGCCAGCGAGTGGCCGGCGTGGCCAGGCGGCGCCTCACGGCCGCCGAACGAGCCGAAGACCTCCAGCGTGAGCTCCTGTTCTCCGGAAGTCCCTTCGGGGCGAACGAGGAGATCGTCGGTCTTCAGGCGGTCGGGGAGCTCGATCTCGTGAGGGTCTCCGCGCTCTTCCTGCAGCCTGCCAATCGAGCGGTCGTCCGTGTGGAGCCGGTGACGGGCGGCGCGCGATGAGGGGGCGCCTGGGGCTGGTTGCTTCGGTCCTCCTGTGGGCGGCGCCGGTAGCGGGGCAGGAGCCCCCCGGACCGGTTGCCCGTCCGGAAATCGCCTTGCCCGAGGTCGCGGCCGCGACCCTGCCCAACGGTCTCGAGCTGCTGACGGTGTGGGATCCCGACACGCGCTGGGTCACGGTGGAGGTGCTGGTGCGCGGGGGCCGTGGTGCCGATCCGGTGGGGCGTTCCGGCCTCTCGCAGGTCGTCGCGGGGGCGCTCTCGAAGGGCACGGCAAACCGGTCCGGGCGGGAGATCACGGACTCGATCGACGCCCTGGGGGCGACCCTCACCACCTCCGTATCCAGTGACTGGATCTCGATCTCCCTGGGCGTGCTGTCGCCGTTCCTCGACCAGGCGCTCGGACTCCTGTCGGACCTCCTGATCCATCCGACTTTCCCCGTTCTGGAGGTCGAGCGGGTCAAGGGACAGGCCCTGGCCGCGATCGGGGGAGGCTGGTCGGAGCCCGGAACGACCGCAGGTCGCGTCCTGGCACGATCGGTCTACGGGGATCATCCGTACGGAGCCGCCGGGGTGATCGAGGGCCTGGGCGAGGTGCTCGTCACGGACGTCCGGCAGTTCCACAGCCGGAACTTCCGTCCGGAGCGGACGCTGGTCGTCGTTACCGGAGAGGCCGATCCGGGCGAGGTGGAGGCGCTGGTGGGTGAGCATCTCGGAGCCTGGACGGGGAGCGGCCGGGTCGAGGTGCCGCCGCCGCCCGAGCTACCCGAGGGGCCGTCGGGAGCGGTTCTCGTACACCAGCCGGGCTCGACCCGCGCGGTGATTGCCATCGGGCATGCCTTGCCAGCTGCCGATGCCGCCGATTGGACTGCCCTCGGTGTGGCCAACCAGCTTCTGGGCGGACCGTCGGGCCGGCTCGCGACGCGCTTCGCTGAGCATCCCGAGTGGGCGGGCGGGGCCGCGTCTTCCGTCAGCCGTCGTTTGGATCAGGGGCTTCTCCAGCTTCGGGCGGATGTGCGAGCGGAGGTCGCGGACAGTGCGATCGCCGGCATGCTCGAGGCTCTCGGCGGCCTCCGTGAGCGTCCGCCCGGCGAGCCCGAGCTTTCCGGGATCGTCACGTCGCTGCTCCGCTCGATGCCGCTCCAGCGGGAGACGGCCCAGCAGATCGGGAGCGGCGCGGCGCGACACCGGATGCTGAATCTCCCGCTGGCCGAGTGGCTGGAGACGGAGCAGCGCCTGCAGACGCTCGGGTCCGAGGCCGTGCGCCTTGCCGCCGAGCGGCACCTCGACCCGGCCAGGGCGGTCGTCGTGGTGGTCGGTGACGCGACGCTGCTGCGCCCACGTCTGGCCGCTTTCGGCCCGCTTCGAGTCGAAGACATCGAGGGGGCGACGCTCACGCTCGCGGACCTCGCACCCCCCTCGGTCGAGGTCGACTGGCGGACCGAAAGGCTCCGCCCCGGCCGGTGGACCTACCGGATCTCGGCGGACGGTCGCCCCATGGGCTCCCTGAGCCGCTCTCTGGTCGCCTCCGAGGTGGACGGTCGGCGTGTCTACGACCTGAGGTCCTCCATGGAGACCGGTCCGCAGCTCCTCGAACAGCAGGTGCGCTTCATCGGGTCCTCCTTCGAGCCGATCTCGTCCTCCTTCGAGCTCAGCATGGGCGGTGCCTCGGTCCTCGCCGACCTCGAGGTCGGGGAAGAGGGAGTCCGGGGGCGTCGCGTGCTGGGGGACGGACAGGAGATCCCCTTCGAGGCGCCGGCTTTTCCGGGTGCACTCCTCGGAGAGATGGTCGAGGTGGCCCTTTGGCTGCTTCCGTTGGAGGAGGGACTGACCCTCTCGCTGCCGATCATGCAGGTCCAGTCGGGTGCCATCGCGCGTGTGAGCGTCCGTGTGCTGGGTCGCGTCCGCACCACGGTCCCGGCGGGAAGCTTCGACACCTTCATGATCGAGATATCCGGCGATCAGGGGACGCAGGTCGCCTACGCCCTCGTCCGATCTCCCCACGTGGTCGTTCGACTCGAGAGCGTGGGCGAGTCCCTCGTGCTCGAGCTGGAGTCGTCCTCCGGTCGGGTACCCGATTGAGCCCGACCGTCTCGGTTCTGATGCCGGTGCACGACGCGGCGCCGTTCCTCGAGGAGGCGCTCGACTCGCTCGAGGTGCAGAGCCTCGGGGACTTCGAGGTCGTCGCCGTCGACGACGGCTCGAGCGACGGATCGGCGGAGCTTCTTCGGGACCGGGCGGGGCGCGACCCACGCCTGCGCGTCATCCACCAGGAGCACTCGGGGATCGTCGCGGCGCTCGAGACCGCTCGGGCGGCGGCACGGGCTCCCTATCTCGCGCGCATGGATGCCGATGATCGCGCCGAGCCCGACCGCTTGCAGTGGCAGCTCGATCTCCTCGAGGGCCGGCCGGGCCTCGTGGCATGCGGCACGCACGTGCGCTACTTCCCGCGCGACGGACTCAAGGACGGCGCCCTCCGCTATGAGCGCTGGCTCGGGACGGTCGTCGACGAGGATGCGGTCGACCGAGAGATGTTCGTGGAGTGCCCTCTGGCCCACCCGACCTTTTTCATGCGGTCCGAAGCGGTCGCGGCGGTGGGCGGCTATCGGGCTTCGGGTTGGCCGGAGGACTACGATCTCCTGCACCGCCTGCACGGGCTCGGTCGTATCGGTGTCGTGCCGCAAGTGCTCCTGCACTGGCGCGACCGGCCGGAGCGTCTGTCGCGGACGGGGCCGGACTACACGGAGGAGGCTTTCCGCAGCTGCAAGGTACACTACCTGCTTCGGCGCTACCCGGGCCGGGCCCTGCTCGTATGGGGTGCGGGGCCGGTGGGAAAGGCCTTCGCCCGGGAGGTGCTCGCGGCGGGCGGCGAGCTCGCCGCGTTCGTGGACCTCGACCGACGCAAGATCGGACAGGTGATTCACGGGGCAACGGTCATTGCCCCGGACGCCGTCCAAGGACATGAGGGTTCGCTCTGCGTCGCTGCAGTGGGGCAGAGCGGAGCCCGAGGGGAGATCAGAGAAGCGCTCGTCTCGCTCGGGTGGCGCGAGCTCGAGGACTTCGTGGCGGTTGCCTGACGCGCTCGCTGCGCGTCAGGGGATGAGGTAGGGGGTTGGGATGGGCGGCAACATTTTGCCTCGCCCAGGTGTTCCACCTAGGGTTCGGGACACAGTCGTGGAGAGCATGGGCGAAGAGACTTCCAGAATCGGATCGCTGTGGCGGGAGGCGCGACGCAGGCACGTCGTGCGTGTCGGCATCGCCTATGCCGCTGTGGCTTTCGTCGTGCTGCAGATCGCCGAGATCGTCCTGCCCGCCTTCTCCTTTCGGCCGGATGCGTGGATCCAGCTCATCGTCGCGCTCTCCCTGCTGGGCATCCCCCTCGTTCTCGTGCTGGCGTGGGTCTACGAGCTGACGCCCGATGGTGTGCGGCGCATGGCGGACCTGGACGCGAGCGCGGGCCACGAGTCGGAGATCCAGCCGATCTATCCGCGGATCGCGCTCCTGGTCGTCACCGTGCTGACGGTGGGTATGGCCGGGTGGTGGGCGGTACGGGCGACAGTCCAGTCAGGCTCACCTCTCGTTACGCCTGCAGGAACGCCCGCTGTGGAGCTGGTCAGCTACGATCCCAGCGCGCCCATCCTCTCTCTCGCCGTGCTTCCGCTCGAGAACTTCACCGAGAGCGGGGAGCAGGACTTCTTCAGTGCGGGCATGCACGACGCGCTGGTGGCACGACTCAGCCAGCTGCCAGGCCTCCGAGT
Source organism: Gemmatimonadota bacterium (assembly GCA_039587515.1). Classification (GTDB taxonomy): domain Bacteria; phylum Gemmatimonadota; class Gemmatimonadetes; order Longimicrobiales; family Gaopeijiaceae; genus JBDHII01. The sequence goes on from JBDHII010000016.1 coordinate 64,802, forward strand.
CGTCTCCCGGACTTCGGTGCAGCAGTACATCGGTACGACGAAGACCGCGCCGCTGATCGGACAGGAGCTCGGTGTCGACGCGCTGATCGAGGGATCGGTCCTTCGAGACGACCGCCAGGTCCGGATCACCGTTCAGCTGATCCACGCGCCGAGTGACACACACATCTGGTCGAACGACTACACGGGCTCGCTCGACGACATCATCGCGCTGCAGGGGGAGGTCGCTCAGGCGATCGCCGTCGAGATCCAGGGGGAGCTCCTGCCGGAGGAGCGTCAGACGCTGACGGCCTACAAGGGTTCCTCGGAGGTTCCGACGGCGAACGAGGAGCTGATGAAGGGTAGGATGGCCCTGGAGCAGGGCACACCCGAAGGGGTAAAGGCCGCCCAGGGTCACTTCGCTCGCGCGATCGAAGAGGATCCCGAGTTCGCCATGGCGTACGCCGAGCAGGCCCGGGTCAAGCTCGAGCTCGGACTCAGCGATCCCGACTCCCTGGCCACGATGATTCCGGGTGCCAAGGAGCTGGTCGCTACGGCGCTCCGGATCGACGGGGAGCTCCCGGAGGCCATCGACGTGATGGCGTTCATCGAGGACATGGAGGACGGCTCGCACGATCACACGGTTCCGGCGCCTGCTGGAGCGCCTGACGTTCTCTCCATCACCGGCCCCGAGGTCGGCGCCTTCCGGTTCGAGGTCGGCGAGGGGGACTCGGTGGCGATCATCGTCGCCGAGAAGATGAGTGATCTCGGTCGTCGCCTGGAACAGAGCTGGGCCCGATGGGCCGTTCAGGGGTCGCAGAGGAACCGTCACCTCGTCCCCGAGCGGATGGTCCACGCGGCCGAGCTGATGCACGTCTCCGGCAACTCCGACGGCGCGATGGAAATGCTTCAGGCGCTCGTGACAGACGAACCGACCGTGACGGCGGCTTGGGAGACGATGGAGCGGATTCTGGCTTCGCAGGACCGCTTCGGAGAGATCCTGGAGCTTCGCCGACGCAGGGCGGCTGCCGGGCAGGGCGGCGTCGCGGTCGTCGAAGAGCTCGCCAGGGGGATGGAGGCGCGCGGATCGGAGAGCTACTGGGACTGGAAGCTGAACGAGCTGCAGCAGATGCTCTCGGCGGGAGAGGACGTGTCCTACGTCGATCTGGCGATCGCCTATGTAGAGATGGGGGACACCGACGGAGCGATCGCTTACCTCGAGGAGGCGGCGCGACACCGGGACCGGCGGCTCGTGTCCGAGCGTGACAACCCCGTGTGGGACCCACTCCGCCAGGACCAGAGATTCAGGCAGCTGATGGGTCGCATTCGTCCCGTTTCCATCCGTCGGCCCTCGGGGCGCTGACGCTCCGCCGGACGTCTGATCCGAAGCGGGCAGGGCAGCCTTCAAAGGCGTCTGAATTCACCGGAAAGCGGCGGTTCTCCACAGGCCGATCACGGCTCTCCAGAGGCCGGATTCCGTGTTGTTGAGAACTCCGTTTTTCGTTAATTTTCAACGACTTATGCCCCGCCACCGCCTTCCTTCGGAGATGCGTTGAGACGGACCGTCGGAATCGTCTCTTCATCGGAGTTTGCTGCTGGTGTCGAGCCGGCCGCCGGGAGCGTCTTGCACACGGTAGGATCGATCGTGGAAACCGTGCGTCCATCGCCTTCGGGAAGGGGCGACGATTCCGGGACCACACTCTCTGGCCGGGTCTTTCATGACTGAGATAGGAAGGGCTCGAGCCACGAGCCCTGCACGCCTTAGAAGGGGATCGAATGGACAACGGTGAGTCCCAACCCGCTGGCGAGAAGGTTCTCGAGCGACTCCTAGAGGACGAGATGCGCGAGTCGTTCATCGACTACTCGATGAGCGTGATCGTGCAGCGGGCGCTGCCCGACGTTCGGGATGGGCTGAAGCCGGTCCACCGACGCATCCTCTACGCCATGAGCGAGCTCGGGCTCAGTCCCGGCCGAGCGTACAAGAAGAGCGCGACGGTCGTCGGTGAGGTCCTCGGCAAGTACCACCCGCACGGTGACTCGGCCGTCTACGACTCACTCGTGCGGATGGTTCAGGACTTCTCGCTCCGATATCCGCTGATCGACGGGCAGGGCAACTTCGGGTCGATCGACGGTGACCGCGCGGCGGCGTACCGATACACCGAAGCCCGCCTGACCGCGCTCGCCACAGAGCTCCTCCTGGACATCGAGAAGGAGACGGTCGAGTTCGTCCCCAACTTCGACGCCCGCCTCGAGGAGCCCACCGTCCTGCCTTCGAGGCTCCCCAACCTGCTGGTGAACGGCAGCTCCGGAATCGCGGTGGGCATGGCGACGAACATCCCCCCGCACAACCTCGGTGAAATCGTGCGGGCGACGAAGGCGCTCATCCAGGATCCCGAGCTTCCCCAAGAGGAGCTCGAGTCGATCGTCACGGGTCCCGATTTCCCCACGGGTGGCTTCATCTGCGGGCGGGCCGGCATCCAGAGCGCGTACCGGACCGGGCGCGGGCGCGTCGTCATGCGGGCCCGAGCCGCGATCGAGGAGACGCCGACGGGTCACGAGCGGATCATCGTCAGCGAGATCCCGTTCATGGTCAACAAGTCGCGACTCATCGAGCAGATCGCACAGCTGGTGCGGGACAAGAAGCTCACCGAGATCCGGGACCTGCGCGACGAGTCCGACCGGGACGGCCTTCGCGTCGTCATCGAGCTCAAGAAGGACGCCATTCCCCAGATCGTGCTCAACCGGCTGTACAAGCACACGCAGATGCAGTCGACGTTCGGGACGATCCTTCTGGCCCTCGTGGGCGGGGTGCCGAAGGTCCTCTCCCTGCGTGAGATGCTCACGCACTTCATCGAGCACCGCCACAACGTGGTCGTCCGCCGGACGGCTTTCGACCTGGCACGAGCGGAGGAGCGGGAGCACATCCTCGAGGGCCTCAAGATCGCGGTCGACAACATCGACGAGGTCATCAAGATCATCCGAGGCTCTCGCGACGCGGACGAAGCTTCGGGCCGGCTTCGGGAGTCGTTCGACCTCTCCGAGCGTCAGGCGAAGGCGATTCTCGACATGCGTCTCGCCCGGCTCACAGGCCTCGAGATGGAGAAGCTCGACGAGGAGCTCGCGGCGGTTCGAGACGTCATCGCTCTGCTGCGGGAGATTCTCGGAAGCAAGGACCGGCGGATGTCGATCATCGGCGAGGAGCTCGACGAGATCGCTTCCAAGTACGGCGACGACCGGCGCACGGAGATCACCGGGGACATCTCGGGCCTCGAGATGGAGGACCTCATCGCGGACGAGGAGATGGTCATCACCGTCTCCCGCCAGGGATACGTGAAGCGTGTGGGGATCGACACCTATCGTGCCCAGCGTCGGGGCGGCCGCGGGCTGCAGGGCATGGGCACGAAGGAGGAGGACTGGGTCGAGCACCTGTTCGTCGCTTCGGCACACGACTACCTGATGGTCTTCACGCGCCGGGGGCAGTGCTACTGGATCAAGGTGTGGCAGGTTCCGGAGAGCGGGCGCACGTCGAGAGGGAAGCCCGTTGTGAACCTGCTCAACCTGAGCTCGGAAGAGGAGATCGCAGCGGTCGTGCCCGTCCGCGAGTTCGCCGAGGACAAGTATCTGCTTTTCTGCACCCGGGGCGGCAAGGTCAAGAAGACGAGCCTCGCGGCATATGGAAACGTCCGCTCCGTCGGGCTCAACGCGATCAACATCCTCGAGGACGACGAGTTGATCGATGTCCGGATCACCGACGGCACGAACGAGATCATCCTCGCGAGCCGCGACGGGAAGGCGATCCGCTTCTTCGAGGAAGATGCGCGTCCGATGGGAAGAGCCGCGGCCGGGGTGCGCGGGATCCTTCTCAGGGAGGGCGACGAGGTCATCGGGATGGTCGTCGTCCGCACGGAGGACGCCACACTCCTCGTCGTCTCCGAGTACGGGATGGGCAAGCGCACCGAGATCGACGCGTATCGGCTGCAGTCTCGCGGAGGTCAGGGCGTCATCAACCTCAAGACCAACGAGAAGACCGGAAAGGTCGTGGCGATCAAATCGGTCGTGCCGACCGACCAGCTCATGCTCATCACCCGGAACGGGGTGGTCAATCGGCAGCGGGTCGAAGAGATTCGCGTCATTGGACGTGCGACGCAGGGCGTGAGGCTGATGCGCGTGGACGAGGGTGACGCGGTCATGGACGTGGCCCGCATCGTCTCCGAGGGCGAGAACACCGAAGAAGTCCTCGAGCACGCCACCGAGGAGGCGGGTGAGGTGCCCACTGGGCACGCCGACGCCCCGGAGGCCGGCCCGGCTGCGGATGAGTGACCCGCTCGTCGGTCTCGACGAGATCCGTGTGGCCCACGAGCGCGTGAGAGAGGTCGTCGTACGGACGCCGCTCCATCCCTCGGATGCGTTGTCCGAGGAGCTCGGGGCGGACGTCCGTCTCAAGCTGGAGAGCCTGCAGAGAACCGGATCGTTCAAGGCCCGGGGCGCGTACAATTTCGTCTCCCAGATCCCCGCGGAGGAGCGGGCGCGGGGGGTCATCACGTACTCGTCCGGAAACCACGCTCAGGCCGTGGCGCTGGCCGCCAAGCTGCACGGGGTCCGCGCCGTGGTCGTGATGCCCACGACTGCGCCCGGGGTGAAGCGGCAGGGCGCCGAGCGTCTGGGCGCGGAGGTCGTCTTCGAGGGCACGACATCGATACATCGGAAGATGCGTGCGGAGGCCATCCAGGCCGAGGAGGGTTTGGTCATGGTGCCGCCCTTCGACCATCCGTGGATCATCCAGGGGACTGGAACGGTCGGGCTCGAGGTCTTCGAGGACTGGGCGGATTTCGACACGTTCGTCGTCTGCATCGGAGGCGGGGGCCTCGCCAGCGGTACCTCGGCCGCGCTCAGGAGGCTGAAGCCGGACGCGCGGATCCTGGGGGTGGAGCCGGAGGGTGCGGCCTCGATGCGGGCCGCTTGGGATGCCGGCGGCCCGGTCGAGCTCGAGTCGATCGATACGGTCGCGGACGGCCTCGCGCCGGTTCGGGCCGGAGATCTGACCTACGCCCACATTCGCGAGTTCTGTGACGACGTGGTCACGGTCGACGACGAGGCGATTCGCGATGCCGCGCGACTGCTTCTCCTTCGGCAGAAGCTGGCCGTCGAGTTCAGTGGCGCGGCGACCGTAGCGGCGCTCCGGAGCGGCCGCGTTTCCGTGGATGCCGGTGAGCGGGTCGTCGCCGTCGTGAGCGGAAGCAACGCCGACCCGTCGGCACTGTCCTCGCTGTTGAACTGATGGACCGGCTTCTCCTTTTCGACATCGACGGAACGCTCGTCTGGGGCGGAGGGGCGGCTCGTCGGGCCTTCGAGGGAGCCCTCAGGGGAATCTTCGGAACGGCAGGCCCGATCGGAACCCACGACTTCTCCGGTAAGACCGATCCGCAGATCGCGCGCGAGCTGCTTCGGAAGACGGGGCGCAGCGACGAGGAGATCGACGCCCTTCTGCCGGACCTCTGGGAGCGCTACGTCACGGGGCTGGAGCCCGAGCTGGCCGTCTCTCCTCCCACGGTCCTGCCCGGTGTGCAGTCGCTCCTCGACCGCCTGGCCGACGTAGACGGTGTGGCTCTCGGTCTGGTCACGGGGAACATCGCTCGCGGTGCCGCGTTGAAGCTGGGTGCCGTGGGTCTAGACGACCGCTTCATGGTCGGCGGATACGGGTCGGATCACGAGCATCGCGACCATTTGCCCGGGATCGCCATGGAGCGGGCGGCGGGGAATTGGGGGATCGAGTTCGAGTCGGAGTCGGTGTGGGTCATCGGCGACACCCCCAGGGACGTCGCCTGTGGAAAAGCCCATGGGACCAGGACGCTCGCTGTGGCTACGGGCCACTTCGACACGGATCACCTCCTGGAGACGGACGCGGACGTGGTCATGGAGAGTTTCGCGGACGTCGATGCCGTGCTCGAGGTCGTGTTGGACTGAGACGTCGCCGATTGATCGGGCGGGGGGCACGCGACATCTTCGGAACCATCTCCGGTGCGAAAGACCGGAACGATTGAACTTGGAGTGGATTGTGGCTGACAAGAAAGCGAAAGACGAAGGCGGGCTGAAGCCCTTTGTTCTGGTGCTCGGCGCGGTCGGCGTGATTGCCGTCGGCACGATCGTGTGGTCGCAGCTGGGGGGCGCCCTCAGTGGCGCGGCGATGGAACCGATCGAGCTCCAGTACGAGAGCCTGGAGGAGCTGGCCCAGATGGCGGTGGGCATCGAGCTCGGTGACCCCAACGCTTCCGTGACGATCATGGAGTTCGCCGACTACCAGTGCCCCTCTTGCCAGCACTTCGCGGGCAACGTGAAGCCGCAGATCGATCTGGCATACATCCAGTCGGGTGTGGCCCGCTTCGTCTTCCACGATTTCCCGCTCGCGCAGCACCCGTACGCCTTCCTCGCCTCCCGGGCTGCGCGCTGCGCGCTCGACCAGGGTGGGGACTACTACTGGCCCTACCACGACCTGCTCTTCCGCAACCAGGGTTCGTGGTCGCCGAGTCCTGCCGCGCCCATCGGGGACTTCGAGTCCTACGCCGAGCAGATCGGCCTCGACGAGCGGGAGTTCGGGAGCTGTCTCAACAGCGACCGGCATGCCGACGTCGTGACGGCCAACTTGGAGCTGGGCATGCAGCTGCAGGTGTCCGGGACGCCGACCTTGATGGTGGGTGCCCCGGGAGTCGGGGCGCAGCGGGTCGCTCGCTGGAGTCAGTTCGAGGGCATCCAGGAAGTCGTGGAGTCGGTGCTCGAAGCACGGGGCTCGAATTGAGCGACGTGGTACGGGTCCGCCTGCTGTTCGTCGATGACGGACAGTATCACCAGGAGGACGTTCCGATCCCGGAGTCCGCCCTCGAGGGCTACGACCGGCTGATCGACTGCATACGAGAGGAGCCCGAGGTGCTCAAGAGGGTTTTCGTCGATGCGGAACGACTCTGTTCGGCGTACCTGGTCGGAGGCTGGGAGGGCTAGCTAACCCTCGACCGCTGCGAGCGCCCTTTCTCGGGTCCACTCGGAGACGATGGGCGGAGGCCAGCTCCCGGCCTCCGCCTTTTCTTTGAGCTCCCGCGCTTCCCTCAGCGCCCGCTCTGCCAACGCGTCGTCGAGCCATTTGCGCTGGACGGCGTCGGCGTACTCGTCCTCGTCGAGGAGATGGACGGCGCCCTCCGGATCGATCCACACGTCCAGAAACAGGTCCGTCGTGTGCCAAAGGTCCCGACGCTCGAAGCGGCACGGGGTGATGACGTTGGCGTAGACGCCGGTGAAGCGGCCGTCGGCGCGATGGAAGCGTCCGATGTCGTGCCAGGCTTCGGGGAAGGTGAACCAGACTGCATCCGAGCCGGTCTCGAGGACCACTTCGTCACCGATCGTGATCGGCGGCTCGAAGTGCAGGTCACGTGCGAAGGTCACCTTCGCGTCGGGCGAGTCGAGCACCAGGTGCTGACGAAAGACCTCGTGTCGGTCCGGAGGACGCCGGTAGTGAATGTGAACGAGCGGGAGGTCGGGTGCCCCGGTCATTCCCCGGGCTCGTCGACGGGCTCGACAAAGACCTCCATGGTGCCTCCGCATACGGCGGGGCTCCACGACATGAGGTCCTTGGTGAGGTCGACGTGAACGAACTCGCAGCGTCCCGACTCGATGACGCGCCGCGCCGCCTCGAGGACCTCGCCCTCGCCGCAACCGCCTCCGACGGTTCCCACGAGACCGAGATCCGGGTCGACCAGCATCTTCGTCCCGACCTTGCGGGGTGTCGATCCCTTCGCCGTGACGATGGTCGCGAGCGCGAGACGGCGACCTTCGCGCCCGCGCTCGATCAACGCTTCGTAGAGCGGTACGTCCTCCGGCCGACTCACTACGACTCCTCCTCCTTCTTGAAGAAGCGGTCCATGATTCGCTCCTGCTCGGCGATCGGGACACCGGTTCCACCCCGGCGCACCAACACGATCTCGGCCGCCACGCTCACCGCGATCTCGGCCGGTGTTTCGGAGCGGAGATCCAGACCCACGGGGGCCCGTACCCGTCCGAGACGTTCGTGATCGAAGCCTTCCTTCACCAGCTGGGCGAAGGTCGCCCGTACCCGTCTGCGGCTCCCGATCATGCCGATATACGCCGGCTCGTGTGTGGAGGCCAGCAGCTTTCGCAGCGCCTCGAAGTCGTATTTGTGCCCGCGCGTGACCAGCACGACGTGTGTGCCGCCGTGGATCGGGACGTCGCGGAACGGGTCCGTGAAGTCGACCGACCTCACCACGGCCGCGTCGGGAAACCGCTCGGTCGTGGCGAACTCGGGCCGGTCGTCCAGGACCGTGACCCTCAGCCCCAGCAGGCGGCCGAGTGTGCTGAGCGGCTGTGCGATGTGTCCGGCGCCGACGATGACGAACTCGGGCGGCGGCGCGTGAAGCTCCACGTACACGCGAAGCTCGGGCTCTCCCCCGAGGACGTGCGCACCCTCGGTGACTGCGCCGGCGAGGGCGCGGGTACCGAGGGCGACCAGGCGCGCATCGATCTCCGCGGAGCCGAGCGAGCCTGCGAGCTCCGGCTCGGGCGACCTGGTCGTGAGCAGGACTCTCCTGCCGACCGTGGCCTCCGGTCCTTCCAGGACCGTGATGAGCGCGGCTCGTGCACCCCTCGTCAGCTTGTCGAGGAGAAGCTCGGCCGCCGAGACGGCCGACAGGGGTCCGATCTTCGAAGAAGCGTTCACCGACTCTGAAACCGTGTTCTATAGCCCTCGGGGAAGTGATGACGGTAATCGGACAACGTGTCGATGTCTGCCGTCACACCGGGGTCTTCGACCTCGACGAACCGCGCGTCGCCGAGGTGACGATGCACGACGGTCCGCGCGCCCTCCTCCAGGTCGGGCTCGCGAAGCTCCTCGAAAAGCCGGCCACGGACCAGCACCGGGTGGCCGCGTGTGCCTTCGAACGTGGGAATCACGAGGGGCTCCACGCCGCCGTGGAACACGTCGGCCAGCTCACGGATCGTGCTCGCCTGCACCAGCGGATGGTCGACCGGGCAGAGTGCGCAGCCGGCGACGTCTCCGATTCGCTCGAGCGCCAGACGAACGGAGCTGATCGGCCCCTCCCCCGGGTCGGGATTCGACAGGACGGTGGCGCCGGCCGCTCGCGCTGCGGCCGCCTCCGGTCCGGGGTCCGGACGGACCACGACCACGACCGGATCACAGCCGGCCTCCGCATGTGCGCGGACGACGCGCTCGATGAAGGTGCGACCGCCCGCGTCGAGCATCGCCTTGTTGGCGCCCATCCGACGCGAGCTTCCGGCACACGGCACGATCGCGGCCAGGCGGTCCCGGTCAGCCACCGAAGCGGTCGTAGAAGGAGGTGTCGGACTGCGCGAGCTCTCTCACGAGAGGGGCGGGCTCGAAGCGGTCCCCGTATTCGCCCTGCAGCTCTTCGAGCCGGCTGCAGATGACCCGGGGGTGGGTCACGTCGGCGAAGCGGAGCAGGCCTCCCCGGAAAGGCGGGAATCCGGTCCCCATGATCATGGCCAGGTCGACGTCCGACGCACGAGTCACGATCCCCTCGTCGAGAAGGCGAGCGGCTTCGTTGACCATGACGAGGACCAGGCGCCGCCGAATGGCTTGGCGCTCGAAGGCGACACGCTGGGTGGGGACGGCTCCCTCCAGCGCGGTGTAGATCCCGGGATCGACGCCGGCGGCCTTCCCCTTCTCGTATCGGTAGAAGCCGAGGCCGCCCTTTCGTCCGAGACGACCCGTCTCGGCCACACGCACCAGGGCCGGTGACGGGGACAGGCGGTCTCCCAGCGCTTCGCTCATGGCGGTGCCCGCGTGTCTGCCGACGTCGATCCCCACTTCGTCTGTGAGTCGCAGCGGACCCATCGGCATCCCGAAGTCCAGCGCGGCTTCGTCGATCGCCTCGACGGACGCACCCTCGGTCAAAAGATGGCCCGCCTCGTTCATGTACGGGGCCAGGATCCGGTTGACGAGAAATCCGGGTCCGTCGCGAGTCACGACCGGCACTTTGCCCAACGCCAGGGCGAAGGCATAGAGCGTGCTGACCGTCCGATCGCTGGTGGCGGCTCCACGCACCACCTCGACCAGCGGCATCCGATGCACGGGATTGAAGAAGTGGAGTCCGCCGAAGTTCTCGGGCCGTGCCAGTGCCTCGGCCATGGCGTCGATCGACAGCGAAGACGTGTTCGATGCGATCACGCAATCCCGTCCGACACGCTCCTCCGTCTCTCGCAGCACGATCTTCTTGATGTCGAGCTTCTCGACGATGGCCTCTACGACCAGGTCCAGGCCGCGAAAGCCCGCGTAGTCCAGCCCCCCGCTGATGAGCGCCATGTGCTCGGCGGCCTCTCGACGCCTCAGCTTTCGGCGCTGCACCGCCTTGTCGAAGAGCTCTTGGGCGTGGTGCAGACCACTCTGGATCGCGGCATGGTCGATGTCCTTCAGGCGCACGGAGACACCTCGATAGGCGGCGGACTGCGCGATTCCCCCGCCCATCACCCCGGCGCCGAGCACGCCGAGACGGCGTACCGGCGCCGGCGCCGCGTCGCTCGTCACGCCCGAGCCCTTCCGGGCGGCCTCTCGGAGGTTGAAGACGTGGATCAGGTTCTTCGACACCGCGGATACGATCAGCACACCTGCCGCCCGTGCCTCGATCTCCAGCTGTTCGTCCACAGAGCGCGACAGCCCGGTCCGTACGACCTCCAGGATCTTCAGCGGGGCGGGGTAGTGACCGCCTGTCCGACTGAGTACCTGCTTCCTCGCCATCTTCAGGACCAGAGCGCGCCCGGGCCGCGTCCCGTCGAGAAGGCGGTTTCGGAGTCCGGGCTTTCGGGCACCGGGACGTTTTCCCTCCAGGAGACTCCGTGCGAACTCTCCCGCCTTCTCGCGGAAGATCGGGGCGGGGAAGACCTCGGAGACCAAGCCGATCCGGCGTGCCCGTGAGGCGGATACACGCTTGCCGGTGAGCATCATGTCGAGGGCCGCCTGGATCCCGACGAGCCGAGGGAGCCGTGTCGTTCCACCCCACGCGGGCAGGATGCCGAGCATGACCTCGGGAAGCCCGATCTCCGTCTTCGGGTGGTCCGACGCCAGACGATAGTCGCAGGCGAGCGCCAGCTCGGTACCTCCGCCCAGACAGATCCCGTGTATGGCCGCGACCGTCGGAACGGGCAGTCCTCCCAGCTCCGAGAAGACGCGCTGCCCCATGCGTGCCGCTTCCTCACCGGTCGCGGGGTCCTCGACCTCGGCGATCGCCGACACGTCGGCCCCGGCGATGAAGCTCTCTTTGTCACTGCAGACCACGAGCGCTCGCAGCTTTCCGGCCTCGGCGCTCGCTGCGGCCTCACGCGTAAGCTCGGCCAGTCGGACCATGACAGGCTCGGCGAGGATGTTCACGCTTCGCTCGGGATCGTCGAGCGTCAGCCAGCCGAGGCCGTCCGGATCGATCTTCAAGCTCGGATTGGAGATGGTGCTCATGCCTGTCTCACCGGTATGCGACGTCGGGGATCCACAGGAAGATAAACCCGTGGCGTGGTCCGGGCCGCTCCCCCGGGGCGCCGATCGCAAAAAGGCCCCGGGACCCTCTGTGAGGATCCCGGGGCCCGGGCCACGTAGACTGAAATTCCCGGATCAGATCTTGGGCCGCTCCTGCGCGTTGTCACGCGTGAGCCGGAGCTGTGCCGGAGCGTCTTTGGAGAGCTCGATCCGGACGTTCCAGTAGAGCTCCACGAAGGGAAGCTCGTAGCGTGCGCTGGCCCACCACGATCCCGGGGGCGCCTCGAACGTGGCGACGCCGTCTGCGCCGGTCGTGTCGTAGAGGATGTCCCGCCCCAGCACCTGGAGCTGTGCGCCCATGATCTCGCCGACCTCCGCATAGGCCTCGTCCGCCCACTGCTCGCGAAGGAGGCGCGCCTCCTCGGCTGCGGCGATCGAGGCATTCTGCAGCCCGGTGAAGCGTTCGAACGCGGCGTTCAGCTGACGATCCGCGGCTTCGTACTCGGCTTCGGCATCCTGGAACTCGTTGAAGAGCACCCGATACTGGCCGGAGGCCCGGCTCAGACCCTCGAGGGACTCGGAGAGCGTTTGAAGCGTGTCGCGGAGAATCCCCCAGCGTTGCTGGAGCCCCTGCCACTCCTCCTGGGCTGCACGGACGGCCGCCTGTGCCTCGATCACGGAGTCCGGAACGGGAGGCTCGGGGCGCGCGGCGGCCTGAGCCAGGGAGTCGAAGATCGCATCCCGGTCGAACGGGAAGAGACGGACCTCGATGTCCGCGAGCGAGACCGTGCTCGAAGCTCCGGTCTCCGGATCCGTGGAGTCGAGCTCCGCCGTGACCACTGCCTGGGCCGGCCCGCAGGCGCTGAACACGATCAATCCGATCACGCTGAGCAGTGCCTTGGTTCCCCTCATTCTTTCTCTCCAGCCTGTTGGTCCCGCTGAAAAAAGTGCCCGAAGGTAGTATTCGTTTCGGGGCTCATCAAGTGAACGCGGGCCGGTCCGTGGAAGGGTCTGAGCGCGAGTCGGATGCTGCCGATGAGGCGGCTGCCTTCAGGGTATGAGACCCGAGATGACGTAGTTCATCGGGTTCTGGGCCTCACCTCCGACCCAGATCTCGTAATGGACGTGGGTGTTGGTCGCGAAGCCCGTTCTCCCGACCTGCCCGATCACCACGCCACGCTCCACGCTCTGTCCGGCCTTCACGAGCAGCTCGGACGCGTGCCCGTAACGCGTCATGTAGCCGAAGCCGTGGTCGATCTCGATCGTGTTGCCGTAACCCGATCGCCACCCGGCATAGGTCACCCGACCCTTTGCAGCCGCGAAAATCGGGGTGCCCTTGGGAGCAGAGATGTCGACGCCCGGGTGGGGCAGCTCTTTGTGGTGGATCGGGTGGTAGCGCGAGGCGCTGAAACGACTGCTCAGCGTGCCGTTCGTCGGCAGGATCGACGGAGTGGACTGGAGCAGCTCGCGGTGTGCGCTCAAGCTGTCGGACGCTTCGGCGATGCTCTCCGAGAGAAGTCGCGCTCGGCGCTGAAGCGCGAGAATGTCGTACGATACCGCGAAAGTCCGCTCACCGGCGTCTCGATCGTACTGCCAGAGCGGGTTGCCTTCGGGCCGCGGCAGTCCCGGTCCTCCGACACCGACCTGCAGCACTTCGTCGTCGATTGCGTTCAGGCCGGCCAGCACCCGGTAGCGCGCGTCCTGCTCCGTGAGGTGATCCAGAGAGGACTCCAGGCCCACGACCCGGCCTTCGATCGCCGTGATCTCGTCCTGCAGGGCACGGTTCTCCTGCGCGAGACGATGCGCCTCGAGCCGGGCGGTCGCGTCGATCAAGGCCAGCGCCGCGAACGAAGAGACGAGGATGAAGAATCCTGCTGCTCCGGAGGCGAGATAGTGCACTGCCCGGGTGGACAGGCTGAACTGACGTACCGGACTGTCCCCGTCTCGAAGACAAAGGAAGGTCCACCGCTGTTCTCGCATCTGCACTCGCTCGTGGCTCACTCGGATACCTCGCCGCCGCCGTCCGGTCGCGGCGCGGGCTCTGGAACGGCCAAAAACCTACGGACGCCCGGAGCAGATATCAACCGACGGATGTTCCCTAGGATGGCCGCTCCAGGAGATCGGGCCTCGGGAAGAGCGGCGTTCCCTTGGAGACGGATCTGCCTGCCATCCCGATCGTTCGGGCTTCGGAGATCTTCGGCACCTCCCCCAGACCCAGCCGTTCCGCCAGCTCCTCCATCTTCACGGGCATCACCGGCTGCAACAGCGCGGCCAAGACGGTCAGGGTCCGAGCCAGGGTGGCCAGTGTCTCGTCCAGCGCTTCGGCCCCTTCCGGGTTCTTCGCCTGGGCCCAGGGCTCCCGGTCCTCGACATACCCGTTGGCCGCACGAGCCAGGTCCATCGACGCGCCGAGCGCGTCGTGGACGCGGAAGGCGGCCACATGCTCCCGCACGGCCTCCAGCGTCTCCTGGATCACTCGATCGAGGCCGGACCCCGCAGCCTCCGGCACCAGCCCGTCCCGATACTTCGCGATCATCGAGACCGCCCGGCTGGCGAGGTTCCCCAGGACGTTGGCGAGCTCGTCGTACCGCTGCAGGAAGCGCTCGGGCGTGTACGAGGCATCGGAGCCGGTCGGCATGTCACGAAGCAGATACCACCGTACCGCATCGGTCCCGAACTCCTCCCTCAGGGCGAGCGGATCGACCACGTTGCCGAGCGACTTCGACATCTTGCTCTCTCCCACGACCCACCACCCGTGAGCCAGGATCTGGCGTGGGAGCGGCAGGTCGGCGCCCATCAGCATGGTCGGCCAGTAGACCGCGTGCGTGGTGATGATGTCCTTCCCGACCAGGTGGAGGTCGCAGGGCCACCACGAGCCGGACGTGTCGGAGAAGCCGGCCTGGTCCGCGCCGCCTTCCGGGGTCAGCACCCCGGAGGCCGTCACATAGTTGATGAGGGCGTCCACCCAGACATAGCAGATCTGGTCTTCGTCCCAAGGCATGGGGATGCCCCAGCTCAGGCGTGCGCGCGGTCGCGAGATCGACAGGTCCCGCAGCGGTTGCCTGAGGAACCCGAGCACCTCGTTCTTCCGGGTGGCCGGCACGATCCAGTCCGGATTCTCCTCGATGTGCCGCACGAGCCGGTCCTGGAAGTCGCTCATCCTGAAGAAATAGTTCTTCTCCTCCAGGTGCTCGACGGGGCGTCCGCAGTCCGGGCAGGTCTTGTCCGGGCCCAGCTCCTTTTCCGTCCAATAGCGCTCATCCGGAACGCAGTACCACCCCTCGTACACGTCGTCGTACACGAGCCCCTTGTCCCACCACCGCTGCAGGATCGAGCGGACCACACCGATATGCTCGGCCTCGGTCGTTCGAATGAACCGATCGTGAGAAATCTCGAGGCTCTTCCAGGCGGCCTGGAACTTCGAGGACATCCGATCGGCCAGCTCGATCGGCTCCAGGCCCATCGACTTTGCGGTGTCGACCATCTTCTGGCCGTGCTCGTCCGTGCCTGTGAGGAAGAGGACGTCGTGACCGCTCTGGCGATAGAAACGGGCCAGGGCATCGCCGAGCACCGTCGTGTACGCGTGCCCGATGTGCGGCTCTCCGGACGGGTAATAGATCGGCGTTGTGAGATAGCGACGTTCACTCATGGGCTTCACCGCTCACGCGGAGAGACGGGCCCGCCCGAGATCTCCGCACGGAGCTCTCCGAGGGCCACCGTCCGTCGCTCTCCAGCCTCGTTCCGGAGCGTCACCGTCTCCCTCCAGATGTCCACGCCGACGACCCTCTGCGGCCCGTCCTTGGTCCGGATCGTCTTGCCCTCGCGAGGGAAGCGGCGGCGGGCTTCGACGTACGTCTTGTGCTCGTAGACGAGACAGCACATCAGTCGGCCGCAGCAACCCGAGATCTGAGCGGGATTGAGCGAGAGCCTCTGGTCCTTGGCCAGCTGAAGACTCACGGGCTTCAGCTCGGGCAGCCAGGTGGCACAGCACAGCTCTCGGCCGCAGCGACCGACCCCTCCGATCAGCGCGGCCTCGTCCCGTACGCCGATCTGCCTCAGCTCGATGCGCGTGCGGAAGGTCCGGGCCAGATCCCGCACGAGCTCCCGGAAGTCCACTCGCCGTTCGGCGGTGAAGTACACGATCAGCTTGTTGCGGTCGAACTGCCACTCCGCCTCGGTGACCTTCATCTTGAGCTGGTGCTTCTCCACCAGCTTACGGGTCTCCCGTCGTACCCGGGGCTCGTCGGCTCTCAGCGTCGTGGCCCGCTTCGACTCCTCGGGCTGGGCCTTCCGAAGCACGCGCTTCTCGGGGAGCGGTGTCGCACACCCACCCGATGCGCTGCACTTCCTCTCGGCGATCGAGCCGAGGGCGGTCACACGCCCCAGATCCTCGCCGCGGTCGGCCTCGACGATGACGTGTGCCCCGGGCTCGACGTCGAGCTCTTCACACGAGAAGTAGTCCTTGCGACTTCCCTTGAATCGGACTTCCGCGAAGACGGCCATGCGGGTCTCGGGGCCCCCCGATCACGCCTGCTCCGAGGCGCTCGCCTCGGAGGGCTCGATCCATTCCCCCATCGCCTCGAACTTGGCCCAGCGCTGCTCCAGAAGCTGGTCGACGGGGAGGTCTCGCAGCTCGCGGATCCGCCTGCCCAGGACTTCGTGGAGCGCATCGGAAGCGGCGTCCCAATCGGAGTGGGCACCCCCGGCCGGCTCCGGGACGACTTCGTCCGCGACGCCGAGCGCGAGCAGATCTTTGGAGGTGAGTTTGAGCGCCGCCGCTGCCTCGCCCCTCCGTTCGGCAGTACGCCAGAGGATGGCGGCACAACCCTCCGGGGAGATCACGGAGTAGATGGCGTGCTCCAGCATGATGATGCGGTCGGTCACGCCGAGTGCCAGCGCGCCGCCGGAGCCTCCCTCGCCGATCACGACCGACACGAGGGGGACCCGGAGTCGGGCCATCTCGCGCAGGTTCATCGCGATCGCCTCGGCCTGTCCGCGTTCCTCCGCCCCGATTCCCGGATAGGCGCCGGGCGTGTCGATCAGGGTGATCACGGGCCTCCCGAACTTCTCGGCCTGCCGCATGAGCCGCAGTGCCTTTCGGTAACCTTCGGGGTGCGGCATGCCGAAGTTCCGGTTCAGGTTCTCCTTCATGTCGCGACCCTTCTGCTGGCCGATCACCATGACCGTTGCGCCATCCAGTCGGGCCCAGCCCGCCACGATCGCTTCGTCGTCCCGGAACGCCCGGTCGCCGTGCAGCTCGATCCAATCGGTGAAGATCCGCTCGATGTGGTCCAGAGCGTAGGGGCGCTGGGGATGGCGGGCGACCTGCACCTGCTCGATGGGCGTGAGGTTCTGGTAGGTGTCCTGCTTGAGCGTCTCGAGCTTGCCTCTGAGGTCCTCGAGTTGTTCGGACACGTCGAACCCGCTTTTCTCGGCCATGTCCAGGAGCTTCTGAATCTGCTCCTGGATCTCCACGATGTCCCGCTCGAAATCCAGCCTGGGGGAAGCCGTCACGGTACGCCTTCCATCGATATTCGTTGAAGAACGCCGCGCGCGCGGATCGCGCGTGCGGCGTGAATCTCGAGTTCTTGCTCGGTCGACCCTCGGGTCGACGTCTCGAAACATAAAGGGGGGCGACCGGAGCGGCTACGTCTCCTGCTCGGCGATCCACCGGGGGACGACGGGGGGTTCGTACGCGCGGAGAAGGTCGAGCAGCTTCGTCGGGCGGGACTCCACGACCACCATCCGTCTGTGCCTCGGCTCCAGAAAACCCTCACGGACGCTGTGGTCGAAGAATTGGATCAACGGATTGAAGAAGCCGTCGGTATTGAGGATCCCGCACGGTTTGCGATGAAGCCCGAGCTGCCCCCAGGTGAGGAGCTCGCAGAACGCTTCGAGCGTGCCGAGCCCGCCGGGAAGCGCGACGAAAGCGTCGGAGAGCTCGGCCATCAGCGTCTTCCGTTCGTGCATGGACTTCACGACGTGGAGCTGGGAGATCTCGGGAGAGGGGAGCTCCCGGTTCAACAGAACGCCCGGAATGATCCCGATCACCTCGCCCCCGGCCTCCTGCACGGCGCCCGCGAGCCTGCCCATCATGCCCATGACGGACCCACCGTAGACGAGTTGGATTCCCTGCGAGGCCATCGCCTGTCCGAGGTGGGCCGCCGCCTCGAGGTAGCGGGGGTCGTCTCCCGCGCTCGAGCCGCAGAACACGCAAATCCGCCTCATCGGCGTTCGACGGTCTTCAGGATCCGCTCGTCCGGATCGAAGACGACGAGCGAAGGCTCCACCGCCATCGGGAGCCGGAAGGTCTGGCGCCGCTCCGTCAACCGGATGGGCCGCCGAGCGGCGCCGGTCGCGTGCCGGAGCTCCACCAGCGCGTCCAGACGGAAGGTCGGCCACCCGCTCGGCTGCGTCTGCTCGACGGTGAGGACCACTTCCGACCGGTCCTCGTCCCAGGCGCTTTCGACGTGCAGCTGCGGATACCCCGGCTCGTAGAGCCACTGCCGGAAGAACCATCCCAGCTCCTCGCCCGACACCTCCTCCACCACCACCTGGAAGTCCTCCGTCCGAGCCGTCCGGTTGCGGAAGCGGTCGTAGTAGGTGCGGATGGCCTGCCCGAAAGCCCGCTCACCGACCTGCGCCCGGAGCATGTGGAGGACCCATGCGCCCTTCTGGTAGTTGTTGCGGTCGAGCAGGTCGAAGAGGTCGGCCTCTCTTCTCACGACGGGTTTGTCCACGTCGTCGGAGCCCAGATAGCGGACTCGGGCTTCTTCCATCCGCCGGCGAAAGTCCTCGACGCCGACCGCGTCCTGGAAGTAGAGTGCGCCGAAGTACGTCGCGAAGCCCTCGGAGAGCCAGAGGTGTGCCCACTCCGCCTCGGTGACGGCGCCTCCGAACCACTGGTGCGCCGTCTCGTGGGCGACGACCCCGTCGTCGGGACTGTTCGCCACTCCGTCTTCACCGTAGAAGATCGCCGAGGTGTTCTCCATTCCGCCGAATCGGGTGAGCGCCTGGACGTGGGCGAGCTTCTCGAAGGCGTAGACCCCGATCGTCCACGTCATCGCCTCGAGCATGTCCGCGGCCCGTCGGAACTTCCCGACAGCTGCGTCGGCGTCCTCGGGGTAGGTCCAGTAGGTCACCTCCACGCACAGGTCCTCGCGCCGGGTGGCCGGCGCGTTTCGACACGCCGCGAGCCCGGAGCTCTCGGTCACGAGCTCCGTGGCTCCGATGACCATGTTGTACGGAGAGACGGGCACGCGGGTCTCCCAGACCCAGGTCCGGCGCTCGCCCGCGCCCTCGAGGGCGTCCGGGTCGGTGGGTCGGGGTTCCCCGACGAGGGCGCCCGGCGCGACCACACTCCAGAGGCCGGGTGCGTGGACGGTGAAGCGCACGGTGGCCTTGTCGGAGGGATGGTCGATCGTGGGAATCCAGAACCGAGCCCGATTCGGCCAGTTGTCCGCGTACACGGCCGGCGCGCCGTGCCTCGTGCGACCGATGATCAGCCCGTCGTCGGGCACGCCTCGGTAGGAGATCCCGATCGAGGCCTCCTCGCCGGCCTCCGCCACGGGCACGAACAGCTTGCCGTCTTCGAGCCGGAACGAGGTTTGCCTGCCGTCGAGCGTCACATGATCCACGTGAAGGCCGGTCAGGTCCAAGCCGATCTCGTCGGGGTGGGACTCCGAGAGCGCGAGCACGACCAGGGCCTCGGCCGCGAACCAGTCACGACCCTCGTGCAGCGAGATCTCGAAGTCGTAGTGCTGCGCATCCACCCCCGGTGCATACGGTCCGGGTGGCGGGGCCACGCCGGGCACGACCGGCTCGGGCTCCCGTGTGGGTCGTTCGAGTGCCTGGCCGGGAAGGTCGGCGGCCGTCACCAGCGCGAGCAATCCTGCGGAGGCTACGAAGCATGAGCGCATTCTCGTCGTCGTCCGGCTAGCCGCGAAGCAGCTCGAGAGGCTCGACCTCTTGGGCACCCGTGAAACGCCCCCAGTACCTGGCCGTGGCCTCGGCCACGACCTTGGCCGTGTTCGGCAGGTTGAGGTAGGCGTACTCGTCGACCAGCCGAAGCTTCCGGCCCATGAACGGCCCGACGTCGACGAAAACCGACGGATGGAACTCGGGTGTGGTCGACGGCCCTTGGTACGCGAGCACCCTCGGCACCGAGCTGCCCGCGTCGAGCGTGGTGAAGAGCGCTTCCTTCCGGTCGAGCTCGATCTCCCGCTCCGAGGGCACGTAGAGGATCATCGGCTCGAGCTCCTCGAACTGCTCGCGCAGCCACTCGGCGTCCGATCGTGAGCCGCTGTCCTGGTCTCGACGTCGGAACAACACCCTCGCGCCGATCACACCGGCGGCGGACGTCGCCGCAGGCCGCATGTTGGCCGAGCCTCCCAGGACGACCATCACGACCCGATGCCCCTGCTCGGCGTGCTTGGCGAGGATGCCTCCACAACCCATCTCGACGTCACCGGGTCGCGCGCCGACGGCGACGACGGTCGGGCCCGACGGGGGCCGCTCCGGCTCGGCGATGTCGACGAGCTCCCGGATCTTGTCGAGGAATTCTTCGAGCCCGAGCGGCTTGGTCATCACGTAGTCGGCCCCGGCCCGGTAGGCCTCGTCCATGTAGAGCTTGCTCGTGTACCCCGTGACGGCGACCACGGGCATCCCCGGCCGGAACGTCTTCGCGGCCCGTGTGAGCTCGATCCCGTCGATTCCCGGCAGGTTGAGATCGACGATCGCGATGTCCCAATGGCGACGCTGCAGGAGCGCGAGGCCCTGGTCTCCGTCGTGAGCCATGGTGACCGTGGTCGGAAAGGCCCCGGACAGCGCCGACTTGATCAGCAGGGCCTCGTCGATGCTGTCTTCGACAACGAGAAAGCCGTGCTCGTTCTCGGCCGAGTCTTGGAATGGTTCGGTCAAGGGCTTCTTCGTCGGGTCGCGCGATGGACGACCTATTCTACGGTCGCTTCCATCGCTTGGCACCCGCGGCGTTCACGGATCCGCAGGTACGGGAGCGCGTCACCCGGTGTCGGACTCCTCTCCGTCGCCGACGGGGTGGAGCGGCGCGAGCTCCGGCTCGGGCACGAGGAACCAGACGATCAGCCCCATCGCCAGGACGAAGACCGCGCCGAGGTAGGTCGTGCGGGCGTATCCGTGCGTCGCGAAGATCGGTCCGGTCATCGCGGCCCCCACGGCGAATCCCACCTGGCCGAGCGCGATCGTGAGGCTCATCAGGGAGCCTCGCCTCTCGTCGGCCACCAGTGCGGTGAGCATCGCGGAGAAGGGACTGATGCGCATGGCGATCAGGATCATCGTGACGAAGAAGAGCGGGTAGGCGACCCAGACGTCCACGGTGAGGACCGTCGTGAGCGCCATGGCGATCGAGAGGCCCACGCAGCTCATCAGGATGATGCGCTTGCGGCCGACCCGATCGGAGAGCTTGCCGGCCTGCGGACCCGCGATGACGTTCGCGACGCCTCCGACCATGAACATCAAAGCGATCTCCCCGGGCTCGGCGCCGACGCTGCGTTCCAGCCAGGTCGGCAGGAATACGATGTAGAACGACACGCCGAGGAACATCATGAAGAAGGCGACCGCGGCCGAGGCGATCTCCTTCCTGCGCAGCATCGCCCAGTAGTCCGAGACCGCACTCCGGACCGTCAGGGCCGATTCACTCCTCCTGACCTCCGGTTGCGGGACCTTGAGGAAGATCAGGACGAACGTCGTGATCATGCCCGCGGCGAAGAGATAGAACGGGGCCCTGAAGCCGAAGCTTCCAGCCAGGAGCTTCCCGATCGGTATGCCCGCGATCTGACCGAATGCGGACCCGGACATCACCCATCCCGTCGCCCAACCGCGCCGGTTGTACGGGAAGTAGTCGCCCACGTAGGCGACCGCCGCGCCGCTCAGCACGCCCCCGGCCATCCCCGCGAAGACGCGCACGGCGAGGAACGAGCGGTAGCCGAGCACGAAGTGATGACACGTGAGTGCCACGGCCATGATCCCGGTGCCGAGCAGCAGGATTCTCCGGCGACCGACCCGGTCGGAGATCGGACCGCTGATGATGGCGAAGACGCCGACCATGACGGAGTAGGCCGAGACCAGCGTGCCCAGCGCGGCATCGGCGATACCCAGCTCTCGGCCGATTTCGGGCAGGATCGGCGAGATGATCATGATCTGGCTGCTCGCGCTGAAAACCAGCAGCCACAGAGCGAAGACGATCAGCTGAGGCGGGGAGCGATGGGGGCTCATGGCGTCGGTGGGAGCGAGGGCTGATTGCCTCGGCTTCGGCGGCCTACGACTGCTCCCTGTTCCAGACGGCCCAGCTCCGCTGATCACGGCACATCAGCACGAGTTGGAGAATGTTCACGTGCTCGGGGACGTTGAGCGCGTAACAGACCGCGTCGGCCACGTCCTCCGGGGTGAGTGGCTGGTAGCCCTGGTACACCTTCGAGGCGCGACCCTCGTCTCCCCGGTAGCGTACCAGGCTGAACTCCGTCTCGACCGCACCGGGGTCGATGCTGGTGACCCTGATCTTCGTGTCCACGAGGTCGATGTTCATCGCCTCGTTGAGCGCGTACACGGCGAACTTCGTCGCGTTGTAGACGTTCCCGTTGGGGTAGACCCAGCGTCCCGCGATGCTGCCGATGTTCACGACGTGGCCGCGGTCGGCCCCGACCATCAGCGGAAGAAGAGCTCTCGTGACGTACAGGAGACCCTTCACGTTGGTGTCGATCATCTCCTCCCAGTCGGGGAGGTCTCCGTCCTGGATGGTCGACAGCCCCCTGGCGAGCCCCGCGTTGTTGATGAGGATCTCCGGCGTCCGGCCCCCTGCGCGAAGGTCCGCCGCGAGCGCGTCGGACTGTGGCTGGTCCCGCACGTCGAACTCGCGGCAGGTCACTTCCACGCCGTGGGCCTCGGTCAACTCGACCTGGAGTGCCTCGAGTCGGTCTCTGCGCCGTGCCAGAAGGACCAGGTCGGTCCCCATCGAAGCGAGGCTGCGTGCGCAGGCCTCTCCGATTCCGGCCGACGCCCCGGTGATGACCGCGAGCTTGCCCTTGATTCGGTTCATGGTCGTTACGGCTCCGAGAGTGTTTCGGCAGATGCCCTGAGCTTTCCGCGGTCCACCTTGCCCAGGTGTGTGCGCGGCAGATCGTCCTCGAAGAAGACTCGGCGGGGATATTTGTGCGGCGCCAGGCGCTCCTTCACGAATGCCTGGATCTCCGACTCGGCGGGCCGGCCCGCCGAGGCCGGGACGATGAAGGCGTACGGCTTCGTGAGGCCCGACGAGTCCACGACGCCGACCACGGCCGCCTCGGCCACGTCGGGATGGCCCAGCAGGCAGTTCTCCACCTCTTTGGGGGAGACCCACTTGCCGGAGACCTTGAGCATGTCGTCGGCACGGCCGCAGTAGGTGATGCTCCCGTCCGGGTCTCGGCGGATCATGTCACCGGAGACGTACCACTCGCCCCTGAAGGCGTGCCTGTTCTGCTCGTAGTGCTGCCAGTACCCCGTCGCCCGGGAGTCCCCCCGGACCCACATGGTTCCGACCTCGCCGTCCGGCAGCGGCACGCCCTCGTCGTCGCAGACGCGCACCTCGAATCCGGGCACGACCGTTCCGAGCGTGCCGGGCCGTACGTCCCCCGGGCGGTTCGATATGAAGATGTGCCACATCTCGGCGGTTCCGAGCCCGTCGAGCAGATCCACGCCGAAGGCCTCGTTCCAGCGCTCGTGCATCTCGACGGGAAGGGCCTCACCGGCGGACGTGGCGAGCCGAAGCGAGCTCAGATCCCGGTCCTGCACGCTCGGGTGCGTGACCATGTGGTTCACCATCGTCGGCACGTTGACGAGGATCGTCGGCCGGTGTCGCGCGATCTTGTCGAAGAGGACCTCGGTCTCGCAGCGTTCCGGGAAGAGCACGGCCGAGGCGCCGACCGAGAAGGGGAAGAAGAGGTTCGAGCCGGTCGCGTAGCCGAAGTAGAGCTTCGGCACGGACAGCGTGACATCGTCTTCCGTGTAGCCGATCACGCCCTTCGCATAGCACTCGGTCGTGTTCACGAACGACCGGTGTGACTGCACGACGCCCTTCGGTCGACCGGTCGTCCCGCCCGAGAAGAGCCAGAGCGCCGGGTCGTCCGGGTGCGTCGGGAACGTGTCGAGCGCGTCCGAGGCGTCGCCGACGGTGCCGTCTCCCACCACGAGCAGCTCACCCATGAGGGAGGATGCGCTCGCCGCCTCGCGGAAGGTGGCCTCGACCTCCGGGTGCACGACGGCCGCCGCCGCTCTCGAGTATCCGAAGAGGTAGCGGACCTCGGAGGCCTTGAGGTGCGGATTGCACATCACCACGACCGCTCCGATCTTCAGCGCTCCGAAGAGGGCTGCCACGTAATCCGGCGAGTCCGGGAGGGCGAGCATCACCCGCTGCTCGGGTCGAACGCCCGCACGGAGGAGGCTGTTGCCGTAGCGGTTCGCCAGGGCCTGGACCTCGGCGTAGGTCAGCCTGCCTTCGTCGGTGCGCAGCGCTACGCGATGGCCCCGACCTTCCCGGATTCGGGCGTCCAGGAAGAAATCGGCGATGTTGAGCTGGTCCGGAGCGTCGAAGGACATGGCCCGATCTTACGGGTGCGGATCCATTCACTCCAGAGGAGCGACGAAGTGACCGAAGGCCGATGGGGTGACCTCACGTGGGCGAAGGCTGCCGATCTGCCGGCTGGCTGGCTCGCGATCCTCCCCGTGGGCGCACTCGAGGCGCACGGCCCGCACCTGCCCCTTCGGACGGACGGGGTCATCGCGGAGGCGATGGCACGTGAGGGGGCGCAGGTGCTTCGTGCGGGCGGTCGCTCGGTACAGGTGCTCCCCACGTTGGACTACACGGCGGCCCCCTTCGCAGCCGGATTTCCGGGCACGGTCTCGGTGGACCCCGACGCGGTCGTGGCGCTTCTGCTCTCTCTCGCCCGATCGCTCACCGCGCAGGGTGCGGAGGCGCTCGTCCTGGCGAACGCCCACTTCGATCCCACGCACCTCGCCTGCCTCCGCCGCGCGGCGAGGACCGGCGTCCACTCGGGAGGCCGGATCGTGTTCCCCGACGTCACACGACGGCGTTGGGCGGCCATGCTCACCGACGAGTTCCGTTCCGGGGCCTGCCACGCAGGCCGGTACGAGTCGTCGATCGTTCTGGCGGAGCGTCCGGAGCTGGTGGACGACGCCGTGCGGGCGGCGCTTCCGGCTTTTCAGCGCTCGCTGGTCGACGCGATGCGGGAGGGCCTGGAGACTTTCGAGGCTGCGGGCGGCGAACAGGCGTACTTCGGCGATCCCGCGGCCGCCTCGGCCGAGGAGGGCCGGGAGACCGTCGAGGCTCTCGGGCGCATCCTGGCGGCAGCGACCGAGGAGGCGCTCGCAGGGGAGGAAACGGCGCTGCCGGATCTCGCGGGTCGGGCAGCCGTCGTGACGGGCGCCGGCCGTGGCATCGGAGCCTCGATCGCCCGGCTTCTCGGCCGGTCGGGTGCCAGGCTGGTCCTCGCCGCCCGCTCGGTCGACCAGATCGAGGCGGTCGCGAGCGAGCTTCGCGGGCAGGGCGTCGACGCGATCGCCGTCGCCTGCGACGTGTCCGACGAGGACTCGGTCGCCCATCTGCGCGAGCGCGCATCGGAGTACCTCGGTGCGGTCGACATCCTCGTGAGCAATGCAGGCATCGGGCACTCGGCGCCCCTGCACCGGGAGACCCGGGCCGACTGGGAGCGGGTGATGGGTGTCAACGCCACGGGGGTATTCCTCTGCATGCGGGCGTTCCTGCCTCAGATGCTCGAGCAGGGGCTCGGAAGGATCGTGAACGTTTCCTCCGTCGCCGGTCTCGCGGGCGCACGCTACGTCGCCGCGTACTCCGCCTCGAAGCACGCCGTGATCGGGCTGACCCGGTCCGTGGCGCTCGAGGTCGAGGGGCGGGGGGTGACCGTCAATGCGGTCTGCCCCGGCTACGTCGATACCCCGATGGCGCGCGGCGCGGTGGAGGCTGCCGTGAAGCGATCCGGAATGACCTACGAGGAGGCCGAGCGTGTCGTCCTGGATACGGCGGGACAGCCCCGGATGATCACGCCCGAAGCGGTGGCGGAGGCCGTACTCGCGTACTGCGCAGCCGAGGCCTCGGACCGTAACGGTGAGGCCCTCCTGATTGACGGCCGGGGGGGCTCGTCCTGAGTTTGCCTTCGTGACTTTCGACGTCTTCAACCCAGAGCATCTGGGAGAGCCTCGCGGCTGGAACAACGGCCTGGTCTGGTCGGGTCCGGGGCGGATCCTTTTCGTGGCCGGCCAGGCGGCGGCCGACGCCGAGGGCCGCATCGTAGGCGAGGGCTTCGTCGAGCAGTTCGCGCTGGCGCTGGATCGGATCCTGGACATCGTGAAGGCGGCGGGCGGCGCACCCGACAGCATCGCCCGACTCACCATCTTCGTGACGGACATGGATGCCTACCGCTCGAGCCTGAAGCCCCTGGGGGCGGCCTACCGGGAGCGGATGGGACGTCACTACCCCGCCATGGCGCTCGTCGCCGTCTCCGAGCTCGTCGACCCCGAGGCGCTGGTGGAGATCGAGGCCACCGCCGTGCTGCCCCCCTCACCCTGACTCCGAGAATCGACCATGTCGATCGAGCCGGTTTCGTTCTTGTACGACCACGATCGTGAGACTTCGGTCGCGACGATCACGCTGAATCGTCCCGACCGTCTGAATGCGCTCACCTTCGAGGTGTACGACGAGCTGCGGAACACCTTCCGAGCGCTGGATCGAGAGGCGGGGGTGCGCGCGATCGTGATCACCGGCTCGGGGCGCGGGTTCTGCTCGGGTGGGGACGTCGAAGACATCATCGGTGCGCTCTTCGAGCGCGACTTCGAAGGCCTTCTCGATTTCACACGGATGACGTGTGACCTCATCCTCGCCATGCGTCAGTGCCGGCGTCCAATCGTCGCCGCTCTCAATGGGACGGTCGCCGGAGCCGGAGCCGTGATCGCCACGGCCGCCGACATCCGCATCGCGGCCGAGAGTGCGAAGGTGGCGTACCTCTTCACCAAGGTCGGCCTCTCCGGAGCGGACATGGGCGTCGCCTGGATGCTGCCGCGCATCGTCGGTTTCGGGCGGGCCTCGGAGCTGCTCATGACCGGCGACTTCATCGATGCGCACGAGGCCCATCGGATCGGCCTGTACAATCGGGTGGTCCCGAACGGCGAGGTTCTCGAGGCGGCCACCGAGATGGCGGTGAAGCTGGCCAAGGGACCGTCCTCCGCGCTCGAGGTGACGAAGAACTCGCTGAACCGGGAGGCCGACATGGACCTGCCGGCGGCGCTCGAGCTGGAGGCGGAGGCGCAGGCGGTCTGCATGCTCAGCCCGAACTTCCGCGAGGCATATCAGGCGTTCGTGGAGAAGCGCGACGCGAGGTTCGTGTGATCGAAACCCGAGAGGTCGGCGCGTTTCTCGGAGAGGAGCACGAGGCGAGGGCCACCCACTTCGCCGAATCGGCCGCTCGACTCCTGTCGGCCGCGCCTTCCCACGACGACGAGGAAGCCCGGTCCCGCGCCGTCGAGCTGGCCCGCTCCCTCGGCTCGGACGGATGGTTCGGGCCGATCGGGGAGGCGGATTGGCGGGGGTGCTGCCTCGCCCGCGAGCGTCTGGCCTACCATAGCCCGCTGGCGGACAACGTCTTCGCGATCCAGGGCCTGTGCGCGACGCCGATCTCTCTCGCGGGCTCCGTCGAGGCGCGGGAGCGATGGATCGACGCCCTGATCTCGGGTCGGGCCGTCGGTGGCTTCGCGATGACCGAGCCCGACGCGGGGTCCGACGTGAGCGCGCTCGCCACGCGTGCGGAGGCGCACGAAGACGGCTGGGTGCTGAACGGGCGCAAGACGCTGATCTCGAACGCGGGGATCGCCGACGTCTACGTGGTCTTCGCTTCGACGGATCCCGAAGCGGGAACGCGGGGCATCTCCGCCTTCGTCGTCCCGGCCGACACGCCGGGGCTGCGCTTCGCGGGCGCCCAGGTCCTCAGCGCCCCGCATCCGCTCGGCGATCTCGCGCTGGAGGACTGCCGGGTCGGAGGGGAGGCCCTCCTCGGCAACCTCGGCGAGGGCTTCAAGATCGGGATGTCGACGCTCGATCGGCTGCGGGCCACGGTGGGGGCGGCGGCATGCGGCATGGCGGCGCGCGCGGCCGACGAGGCGATCCGCCATGCACGGGCCCGCGAGCAGTTCGGCAAGCCGCTGGCGGAGCAGCAGCTCGTCCAGGAGAAGATCGCGCGGATGTCCACGGAGCTCACCGCGGCCCGGCTCCTGGTCTACCGGGCGGCGTGGGAGAAGGACCGGGGTGCCGAGAGGATCACGCTGGAGGCCGCGATGGCGAAGTCCTACGCCACCGAGGCTGCACAGCGGATCGTCGACGACGCGGTCCAGATTCTCGGAGGCCGAGGCGTGCTCCGGGACCATCCCGTCGATCACCTCTACCGCTCCGTGCGGGCCTTGCGGATCTACGAGGGGGCTACGGAGATCCAGCACCTGATCATCGCCGGACAGGTCCTCAAGCGGGCTGCGGAGGCCGAAGCGTGAGGATCGATGTCATGGGCGGAGGTCCCGCGGGGCTGTACGCCGGCATCCTGCTCAAAAAGGCCGACCCAGCCCGGGACATCCGGATCCTCGAGCGAAATCGACCCGACGACACCTTCGGGTTCGGCGTCGTGTTCAGCGATGCGACCATGCGGGAGCTGCGCTCGGCCGACGAGGAAACCTACGACGCGATCGCGGGCGCGTTCGCTCACTGGGACGACATCGACGTCCACTACGGCGGCCGCGTGCTGCGCTCCGGCGGCCACGGCTTCGCCGGTCTCTCCAGGCATCGGCTGCTTCACATCCTGCAGGAGCGCGCCCTCGCGCTCGGAATCGAGCTGAGCTTCGAGCACGAGGTCGCCGACATCGACCAGCTCCGGGCTGCCGACCTCGTGATCGCCGCCGACGGCGTCAACAGCGCGGTTCGCGCACGATATGCCGAGCACTTCGGTCCGCGCATCGACGTGCGCCCGAACCGTTTCGTCTGGCTCGGGACCACGCGCCCCTTCGAGGCCTTCACCTTCTACTTCCGTGAGGACGCGCACGGTCTCTGGCGCGTGCACGCGTATCAATACGAGGACGGTCACGCGACGTTCATCGTGGAGGCCCGCGAGGAGACGTGGCAGAAGACGGGGCTGGCGGAGGACGACGAGGACGGTGCGGCCGCGTTCTGCGAAGCGCTTTTCGCGGAGGAGCTGGACGGTCATCCGCTGCTCAAGAATCGCTCGGTCTGGCGGCAGTTCCCCACGGTGAGCAACGAGCGCTGGCACCACGAGAACGTGGTCCTTCTCGGGGATGCGGCGCACACGGCGCACTTTTCGGTGGGCTCCGGCACCCGCATCGCGATGCTCGACGGGATCGCGCTCACGGATGCCCTGTCTGCCGGCTCTGACCTCGGGACCGCGCTCACCGCCTACGAGGCCGAGCGGCGACCTGCGGTCGAGAGCCTCCAACGGGCCGCTCAGGCCAGCCTTCAATGGTTCGAGGACACCGAGCGCTACATGGAGCTGGCGCCGATGCAGTTCGCCTTCACGCTGCTGACGCGCAGCCTGCGGATCACGCACGACAATCTGAGGGTCCGTGACGCCGCCTTCGTCGACGAGGTCGACGAGTGGTTCACGACCGAAGCGGAGAGCCAGTCGGGTCGAACGGTGACGCGGCCCGCGCCTCCGCCGATGTTCACGCCGTTCAAGCTCCGCGAGCTCGTGGTCCCGAACCGTGTCGTCGTCTCCCCGATGTGCCAGTACACGGCGGAGGACGGCATGCCCGACGAATGGCACCTCGTCCATCTGGGGAGTCGGGCGGTGGGCGGTGCGGGGCTGGTGATCGCGGAGATGACGGACATCAGCTCGGAGGCGCGCATCTCGCCCGGATGCACCGGCCTCTACAAGCCCGAGCACGTCGGGGGCTGGAAACGCATCGTCGACTTCGTCCACGGCGACTCCGAGGCCAAGATCGGGATCCAACTGGGCCATGCGGGCAGGAAGGCTTCGACCCGGCGGATGTGGGAGGGCGACAACGTTCCGCTCGATCCGGCGCACGCCTGGCCGACGGTCTCCGCGTCGCCGATCCCGTATCTGCCCGAGAGCCCGGTGCCGAAGGAGATGTCGCGGGAGGAGATGGACGAGGCCGTCGCCGACTACGTCCGCGCTGCCGAGATGGCCGAGGAGGCCGGCTTCGACCTCCTCGAGCTGCACATGGCGCACGGCTACCTGCTCGCCTCCTTCATTTCGCCGCTGACGAACCAGCGGACCGACGAGTACGGAGGGAGCCTCGAGAATCGCATGCGCTATCCGCTCGAGGTCTTCGACGCGGTGCGACGGACCTGGCCGGACGAGAAGCCGCTTTCGGTCCGGATCAGCGCGGTGGACTGGTATCCGGGCGGCATGGAGCCCGAGGACTCGGTGGAGGTCGCTCGGCTCCTCCACGCGCACGGGTGCGATGTCGTCGACGTCTCGGCGGGCCAGACCGTGCCGGACCAGCGGCCCCGCTACGGCCGTCTCTTCCAGACGCCCTTCGCCGACCGGATTCGCCACGACGTGGGGATCAGCACGATGGCGGTCGGCAACATCTCGTCCTGGATGGACGTGAACACCATCCTCGCGGCCGGAAGGGCCGACCTGTGCCTGCTGGCGCGCGCGCACCTCTTCGATCCCTACTGGACGAGGCATGCCGCGCACATGCAGGGATACGCGATGGAGTGGCCCGACCAGTACAAGTCCGTGCAGCGATACACGCCACGCTTCGAGTTCCACTTCGGCGGTGAAGTCTGATGAGGGGGTTGATGATGCTCAGGAGTTCTCTATGGCTCGGGTCGGCCTCGCTGTTCATGTTCGCGGCCACGGCGGTGGCGGGGCAGATCGCCGATCGAGAGCGTGTAAGAGAGGCGCTGGGGGTGGTCGAGACATGGCTCGATGCGCAGCAGGCGTATCAGCAGATCCCTGGGCTTTCGGCGGCCGTGGTGCACGACCAGGAGCTCGTGTGGAGCACGGCGATGGGGGTCGCCCATCGGGAGTCGGGAGAGCCGGCCACACCCCAGACGCTTTACAGCATCTGCTCCATTTCCAAGCTCTTCACGAGCGTCGCCGTGATGCAGCTTCGGGACCGGGGTCTTCTCCGGCTTGCCGACCCGGTCTCCGAGCACCTTCCCTGGTTCTCGGTGGAGCAGAGCCACGAGGGATCCCCACCGGTCACCGTGGAGGGAGTTCTCACGCACTCTGCGGGCCTTCCTCGTGAATCGAACCACCCGTATTGGACGGCTCCCGATTTCCCATTCCCGACCCGTGGGGAGATCATCGAAGGGCTGAGCGATCAGGAGATGCTGTACGCCTCGCGTGCGTACTATCAGTACTCCAACCTGGGACTGACACTGGCGGGGGAGCTCGTGACGGCCCTCGCCGGGGAGCCGTACGACCAGTACGTGCGGAAGAACGTCCTCGAGCCCCTGGGCTTGCACGGCACGTACCCGGAGATTCCTGCCGAGCACCGGGGTCGCAGGCTGGCGACGGGCTACGGCTCCATGACCCGGGACGGGCTCCGAGAGCCCGTGGCCTTCTTCCAGACGAGGGGGATCGCGCCGGCGGCCGGGTTCGCTTCCACCGCCGAAGATCTGGCGAGATTCGCCATGTGGCAGTTCCGGCTGCGGGGAGAGGAAGACGAGGTACTCCACGCGCATACGCTGGACGAGATGCAGCGCGTACACTACGTGGACCCGGACTTCGACACCTTTCGCGGCCTGGGCTTCGGGATCACGCGCCGGGCAGGGAAGACCTTCGTAGGGCACGGGGGGAGCTGTCCGGGATTCCGCAGCCAGCTGATCCTCGAGCGCGAAGACAAGGTGGCCGTGGTCTTCATGGCCAACGCGATGGTCGGAGCCGGAACCTTCGCGCACGGCATCTACGACCTGGTCGCAGAGGCGATCGCAGATGCCGCGCCGGAGGACCCGAGCGTCGTGATCGAAGAGGCGGAGGAGCCGCTGTGGGAGAAGGACGGCCCGGACCTGACTCCGTTCCTCGGGACGTACTCTCGTCAGCCCTGGGGCTCGGAAACCGCCGTCGTGCGGTGGAAGGGGAGCCTGGCGCTCATGTCCGTGCCGACCGACGATCCCGCCGATGCGTTGACGAGGCTCAAGCACGATGAGGGGGACGTGTTCTTCCGGGTCCGGAGTGATGGCACGCGCGGGGAAGACGTGATCTTCCACCGAGACCCGTCCGGCACGATCCGATCCTTCAGTGTCCACGGAAACCACTCCCGTCGGCTCGAACCCGGAGAGAGCCCGTGAGCGAAGCCATCACCTACGGAAGCTACCTCAGGCTTCCCGAGCTGCTCTCGCTGCAGGAGCCCCGCTCCGACGGTCCCGAGCACGACGAGATGCTCTTCATCGTGATCCACCAGGTCTACGAGCTCTGGTTCAAGGAGATGATCCACGAGCTCGACCACGCATCGGGACTGTTGGACGAGGGCCATCCCTCCAAGGCTGCCCACACGCTCAAGCGGATCCTCACGATCCTGAAGGTGCTGGTGGCACAGCTCGACATTCTCGAGACCATGACGCCGCTCGAGTTCCTCTCCTTCCGTGAGCGGCTCGAGCAGGCCAGCGGGTTCCAGTCCTATCAGTTCCGCGAGCTGGAGATGATCGTCGGCCGTAAGCGTCGGGCGATGGTCGACCACTTTCCGCAGCCCGAGGTCCGGGAGCGCCTGGCCCGGCGCTTCGAGGGTCGGACGCTTTGGGATGCGCTGCTTCGGTGTCTCTCGGGCCACGGATTCGCCATCCCCTCCGACGCGCTCGAGCGGGATCCGACGGAGAGCGTCTCGGAGAACACCGGGGTGCAGGACGCCCTGATCGAGGTCTACCGGACCGATCCTCGACTCGGGGAGCTGCTCGAGCGGTTCGTGGATCTCGACGAGGGCCTCATGGAGTGGCGCTACCGGCACGTGAAGATGGTCGAGCGCACGATCGGCACGAAGCGTGGAACCGGGGGCAGCTCGGGCGCTGCGTATCTCGCCACGACGCTCGATCAGCCTGCCTTTCCCGACCTGTGGGCGATCCGGGCGAGGCTCTGATCTCCCCGATGACCTCACGCCAGATCGACCCGGCGGCGCTTGCGCGCCACTACTCCCGCTTCCGGGTCACGGAGCGGATTCTCCTGACGGGCCACAGCCATCAGGCCTGGCCGGACGTGGCCTTCGAGGGTCACACCCGGGCCTGGCTCGATGCGGCCGAGCACGTGGACGCGAAGTGGCGCTTCGCGGAGGAGAGGGCGGAACGGCTCCGTTCGTGGTTTTCGCGCCGGATGGACGACGAGGGGGGCGTGATCACGCTGGGTCCGAACACGCACGAGCTCGTCACCCGGTTCCTCAGCGCGTTGGACCTTCGGGCCCGGCCCAAGGTCGTCACGACGGACGGGGAGTTCCACAGCATCCGCCGCCAGCTCGACCGGCTCGAGGAGGAGGGGCTCGAGGTGGTCCGGATCCATGCGCTTCCCGCCCGGACGCTTCCGGAGCGCATGGCCGAGGCCGTCGACGAGTCGTGCGCCGCGGCGCTGGTCTCGTGCGTGCTCTTCCAGAACGCCCACATCGCCGGTCCGCTGGCCCCGCTGGTCGAGGCCTGCAAACGGAGCGGGGTCGAGCTTCTCGTCGACTCGTATCACGCCGTGAACGCCGTGCCCTTCTCGATTCGCGAGGAGGGACTCCAGGACGCCTTCGTCGTGGGTGGGGGCTACAAGTACCTCCAGATGGGTGAGGGCGTGTGCTTCCTGCGCTTTCCCGAGCACTGTCTGCACCGCCCCGTCTATACGGGATGGTTCAGCGAGTTCGCGACGCTCGCGGAGGAGAAGGAGCCAGGACGCGTGCGGTACGGCGCGGGCGCCGCGCGCTACGCGGGGTCCACCTACGACCCGACCAGCCACTACCGGGCGGTTACCGTTGCCGAATTCTTCGACGAGCAGCAGCTGGACGTGACCGCGCTGCGGGAGTGCAGTCGGGCCCAGGTCGGCCTGATCGCCGAGCGGTTCGATGCGCTGGATGCCGCCCCCGATCTGATCGAGCGGGATCGCTCGGTGTCGCTGGACGGGGTCGGGGGCTTCCTGGCACTCGGGACGCCGCACGCCGAAGCGATCTCACGACGGCTCTACGAGCGGGGTGTCTCCACGGACTTCAGGGGAGAGACGCTGCGGATGGGCCCGGCACCGTACGTCACCGACGCACAGATCCGCGATGCGATCGAAGCGCTGGGCGAGGTGCTTCTCTCTTTCTGACGTCCGGAGCGGCCTGCCGGCCCCGGTCGTGTCTCAGAACCAGAAGTTGATGCCGAGATCGGAGCGGAAGGTGGCGACGGCCCAGGTCTTCTGCGTGACGCCGAGCTCGTCGATCGTGTTTCTCGCGCTGAAGTAGGTCAGCTGGACGCCGGTGTACCCGGAGATGCTGATGCCGTCGGTCGGGAACCAGTCCGCCCCGATCGAGTTGCGCAGGAAGAGCTGGTACCGGGTCTCTTCCCGCACCGCGTTCTGCCCGATCGCCTGATCGGATTCCCAACCGATGCCACCTCCGAAGCGGAGATAGGAGGCGACGGGTCCCCGATGGCCCAGGTAGAGCTTCACCCGAGGGCCGAAGGTGAAGACCTTGTCGTCGAACTCGGTGGAGGCGGCCAGGCTTCCCTTGGTGGGCTCCGTGTCGGAATCACTCGAACGGAAGTCCAGCTCGAGGCCGACCATGGCCCGATCGGAGACCATCCTCCAGCCTCCCAGGCTGTTGCCGCCCCCGTCGGGCAGGAAGAAGCCGATGGACCACGTTCCCTTCTCGGGTACGGGAGATTCCTGGGCGGCCAGGGGCAGCGCGGTCGCCGTGGCCAGCACGAGGGTCGCCAGGAGGCCGGTCCGCCGGGGGGTCGAATGGGTCACGTGGACTCCGATCGGAAATGAGTCTTACAGGCGCAAAAGATACGCATCAGTCGGCCCTTTCTTGCCGGCTCCTCAGCCGG
Organism: Gemmatimonadota bacterium; assembly: GCA_039587515.1. Taxonomy (GTDB): domain Bacteria; phylum Gemmatimonadota; class Gemmatimonadetes; order Longimicrobiales; family Gaopeijiaceae; genus JBDHII01. The sequence goes on from JBDHII010000016.1 coordinate 99,337, forward strand.
CTTCGTCCGCGCTCTCGAGCCAGGCGCTCCACCACAGGGAACGAAGCATGTCGGCACCTGCCGCGAGGCGTTCGGCCGCGAACGCCCGGGTCTGCTCTGCAGGCCGCTCCGGGTCGAATCCGTACTCCTGCTCGAGCTCGTAGAGCCGCACGACTTCGCCGTGCGTATCGAGCAGGTAGGACCACACTTCCGCGCGCACCTCCACGAGCCGACGCGGCTCGGGCTGCATGTACGGCGCCAGGTCGCCGATCCGCACGCCCGCGGAGACGAAGCCGCTCTCGAAACGGCTGTGGAAATCCCGCTCGATCGTGAAGCCCCGCGGGTTCGAGGCATTGGGCGACCACCCGTTGAAGTGGATGGTCGTGTGGTGAGGTTGTGCGCCGTCCGCCACATAGTGGCCGATCGTGCCCGCGTCGTTGAGGATGCGCTCCTCGATCCAGGCCCTCTCGCCCGGATCCGTCACTGCCCTCCAGCGACGAAACCCCGTCACGAGCCGCTGGTGCAGCTCGAGGATGCGGAACGGGAGGAAGCCGCCGTCGCGCTGTGGCACCTCCAGGCTCGTCTCCCGGAACAGCACTGTGAGGTACTCGAAGCGGTCGGCGGCTTCCCGGCCTCGGGGCGGCACGTTTTCCAGGTCGATGTAGTGGTCGTATTGAAACGCCTGGTCCATTTCGCGGAGGTCGCGATCGCGCCAGCGGTCGGGCTCGTAGTTGAGGTACTCGAGTCGGTCGACGGCCGACCGAAAGAACGCGGGCATCTCCGACGGGAGGGCCGTCGCCGCAGCCCGTCCGACCATGAAGTGGCCGTCGAGACCCCAGACGCCGCTCTCGGATGCCGCGCCGCCGAGCAGCACGGCGCAGGCAAGCGTCGCGCCCGCCGATCGGATCGATCTCGTGTACATCCTGACTCCTCGCCCGTGCGGACGGACGTCTCGATGAGAAGGGCCCCGAGTTTGGGCGGTTCCCCCGATGCCGGCAAGCATCGTCAGCGGCGCGCTTCGGGTGGATCGAGATCGGCGAAAGCGTCCCCGAGCAGCACGACGACGAGGATCACCTCCCCCCAAAGGATGCCCAGGCCGGCGCAGGAAGCGAAGATGGCCGGTGCCACGTCGAGCCCCGTACGAAGCAGGATCGTTCCGGCTGCGAAGACCGGAACGAACAGACCCACCACGGCCGACGTGACGGCTGCGAGCATCGTGATCATCTGCTGCCCGAGACCCTCGATCCCGCTGCCCTGGACGTGCTCCGGAACCCAGTCGGGAAAGAAGAGCAGCGCCGCGTTCTGCGAAGCCATCGTGAGTCCGTTCACGGCAGGCAGGAGCAAGGTGCTCGCCAGCAAACCCAGGAACATCCATCGCCAGAACCCGAACAGGACCTCGCCGAACAGGAGAAGCACCGCCCCTGCGGAAAGCATGCCGAGCTGGATCAGCGTGAGCGAGATCGCGGAGGAGCCGACCTGTACCGCGACCATGGCTTGGCCGGAGACCGGGTAGCTGCGCAGGATGTCGATCATCGAGCGGTCCTCCCGCAGGTCGTTTCTCACGAAGGTCGGCCCCAGGATCGTGAGCAGACCACCGGTCGAGAGGAGGATCAGCCCGAAGGCGTCCGCCGCCTTGGCGGCGGACTCGAGGATGATCGCGAGGAAGACGAAGAATCCCGACAGGATCACCGAGAGTCCGACGATGCTCGTCGCCTGGGCACGCCTCGCGATCCCGACCATGTTCTTCCACAGAATCGCGACCGCGGGTCGACCCGTGGGCGAGAGCGGAAAGAAGGCCGGACGGTCACCACGGACGCGCCGGCTTCCGACGGCGCTCACGCGTCCCTTCCTGATCGCCGCGACGCGCTCGGCGCGCCGCCGCCCGGCGTCCACCGCTCCCTCTTCGAATGCCGCATCCGTGCGGATCACCCACACGTAGTGCAGCACGAGGATCAGGAAGGCAGCCGGCCAGGCCGCCAGCCACGCGGACACGTCCGGTGCCGAGAGCGGGTCGAGAACCAATCGGAAGGGCAGGAAGATCAGGATGGCCACCGGTCGAGCCGCGATCTCTCGGAAGGCTGCCTGCAACGCTTCCAAGGAGGCGGCCGAACGCAGCTCCAGGCCCGCGGAGATCAGGAGCCACAAGAAGGCCGAGAGGGCGAGGCCGAACACGACGAGGGCGACACGATTGCGCTTCCAGCCGGCGATGCCCTGCTGTCCCGCGCTCGCGTGGATCAGTGAAGAGGCGGCCTGGTGGAGGTGCACGACCGAGAGCACGGTCCAGACGCTGAGGATGCGCAGAGGGAGCGGGATGGGGCTGGCCGGAAACAGCAGCCCGAAAAAGACGGCGGCGCCGACGATGGAGACCTGTGCCTTCATGATGCGGTACCGGAGCAGATCCTGTCGGGCGATCGGCGCCGGCACGAGGATCTGGGCCTCGGCCGGCGTGAGTCCCAGGGCACCCTCGTACCCCCCCCAGAGCCACCACCATGCCGTGAGCACGGCGAGCAAGAACGGAGCGAATGCCAGGACGATCGCCGCGAACTCCGGCGCGACGGACCGGTCCGACCCGAAGAGCATCGGTCCCAGGATGAGTGCGAAATAGGCGAAACCGGCCAGCACGGCAGCTGCGTAGCTGGGACGCCGCAGCTTGCTCAGAAACCGCCTCATCCGATTTCGACCGGACGTCCCGAGCAGACGTGCAAGGTGAGGAAGCTGGGTCACGAGTGCTCGTCCGCGAGCGCGAGGAAGACCTCTTCGAGCCCGCGGCCCTCGAGCTCGGGACGTTGCGAGACCAGATCCTCGATCGCGCCCGTCGCGATGATCCGCCCTCGGTGAATCATGACGATCCGTGTGCACAGCTCCTCGACGAGGTGGAGGAGGTGTGAGCTCAGCACGATCCCCGCGCCCATCTCGGCGCGCTGCCGGATCGTCCCCTTCGTGCGCCGGATCGCTCCCGGATCGAGCCCGGTCAGCGGCTCGTCGAAGAGGAGCGCCGAGGGGTCGTGGATCAGCCCGCAGGCGATCGCGAGCTTCTGCCGCATTCCCCGGGACAGCTCGTCGGGCAGCTTGTTGCGGTGCTCGACCAGCTCCAGCTCGTCGAGGAGCCGTGGAATGCGTTCGGGGGCGTCGCTCACGCCGTAGATCCGACCGACGAACCGGAGATGCTCTTCCACGCTGAGGTAGTCGAAGAGCTCCGGGTCGTCGGGGACGAAGGCCAGACCCTGCTTGGCGGCGATCGGGTCCTTCTCCAGGTCGTGCCCGTCGATCTCGATCCGGCCGGTGTTCGGCCGAAGGATTCCGGCGACGCTTCGGAGCGTGGTGGTCTTGCCCGCACCGTTCGGGCCGACCAGGCCGACGATCTCTCCCGCCGCGATCTCGAAGCTGACGTCGTCGACAGCCTTGAAGTCATTATAGATCTTTGTCAGGCCTTCGACACGAATCATCCAAGCTCACAGGCCGTAGGGAGTGGTGAGGCCGAAATGAAGATCCGGCCGACCCTTCGTGCAAGTGGCTCGAAGGCCCCGATCCGGTGAATGGTGGATCCTGGAGTCCCGCCTGCGGTATGGGAGTCCTCAGCAAACCCCCGTGGGGGGCCGCACGGTAGAAACAGAGGCTGTCCATGACCCCTTGGGTCACCCGATTGATCGTCGCGAACTTCCTGGTCTTCATCCTGGTCCCGGCCGGGTCGCTCCTCTATGCGATGCTCACACTCTTCCCTCCGGCCGTGATCGGGATGGACCGGGTCCTGATTCCCATCATGCCTTTCAGGCCGTGGGGGCTCTTCACCTACATGTTCCTGCACGCGGGGATGGGGCACATCCTCTTCAACATGCTCGGCCTGTTCTTCTTCGGGCCGCGCCTGGAGGTCAAGCTCGGCGCCCGAGGCTTCCTCGGGCTCTACTTTCTCAGCGGGCTGGGCGCCGCCGCCTTCTCTTTCCTGTTCGCGTGGAACGCCCCTGTGGTGGGTGCCTCGGGAGCGGTCTACGGGATCCTCATGGGCTTCGCCATGTTCTGGCCCAAGGAGCCCATCTACATCTGGGCGGTGCTCCCGGTGCAGGCGCGCTGGCTCGCGGCGGCGCTCGTCCTCATCAGCCTCTACAGCGGAATCTCGGGGTCCGGTGCCGGTGTCGCCCACTTCGCACACCTCGGAGGCCTCGCCGTCGGCGCGGCGTACCTACGGCTCCGCACCTGGAAGCAGGGCAAGGGCCGGCGCGATTTCCAGCGTAAGCTCCACGACACGCCCTCGGCCAGCTCCTCGGACCGGGAGACGAAGGCGCGCTGGGCATCGATCGAGCTGGAGGGCCTGCACGAGATCAACCGGGCCGAGGTCGAGAAGCTCCTCGCACGTGTCGAGGCCGCCGGAGTCGGGAGCCTCTCGAGCGAGGAACGCGCTTTCCTCGACCGCATGACCGGCTTCTGACGGGCGTGCGGCGCGTCCGCTAGCGCGCCCTCCCGATCAGGCGTTCGACGAACGGGCCCACGGTCAGCCCCTGCACCACGATCGAGAAGATCACGACCACGTAGGTGACCGTCAGGATCGCGTCCCGTGCCTCGCCCTGAGGAAGGGAGAGCGCCAGCGCGACGGAGATTCCGCCTCGAAGCCCTCCCCAGGTCAGCACCTTCACTGCGTGATCCGGCACCTTGTGCCGACGCCCGATCAACTGGACGGGTACGCCGACCGAGACGAATCGGGCGCCGAGAACCAACACGATGGCAATGGCTCCGGCTGCCCCGTAGAGCGGATCGAGCTCGAGCACGAGCACCTCGATGCCGATCATCACGAAGAGGATCGCGTTCAGGAACTCGTCCATGAGCTCCCAGAACTCGTCCAAGCGCTCCACCGTTCGCTCGGACATGGCGAAGGAGCGGCCCCGGTTTCCGATCATGAGTCCGGCGATCACCATGGCGAGGGGGCCCGAGATGTGGAGCAGCTGAGCCGCGGCGTAACCGCCGGTGACGATCGCCAGCGTGAGGAGGATCTCGACCTGGTAGTGGTCGACGCTCGCGAGCATGTGGTAGACCGCCCAACCCATGATCGCGCCGAAGATGACGCCTCCCCCGACCTCCACGGCCAGGAGGTGGAGGACTTCGCCGGGCGTCGCGTGCGTCTCTCCCGTCGCCAGGCCGAGGATGACGAGGAAGACGACCACGCCCACGCCGTCATTGAAGAGCGACTCCCCGGTGATCGTCGTCTCCAGCTCCTTGGGGACGCCGGCCTTCTTCAGGATGGCGGCGACCGCGATCGGGTCGGTCGGCGAGATCAATGCGCCGAAGACGAGCGCATAGATCAGGGGAATCCCCATCCCGAGCAACGCGAAAAGCTGATAGGCGCCCAGGCCGACGAGGGCTGTCGAAGAGAGAACACCGACGGTCGCGAGCGTGCCGATGAGCAGGCGATGCCGAAGGAGATCGTCGATGTGTACGTGCAGTGCCCCGGCGAAGAGCAGCGCTCCCAGCATCCCGTGCAGGACCGCCTCGTCGAACTGGATGCGGGCGAGCAGGTCGACGAACGGCTCGGTGCTGACCACCCCGGCCCAGGTCATGAGGACCAGGCCCGTCGAGAAGACGAGCGAGATGATCATCAACCCGATCGTGACCGGGAGACGCAGGAATCGGTGGTTCACCCACGCGAAGAGCGCTGCGAGCGTCGTCAGCAGCGCGAGGATGTTGAAGACGTCCATTCGTTTGCGGTCGGGGCTGGTTGTCGGCCGGGTGGGCCGGTCAGTCGGCTTCGGTCGGGGGCGGGAGCTCGTAGTGCCGGACCAGTCGGACCGCCCAGAGGAAGACGTAGCCGATGTACGTCATGAGCGGCACCCAGGTATAGGCGGGATCGAGGTGCGGCTCGTCCCTCAGGTTGGCCTGGAGCACCCAATGGAAGATGAGACCGAGGAGCAACAACGTGGCGTTGCAGACGGAGAAGACCTGGTCCTGGAGATAGGCCACGCTCTCCTGGCGCCGCTCGGGAGACAGCCAGTACGCCTTGTGCGGAATGTGGATGAGCGCATCGGGAAGGTGCTCGAGCGGGATGCCGCCGAACATGGCGGCCACGACGGCGATCACGCCCAGATGGATGAGCATGAAGCCGTTCCTGCTCATCGTCTGCAGCACCTCGCCGTCGGCTCCGAATCGCGAAGCCATCACCTCGGGGAGCTGCGGAAAGTAGTACGCAGCCTGCAAGGCGGCGGCAGCGATCAGAACCCAGAAGAGCTTACGGGGATGCAGTACGGATTCCACGATCCATTCCCTGTTGCTGATCGGCAGGCATATGGTCTACGGCCGGGCCGGATTCTCCCTTCACCCGGCACGACGTCCGAGTTTTCACCCAGGTGATTTCCGCCAGGTTCTCCAGCCGCTTGTACTCCGACAAGTGGCGGAGCGCCTCCCTCTCTCACCCGGCCTTCTCGTACAGTCGTGCGAGATTGAAGAGCGCAGACGCCATTTCCGGTGTCAAGCCCGGAGTTCCTTCGGCCGGGGATCCGCTGCTCCCCGTGTTGACGGACAGACCCGACCTGATCCCCGCTCTGGCAAGGCTGGCCGAGCTCTCCGGCTAGGGGTCCCGTTTCGACGCCAGCTGCATGGTGACGAAGGTCTGCACGCCCAGGGCGACGAAGCGATCCGTACGCGCGACCCGCTCCTCACCGATGCTGAAGTCGAGGGTGTAGTCTCCCTCGGGGACGTCGAGGAATCGGAAGGCGCCTTCTGCGTTGGTCCGGGCCATGCGTCCGGTGCCTGCCAGCGTCACGATCACGCCCTCGAGGCTTCGCTCTCCCTTCGCATCCAGAACGACACCCCGGATCAGTCCGGAATCCGCGTCCAGGACGGGCTCCCCGCGCTGGTCCCGCACCCGTCGTACGACGGCCCCGTCCACGGAGATGCTGCGCACCATCCTCGCAGTCGGCCGATACCCTTCGTTCCAGAGCTTCGGCCCGATCGTGAGTCGCGGCGTCCGGATCTCCCAGGCCCGGATGATCCAGGCCCCGTTGGGGAGCGGCATGAAGTGGATGTCTCCTCCGAGCCGGCGGTGCTCACGGCCGCGCATGAAGTTCCTGTACTGGAACTCCATGTGCTCCAGGCCCAGCGTCTCTGCGTCCAGCCACAAGACACCGGCCACATCGGGGATGTCCCCGCGCTCGTACGGCTCGAATGCCAGGCCGATCATGCCTTCCTTCTCGTCCTCACCGTCCTTCAGCTCGAAGCAGTGCGTCTCGAGAAACGAGCCCGAGAGCAGGGCGTCGGCGTCGGGGCCGTAGAAGCCGAGCACGTCTTCGGTCGTGTCCGGGATGATGTACCCGAGCTCGTTGAAGGTCTCCGCGGGAAGGCTCACAAAGGGCGTAGAGGCTCGAATGATCTGCGGCGTCCGAGTCTCCTCGCCCTCCAGCTCGCCTCCGCTGTCGATGATCCGGAACGTCTTCTCGATCTCGTAGGTGAAGGACGATGCCGAGAGCGACGTACGTGTCAGCGCCTCTCGCGTCTCTTCCCAAACCGTCGAGAGGGCGATCCCTTCCTCCGGCGCCAGCCCGCACCGCTTTTCCCGGCGCACCGCGAAGCCTTCGATCGGGATTGCCGCCACATCCAGACGGAGGTTCACGACCTGGCCCTGGTCGGCTCCGAGCTCGAACGGCTCCGAGCTCTGCACCGCGTACCCGATCATGTCCGCGAAAACCTGGTAACGGCCCGGTGCGAGGTTTCGGAACGCGTATCGTCCGGATGCGCCCGAAAGCGTCGAGCCGCGCCAGTCGCCGTCGGGGCCACGGACGGTCACGAGGACACCCTGGATGGACTGTTCGTCGGCGGAGTGGACGATTCGGCCGCGAACGGAGTAGTCGGGGCTCTCCTGCGCCTGCGTCGACGACGCAGCCAGGGTCAGGAGCAGACCCAGTACGAGGAGTCGACCCATGGTCAGTTGGCTCGACCGAGCACGTGACGCATCCAGCGTGTCGTCACGCCGGCGAGCTCGTCGAGCACCTCCTCGTCGGTACGGCCCGATCTCTTGAGCACGTGAAAACCGTGGTCTGCGCCGTCCACGACGTGTAGCGTGGCGCGCGCTCCGAGTCTCTCGCACAACGGGCCGACGAGGTCCATGCGCGCCAGCGTATCCCGGGTTCCCTGCAGGAAGAGCATCGGGATCGCGACCCCACTCAGGTGGTCGGCGCGCTCCATGCCTGGTTTGGCCGGGGAGTGCAGGGGAAACCCGAAGAAGACGAGCCCCGCGACCGCAGGCAGCGGCTCCGCGGCCCAAGCCTGCGAAGTCATGCGCCCTCCCATCGACTTCCCTCCCGCGATCAGCGGGAGATCACCGGCGAGCGCGTGGGCGTTGGCGACCGCTGAGCGGACCGTATCGGTCAGCCTCCGCGCGTGGTCGGGTCTCTTGCGGCCCTGCTCCATGTAGGGGAACTGATAGCGAAAGCTGGCGACCCCGTGCAGCCCGAGCCGCTCAGCCACGGCCTGCATGAACGGGTGCTCCATGCCGGCGCCGGCGCCGTGACCGAAGACCAGGAGCGCCCATGCCTCTTCCGGTCGCAGAAGCACGGCCGAGACTTTCCCGCAAGAATCGGAAGCCAGAAAGCGGTGGGTCGATCGTTCCATGCGTCCACTTGGTACGGAGAGCGGTGCTCTCCAGTCCCGGAATGCCTCTTCCTCTCGACTAGCTCCGCTGACTGAACAGCAGGATCCACCCGATGGCGACCATCAGCCAGAGGAGAAAGGCCAGAACACCGCCTCCGAGCGCGTTCCGCCACGTGAAGAGGCTCTTGATGCCCATCCAACTCTCGTGATCCAGCGCCGGGCGTGCTTCGACCTCCGGCTCGGGGGTCGGATCCGGGTCCGGCACGCCCGGTCCGTCGGCCAGATGCACCGTCCCCCGGCGCTCCATGATCGCCGTCGTGAGCATGATCGGGGCGCCGACGAGGAGGAGAGCCACCGCGAACGGCATGAAGAACGCGGGCAGGCCGAAGATCGAGATCATCGAGCTCACGAGCCACAGGACGATCCAGCTCGCAACCGCGTAGAGCGCGAGGACCTGCCAGATTCCCACGTTCTTGAGAATGTGCATGGGCTCCTCGCCCGGCGGTGGCCGATACCCGTCCTTCGCAAGGTGCTGTGTCGGAGGGACGGAGGACAAGCCCCTTGTGACCACCCGAACGACGGGCCTTCTTTACCTTTCCCGATCCCTTAGAGTGGCAGGAGCAGCGCATGTCCGTCTTTCTCATCACAGGCTGCAGCACGGGAATCGGGGAGGCGGCAGCGCTGTACTTCGCGCGTAGGGGTCATCGCGTCTACGCCACCATGCGGACTCCGGAGCGTTCGGGCTCCGTGCTCAGGGATGCCGTCGACGCGGAGGGGCTGGACATCCGGCTGCTCCCGCTCGACGTGACGGAAGACGCCTCGGTCGAGGGCGCAGTGAGCCGGGCGCTGGAGGAGTCGGGGCAGATCGACGTGTTGGTCAACAACGCCGGTGTCGCTTGGCTGGGAAGCGTCGAGGAGAGCCCCCTTTCCTGGCTCGAGGAAACGCTCGGCACGAATGTGGTGGGCCTGGTGAGGGTGACCCGTGCGGTCCTGCCGGGGATGAGAGCGCGGGGCGGTGGGACCATCGTCAACATCGGGTCCATCGCGGGACTGCTCGCATCGGGGATCCAGAGTCACTACTGCGCGAGCAAGTATGCGGCCGAGGCCATATCCGAGGCGCTCGCGCAGGAAGTCGTCCGCTTCGGCATCCGGGTGGTGATCGTCGAGCCGGGCTTCATCGAAACCCCGATCCTCGAGAAGGCGCTGGCCGTCCCGGACGGTGCGCTGGAGGGACCGTACGCGCAGCTGACCCGCCGCCGGATCGATCTCTTCAAGATGGGTCAGGCGATCGGGTCTCCCCCTTCCGTCGTCGCGGAAGTGATCGATGCCGCACTCGAGGACCCCGACCGGAAGTTTCGCTATCTCGCGTCTGAAAACGCGGAGCCGGCGCTGAAGGGCAGGCGCGGCATGACCGACGAGGAGTGGATCGCGATGGGCCGCGAGATGACGGACGAGGAGTACGAGGCGGAAAGCAGGAAGCGCTTCGGCGGCTGAGCGCAGGAGCCGTGCGGTCACGGACCCCGGCCGCGGGCGCTCGATCTAACCGGCCCGGCCGGCGGCCTCGACGAAGACGCGAAGGCCCTCCGGGTCGATCTCGGTGCGCAGGTACTCGTCGGGGTCGTACGCCCGACCCATGATCACCGACTCGTTGCGGTGCCGCATCGGGCTCGGGAAATCGGTCGCGGCGTAAACATGGATCTCGTCGATTCCCGGGACCGCGAGTACCTCCTCCACGTCTTCCGGCGCCAGACCGCCGCCCGGCAGCAGTCTCGTGCCCGTGTCCAGGCAACGGGCGGCGAGCTCGCGAATCAGGGGCAGGCCCTCCCGAACGGTGGGCTGTTGGCCGGAGGTCAGGATCCGCTCGACGCCGAGCTCGACCAGCGTGTCGAGCGCCTCGAAGGCGTCGTGGCTGACGTCGAAGGCCCGGTGGAAGGTGACGGGAAGGGGCCCCGCGGCGGCAACGAGCGCCGCGGTCTTCAGGGCGTCTACTCGGCCGTCGGGCTGCAAAACCCCGAACACCAGCCCGTCGGCTCCCAGAGCGCGGGCCATCGCGATGTCGCGAAGCATCACGTCGACCTCCAGGTCCGTATAGCAGAAGTCCCCGCCTCTGGGTCGGATCATCACCATGACGGGCACATCGAGCCGCTCCTTCGTCAGGGCGATCGTCCCGGCGCTCGGTGTCGTGCCCCCCTCCACCAGGTTCTCACAGAGCTCGACGCGTCCGGCGCCTCCCGTCGCCGCGCGCACGGCGGACTCTGCCGAGGGAACACACGCCTCGACGATCACGAGCCGGTCCCCAGCCAGGCCGCGTAGGAGAGCGAATGCTCGGCCTTCAGCCGACCTGGATAGGTCTCCAGGAAGCCGGTCATGTGCCCCACGACGTCGGCGTGGATCTCGGGGTCCGTCGGAAACGCCTCGAGGCCGAAGGTCCAGAAGGCGTCGCCTCTGCGACGGACACGGGTGAGCTCCGTAGCCATGCCTCGGCTCGGCCACGCATCCGGACCCTCGAGCGGCAGCTCGACGAGCGGGGTGCCGCGCTCGAGGCGGACGCGACGCAACAGGCGCTTCTTGCTCACCGTCACCGACGATCCCGCCATCCCGGTCGGCGTCTCGCCCAGGGCGGTCATCGGCACCGACCACTTCACCCACTCGTCGAACCGGCCCGTGACGGACGGAGTGAGGCGGACTTCGCCGAGCTCGGCGGTGCGTCCCTTGATCTCGAACAGCCGGGGTCCCGTGCTCCCCGTCTCGTCCCGCCACTTGATGCCGACTTCGGACTGGCCCTGCAGGACCCAGTAGCGATCCTCCCGCCAGGTCTCCGGCCACCCCGGTTCTTCGATCGGCTCGAGTCGGTCCCACGGCCGGGAGTCCTGGAACCACCGCACGACCTCCTCGGACGGCTCGCCCTCGAAGAACCAGCGACACTCGTGCGTCGTGAATCGCGCCATCGCCCTACGCTCCGAGCCCCGATGAGGCCAGGCTCGCGACGCCCGCCACAATCAAGCCGACGCCGGCCCATCGGCTCAGCGCGAGTCCCCTGCGACCGACGTTCTCGGCCACGACGAGGGCCATCAGGACCGCCATCCACGCCAGGCTCATGACGCCGAAGACGAACGCCAGCAGCATCAGCGCCCAGCAGCATCCGAGGCAGAAGAGCCCATGCGACACGCCGAGTCGAAGGGTACCGACCGGTCCGTCGTCCCATCGGGAGAGGAAGAAGGACATCGGGCTCCGGCAGTGTCGCAGACATGCCGTCTTGGCGGGGGAAAGCTGGTAGAGGCCGGCCGCCACCAGCAGCACACCGCCGGCCGTGGCTCCCAGGGCACCCCTGCCGTCGAGAAGCCCGAGCGAGCCGAGCGCCACCTGACCGGCGGCGGCAGCCAAGCTGAAGAGCAGCCAGATCGAGAAGTAGCCGGCTCCGAAGGCGAGCAGGGGGCGCATGCCGTCGGTCAGCTTGGAGAGCCCACGGAACCAGGGTAGGGTGACCGGCAGCATCATGACGCCCATCATCGCCCACCACATGAGGACCAGCGCGAGAAGCGTCTCGCCCGCCCCGGGGCCCGTCACCGTGCCTCCACGCGCCAGGAGAACGCGGACCACAGTCCGTGCGTGCCCTCGTTGACGAAGGAGATGGCGCCGTCGTCGTACGTGCTCGAGCCGCTCGCGACGACCTGCTCCGGCGCGTGGATCTGGTTGAAGACGTTCTCCAGGGTTACGGGGCGATCCCGATCCCGGCCCCGGATCGTCTCGATGCTGCCGGACAAGACGCCATCGACCGCGACCTGCTTGATCCGCTCGCGGTCATCCAGGTCGATGGAGGCGTAGCGCGTAGGAAGGCGCTCTCCGACGAACTCGTCCAGCTTCGCCCACGGACCGCCGGCGCTGCCGTCCAGGATGCTCTCGAGCGCGGCGCGCCGGTCGGCATCGGCCGACTCGTCGATGACGATCCGCTCACGCCAGCCCCCCTCGATCATGAGCTGGGGCGCGTCGTACGCGATGACGACCCTGGAGCCCGCGAGATCGACCTCGCCGTACGCACCCTCGTCGACGCGGATCGCCCAGTAGCCGAGGCAGCGCGCCTCCGTGCACCGACTGCTGAAGTGCATGTGCCCCGGACAGATGACCTGGCAGCTGCAGTTCTCGAAGAGCAGGCCGGAGGCGTGCCAGGGAATGCGTGAGCCGGAATGAAGGGTTACATCGGGCATGGGCAGGAAAATGCGGCCGGAGATTGCCTTTCGCCATTTGGCTGCGGTAGAGGATTGCCCCACAGCGCTCTTCGGAGCCCTCCCCACGGCACGGACCCACGCGCGCGGCAATCATTATCCGTACATTGCCGTGCCTCACTACGGAGCCGCTCATGACCGATCTGCCGGTGCTTTCCGCTCAGGCCCATCACCGCTTCCACGGCCTGCGTCGCGTCATCGGCAACACTCCGCTTCTCGCGATCGACTACAGCTTCCGCGGGCGGCCTCGAAGGCTCTTCGCCAAGAGCGAGAACCTGAACATGACGGGCAGCGTCAAGGACCGGATGGCGCTGCACATCCTGCGCAACGCCTACGGGCGAGGCGCCATCGAGCCGGGTGCGCTGATCATCGAGGCCACGAGCGGCAACACGGGCATCTCGTTCTCCGCGATCGGCCGTGCCCTCGGCCATCCGGTCGCGATCTTCATGCCCGACTGGATGAGTCCGGAGCGCGTGAACCTGATCCGGTCCTTCGGGGCCAAGATCCACCCGGTCAGCCACGACCAGGGTGGGTTCCTCGGCGCCATCGAGATGGCGGAGGACCTCGCCTCGCGCACGCCCGGCGCCTTTCTGCCGCGACAGTTCGCGAACGAGGACAACTGTGAGGCGCACGAGACCACCACCGGGCCCGAGATCTGGTGGCAGCTCGAGTCCCACGACCTCCAGCCGGACGTCTTCGTCGCGGGCGTGGGAACGGGCGGAACGGTCATGGGCGTCGGACGGTCGCTCCGGGCACGCAAGCCCGATATGCGGATCCACCCGCTCGAGCCCTCGAACTCGCCGACGCTCTCGACCGGCCACCAGGTCGGGCATCACCGCATCCAGGGCATCTCCGACGAGTTCATCCCGCCGATCGTACATCTCGAGGAGCTCGACGAGATCATGGCGGTGGACGACGGGGACGCGATTCTCATGGCGCAGAAGCTCGCGAGCGGGCTCGGCGTCGGCGTCGGGATCTCCTCGGGAGCGAACTTCCTCGGTGCGGCGCTGCTGCAGGAGGCGATGGGCGACGACACCGTGGTCGTGACGATCTTCTGCGACAGCAACAAGAAGTACCTCAGCACGGATCTTCTGCGTGAGGAGCCGGTGCGGCCGGAGCACCACGCGCCGCACGTCGAGCTCAAGGGTTTCACGAGCTTCAATCGCGTCTGTCGGGTCTGTTACGAGCCGGGTGAGCTCGACCGCTTCGCGGGTCAGAGCGGACCGCTGGCCGACTTCTTCCGAGACGCGGGAAGGGCAGTGGGGCCGGAGGACTGAGGCCCCTTCCCCCTATCCGGCGCTTGTGACAGAATGCACGTGCGCCGTGCCTGCACCCTTTTCGAAAATCGTCACCCCCGGTGGTCCAATCATGAGTGAGCAGACCCTCCAAGCCCTCGGAATCGAAGACTCCAACCTCGGCGGCTTTTGCGGCGAATGGATGGGCTCCGGATCGGATTCCGACGTCTTCACACCGATCGACGGCAGCCGGATCGCCACCGTCAGACAGGTCACGGAAGACGAGTACGACACGATCGTCGACCGTGCGCATGCCGCCTTTCTCGAGTGGCGGAAGATGCCCGCGCCCAAGCGAGGCGAGATCGTGCGGCAGCTCGGCAACAAGCTCCGAGAGAAGAAGGAGGAGCTGGGCGCCCTCGTGACGCTCGAGATGGGGAAGATCGCGGCCGAGGGACAGGGCGAGGTCCAGGAGATGATCGACATCTGCGACTTCGCCACGGGACTCTCCCGACAGCTCTACGGCCTGCAGATGCACTCGGAGCGTCCGGACCACCGCATGTTCGAGCAGTGGCACCCGCTCGGCGTCGTCGGGGTCATCAGCGCCTTCAACTTCCCGGTGGCGGTGTGGAGCTGGAATGCCGCGATCGCGGCGGTCTGTGGGGACTCGACGCTTTGGAAGCCGGCCAGCGGCACGCCGCTCACCGCGATCGCGGTGACCAAGATCGCGGAGGCGGTCTGCCGTGAGAACGACGTCGACCCGGCCATCTTCTCGCTCGTGATCGGGCGCGGCTCGACGATCGGTGACCGGCTGCTGCACGACCGTCGGATCCCGCTGGTTTCGGCGACGGGCTCCTGTCAGGTCGGTTACCGCGTGGCCCAGGTCGTGGGCAAGCGGCTCGGCAAGACGATCCTGGAGCTGGGCGGCAACAACGCGATCATCGTCACGCCGCACGCCAATCTCGACCTCACCCTTCCGGCCATCCTCTTCGGCGCGGTGGGCACGGCGGGGCAGCGCTGCACGAGCACGCGCCGGATCATCGTGCACGCGTCGATCCGGGACGAGCTGGTGAGCCGTCTCGTACGTGCCTATGAGGGCGTGCGAATCGGTGACCCGCGAGACGCCGACACGCTCATGGGACCGCTGGTGAACCACGGTGCGGTCGAGGAGATGCAGGAGGCGATCGCCAAGGTGAAGGAGGCCGGCGGCGAGATCCTCTTCGGCGGAGAGACGCTCGGAGGGGAGGACTACCCGGGTGGTCACTACGTGCGTCCGTGCATCGCCGCGGTCGAGAACGAGTGGCAGATCGTGCAGGACGAGACCTTCGCTCCCGTCCTCTACATCATCAGCTACGGGTCCGCCGACGCGTCGCCGAGGGAGGCCGTGGCGGAGATCGAGGACGCCGTTCGGATCCACAACGACGTCCCGCAGGGTCTGTCGTCGGCGATCTTCACGGATTCCGTGCGTGAGGCCGAGTACTTCCTCTCGCACCGGGGCAGCGACTGCGGGATCGCCAACGTCAACATCGGCACCAGCGGTGCGGAGATCGGCGGGGCGTTCGGCGGCGAGAAGGAGACCGGCGGCGGGCGCGAGTCGGGCTCGGACGCGTGGAAGGTGTACATGCGCCGCCAGACCAACACCGTGAACTGGTCGGAGGAGCTGCCGCTCGCGCAGGGAATCGAGTTCGGCTGATCTAGACCAGCTCGACCTCCACGAGCTCGCGGCACGCCGTAGCGAGCCGCGCGTCGCGGGTCGCCAGGCGCCCACCCAGACCCTCGGTGAGCGCCACGTACGCGGCATCGTACGCCGAGAAGTTCGACCGCAGCTCCCAGATGCGGGGAAGAAGCAAGTCGTGCGGGTAGCGCTCGATCGGGAAGCCTGCCAGGTCCTCCAGCATCTCTCCGCCTCGCGCGTCGTCGATCTCTCCAGCCCGGACCAGGCCTCGAAACGCCTGGGCGACCTCCAGATCCAGGAGGTCTGGCGCGCAGAGGATCGAGCTCGGCAGCAGCAGCTCCGCGATCAAGTCGACGTGCTCGGTCGAGCCAAGCAGAACGTGGACCATTACCGAGGCGTCGACGACGATCAAATCGGGCCCCGCAGCTCCCGAATCATCTCGGCCGCGGTCTTGTCCGTCTTGATCGGTGGTCGACTCAGTATCCGCGCCAGGAGCTCTTCACGCGAGGGGCGGTTCGCACTCCTTTGAAGCTCCTGGAGCAGGTATTCAGAGAGGCTCATACCGGCCAATGCCGCTCTAGACTTGAGCTCCCGGTGCAGCTCCTCGGGCACGTTTCGAATCTGGATCATCTTGGACATGCGGAAAACATGGGTGCATGTTCATCACATGCACAACCCGCCACATCCCATGATCGCGAGAGGAAAGGGACGGTGGGATGGTCGAATGAGACCGCCGGCCCCAGCCCCCGCAGGGCCGAAAGCCGAAGCCGGTCGCTCAGGAACGCGTCTGGACCTCCACGCAGTCGACCGCGTCGTAGCGCACGTAGGCATCGAAGAAGTCCTT
The DNA here is from genome assembly GCA_039587515.1 of Gemmatimonadota bacterium. Taxonomy (GTDB): domain Bacteria; phylum Gemmatimonadota; class Gemmatimonadetes; order Longimicrobiales; family Gaopeijiaceae; genus JBDHII01. Next base: position 115,858 of record JBDHII010000016.1, read on the forward strand.
CCCCGCCAGCTGCTTGAGGACGACCGACTCGTTTCCGGTCGTGGATGGTCAAGGCAGGAGACGGTGGTGCCAGTGGCGGAGAACGCGAGCCGGGCGTACCGTCCGAGTCCCCGACATCTGCATGCACGGAGAGCAACGGAGCCATGAGCGAAACGAGCCACACCCCCGGCCGAGGCCGCATCTACGACAACATGGCGGCCACCATCGGAGACACGCCGCTCGTACGGGCCCCTCGGCTCAGCGAGATGCACGGCGCCAAGGCCGACGTGCTCCTCAAGATGGAATTCTTCAACCCGCTCTCCTCGGTGAAGGACCGCATCGGCGTCTCGATGATCGAGGCGGGCGAGCGGGACGGCACCATCGGGCCGGGCACCGTGATCGTCGAGCCGACCTCGGGCAACACGGGCATCGGGCTCGCCTTCGTCTGTGCGGCAAAGGGGTACCGCTGCATCCTCACCATGCCCGAGACGATGTCGATCGAGCGACGCAAGATGATGGCGCTGCTCGGGGCCGAGCTCGTGCTGACGCCCATGGAGGAGGGGATCAACGGGGCGCTGAACAAAGCCGACGAGCTCACGGCCGAGATCGAGGGTGCGGTGCAGCCCATGCAGTTCGCCAATCCGGCCAACCCGGACGTGCACCGCAGGACGACCGCGCTCGAGATCTGGAACGACACGGGCGGCAAGGTCGACGTGCTGATCTCGGGAATCGGGACCGGCGGATCCCTGACCGGCTGCGCTTCCGTGCTCAAGGAGAAGAACCCCGACCTCCACGCCGTGGCGCTCGAGCCGGTGACGAGCCCGGTGCTCTCGGGCGGTGAGCCCGGCCCGGGCAACATGATCCAGGGAATCGGGGCCGGCTTCGTGCCCGAGGTTCTCGATACCGACCTGATCGACGAGGTGCTCACGATCGGCAACGACGAGGCCTTCGAGATGGCCCGGCAGGCGGCCAGGGTCGAAGGCATCCCGGCCGGAATCTCGTCCGGCGCGGCGCTCGTGGGCGCGTACCGGGTGGCGGCCCGGCCCGAGATGGAGGGGAAGACCATGGTGGTCATCATGCCCTCCTCCGCGGACCGCTACATCTCGACCGACCTGTTCGCGGGGCTGGAGTAGCGCCTAGTTCCCTTCGCCCAGGCGCGCCTTCAGCTCGCTGAACCAGTTGGCGATGACGACCAGTCGCGTGGGCGTCGCGGTGCTCGCGTCCCCCAGCGAGAACAGCAGGAAGCGATCACCATCGGGGTGGATGTCCCTCACGACTCCGGCGTACGGGCCGACTTCCCTCCGCCCGGTTACCGCCAAGGTGCCATCCTCCAGTCCGACGTCGGCTGCCTTGAGGATCCCATTCTGACCGTAGTAGATCACGTTTCCATCGGGGGCCCAGAAGACGTCCGACGCGCTCGCACCGGGCTCCGAGATGTCGATCCTCGAGCCGGGCTCCGGAAACGAACGGACGTAGATCTGGTCCATGCCCGTCTCGTTGGACGAGTAGGCGAGCCAACGACCGTCCGGCGAGACCTGAGCGCGGTTCTCGTTCCAGTCCGCGTCGAGATAGGGCCGGGGCGGATCGCCGCTCTCGAGGTCGAGCGTCCAGAGGTCGTAGGGCGTAGGACCGATCGAGAAGACCAGATACTTACCGTCCGGGGAGAAATCCCGTGGGTAGGCGTCTCCCGGCATGTCGACGAGGACCTCGCTCTCACCGCTCACGGCGTCGGCGACGAAGACGTCGACGCTCCCGTCGGCGCCCGTGGCCCCGTACAGCAGCCGTGAGCCGTCCGGCGACCAGAGCGGATCGTGATGGTTGGACCCGTCGTTCGTGAGCTGGGGGTGCCGGCCGATCTCCAGATCGTACGTCCAGATGTGATCGGCGCGAGTATACCCGATCCGACGGCCGTCCGCAGAAAAGCTCCCGTCCTGATGATCCGTCGGCTGGATGGGGAGCACGGTGATCGAGCCGTCGAGGTGGAGGAGCGCCGGTTGCCATCCGCCTTGATTGGCCGCCGAGGCCGTGCCACCCGTGAATGCTGCGGTCGTGCCCGTCGACGAGATGGCGTGGACGCCGGTGAACGGAAGGAACGCGACCGAGTCGTGGACGGGTGCGGCGGGCGCAGTGAGCTCGCCGGCATCCAGATCGAAGGGCGCCGCGAAGAGGGATCCACTCGGGTGAGCCCACAGGACGTGGCCCGTGGGAATCCAGACGGGGCCTGCGCCGCTCGGCGTGAGGGTCTTCTTCTCGCCCGATTCGAGGTCGAGGTAGCCGATCGAAGGATCGGCGAACCCGGTAGCCGACTCGCTGAACATCACCGCCCCACCACCGGGAAGGAGGAAGGGATCGCGCAGCGTGTTGATCGGCGATGCCTCGAGGATCATTTCGGGATCGCCGCCCACGTCCGGCACGATGTAGAGGCCGGCCGGCGCAGAGAAGACGATCATCCCGTTGTCGCCCCAGTGCTTTGCCCAGAGCTGAGTTCCCTGGGCGTTGGCGAGCGGCACGACCGGTCCCCCCAGCGTCGGGACCTTCTTAAGCTGACCGTCTGCCGAGAAGGCGATCCACTCTCCGTCGGGCGAGAACGCCGGCCATGCCGCCCCTTCGGTGCCCGCGACCGCCGTGGCGCCGACCTGACCGGCGAGGCGGGTGAACACCATCGGTGAGCCCTCGCTGTTGGAGATGAAGGCCACGGTTCCGTTCGGAGCCGCGGAGACGCCGCTCTGCGGATCGACCTGCATGCCGACCTCTACCGATGGGCGGGAAGCGAGCCGGCGGCATCGACCGGGTCAGCCGGCGCGCCGAGCCGGGACGCGAAGAAGAGAACGCCCATCAGGAGGAGCGCGTTTGCCGCCAGGGAAAGGCGTGACCTCGAGTCCGCCATCCAGCTTCGCCCCGGGGTGGTGGCGGCCGTTGCCGGGGCCGAGACCGCGGCCATCTCGCCGGTCTCCTGCGGGCGGGGCCGGTAGCGGTAGCCCTCGTCCGTGAGCGCGTTGCGGAACTCCTCGGCGCTCTCGAAGCGGTCGGCGGGCAGCTTCTC
>JBDHII010000125.1:0-3448 GCA_039587515.1 Gemmatimonadota bacterium
CCGTGCCCGCCCACGGTCATCGGGTGCCCATCCTCCTGGCCGGTGCGCACGCGGAGGCGTTGTGCGGAATGCTCGAACCGTACGGGATGCGCCTGACGAGCGTCGGCACGGAGGTCGGTCCGGCTTCGACCACGAAGATGCTGCGAAGCGCGCTGATCAAGGGCACGGAGGCGCTGCTCTTCGAGTGTCGCCTTGCCGCCCGAGCGGCCGGTGTGGAGGAGCGGGTGTTCGCGTCGGCCTCCGCGACGATGGGCTTCGACTGGGGCTCCTGGGCGGAATACGCCATGGGACGCCTGGCCAGACACGCCGACCGCCGTGCCCAGGAGATGCGGGAGGTGAGCGAGACGCTGCGCGAGCTCGGGGTCGAGCCTATCGTCGTCGATGCCGCGGCCCGACGGATCTCCCGGGCGGCGGAGCAACCGCCTGCAGAGGAGGGAGCGTGACGGAGCGTCTGTCGCCAGCCGAGGCCGGAGCCATGGGAGCTCTGGAACTGCGAATCGGCAGCGAGCGGGTCGCCGGCGAGGGCTCCGTGCCGCTGCGCGACCGCCATACCGGCGCACACCTCGGTGACGTCGCCTGTGCGGGGCCGGTGCAGGTCGACGCGGCGGTGACGGCGGCGCGGCACGCGCTCGAGAGCTCGAAGCTGTCGCCGCAGGACCGCTACCGGATCCTGACGGGGGCCGCGGAGTGGATCGAGCGGCACCGCACTCGGATCCTGACCGCGATCGTGGCCGAGAGCGGCTTCACCGTGACCGACGCGACCGGCGAGGTGAACCGCTGCATCCAGACGCTCACGCTCTCCGCCGAAGAGGCGAAGCGCCTGACCGGGGAGATGGTCCCGATCGAGGCGGCTCCGGGGCAGACGCGCCGGATGGGGTACACGATCCGCGTGCCGGTGGGCGTGGTGGCGGCGATCACCCCGTTCAACTCGCCGCTCAACACCGTGGCGCACAAGGTCGCCCCCGCCCTGGCCGGCGGGAACACGGTCGTCCTGAAACCGGCGTCCTACACACCCTGGACCGCCGCTCTGCTCTGTGACGCCCTCGAAGAGGCCGGGCTGCCCGCGGGGCATCTCAACCTCGTCCTCGGATCCGGCGGCGAGACGGGCCAGGCGCTCGTCGAGCACCCTGGCGTGCGCTTCTTCGCCTTCACGGGCAGCACCGAGGTCGGGCGTGCGATCCGCCGGGAGGCCGGGCTGCGCCGCACCTCTCTCGAGCTCGGCAGCATCTCGGGCACGATCGTCTGCGAGGACGCCGATCTCGACGATGCGGCGGACAAGTGCTTCCGGGCGGGCTTCCGCAAGGCGGGGCAGGTGTGCACCTCCGTCCAGCGGCTCTACGTCCACGAGGAGGTTCTCGAGCGCTTCACGGAGCGGCTCGTCGGGGCGGTGAAGGGCGCCGCGGTGGGAGACCCGTACGACGCCTCCACGGTCGTGGGGCCGATGATCAGCGAGGGGGAGGCGGAGCGCGCCACCACCTGGGTCGCCGACGCGGTCGAGGCGGGCGCCGAGCTTCTCATCGGCGGGAGCCGAGATGGAGCCCTCATGGAGCCGACGCTTCTGACCGGTGTGGAGCCCGCCATGCGGGTCATGTGCGAAGAGATCTTCGCGCCGGTGATCTCGATCGTTCCGTACGCCTCCTTCGACGCCGCGATCGACAGCCTGAACGACACGCCCTACGGACTCGCCGCGGGCGTCTTCACGAAGGACCTGGCCCGGGCCATCGAAGCTTCGCACCGTCTCCACGTCGGAGGCGTCCACATCAACCAGACGTCCAGCAGCCGGGTGGATCTCATGCCGTACGGAGGGGCGAAGGACAGCGGCACGGGACGGGAGGGACCGCACTACGCCATTCGGGAGATGACCGAAGAGCGGCTGGTCACGATGACCTGGGGGAAGACATGAGTGCCTCCTCGGGTCGGAGCAGCGAGAAAGGGAGAGGCGGAAGATGAACGAGACGGGAGGTCCGGGCTTTCGGATCCGCACGGGGTTGCCGCGCCCGTCGCCTTCGCTCGTCGAGGGCTTCGCGGGCGTCCCCAGCTCGAGCGCTGCGGACGCCATGGGCCGGTTCCACTTCATGGATCCGGGCATCGTGCCGCGGACGGGACTGCCGCTGTGCGGGGTGGCGGTCACGGTCAGCGCCCGGCCGGGCGACAACCTCATGGTCCACTACGCTCTCGAAGTCGCCGAGCCGGGGGACGTCCTGGTCGTCAACACCAACGGGAACACGACCGGTGCGGTCTTCGGCGAGCTGATGTGCCACACCGCCTTGGCCGCGGGTGTCGGAGGACTCGTGGTCGACGGAGCGATTCGTGACGTGGACGAGATCCGCACGCTCGGCTTCGCCGCCTTCAGCCGATCGGTCTCCCCCGGGGCCTGCGACAAGGACGGGCCGGGCGAGATCAACGTCCCGATCGCCTGCGGCAACACGGTCGTGATGCCCGGCGACATCGTGATCGGCGACTCGGACGGGGTCGTGATCGTGCCGCAGGACGACGCGGAGGAGGTGCTCTCTCGCGTGACCGGGATTCGGGAGCGGGAAGCCGCTCGGATCCGTGCCATCGCGGACGGCGAGGTGTTCAAGCCGGAGATCCGCGAGACGCTCCGCCGAAAGGGCGTTCTGGATTGACGGGCCGAGGCGGGCGATGACCGCACCCCTGCTGATGACCCCGGGCCCCACCCGCGTCCCGACCCGGGTGCTCGAGGCCGGAGCCCGGCCGATGATCCACCATCGCTCGCCGGAGTTCTCGGAGGCGCTCGCGGCCGTGATCGCGGGGATGCGCCGGGTATTCGGCACCCGTGGCGACGTGCTTCCCGTCCATACGACCGGTCGCGGCGCGATGGAGGCCTCGATCTGCAATCTCTTCTCTGCGGGCGACGAGATCGTGGCGTGCTGCAACGGGAAGTTCGGGGTCATGTGGGCGCGATTCGCGGAGTCGCACGGGCTCGTCGTCCACAGGATCGCCACGGATTGGGAGCGGAGCGTCTCGGTCGAGCGGGTCGCGGCGGCCCTGCAGGCGCATCCGGGCGCCCGCGCCGTCACCGTGGTGCATTCCGACACGTCCACGGGCGTCCTCAACGACGTCGCCGGGGTGGCGGCGGTGGCCCGAGCGCACGGCGCCCTCACGCTCGTCGACGCCATCAGCGGGGCCGGCGGCGTGCCCTTCGACTTCGACGGCTGGGGCGTGGACGTGGCGGTGACCGCGTCGCAGAAGTGTCTCATGTCCAGTCCGGGAATGGCCTTCGTGGCGATCGGCCCCGACGCGTGGCGGGCGAGCGAATCCTCCTCGCTTCCCTGCAACTACTGGCACTTCGGAGCGATCCGGGAGACGCTTTCGAGCACGCAGCCGCAGACGCCCGGGACGACGCCCGTCCACGTCGTTCTCCAGCTGGAGGCCGCGCTCTTGATGCTCGAGGAGGAGGGACACGAGTCCGTCGTGGCCCGGCACG
>JBDHII010000126.1:0-3448 GCA_039587515.1 Gemmatimonadota bacterium
GGGCTCGTGGGGACGCATCGGGAACGCCGCTCAGTCATCCTGAGAGGGTTCGATTCCAGCACGCCCCACCAGGTGGCCCGGTAGCTCAGCTGGATAGAGCACCAGCCTCCGAAGCTGGGGGTCGCGCGTTCGAATCGCGCCCGGGTCACCATTCATCGTGCCCAGATCCAGGGGCAGGCGGAGCTTTCCCTCCACGCGGAACCCGTCCGGGGCCTCGGGGTCCTGGATCACGTCGAGTCGCCGCTGGCCCTCGGCGTCCTCTGCGATCACAGCGCGAAGGGCTTCGCGCGGCTACTGAAGCGCGGAGATATACGAGGCGACAAGGGCATCGGTTTCGACGGCCCCCTAGAAGTGAATCACGAGACCGGCGTGCGTCGTCAAGAGATCCGTCCGCGACTGGGTGGTCTCGAAGGCGACCGTGTCTGCATCGATGATGCGGACGGAGGAGGGGATCACGTACTCGGCCTTCTCCCCGAACAGGTAGCGGGCGCCCACAACGGCACGCACCTGGAACCCATCGCCGCTGTAGAGCCGCACGTCGAACCCGCCCCCGAGGCCGTAGCTCAATGCGGCATCGGAACTGTTCTCGTCGTTGTCGATCGGGCGAACGCAGTCGGAAAAGAAGCAGTCGTCCGGATCCCCGAAGTCCGTGAAGTGTTCGTTGATCCGAGTTCGCGTCTCGAAGTGCTTGAATCCGATGAGCGCGTCCATGTACGGTCGGACGAGACCCGCAGCGGGCTGCAGTCGGGCAACGAAGTGCAACATCGTGATGTCAGACGAGGTCTCTGCCACGACCGAGCTGAAGTCGCTCTTGGCGATGGTGCTTCGGTCGTTCTCGTCGACCAGGAACGCGAAGTCCATACCGAGCACCACGGGAAGGTTGGGGAGCCCCATGCCGGCAAAGATGGCGGCTCCGAAGCTGGTCTCGGCCTCGAAGTCTCCCTGCGGAAGGCCCGCTTGAAAGGCGATTCCGAACTCGGGGCGCCAGCTCGCGAGGTCATCCACCCTGTCGAGCAGCTCCGGGAGGGCCTCCTCGGCGGCGGCGATCGCGACCGGAGCGCGGTGGTCGACCTGGGCGGCGGCCGTGATGCCGAAGAGACAGATGGAGAGAACGATCAGGAGCAGGGTGAGCCAGCGCATGGAAGCGCGCCTCAAGATGGATCCTCATTGCACATGGAAGAGTCCCCAGAACGATCGCTAGAAGTGAAGCGACACTCCCGCGACGGCGTGGTGGGTCTGGAGCCGATCGACCTGGAACCGCACCGGCACACCCGCGATGTCGTCGTCGAAGTCGGATGGGTCGAAGCGCGTGAAGCCGTACTCCACGAAGACTGCCACGGTCCCGAGGCTCGATGAGGATGGGCGAGCCGAGGAGAAGACATGGAACTTGACGCCTGCCACCGTGTGGAGCCCCACGTCGGCGCGGGTGTCCTTGAGGTCCTCCGGTGCCCCGAGCGGGCTCAGGTCCAGCTTCGCCGTGCTGACGAAGACTCCGGGCCCGACTCCGGCGTAGGGTTGGAGGCGTCCTTGCGGGTAGTCCTCGTCCTTCGCCAGCGGATATCGCAGCATCAGCAGCGCGGTGATGGGGAAGACATAGACGTCGATGCCGGACTCGTCTTCTTCCGGGTCGTAGGCGGGCATTCCGAGGGCGAATCCAAGCCACGGAACGGAGCCGAGCCAGTAGCCACCTCGGAAGCCACCAGAGGGCCCGGCCTTGAAGTCGATCGGCCCGCTCGCGGAGATCTGCGGGCCGGCGCCGATCTCGACCACGCCATCCGTGTCCTCCGTGACGTTCCCACCGAGGTACACGTCGAAGAAGAACTCGGCCCGGGCCGTCTCCGGTAGCGCCCAGGTAGCCACCAGGATCGACGTCAGCGCGAACACGACGACGCGCATTTCGGGTCTCTCAGGCGCACCGGCGGGCCGCTTCGACCCGTCGCTGCCACGTGCGAGTCTACATTACGCCGCGGGCGCATGCTCCCGAGCGAACGTTCCTGATGAGCGGCTCTCCGACTCCCTTTCCATCTCCATCGCCCTGATTGCGATGGCTTCGATGGGCCCGTCTGCTCTCGCGTCCGAGGTCGGAACGACGATTCTCGTATCAGCGACATGGGACCGGACGGGGGCGTGAACTTCGAGGATGTGGCTGGTTTCGTGTCTCCCGTTGTTGACTGACCGGCCCGGGTCACCATCCATCGTGCCCAGAACCAGGGGCAGGCGGAGCGTTCCCTCCACGCGGAAGCCGTCCGGGGACTCCGGGTCCTCGATCACGTCGAGGCGGCGCTGCCCTCCGCATCCTGTGGAGGGAGCCACCGCCGCATCTACCGCAACCGGGTATTCGGCACACACCCGAGCCCTCCGCCGCCGCCCTCCTCGCGCTCAGGCTGCGTACCGATGCGTTTCGCCTCCGCCGCACCGCCTGCACCGCGCTGCCCGCCTCCGCCACGACTACGCAGAGGGAGGGAAGATCGCGCGGCCCTGAGAGATCTCCGAAGACAGCCAGTCCTGGAACCCGTGAGCCAGGAGCCATTCGATCCGATCTCCTCGCCAATGGATCTTCTCGGCCTCGTATGGCGATCGACCGGAGCCAAACTTATCGATGGCGCTCCGCCTGACGTAGTCGAGGTCCTCTTGCACCGCTGGTATCTCGCGCATCCGACGGCTCCAGCCCCGCAATCTCGGACGCGACGCTGCCTCGAGATGAACTCCGACAGTTCTCAGAGACGAAACGTGGGGGAACAGCGCAAGATCGGCGACGGACAGGTCATCACAGACGTAGCCGGAGTCTTCGAGCGTCTCCTCGAGATCTCCGAGGATACGGATCAGCTCTCCGCGTCCTTTCTGGATCAACCCAGTCGGCGGCTCGTCGGGTCGATCGTGGGTCGGCCACGTCCAGATGGAGATATCGTGGATGATCGCGTCGAGCACGGTGTCCGCGACTCGCTGCCATCGACGCGCTCTCGCGCGCGCCTCATGGCCGAGAGGAAGAAGCGCCGGCGTCGGGAATCGATCTTCCAGGTAGTAGACGATGTCGGCCGAGTCCGTGACGGCGACACCGTCGGAGACGAGGACAGGCACCTCAGCACGGGGATTGACCTGCATGAGGTGCTTGCGTTCGGCCAGGGCCAGCGCATCGATCGAGCGATACTCCAGCCCCTTGATTCGCATGGCCATTCGGACCTTTCGCGCGAACGGGCTGAACGGATTGTCGTAGAGCGTGAGCATTCGGCACTCCGGTCGACGGGGCTTGGCGGTGGATCGATCGCTCTTATTAGAGCATACTCTCTAAAATATGGGTCGACCCGTCAAGTTCGACGAAGATGCGATTCTCGACGCGGCTCTCGAGGAGGGTCGGCGTGTCGGGTTCGAACGTCTCTCGGCCCGAGGCGTCGCCAGGCGAATGGGCGCACCCAGTGGTTCGCTCTACTACCGGTATCGCTCCCGCGAC
>JBDHII010000058.1:0-16463 GCA_039587515.1 Gemmatimonadota bacterium
CGTGCAACGCCCTCACGCGACGGTCGAGTATCGGGGTCCGGGACTCGGGATCGAGCATATCGGCGTCGTCGACCGGATCGAGAGCTGGAAGCCAGTACAGCCCGTGGATCTCGCCTGCGTTCCGGAAACTCTCCATGCGGGCCGCGACCTCGTTGCGGTCGCCCGACGGATCGAGCAAGAAGACCGTCGTGCCCTCGCTCTCCAAGCGTGCACCCAGGGCGGCTCCGACGCCCCCGCTGTCCACGGCCACCACGACCCGCCGCCCCTCGCCGAGGACCACCCCGGTGGTCGGGAATTGGCCGGCGATGGGTCGGAGTCGCGGCACGGGAATCCGGCGCGGCACCGTCTGGGCGGCCTCCATCGAGCCGACGACCGGTACGGCGCTCTCCTCCGACGGTACGTCGGCGGGCTGCTCGGGTGCCGGCGCGGTCTCGGCCGGGGCCGGAGCCTCTGCGAGGTCCGGGCGCTTCTCGTAGACGAAGCGCACGGCGTGCGCGAGGGTCGGATAGTCACGCAGCGCGAGGTTCTCGTCGCGCTCGATGTTCCAGGCGCCGCGGATGGTCGATGCCGAGGTCGGCCTCGAGGTCGAGGTCCATGTCGAGCATGTCGGGCGGGTAGCCCGTCTGCTCGGCGACGATGGCGAGGACCTGCGTCTGGACGGGATCCTCCTCGGCGGGTGCCGCGGCCGGAGCCGGTGCCTCGGTCTCTGCGGTCGCCGCGGGCTGCGCGGGTGCCGGCGCGGGTGGGAGCTGCCGGGGGCGGCGTGACCACCGCGCCCGTCGACAGCGGCGCTCGGGCCGGCTCCCGCGCGGGCGGGCCCTCGTCCCGCACGCGGAGCGTGCGTCGATCGATCTCCACTTCGGGCGCGTCGTAGCCGGTCGCGCGGCTCAGCCAGCTCTGCCACGCCCCCGGGTCTCGGAGGCGGTGTCGGAAGCCCAACGCCTCCGGATCACGCCGAGCGCCGTCGGGCGGTGGCGTCCAACGGACCAGGCTCATGCTGATCTGGGACCCGAATCCCGCGCCGAGCCGGAGCGCGTAGTGGATCGGATAGTCGCCGCCCCTGGAGAGGTTCAGGAGCCCGAGGTCGGGATCGACCTCCCGGAAGTTGGCGACCGGGGGTACGACGCCCGTCTCCAGCATCTTCACGGCCAGGGCGTCCTCGATCCCCACGCCCATCGGGTGACCGGTATAGCCCTTGGTGTTCGCGACGACGACGGCATCGGCCGCATCGCCGAAAACGTGCCTGAGCGCATGCACCTCCGCGCTGGCGCTGCCCCCTCGTGCAGGTGTGTACGTCTCGTGCGATACGAAGACCGTGTGTCGTGCCATGGTCCGGCGGTCGAGCCCCCAGCGGGCCTCGACGTCGCTCACGAGGCGCTCCATCAGCCCCGCGATGTGATCGACGTTCAACCGCGTGCCGTGGTAGGCGCTGTTCGCGGTGATGGCGCCGAGGACCTCACAGATCGGGTCCACACCCCGTTCGGCTGCGGCTTGCAGGTCTTCGACCACGAGCGCTGCGCCGCCCATCCCGATGATCATGCCGTGTCTTCGGCGGTCGAACGGGATGGCCGCGTCCTCGACCCGCTCGTCGGTGGCGGCGGCGCCCGAGGCCAGGAAGCCCGAGCTGAACCACGGGAAGAGGCGGTCCGTGGTGACGTCGTCCGCGGTGATGACGATCACGCGTCGGCAACGGCCTGCCTCGATCCAGTCGCGAGCGAGGCCGACGGCCTGTGTGCCGGACGCACAGGCGGCGTTGAGCTGGGTGTTCGGACCCCGCGCACCGATGAATTCGGCGAATTGCGAGTGGCCCATCGACAGGACGCGGAAGAGGAAGCGTCGGTCGAAGTGGAACGGATTCTTCTCGACTTCGGCCCGGAGCTCGGTGATCCGCGCGTCGAGCGCGGTCATCGCTGCCGAGTCTCCCTCACCGATCTGCGCGCGGAGGCTTTCGAGCTCTTCCAGCCGCCCTCGGCGGGCCTGGTCGGCCTCGAATCCCTGGATGATCTCCGCATAGGCGTCGTATCCGGGGAAGGCGGAGCCGAAGATGATGCCCGTGTCGTCCTGCATCTCCTCGGGGAGCGCCCAGCCCGCCGGAAGCTTCGACCCGGTCGTGGTGGTCTTGTATCGCATCACGAGCGGGATCCCGGCGTCGCGGAGTGCCTCGATTCCGGCCGCGATGGCCAGCTCGGTCACGCGGTCGAGCGCGGGCATCCTGTCGGCCGGATAGCCGAACTCTTCGGGTAGGTCGAGCGAACCCCCACGCCCTGCCAGCTTGATGACGTCGGCGGGGTCGTCGATCGTCTCGAAACGCGCTTCGCCGTTGGCGCCCTTCACCAAGCGGGTGATCCGCTTGTCCGCCTGGGCCTGTCGCAGCTCGACCGGCACGTGCGTGATGAATTGGTCGCCGCCGAGAATCCGCGGGACATTCGAGTCGTCGAAGACCCGGTTCGGACCCGGCAGGCCGAGAGATGCGCCGGTGATCCCCACACGGACCGGGTCGGGGGCCCTGGCTTCACCGTTGAAGACTTCGACGCTCTTGTCGAGGAAATCCGCGAACATCCGACCCAGCGTGACGTAGCGGTCCTCCGTGGAGGCGCCTCCGGGCGCGGCGGTCGGGGGTGCGGGATCCACCGCAGGAGCGGCGGCCACAGGTGCCGCGGGGGCAGGTGGGGCGGCTTCAACCTGGATCTCCGTCACCGGCTCGACGGCTTGCACCTCGGCCGGTCGGCCCCGGCCCAGCCCGAGGGCGTAGGCGGCGCAAAGGGCTCGGTTCATCGACACGACACCGCCGGTGCGTGGATGGTTCGTGAAGAGTGTGGTGACCCCGTCACGCTCACCGAGGACATCGGTCGCCATCCCGTACAGCGCCCGCTTCGGCCCCATCTCGATGAATACGCGGGCGCCGGAGTCGTGAAGCGTGTTCAGGCCTCGGACGAACTGTACCGGTGAGCCGATTTGGGCACCGAGGATCTCGACCATCCGGTCTCTCGCGTCCGGGTCGCTCGGGTAGAAGTCGCCGCTCACGTTCGCCACGACGGGGACCTCGGGTGGGCGGAGCCCGCTCTCGCGAAGCACCTCCATCAGCGGTGCTGCGGCAGGCTCCACGATGTTTGTGTGGAACGCGTGGCTGACGGGCAGCTCCACCACCCGCATACCGTCCTGCGTGAGGGCTTCGACAGCCTTCACCAGGGCTTCGGTCGCCCCTCCGATCACGCACTCCTTGGTGCTGTTCAGATTGGCGACGACCACGTATCCGTCGACCCGGTCCAGCACCGCCTCCACGTCCGAGGGCGGCGCGAAAACCGCCGCCATGCCACCGTTGTCGCCGACCGACAGGTCCGTCATGGCCCGGCCTCGGGCGGCGACGGCCGTCAGGGCGTCACCGAAGGGCAGGGCACCGGCCGCGACCAGGGCTCCGTACTCTCCGAGGCTGTGGCCCATCACCATGTCGGGCTCGATACCGTAGGCGCCGAAGAGACGCGCGAGCGCCGTGTCGACGGTCAGAACGGCGGGCTGGGTGATCGCGGTCTGCTTGAGTCCCTGCTCGGCGCCGGCGACCGCTGCCTCGTCTTCCGGATCGACGAAAATCCGGTCGGTCAGCGGACCGTCGAGCAGCGGCGCCATGACCTCGTCCGCCTCGTCGAAGGTGCGCCGGACGACCTCGTCCGCGTCGCGAAGCTCACGCAGCATGTTGACGTACTGCGAGCCTTGCCCGGTGAAGAGGAACGCGATCTTGCCGGTCGAACCCTGCCCGATGTACACGCCCTTGTTTCGGAGCGCGCGCCAGCGGCCGGTCTCGCCCGTATCGAGCGCCTTGAGTGCCCCCTCGATCGCCTGCGAGAGGTCATCCGCGTCGCCGTAGTCGATGGCGAGACGCACTTCCGCGTCCAGATCGGACTGCAGAGGGGCGATGGGCCGGGGTGCCGTCCCGCCGGCCAGCGCTGTCTGCACGGCTCGAAGCTTCGAAGCGATCTCGGCCTGCGTCGCGGCGCCGATCACGAGCGCGCCCCGCAGGGGCGCCCGGGCCTCGACAGCCGGCATCGACGTGTCGGAGCCGGCGAGCTCTGCGCCCCGGATGGTCGCCCCACGGGGCTTCAACCGTCCCGGCACGTGCTCTTCGAGGACCGCGTGGAAGTTCGTACCGCCGAATCCGAAGGCGCTCACACCCGCGCGGCGCACGGGCGGACCGTTCTCGGTCGGCTTCTCCCACGCGCGGAGCTCGTCGTTGACGCGCAGCGGAGAGCTGGAGAAGTCGATGTTGGGGTTGGGCGCGTTGAAGTTCACGCTCGGCGGCGCCTGCTTCTCGTGAAGCGCCAGCGTCACCTTCAGAAGGCCGGCCGCGCCGGCCGCGCCCTTGAGGTGCCCGATGTTCGACTTCACGGAGCCGAGCATGATGGAGCCGGCAGGAAGCCCGTAGCCACCGAAGACCTCGGTCAGGCTGTCGACCTCCACGACGTCACCCACCTTGGTCGACGTCCCGTGCCCCTCGACGAGGTCGCCCGGCTCGGGCGCGACACGGGCACGCTCCCAGGCACGCCGGATGGCGAGCTGCTGGCCCGCCGGGTTCGGGGCCGTGATGCCCTTGCCGCGACCGTCGCTCGAACCGCCGAGCCCGCGGATGACGGCGTAGACCCTGTCACCGTCCCGTTCGGCGTCCGCGAGACGCTTGAGGAGGAAGCATGCGGCCCCCTCTCCCATCACGAAGCCGTCGGCTCCGTCGGCGTACGGACGCGTGCCCGTCGCCGACAGCGCGCCGATCTTGCAGAACTTCACGAAGGTGGAGGGGCTCATGTTGGCGTCGATGCCGCCGGTGAGAACGGCGTCGTAGTCGTGCTCCTCCAAGCCCTCCACGGCGGCCGAGATCGCGGCCATGGCCGATGCGCACGCAGCGTCGGCCACGTAGTTGGGTCCACGAAAGTCGTAGAGCGCCGCCACCCGCCCGGCGACGATGTTGGCGAGCTCGCCCGGCATCGTGTCTTCCGTGATGTCGGGAAGGCGGTCCCGCACGCCGGTGAGAAGCTCTTCCATCACCGCCCCGCGGACGTCGGGCGGAAGCGTCTGGAAGCTCGGCGCCTTGGCAAGCTCTTCACCGAACTCGGGGAAGAGGATTCGGGCCGCCGAGAGCAGGTGGAAGTCGCCGCCGAGCGCGTTGCCGAAGATGACGGCTGTCCGCTCCGGATCGAGCGGTCGGTCGGGGTATCCGAAATCCGCCAGCGCTTGACGTGACGTCGTGATCGCCCACTTCTGGGCGAGGTCCATCGCGTCGGCCACCTTGGGCGGAATGGGCAGGCGCCACTTCAGGGGCTCCCACTCCCAGTCCTTCACCCAGCCTCCGATCTTGGAGTACGTCTTGTCGGTGGCCCTCGGGTCGGCGTCGTAGTACAGGGCCGCGTCCCAGCGGTTCTGCGGTGTCTCACAGATGCTGTAGCGACCGTCCTTGAGGTTGTTCCAGAAGGACGCGACGTCTGGCGCGTCGGGAAGGACGGCGCCGAGGCCGACGATTGCGATGGCTCGATCGGTGGATTCCATGGGTCTCTGCTCTGTCCTGTTCGCGGGCCCTCAGTCGCCTGCGCCCTCGTAGAGGGCGAGCGTGAGGGTGTCCATGTCGGCCACGAGCCCTGCCTGGGCTCGGTGGATCTCGCTCAGTCGGAGTGCCGCCTCGAACGAGCCCTGATCCTGGGTTGGGGTGCCGCCGGATCCCGTGACCCAGCGGAGGGCCTCGGTCGATACGCGTGACGCGGCCTCGCGTGCGTAGATCCTGGACGCCGTAGCCAGCGCTTCGGGTCCGAGCCGCCGGTCGGCCTTCTCCGGCAGCGTTCCCTCGAGAGCCGAGGCGGCGCGCCGACAGAGCGCTCCGGAGGCCTCGACACCCGCCACCAGCTCCCCGATGCGGAAGAGGACGTGCTGGTTACGGGTGAGGCGCCCGACGCGGGCACGCTCGAGGAGCTCGGCGAGGGCGTGAGACGCCAACGCGGCGACGTCCGCCCCGACGGCCGGCGACGACGCATGGAGGGCCTCGAGCTCGGCCGCCGCGGCGTGGTAGTGCTCGCCGCGCGTCTTGAGGTGCTCCTGCCAGCGGTCGCGGGCGATCGTCATCTCCATGATCTCCGACGTGCCCTCGTAGATCGTCGTGATGCGGACATCGCGCCGGATCTTCTCGACCATGTACTCGCGGACGTAGCCGTATCCTCCGAGCGCCTGGATCGCCGCGTCCGCCGCCGCATTGCCGGCCTCCGTGGCGATATACTTCGCGATGGCCCCCTCCGTGTTGAGGCTGCCTTCGCCCGCGTCGATCCGAACGGCCGTCTCCTCGATGTACGCGCGACCGGCCTCGAGGCGACACGCGTGCGGCGTGATGAGCTTGTGGGTATAGCCCTGCTTCTCGGAGAGCGGCCCGCCCGCCTGGATGCGCGTCGTGGAGTACTCGATGGCCCGGTCGAGCGCGGCCCATCCGGCTCCGAGCCCGAAGGCGGCCACCATGAGGCGCGTGTAGCCGAAGACGAGCTGTGCCTGGACGAGACCCTGCCCCTCGCCCTCGCCCACGATCTGGTCCTCGGGCACGAAGACGTCCTCGAAGGAGAGGGCGGCCGTGTTGCTGGCCCGGATTCCGTGCTTGTCCTCCGGGATCCCGTGCCCGAAGCCCTCCGTGCCCCGCTCGACCACGAACCAGGTCGGGCCGCCCGGCGCCATGGCCAAGACGGTGCAGAGGTCGGCAAAGCCACCGTTGCTGATCCACATCTTCGCACCGTTCAGGCGGTAGCCCGGCACACCCTCCTTCGCCGCGGGCTGGGCGGTCGTGCGTAGGGCACCGAGGTCGCTTCCCGCCTCGGGCTCGGTGGCTCCGTACGCCATGAGCAGGCCCTCCTCGGCGATTCGACCCATCCAACGCGCCTTCTGATCCTCGGTGCCGCCCCACAGGATGGGGTCGCTGCCGAGGAAAGTCGCGAGCACGCTGGTCGCGACGGCGAGGTCGATCTCGCCCATCAGCTCGCACACGCGGTAGACGTCGAAGGCACCCCCGCCCATTCCTCCGTATTCTTCCGGGATGAACAGGAGCTGGACTCCGAGGTCCACGCACATGGAGCGGATCAGCTCCTCCGGAAACTCGTGTGTGCGGTCGAGCTCGAGGAGAAGCTCCGCGGGGAGACTCTGGTCGGCGAAGTCGCGGATCGCCTCGAGGGTGAAGCCGAGGGTTTCGGCGTCCAGTGCAGACTGGACGCCCTGCGCGGTCGTCATCAGGGCTTTGACCCCCACCTGTAGCCGGGTTTATCCGAGTACAGAAAGGTTCACTCGCGACCCGAGGCCCGCCGTGGGGTGGAATCCGTTTAAGGTGTGGGGTTTTTTCCGGCAGGGAGCGGGCATGTCCGAGCCCCTTTCCTCGCTGCGCGCATGGGCTTTTCTTCCGATCCCATGAAGAGACGAGCGAAGACCGCAACGCTGGTGGGGGTCGGGTTCCTGACCCTCGCCGGGACCCACACGGAAGAGATCCGGGCGCAGTCGCCCGGTTCGGGGTCCGAAATCGACCTGAACGTGTGGCGATCGGCCCCGGAAGCGACCGGCACTGTCGATGTTCAGCGCCTCGGTGGACCCGTCGAGCTGGACGGGATGAGCGACGAGGCGGCCTGGGCGGGGGTCGAGCCCCTGGCCATCACGATGTACGAGCCGGAATTTCGCGGGGCGAGCGATCGCCGCATCCAGGTGCTCGTCGCGTACGACGACGAGGCGCTCTACATGGCCGCGCGCCTTTACCATGACGATCTGTCTCGGATCCGGGCGCTCACGCTGACGCGTGACGAATGGAAGGGAGACGACAGCTTCGGCGTCCTCCTCGACACCTTCAACGACAACGAGAACGCGGTGCGGTTCGTCGGTCTTCCACTGGGGACCCGGCTGGACATGAGCATCACCGGGGACGGTCAGCAGGAGATCAGCTCCAGCAGCGGCCCCAGCGGGATGTCTTGGAATACGCATTGGGACCTCGAGACCCGGATCACCGACGAAGGTTGGTTCGGCGAGATGCGGATTCCGTTCTCGAGCCTGCGGTTCGAGGCCGAGCCGGACGGATCGGTCGTCATGGGGATGATGGCCTATGCCTACGAGCCGGAGACCGAGAGCCGTTGGACCTTTCCCGCGATCCCACGGAGCGCGCTCTACACACAGGTGTCGACCTGGCAGGACGTGCGCTTCCGAGGCGTCGTGCCGACCAACCCGGTCTATGTGAGCCCGTACGCCCTCGCGACCTCGGCGCGCACCGCGGCGCTTTCCCCGGGTGGTGACCGTTACGACCATCTCACCGACCGCGCGTGGGAGGTCGGAGGCGAGGTGAAGGTCAACCCTACGCGCAACCTCACGCTGGACCTCACGGTCAACACGGACTTCGCGGCTGTCGAGGCGGATCAGCAGCAGGTCAACCTGACCCGATTCTCCCTCTTCTTCGACGAGAAGCGCCCTTTCTTCCAGGAGCGCGCCGGGATCTTCGGTTTCGGCACCGGGACTGAGCGGGGGACGCTCTTCTACTCCCGGCGAATCGGCCTCGCCGACGGACGGCCCGTCCGTATCCTCGGCGGAGCGCGGCTCGTCGGACGGGTGGGCAGCTGGGATCTGGGCCTCATCGAGATGCAGACCTCCGAGGACGGGGGCACCCCGTCCGAGAACTTCGGAGTCCTGCGGCTTCGCAGGAACGTGGTCAATGCCAACTCGTTCGTGGGAGGCATGGCCACGAGCCGGGTGACGACCGATGGCGGTTACAACGTCACGTACGGACTGGACGGACAGCTTCGGGCGTGGGGCGACGACTACCTCACCCTGAAGTGGCTTCAGACCCTACAGGGCGGGGACGACCTGCGCGACTCGGCGTCGAGTGGGCTGGACGCGGGAAGACTCATCCTCGACTGGACCCGCCGGCGGTTCGAGGGATTCAGCTTCCGCAACGTCTTCGTGTGGTCTGGACCCGGCTACGATCCGTCCATGGGCTTCGAGGAGCGCAGTGACTTCAAGCGGGGGCAGAGCGATTGGAGCTACCAGTGGTTCCCCGGACTCGAGTCGCGCTGGCGCAGGATCTGGGTCGGACTACAAAGCAACGCGTGGATCCGAAACGTCGACGACGAGGTCGACACCGGGGAGGTCAACCCCTTCGTATCCCTGGAGACCAACAACGCCCTGACGTTCACCGTCTTCGGCAAGAGGCTTTACGAGGACGTGCCCGTGAGCTTCGATCTGTCCGACGAGGTCGATGTGCTGGCGGGGAGTTACTGGATGACGGAGGGGGGCTTCGAGTTCCGGGCGCCTCAGAGTTGGAGCTTCAAACCGAGAGCGACGCTCACGGCGGGTGACTTCTTCGACGGTAGCCGGTTCTCGGTCCAATCGGATTTCGAGTGGCCGATGAACAAGCACGTGAATGTCGAGGGCGGGTGGGAGTGGAACCGGATCCGCTTCGACGATCGGGACCTGGCCTTCGACTCGCACCTGCTGCGGCTGACGCTGGGGGTGGCGCTCGACACGCACCTCTCGATGAGCACCTTCGCGCAGTACAACTCGCTGACCGACCAGGTCACGACGAATGCGCGCTTCCGCTACAACTTCGCCGAGGGTCAGGACCTCTGGCTGGTCTGGAACGAGGGGCTCAACCTGGAGCGTGACGTCCTGGGTCGGCCGCGCCTGCCGCGGAGCGACGCGCGTACGCTGAGCCTCAAGTACACGCACACCCTGATCTTCTGAAGCCTGCCGGTCGGTGGGTGCAGCCCGAGCTCATACCGATTCGACGTCGGTCCGGGCGAAGTCGGATCCCACGAATAGCAGGGGTTCACCGGACAGCTGCGCGGTCGCGTAGGTGAGGCAGTCCCCGAAGTTGAGCCCGGCAGGATGGAAGCCCTTGCCGAAGCGGCGATAGGCGTCGACGGCTTCCCGCCAGTGGATGCTGCCGAAGGGGATCTCCTCGATCGAGAGCTCGTCGAGCAGCCGCTCGAGCAGGCCGTGCGCCGCTTGGCCGAGGCGTGCATGGAGGACGATGCCGGTCTCCGCCAGCGTCGCGGTGCCGGCGGCGACGATCGGCGCGTCGACGATCTTCTCGAGGAGCTCCTCAAAGCCGGGCTCCTTGAAGACCACGGCCAGGATGGCCGAGGTGTCGAGAATCATACGCCCTCGGGTCCGTATCCGAGGATCTTCTCGCGCTCCTCGCGATCGGGAGGGCAACCCAGCTGGTCCTCCGGTATGCGAGACCACACCTCGCGCTCGAGGAAGCGCTGCACCACGCCGACTCGGGCTCGGTCGGCGATGCGAATCCGAAGCCGCTGATGCCGCTCCGCGAGGGCCTGGCGGATCGCCTCGGTCTTGGACTCTCCCGTGATTCCCGCCACCTCGGCGGCGAGCCTTTCGACTTCCTTGTTCTTGATATTGAGTGCCATCGCGACCTCTTTTTACACCATTTAGGTGTAAATATACCCTACCGCGCCACTCGAATCCACTGCATCCTCCCCCTCGGTCTGGGCGCGGGGCGTCTCGAAGCGCTTTCGAGCGCCGGTCCCGTTTCAGGGATCTCCCGACAGCGGAATCCGCCTCCGGGTTCTTAGGCTGTGGAGCACGGCCCGGCATGCGGTGCACGGGAGGGAGACGCGCCATGCCTCAGAAACCGACCCGCCAGCTCGCGGCGATCATGTTCGCCGACCTCGTGGGGTACACGCGCCTCATGCAGGAGGACGAGGCGGCGGCCCGCGCCCAGCGGGATCGGCATCGCGACATCCTGTCGGGCGCGGTGACGGACCACGACGGGCGGATTCTCCAGTACTATGGAGACGGCAGCCTCAGCATCTTCTCGAGCGCCGTCGAAGCGGTTCAGGCGGCCGTCCAGGTCCAGCTCGAACTGGCGGAGCAGGACCTCATTCCCGTCCGGATCGGCGTCCACACCGGTGATATCGTCTACGACGAGGAGGGCGTCTACGGTGACGGCGTCAACGTCGCGTCGCGGATCGAGTCCCTCGCCGCCGCGGGCGGCATCACCGTGTCCGGCAAGGTCTACGACGAGATCAAGAACCACCCATCGGTCTCGGCCGTGTCCCTGGGTGTCGCGCATCTCAAAGGGGTGGAGCACCCCACCGCCATCTTCGCGATCACGAACGAGGGGTTGGCGGTCCCGAGTCCCGACGACATCAGCAGCAAGCTCTCTGCAACGAAGGCGACTCTGGTCGTGGGGCCCGAGGAGTCCGATACGTGGAGCGCGAGTCCTCGCCGGCGGGCGTTTCCGCCCGAAGGGCCAAAGCGTCCGGCGCTGCATGCCGGAAGACTCCTTGGAGCGGCCCTGGTCGTAGCTGTGGCCGGCGTGCTGGTCGTCGTGATCTCGCCCTCGGACAGGGTGGATGAACGAGAGGCGTTGGAGGTCCCACGGACGTCGGTGGCCCAGCGTGAACGGCCGGCCATCGCGGTCCTGCCCTTCACCAACATGAGCGTCACGGGAGAGGCAGACGCGGCGTTCCTGGCCACCGGGCTCCACGACGAGCTCCTGACGCAGCTCTCGAAGATCGCCAGCATCGACGTCATCGCGCGCACGTCGGTCATGCAGTACGAGGGGACGGACAAGACGGTGCCGATGATCGGCAACGAGCTGGGCGTGCACACGGTCCTCGAGGGGACCCTGCTGCTGGCGGGCGACCAGGTCCGCCTGAACGTCCAGCTCATCGATGCCGACCGGGACACGCACCTCTGGGCCGACATGTACGATCGGGAGTTCACGGTCGCCAACGTCTTCGACATCCAGAGCGACCTGGCACGCCGTGTGGTGCTCGCCCTGGCCGCGGAGCTGGTCCCTTCCGAAGAGGCGCTCATCGCGGAAGTGCCCACCGAGAGCCTCGACGCCTACACGCTCTACCTGAGAGGGAAGGAGGTCCTGGAACGTCCGGGCTGGGGGCCGGAGGACCTGAGCGCGGCGGTCGAGCTCTTTTCCGAGGCGGTCCGGCTCGACCCCGGGTTCGCGCTGGGGCACGCGGGGCTCTCGATGGCCCACAATTTCGTGTATCTCATGTACGACCGCTCGGAAGCGCGACTGTCGCTGGCACGCGACGCTGCGGACGAAGCGCTCAGGCTCAGCCCCGAGCTTCCGGAGGGCCACCTCGCGAAGGCGTTCGAGCTCTACCACCGCTATGAGAACGAGGAGGCGGTCGGCGCCCTCACCATGGCCGAGGCAGGGCTTCCGGGATCGGTCGACGTCCTGACCCTCAAGGCGGAGCTGCTCCTGCGACAGCGTGAATGGGACGCCTCTCTGGCCACCCGGGAGCGGGCGGCGCTTCTCGATCCCCTGAATCCCGAGACGGGGATGAACCTGGCCATGGCCTATGCCGAGATGGATCGCTGGGGTGAGGCCGACGCGGTCTTCGACCGAATCCTCGAGGTGCATCCCGGATTCCTCGAGGCAGCCTTCACCCGCGGGTGGTACTGGTGGCGGAGAACAGGCGACGAGGGGCCCGGACGGGCGGCGCTGGCCGGGCTGCCCGACGACGTGAGCGTGTTCGGGCTGAGGACGTTCTTCGAGTGGATGATGACCGAGGATCCGGAGGAAAAGGCCATGGCCCTGGAGCGCATCGAGGAGCCGATCTCGGAGTTCGGCGGCTTCTGGTGGGCGCCCCGGTCGCTTCTGGAGGGTTGGACGTACAGGACGCTCGATTCCGAGCGGGCGGGACGCGCGTTCGCACGGGCGGTGGAAGATTGCCTGTCCGGGCTTGAAGAGCTCCCCGACGACCCCCGGATCTACGCTTCTCTGGGCCGTGCCCAGGCGGGCCTGGGAAGACGTGAAGAGGCCATCGAGGCGGCGGAGCGCGTGGTCGAGCTCCTCCCAATGGACCGCGACCCCGTGTTCGGTCGGGATCTCCTCGAGTTCGTGTCCACGATCTATGCGGAGCTTGGAATGGCCGAGGAGGCGGCGGAGGCGATGGAGCAGGTTCTTTCGGTTCCTGTGGTGCCGCCCATGTTCGCCCTCCTGGGGCCCGAGTTCGAGCTCGTGCGCGACCATCCGCGCTTCCGGGCGATCATCCGCCGGTACCCGATTCCGCCCGAGCGCTGAGGGCGCGGGCTTTCCGCCGGGGCTCCAAAACTTCGTGGCTGCCCCGCATATTCGGGCACCATTCCCCTTCGCGTCAGGAGCCGTCGTGGGCACTCGCACGACCCTCGCCGTCAGCATCGTCCTCTTCTCGCTCCTGGCCGGATCGGCCGCGGCGCAGCAGGCTCCCGAGCACGACGGGTATGCCCATCTATCACTGATCAACCGGGCGTCGCTCGTGATGCTTGCGGAGGAGGGCCTCGTGGAACGGGCGCTCGCCGGTCGGATCGCCCGCGGGATCGAGGCGGTCGACACCGAGCAGGCGGAGCCGGGCGCCCGCCGCTCCAGCAACTACCTGATCTTCGAGGAGCGGCTGCTCGAGCTGACGGGTGACGAGGGGTCGATGCTCCACATGGGCCGGAGCCGGCAGGGGATCGGCTCCACGCTCCGCCGCTACGTGATCCGTGAGGATCTCCTCGACGTCTTCGAGGCGATGCTCGAGCCCTGGGATGCGCTCCTCGATCTGGCCGCCGACCACGTGGATACGGTCGTTCCGGCCTACACCCACGGCGTACAGGCGCAGCCGACGTCGCTGGCGCACTACCTGTTGGCGTTCGCCGACGCCCTGGCCCGGGACGCGGGCCGACTCGAGGGCGCGTGGGGCCGGATCAACCGGAGCCCGATGGGTGCCGCGGCGCTGGGCACGTCGGGCTTCCCGCTCGACCGCGTGCGGCTGGCCGAGCTGTTGGGATTCGACGGCGTGATCGAGAACTCCTACGACGCGAACCTGGTGGCGTCCCTGGACTCGAAGATCGAGCTCGCGAACGCGCTCTCGACGTCGGCCGTCACCCTCGGCGTCTTCACCGAGGACCTGCAGACGCAGTATCACGATCCCTCGCCCTGGATCCTGCTCGACCCGGGCCAGACCGGCGTGAGCAGCATCATGCCGCAGAAGCGGAACCCCCTCGCGCTGGAGAACCTCCGCGCCCTGGCGAGCGAGGTCGTGGGCGACGCGCAGACCGTGGCGCTCAAGGCCCACAACACCTCGACCGGGATGGCCGACTACCGCCCGGCCGACCAGGTGCACCAGACGGCCACGAAGGCGGCGGAGATGCACCGGGACTGGGCGAGCCTGCTGCGCGGCCTCCTCGTGCGGCCGGAACGGGCGCTGCTCGAGCTGACCTCGGACTACTCGACGATGACGGAAGTGGCGGACGTGCTGCTCCGTGAGGCCGACGTGCCGTTCCGGGTCGGTCACCACTACGCATCGGAGCTCACCACGTTCGGTCGCGAGCACGGGAAGACGCCGACGGACCTCACGCCCGAGGAGCTGACGCGGATCTACCACGAAGCGATCGGGGAGGATCTGCCGGTTCCGGTCGAGTCGATTCTCGATGCGCTCGACCCCCGGGCCATGGTGCGGAACCGGCGCGGGCTCGGGGGGCCGCAGCCCGACGAGGTGGCCCGTATGTTGGACCGGAGCAGGACGGAGCTCGTGCGCGCACGCGCGTGGGTTGGGGAGCGCAGGGGTGCGCTCCTGGAGTCCGAGCAGCGGCTCGCCGCGGCCTTTCAGGAGATCTCGGGAGGATGACAAGCATGAAACAGGATCTGCGTCACCCGATTCGCATCGGAGCGCTCGCCTGTCTGTTGGCGATGCCTCTGACCGCCGTAGCCCAGCAGGCCACGAGCGCTTCTGGCGCGCACGCGGACCTCCTCGCGCTCTTCGAGGAGTGGCGTGCCTTCGAGGCGGCCGAATTCGTCGACGGCGTGCCCGACTACTCCGAGGCGGCCATGGCGGCCCAGCACGCCCGGCTCCCTGCGTGGCGGGCCCGGCTCGACGCGCTCGATCCGTCGGGCTGGTCCACCCAGGAGCAGGTCGACTGGCACCTCGTGCGAGCCGAGATGAACGGGCTCGACTTCGACCATCGCATCCGCCGGCCCTGGGCCCGGGACCCCGCGTTCTACGTGTGGATCTATCCCGCCCAGAGCGACGTGCCGGCGCACGAGGGTCCCGTCATCGACGGCTGGATCGACCTGTGGACGTACGACGATCCACTTTCCGATGCGGATGCCGCCGAGCTCGCCGCGCGGATCGGCCGGATTCCGGCGCTCCTCGATCAGGCGCGGGTCAACCTGACGGGTGACGCGAAGGACCTCTGGATGGCCGGACTGCGCTCCTTCCGTTTCCAGAGCGCCGACCTCGACGCCTTCGCGGAGCAGGTTGCAGGCACCAGCCGGGAGCTGGACGCGGCCATCGCCGCGGCCCGGGACGCGAGCGACGCCTTCCGTGACTGGCTCGAGGCCGAGGCGCCTGGCAAGACCGGGCCGTCCGGGGTGGGGAAGGACAACTACACGTGGTACATGCAGAACGTGCACCTCGTCCCCTTCACCTGGGAGGAGCAGGTCACGCTCATGCGCCGGGAGCTGGCCCGCGCGCACTCCTCGCTCCGGCTGGAGGAGAACCGCAACCGACACCTGCCCGAGCTCGACCGGATCGACAGCCCGGAGGCGTACGATCGGGAGATGAACGCGGCCGTCACCGAGTACATGAACTTCCTCGAGGACGAGGAGATCCACGCGATCGAAGCGTGGATGGACCCGGCGCTCCGGGCCGTGAACGGCAGCTTCACGCCGGCCGAGCCCGGCGAGATCCGCAACTTCTTCAGCGAGGTGACCTACCGGGACCCGCTGGCCATGCGCACCCACATGCACCACTGGATCGAGCTGGCGCGCATACGAGAGAACCCCCACCCGAGCCCCGTCCGCGCGGCCGCACCGCTCTTCAACATCTACGACCACCGCTCCGAGGGACTGGCCACGGCGGTCGAGGAGATGTTCATGCACGCGGGGCTCTTCGACGCGCGGCCGCGCACGCGTGAGCTCGTCTGGATCATGCTCGCCCAGCGGGCGGCGCGGGCGCTGAGCGGCCTCTACCTCCATGGCAACGAGTACGAGATGGAGGAGGCCGTGGAGCACGCGACGCGCTGGACGCCCCGCGGCTGGCTGCCGGACGGGAATCTCGTCCGCGGGGAGCAGCACCTCTACCTGCGGCAACCGGGGTACGGGACCAGCTACCTCAGCGGAAAGATCCAGATGGAGGAGCTCATGGGCGAGCACGCCCTCCAGCTCGGCGCCGAGTTCACCATCGGGCGGTTCTTCGACGAGATCTTCGATACGGGCGTCATCCCGTGGACGCTCACCCGTTGGGAGATGACGGGAACGAAGGACCCGATCCTGGAGGGTGGCTGACGGCCGTCAGCCGCCCCCTGTACCCACCCGCGCCTTCACCTCCTCGAGGAAGTTCCGGACGATGATGAGGCGGCTCTCGTCCTCGTCGCCGGATGCCGTGCGGAGCATCAGGAACCGCCCGTCTTCCGACACGTCGTATTGGGTGGTACGGTCTCCCACCAGGACGGACGGCGAAAGCTCGAAGAGCCGG
>JBDHII010000017.1:0-65199 GCA_039587515.1 Gemmatimonadota bacterium
CCAATGCAGACGGCGTCCGGCATCCGACGATGGCCGGAGCCTCGTGGACGAGCTCGTCGTTCTCGAGCGCGTGCACCATGAACAACGCGAAGTCGACCCGGCGGGTCTTGTTGCTGGCCAGGACCGGATCGCCCACGTGCCGGCTCCAGACGGGCAGCCCCTCGCTCTCCCCCTCCTCGAGGTCGCTTCCCCGAACGACGGTCCACCGCCGGTCGCTCGCGAAGATGCGGTGGCACGCCTCGACCTGGTCGTCGATGTCGACGAAGCGGAGCAGGCGACCCACCCACCCGAAGGCGGCCACCATCCAGCGGAAGGAGCGGGAGTATCGGTCCCGTCCGTCCCGGGTGATGTGCCAGCCGCACGAGAACACGAGACGCGCATCGGGCTCGGCCTGATCCAGCACGGCCTGCGCGGTCCCGCTGGAATAGCCCTGCACGCCCCAGGGCACGAGGACCGTCAGCACACCGTCGCACCCCGCGACCGCCCGCCGAATCACCTCCCGATCGTCGGTGGGTCCCGGCACGACGGTGATGCGGCCCTCGAATTCCTCGAGCTTGGGCACGCTCTGCTCCCGGCACACGGCGACGACGTCGTATCCCCGGTCGAGGGCGTGCCCGACCATGTACTTTCCGAGCTTACCCGAGGCCCCGATGATGCAAACCTTCATCTTACGAGGCCTACAGGTACGGGTCTTCGGACGACGGGACGGGCTCCCAGAGCTCGATCTTTCGACCCTCGGGGTCGAGAATCCACGCGAACTTCCCGTTCGGGTGGCTCTCGATCTCTCCCACCAGCTCGACTCCCTCCTGACCCAGGGCAGCGACGAGGCTCTCCAGGTCCGCGACCCGGTAGTTCACCATGTAAGGCTGTTCGCTGGGCGCGAAGTATTCCGTGTCCTGCTGAAACGACCCCCAGACGGTGTAGCCGGTCTCCTCCGGCTGCTCCTTCTCCCGCCACTGAAAGGCAAAGCCGCCCCACTCGTCCGACGCGATCCCGAGGTGGTCCCGGTACCAGGCCAGCAGGGCCTTCGGATCCGAGCTCTTGAAGAAGATCCCGCCAAGTCCCGTCACCCGCTCCATCGCATCCTCCTTGGTCCGTAGTTCGGCTGCACGATAACGCGGGACGGAGAGCGCCGCATACGGTCCGCGGCCGAAGGGAGTGCCCTGTCGCCCGTCCCCGACGGAACGCATCTTCGGCCGATGAACGACGAACGCACCTTCCTCCGACACGCCCTCGCGACCGTCGCTTATCGAGGTGGCAAGGCCCTACGGGACGCACCCGACGACTTCGGCTCGTTCTCGGCGGGTCCGGGTTCCCGGACCGCCGTGCAGATCCTGGCTCACATCGGCGACCTCTTCGACTGGATGCTGGCACTGGCCGACGGAGAGCACCGCTGGACGCCGACCGAGACGAACGATTGGGATGGTCAGGTCGAGCGCTTCTTCGAGCGGATGGCCGCGGTAGACGCGCGCCTGAGCAGCCCGGAACCGCTACAGCGACCCGCGGAGAGGCTCTTCCAGGGCCCGCTGGCCGATGCGCTGAACCACATCGGCCAGATCGCGATGCTCCGTCGCCTCGCGGGCAGCCCGGTCAGGGGCGAGAACTACTACAAGGCCGACATCCGCGCGGGGGTCGTCGGCCGCGAGCAGTCGCCGCCCCGGTACGAGTTCGACTGACCCGCGCTACTCCTTCAGCGCCGCGACCGGCTGGACCCGGCTCGCCCGGTGAGCCGGCATGTACGTCGCCAGCGCCGCGGTCACGACCAACGCGGCCGCCACCGCCGAGGCGTACGCGAACCCGGCCCCGCCTTCGAAGATGTTCAGCAGGCTGGAGACGCCGCGGTACATGACGTAGGCCAGGGGCAGGCCGAGCAAGATCCCCGATCCCGCCAGGGTGAGCCCGGAACGCGTCACCATTCCGACCACACTACCCTGCCGTGCGCCGAGCGCCATGCGGATCCCGATCTCGCGACGCTGTTGTGCGACGGAATGCGCCATGACCCCATAGATGCCCATCGCCGCCAACAGTAGGGCGATCGCCCCGAGCACGCTCAGGAAGAGCGAAAGCGCCTTCGGCCCTGCCAGCGACTCGTCTATGTGGGCTTGTAGGGTGCGAAGCCCGGCGACGGGCTGATCGGCCTGCACCGACCACACGGCCTGACGGACGTCCGCCGACAGCTGCGTCACGTCGCCCTCACCCCGGATCGCGAAGCTCGGATTCCTCAACGGGTATTGGGCGATGGGCAGATAGATCGCCTCTCCTGCCATGCCGGCCAACGCCATGCGATCGTGCATCACGTTCTCCACCACACCCACGATGACCCGGGATGCGCCGCCCACCGTAATCGCCTTCCCGATGGCCTCTTCGTCCGGGAACTCCCGATCCGCGAGCGCCTGGCTCACCACCGCGACGGCCAGAGCCTCTTCGCGATCGGAGGCCTCCAACAGACGGCCCCGAACCAGCTCGATCTCGAGCGCTCCGAAATACTCCGGATTCACGGCCTGGAAGACGGCCCTCGGCTGCTGGATCGGCTCGGGGATGGGCCGTCCGTCCACGGTGTACCGCGGGTGGGAGGTGTTCCGTCCCCGCGGCAGCGACGTCATGACGGCCACGTCCTGCACACCCGGAATCCCTCCCAGGACCCGGAGAAGCTCGGCCTCGTAGGCGACGATTTCCGCGTCCTCCTCGTAACGGTCCTCGAGGACCGAAAGCTGGAAGGTGAGCAGGCCCTCCGCGTTGAACCCGGGATCGTCGTTCGCCAGTCGGTCGAAGGCCTGCATGAGGAAGCCCGCACCGGTCAGCAGACCGAGCGCCACCGCGAACTCCCCGATCACGAAGGCGTTGCGGATCCGCTTGCGCTTTCGGCCGGAGGTGCCTCCACGGCTCCCCTCCCCGAGGCCCTCGCGCAGGTCCCCGCCCGTGGCGTGGACGGCCGGGGCGAGCCCGAATATCACCCCTGCGCCGAGCGACACCAGAACCGTCGCCACGAGGACGGTGGGGCTCAGCGTCGGCACCATGCTCCGCGGCATCTCCGGCGGCATCGCCGAAGCGATCCACGCGATCAGGTAGAGGGACAGGAAGACGCCAATGACACCGGCCACG
Organism: Gemmatimonadota bacterium; assembly: GCA_039587515.1. Lineage (GTDB taxonomy): Bacteria > Gemmatimonadota > Gemmatimonadetes > Longimicrobiales > Gaopeijiaceae > JBDHII01. The sequence goes on from JBDHII010000017.1 coordinate 3,103, forward strand.
ATGCCGAGCGTCACGCTCTCGGTCAGGAGCTGCCGCAGGATCCGTACGCGACCCGCTCCCATCGCGGTGCGAACGGAAATCTCCTTCTGGCGAATCTCGGCCCGGCTGAGCAGGAGGTTCGCCACGTTGGCACAGGCGATGAGCAACCCGAAGAGCGTGACCGCAGTCAGGATGAGGACGAGCTTGCGGTCGGTCGGCCCTGGGAAGAAGTCGCTCATGGATATGAGGCGAGCATGCCACCCGCGCTTCTCGTCCGGAAACTCGCTGCTCAGACGTTGGGAGACCGGAGTCAACGAGGCCTGGGCCTGCTCGAGAGAGACCTCCGGGCGAAGACGGGCGAACGCCATGTACGCGTGGCTGCCGCGATCGTCGGCCTGGGCGGCGAAGTCGGTCGGTCGGATCGCCTGGACGTTCGCGGGGACCATGTCGAAGTCGGGGGGCATGACCCCAACCACCGTGTACTGCGTCCCGTCGAGCGTCATGGTGCGCCCGAGCACGTCACGCTCACTCAGGAAGCGGCGCTCCCAGAAGCCGTGCGTCAGGACGAGGACGTTACCCCGGCCCTCGACTCCCTCCTCGGGGCGAAAGCCGCGGCCGATCATCGGTTGCACCTCGAGCACATCGAAGATGGTCGGTGTGGACATGACCACCTGCAGGCGCTCCGGCGTGTCCAGCCCGGTGAGGTTCGCCGGCTCGATTCGGTAGAGGAACGCCCCCTCGAAGCTCTGGCTCGCCTCGGTGTAGTCTCGGAAGTTCGCGACCGCCACCGCTGCGGCCATCTCGGTGCTCTGCCCGTCCTGGAGCTCTCGGAAGACGACGAGCTCCTCCTGATCGGGCCATGGAAGCGGGTCGATCAGGAACCCGTCGAGGAGCGCGAACATACCTGCATTCGCCGCGATGCCCAGTGCGAGCGAAAGAGCCGCGACACCGGAGACGACCGGTGCCTTCATGAGCATGCGGAATCCGAACTTCAGATCCTGAAACAGCGTCGACATCCCATCCCCCCGTACGGTGTTCTCTCTTCAACCGTACGGGGGAGAGGGGACGCCGGTTTCACTCTAGCGGCCGCCCTTCTTCCGGCTTACGGGCAGATCCGAGAGCATCACCCAGCCCTCGGGACCATTTCCGGATGCCGGTAGTGCACCCACATCGTCGGGACCACGGAACGACAGGGCGTTCACGTCCGTGATCTCCCCATCCTCGAAGTGGAACACCTCCCAAAGCGTTCCAAGACCCGAAGGGACATTGAAGGAGCGTAGCAGCGACGATCCTCGGAAGACCTCGACTCTCGCGCTGGAGTTCGAGAGCGCCGAGCTCGACGTGGACTCGGAATTGGTCCAGTCGTGCACGTAGTACCGGAACAAGCCCTCACGATCAGATTCGAAGGTGATCGTCTCCGGCCCGAACTCGAAGACGTCGTCGACGTCGAGCGCCGCGAAGGGCTCGGCACCGAGGGTTCCCGGGTTGGTCCACCAAACGTGGAACCGGGTGCTCCCGTCGGAATTCGGACCGGTGAGGTGGGCATCGAGATCGTCGGGGTCGGCGCCCCACGTCAGGATGACCCTGACCAGCGTCTCGGAGCCACCGCTCGTCGACGACAGCGGCAGATCCTGACCTGCCACCGTCTCGCCCCCGAGGACCGTGATCGCGCGGGAGCTCGCTGCGTATCCGCTGGCAGCCGCCCAAAGCGTGTACTGGCCAGGCGAGAGACCCGAGAAGATGTAGCCCCCGGAGCTGTCCGTGCTTCCGCTCTGGACCGGGGACCCGCCTAAAGCGTTGACCCCCGGACGGACCTCGAGCGTCGCTCCCGGAATGGGAGAACCCGTCGACGCGTCCAGGATCGTTCCGGTCGCGACACCGGGACTGCCGACGTCCGGCACGAGCACCAGCGTCTCGAGCGTCTGCGGCGGCCCCGCCACGACGACCGCGGCGATGTAGCGCGCAGTGACGTACCCCGAGAACGACACCTCGACATCATAAGTGCCCGGCTCGAGGCCCTCGATCAGGTACAGTCCGTTCGAATCGGTGGACAACGAGCCCGAGCTCGGCCCCGAGAACTGAACGTCCGCACCGACCTTGGGCGTGCCGTCGAGCCCGCTGATCACCCGGCCCGTCAGGCCACCGGTCGTGAAGGCCGCCTGCGTGACGGTGAGTGTCCGCGACAGCGTATTGTTGTCCTCATTCGATTCGGCGATCGACTCGTCCGCGTCTACGAAGAACTCGAACGTGTGATCACCGGCGCTGAGTGGACCACCGGTTAGCGAGCGCGTGATGGACGATCCAGGTCCGATGAAGCTCTCGGGCGGATCGGTCACGTACGCTAGGCTTCCATCGAGGAACATCTTCCAAAGGACCTCGACGGCCCCGAGAGAACCCTGGTTCTCGATGACGATCGTCACCGTGACCTGCTCCGCAGAAGTCGGGTTCTCGGGCGAGAAGGAGATCGACGTCACCACGAGGTCCGGCGCGGGCGGCGGAACGACCGTGAAGGTCGTCGAGGCCGTGTTGTTGCTGTCGTTCGATTCGCGGATGGACATCCCACCGTCGACCACGAGCTGCACTGTGCGGTCACCGACGTCGAACGGACCGACCCCGCTCGCCCCGACGCTCGCCGAGGATCCCGGGCTCAGCGAGCTGACCGTGCCCGAGGCCACGGCGCTGCCGTCGACCAGGATCTGCCAGCCGATGCTGGAAGCGGCCAGATCACCCTCGTTGCGGATCGTGCCATCGATGTCGACCGACTCCTCGGACGTGGGCTGAGACGGCGTCACGGAGAGCCCGGACGGTACGAGATCGGGCAGCGGCTCGTCCCTTACTTCGACCCACCACACCTGCCCGAAAAGCCCGGACCTCGCCTCGATCTCCGCTCGTCCGGCAACCAGCCCGACCCCGTTGCCCTGGTCGTCGATCTCTGCGATCCCGGGTGTGAGCGAGGTCCAGAAGACCTGCGGCGTCGAGCCGTCGACCGTTTCGGTCATCGCCGAAAGGCTGAAGCTCTCGCCCACGAGGACCGAAGCCGGCCCGCTGATCTGCAGACTCGATACGGCCAGGTTACCGAGGGGTCCGCGGCCCAGCTGCGCGCTCTGCACCTGGACGTCGGCGGGCAGCCCGAGCGTCACCGAGACGGGTCCGACGCGTGCGGCCCACTCGACGGATCCAGCCGCGCTCACGAGCTCGATGTCGAGCACGACCGAGCGCGACGTCTGGTCTCCCAGGGGGATGCGGATGTCGAGCCGCCACTGGCTGGCATTCGGATCGACTCCCTGCCCCGTGGGGTCCTGAATCGGTATGAGAGTGTTGGGATCGAGGACGGACACCCGAACGCTGGTGACGGGCTCGGCGGCCGCACTGGACGCGGCTGCGGGAAGCACCGGTGCCACCGTCAGCGTAGCCTCGAGCTGCGCTCCGCTCTGCAGCAGCGACTGTCCGTCGGTGCAGGAGAGAAGCAGGGTGAAGGCGAGCAGACCGGTGAGGCGAGTGAGACGCAACCGGGTCATGAACTCCTCCCAAGGCGGTGACGTCGAGAGACGCTCGGGTGTCGTTTGAAAGATCCCTGCAAAGTGCGACGCGGAGCGACGGATATCAAACGGCCCCTCGTCCTGGAATGTCGCGACAACCTCCTTCCGCTCACCGCCCGGGAGCCCGATCCCGCGTAAGACGATGGATCAGCACCGCAGCGCGCTGGATCTGGGGAGCGAACGAGTCCAGGTCGACCCACTCGTCCGGACCGTGCGAATCTCCGCCGTGCGGGCCGAGCCCGTCCAAACGCGACGTCCCCGGCACCCCGCAAGCCCGGATCGAGGGGCCGAATCGGGCCGAGGCCGAGATCGACGCCGGCCCGGCTGTACTCCTCGAGCACGGCGTAGTTCGAGGCTCGGGGGGACATGGCTGGATAGCCGTCACGAAACTCGATCCGGGCCGTGGTCCGAGGGAGGTGGCGAGCGACGATCTCCCGCATCCGTGCACGGGTTCTCTCGAGCTGCTCACGAGAGATCGTTCGAAGGTCCCCACGGGCGATCGCGCGATTGGGGATCACGTTCGTGCGACCGAAGGTCGTGCCGCTCTGGGTCATGGGATCGTACGTCACGTCCGTACCGCCCACCATCGATCCGACGTTGAAGGTCAGGTACTCTTCTCCCGCCAGCTCCGTGTAGAACGCGTGAATGATCCGACTGATCTCGTTGATCGCGCCAGCGCCGTCGGCCTCCGAGAAGATCCGACCCGAATGCGCTTGCTTCGCGTCCACCTCGAGTGTCCACCCGCTCGATCCCCGGCGTGCCACGGTCGCGAACTCCTCGCCATCCACGATGAACCCGCGCTCGAAGCTGAGTACGACGTCGGAAGCCCGAGCCGCGTCGACCATCGCTCGGCGGGCCAGGTCCCTCGGCGATCCGACGGACTCTTCGTCCCCGGTGTAGAGCACGGTGATCGTCGCACCGTCGAGGCCCCCGGCGCGCTCGAGTGCCTCGAGCGCATAGAGGAGAACCACGGCTCCACCCTTCATGTCCGCCACGCCGGGCCCCGTCGCGATCGACCCGTCGCGCACGAATCGGTCGAAGGCATCGCCCTCTTCGAAGACCGTGTCGAGGTGACCGATGAGCAACAACCTCCGTCCGGCAGCACCAGCAGCTCCTTGCCTTGTGGCGAGCACGTGGCCCGCCCTGTCGACCTCGGGTTGGACCTCGATCCAGTCTGCTTCGAATCCGATGCCTCGAAGCCGCTCGACGAAGGCGCGACCCACCGCACGGACGCCGTCGTGGTTGCGGGTTCCACTGTTGATGTTGACGATGCGCTCCAGGAGCTCGTGGGCCGATCCGACGTTCTCTTCCGCCCACTCGGCCGCCCGTCTCTCTACCTCCGCGAGGCTCTGAGCGGCGACAGCACCTCCTGAGAGCAGCGTCGGGAGGGCAGCGACGAGCGGGAGGGCGACCAAGAAGCGCACTGGGGACACGCGACGTCTCCGGCAGGGGGCACGGGGTTCGTAGGGCCCGCGAAGCTAGCGCGTCCGCGAGCCGACGGATACCGTGGCGGCGAGACCCTGAAGCCCCCGATCCGTGCGGAGCCGCGTGAGCCGAGATCCGACCCCAGAACAGCTCGTCGCACTCCAGGAGACGCTGTACGCCTCACGGAATCCGACTCGCCGGTGGCTCCACGTCTCTCGAAAGCTCTGGATCGAGGATGCCATCCGGAGCGCCGGCCCCGGCGAACGGGCCCTCGAGGTCGGACCCGGCTCGGGTGTCTACCTTCCTGCGCTGAGCGAGTCCTTCTCATCGGTGACGGCCGTGGACGTGGAACCCGCTCACCTCACGCACCTCCAGCCGCTCCATCCGAGCGTCGAGTTCGTGCAGGCCGACATCACGAACCCCGCGGAGCTCGAGGGACCCTTCGACCTCGTCCTCTGCTCGGAGGTCGTCGAGCACATCCGTGACTCCCGGGGGGCGATCGCCACCATGGCCGACCTGCTTCGGCCCGGCGGCGTGCTGATCCTTTCCACCCCACAGCGCTACAGCACGCTCGAGCTCGCCTCGAAGATCGCCTTTCTGCCGGGTGTCGTTCGGGTCGTTCGCGCCGTCTACCGCGAGCCGGTTCTCGAGCAGGGGCACATCAACCTCATGACACGCCAAAGCCTTCGGGGACAGCTCGCCGAGGCGGGACTTCGGGTGGAGCGCGAGCACCTTTCGGGCGTCTACGTGCCTTTCCTCGCGGAGTTCACCGGAAGGCTCGGGCTCCGGATCGCTCGGGGAATGGAGCCCCTGATCCGAAGGTCTCCGCTCTCGGGCCTGCTCTGGACTCAGTACTGCGTGGCCGTGAGGCCTTGACCGGGTTTCAGGGCTGGAAGCCCGGCTCGGAGCGGTCCACGCCGCCGCTCTCGCGCACCACGTAGAGTGGGCGTCGCTGGGTCTCTACGTAGATCCGTCCGACGTATTCCCCGATCGCGCCCAGCATCAGGATCTGGACGCCGCCGAGGAAGAGCACCCCGGTGACCAGGAACGCGTAGCCGGGGATCTCGATGCCCAGGAAGAGCCTGTTGAAGACGATCCAGACCGTACCGACGGCCGACAGCCCGGTCACGAGCACCCCGAGAAGGCTGACGAGGCGGATCGGCACCGCACTGAATCCGGTGAGCGCGTCGAGCGCCAACACGACCAGCTTGCCCACATCGTATTTCGTCCGGCCTGCGTGTCTGGCCGCCCGCTTGTACTGCACCGACGTCGCCCGGAACCCGGTCCAGGCGACCATGCCGCGCACGAAGCGATTCCTCTCGGGCATCTGCAGGAACGCCTCGACGACCGCCCTCGACATCAGGCGGAAGTCTCCCGTATCGGCCGGAAAGTCGAACTTCACCACCTGGCGCATCAGTCGGTAGAAGAGCGCGCTGGTCACCTTCTTGAACCAGCTCTCCCCCTCTCGGTCGGGTCGCGTGGCGAAGACGAGATCGTAGCCCTCCTGCCACTGATCAACGAGCTCCGGGATGAGCTCCGGCGGGTCCTGGAGGTCCGCGTCCATGAGGACGACCGCGTCACCTCGAGCGTGTCGCAATCCGGCGGTGCTCGCCGCCTCGTGCCCGAAGTTGCGTGAGAGCGCGAGGTACTTCACACGCCCGTCGGACGCGTGCGCAGACCGAAGCAGACGAAGTGTCTCGTCACGGCTGCCGTCGTCCACGAGGACGATCTCGAAGGGCTCGCCCAGACCCTCGAGGACCGGCTTCAGGCGCTCGAGCAGAAGCTCCACATTGTCCTCTTCGTCGTGGCAGGGTACGACGACGGAGAGATGCGGGGCTCCAGCGTGGGCGTGAGAATCGCTCAAGGGCTCTCTGCTCCCGGTACGTTGGTCGAAGGCTCTTCGGCTCTGCGGTAGATTGTCACCGACGGGCCAGGGCGAGCAATGTCGCCAAAACCCGTAAACGGCAGATAGAACGCATCGTGCTGATCGTACCAGCCCCCTCCCTCCGGCGGGACCCCGGCGACCCGATGAGCTTCGTCGTACCCCGATGCCAGGACGTCCCGCACCGCGTCGTCGATCCTGCCATACTCGATCAGCCCGCTCTCGAGCAGCACGATCCACTCCGGTCGCTCGCCGGCCTCGAGCTCGACCGCCCGGACGCTGCGAAACCCCACGCCGCCCACCCGCACGTCGGCGAGACGAGCCTCCGCCTGCAGCCTCGCGAAGTCCCGGGTGGCCTGCAGCTCGGGCCGCGATGCCGGTCTCGATGCCCGGCTTCGGAGCGTCTCCAGGGAGTCGGCCGGCGGCGGAAGCTGTAGGTGACCCCAGTGCGCCCCGCTCTGATACACGGCGTGCGTCCCCTGCCCGGCCTCCTCGAGGAGCCACTCGGCGGCCAACACGCGGCTGTCGGTGCGCCCGAGTAGTCGATTCGTCGTCACCGACCTGTGGATCGGTCCGGCCAGGACCGCCGCCGCCAGCAAGACGAGCACCGCTCGAGGTCGGCTGCTCAGGTACCGCTGCGCCGCGCAGGCACCGACCCCCGCCAGGACACATACGAAAGGCACGACCGGGAGCATGTACCGCAGGAACAGGGTCCTGCTGCCAAAGGTGCTGGCGTAGAAGAGCACGGGAAACGCCAGCAATACGACGATCCTCTGCCACCCTGCACGCCATGCGATCACACCTCCCAGGACCGCGACTCCGAAGACCGGCCACCCGACTGCCAGCGGCAGCGTGTGGCGCAGGTGATACCAACCCCCGATGCCGAGATCGACGCCGTGCCCGCCGGCGAGATGACCCAGCTGAAACCTGAAGTGTGACGAGAAGAGCCCTCGATCCAGGAGGACGTAGGGGCTCGTGAGGACGAAGGCCACCGCCATGACCGCTCCGAAGAGCCAGGGCCCGCGGTCCTCCAGCGCCAAACGCACGCGGTCGCTCCAGGCCCGCTCTCTACTGCGCTCGAACGCACGCATCCCCCAGGCGACGAGAAGGGCGCCGGGCATCACCAGTCCCACGTACTTCGTCGAGGCTGCGAGGCCGGCGAACGCTCCTCCCCACAGGTAGCTCCGGCGCGAACCGGAGCCGTAGGCCTTCACCAGGAAGAGCGCGCTCAGCGTGAGAAGGAGCGTGAGCGTCACATCGGTCGTGGCAAAGTGCGAGTCGCGAACATGCAGGGGCGCCACCGCCAGGAAGAGCGCCGCCCACAGCCCGACCCTTCGGTCGAAGACCGCCCGGCCGAGCGCATATACGGCGGCCACCGAAGCCACACCCAGCAACGCGGTGAGGCCACGTGCGAGCACGAGAAAGACGGATGGATCGACCGCGGCGCTCGTCAACACGCCCACCAGGGTCTGGCCGCCCAACACGAGCCCACCCACGTAGACGCCGACCACCGCCCCGACCAGGTAGAAGTAGAGGCTCGGGTAGTGGAAGAAATGCGGGTTCAGGTCGCCCGTCAGGAATCTCACGGCACGGCCGACCACCTCGGTCTCGTCCGGCCGCGCCAGCAGGTGCGGAACACCGAAGTCGAGGCTCCAGAAACGAAGCACGGCAGCCAGAATCAGAAGGGCCGGCAGCAGCCAGCCGGAGCTGCGATCGGGCGATCGTGAAGTCGGGTCTCGTTGATGCACCGTGCAACCTAGTCCGCTCACGGTTCGGGCGGCAAACCGGCCCAGCCCCTACCTTGGGGCATGCTTCCCGAACGCTTCCGTCGCCTCAGCGCGGCGCTTCGACGCAGACAACCCGACCTCACCGTGCTCATGGAGCGGGTTCACAAGAGCCACAACCTGTCGGCCATCTTGCGAAACTGCGATGCGGCCGGAGTCCTCCGGGCGAATGTGGTGCCACCGGACGAGGGTCTCGACATCTCACTCCACACCTCTGCGGGGACCGCCAAATGGGTGAGCGTCGTGCGTCACTCATCGGTCGATCGGGCGATCGGATCCTTGCACGCGTCGGGTTTTCGGGTCGTAGCGGCCCATCCGTCCTCGGAGGCCGTGGACTTTCGGAAGGTCGACTTCACCGCGCCGACCGCGATCATGGTAGGCTCCGAGCTCCACGGCATCTCGGAGCGCGGTCTGGAGCTGGCCGACGAGCTCGTCGTCATTCCGATGATGGGGATGGCCCACTCCCTGAACGTGTCGGTCGCAACGGCGCTCATGCTCTTCGAGGCGTTTCGGCAAAGAGATGCCGCTGGGATGTACGACCGCTCGCGGCTCGACGAAGAAGCATTCGAGCGGCTGCTCTTCGAGTGGGCCTATCCGCGGCTTGCCCGACGCTTCCGTGAGCAGGGACGGCCCTACCCCGAGCTCGGCTCGGAGGGTCAGCTTTCCGGAGAACCGGCGCCCCCTGGAGCGGTGGCAGGCTGAGCCTTCGCCCTACCCTTCCTCACGTCCGAGCTGGAAGCGCAGCGATTCTTCGAGCGCGGGGAAGAAGTATTCGAAGCCGTCCGACTCGGCGAGCCCCGGCTTGACCCGCGCACCGGTCAAAAGGAGCTCGGTCCCCATCTCGCCGAAGAGCGCCTTGACCGCGATCGAGGGCACCGGCAGGACGGTTGGGCGCCCGAGCACTCGTCCAAGCGTGTTCGTGAAGGTGCTGTTCGGCACCGGATAGGGCGCCGTGGCGTTCACGGGCCCTCGGAAACGTTCCGAGCGTATCGCATGAAGGATCAGGCCCACCACGTCATCGTGGTCGATCCAGCTCACGTATTGCTTGCCCGATCCGAGACGTCCCCCAACGCCGACCTTGAAGGGCAGCAGCATCGTTCCGAGGGCTCCACCGAGCGGGGTCAGGACCATTCCGATTCGCAGGTTCACAACACGGGCCCCGGCCAAACGGGCCGGCTCCGTCGCGCGCTCCCACGCCCGGCAGACCCCGGCCAGAAACCCCTTGCCCTGCTTGGCGCGCTCATCGAGCTGCTCGTTGCCCCGGTCTCCGTAGAATCCGACGGCGGAGGCGCTGATCAGGACCGGGTAGGGGCGGCCCATCGCAGCAACCGTGCGGGCGATCAGGTCCGTACCCTTGGTCCGGCTCTCCTCGATCCTGAGCTTCTTCGCGTCGTTCCAGCGAAGCCCGACCAGGGGCTCTCCCGCGAGATGCACGATCGCATCCACGCCTTCGAGCTTCTCCCGCTCGATCAGCCCCGTGTCGGGATTCCACAGCGCACACCCTTCGGGGGCTTCATTGACCCCCCGCACGAGGCGCACGACCTCGTGACCACCCGTGGTCAAGACGTGACGCAGCGCCCCTCCCACGAGGCCGCCCGAGCCGGTGATGGCGACCTTCAGCGGCTTGCCCGCGCCATAGCGTTTCGCGCGAGCGAGATCGCACCGAAGTCGCCGGTGGCGGAAACGGAAGAGCCGCTGGAGCTCGGAGTCGACGGACCGTCCTCCGAGGAATTGCCCGGCGAAGCCCAGGGGGAGCTCCCAATCCACGTGGTCGACGACCCAACACCCTCCGTTCTCGCCCGGCTCGAAGCTGTGCGTGTGCACCCAACGTGTGAACGGCCCCCGGATCTGCTCGTCTCGGAAGCTACGGCCCTCCTGGAAGCCCGCGTGCTTCACATGCCACTTGAGCTCTGTGGGCCCTCGCCTCAGCCCGAGCGTCACCGTGCCGCCGTCGGCGATCCCCCCGGAGCGCTGAATGATCCGAACGTCCTCCCACGGCGGTGTGAGTCGCTCGAGCGCACCCGGCCGCATGTGCCAGGCGAAGACTTCTGCGGGATCCTGGTCCAGAAAGCTCTTGTGCTCGAAGATCGGCATGGTCTCGGCAGCGTTCGGTGTTCTCGGTCAGAGCGAGAGCTCTGCTTGTGGATCGGCGTCTCCATACCTCTTCAAATACCCGTCGAGCTTCACTTTTCGCCGTGTCGAGTCCGAAGACATCGATCGGACCTTCCCGAAGACGGCTCGCTCAGGCCACCCTCGGTCGTAACGACCCATCACCCAGAAGATTCCGCTGTACGAGTTGGGATCACGGCCGTCGAGCGCGTACTTGTTGTTCAGGTGGATCATGACCTCGAGCGCCGTCCGCGGGTCCGGGGACCACTCCAGGATCTTCTTTCCCCAGAGCATCCGCAGGTAGTTGTGGACGATCCCGTCCCGTGTAAGCTGCCGTTGGGCCGCATTCCACAACGGATCGTGCGTCCGGGCCTCCTCGAACTCCACGAGGTCGTAGGCGAAGGGCCGAGGGTCCCCGGCATGGTCGGCCAGCGTTCCCTTGGCCCACTCGGGGAGGCTGTCGTAGCGCTCGAATCCCTCGACCCGCGCGGCCGTATTGAATCCGAGCTCACGCCAGGTGACCAGCTGATCCATGAAGGACTCGGCACTTTCGGACATCCCCCACCAACCCTGCCTGCCTCCGTCCCGTCGATCTCCGATTCTGGCGGGTGACCATCCCTCGGCTTCGGCCACGGCACGGAACACCTCGTGGGAAGAGATGTGGCCGAAATGCAGATAGGAAGAGAGTCGACTCGGGACGTCCGCGTCCGGATCGTTCCGCTCATCACGGTACCGCGGCAGTCCTTCCGCCACGAACTCCGTCAGGCGCCGACGGGCCGAGACCCAGCCACCACGTGTCGTGGTCGTGCCGACCTCCGCGCTCGCTCCGAACCCGGCTGCCGAGGGCTCGCTTCGCCAGTCCAGGGGGGGCCATCGCTCGAAGACAGACTGCAGGTCCACCTTCCGGGCGGGGAACGTCGGCACTTCCGTGGAGGGCGCCTCCAGGAGAAACGGGGCCAGGGTGCGCTGAAGGAAGCGCCGGAAGTGGTAGGCCGCGCTGAACGCCTTGTCCGCAACGCCGACGGGCAGGAGCCCGCAGCCATCGACTGCTTCACACCGGACATCGAGACGCTCCGCCGCCGCGCGGACCATTCGGGGAAGGAAGAACGCCGGATAGTCGTCCGCCACGACCGTACATGCGCGGGACGCGAGCGCTTCCAGGAGTCCCTTTCCGTCCCCCGGGCGTCGCTCGACGTAGGGCACGTACGTCACGCCCGACGAGTCGAAGGCGCGGGCGTTGTCGACCATCCCGTCCATGACGAACTGATGAAAGCGTTCGCTCGCCCACGGGTACTCGGCGCGAAGCGCCTCCAGCACGACGAGCGGCTTGTCCCACGCTCGCGCCCGGGACACCGCGTGATCCAGCGCGAAGTTGTCAAAAGGTCTGCGCTGCGCCGTCATCCAGTACAGGACGTAGTCGGCGTCGGGACAGACCGGTGCCCCGTTCAGGACACGGACGCGATCGGGAGAGGCGGTGTCGGCCATACCGAGGGGATCGTCGTCAGGCACCTTCGGGCCCGGTCGAGTCCTTCGCCGCGGACGGCTCTGCGGCCTGGTCGGCCCCGCCGGGCTCGGAGCCGGGTGAGCGCAGGCTGGGCGGCACGAGCGTTCGGAGAATCTCTTTGAGGCGAGCCTGCACCCGGTCGCCCTTCGACAACAAGGCCGAGGCCAGGTCCGCGAGCTCTCTGCGCTCCTCCTCCGACACGTCCTTGGACGTGACCACGATCACCGGGAGTCCCTTGTGGTACGGATTGGCGCGCAGCTCGCGCAGGAAGCCCATGCCGTCGAGAACCGCCATCCGCAGGTCCAGCAGGACGACGTCCGGCGTCTCGCGCTCGACCACCTCGATCCCCTCTCGACCGTTCTCCGCAAGCAGCACCTCAAGGCCCTCGGAAGTGATCAGATCACTCAAGATCTGGCGGACATCGGGGTCGTCGTCCACAACGAGCACCCGACGGCGGGTCTCGGCCAGGTTACGCCAGAGCACACGGAGCAGATCGGCGCGGTCGACAGGCTTGGAAAGGGCGTCGACGGCTCCGAGAATCCGACCTCGACCTTCGTCGGCCCGGATGCTCGCGATGACGACTGGAATGTGCCGGATCGATGGATCCGCCTTCATCCTGCGTAGAGCCTCCCATCCATCCATGTCGGGCATCTCGAGGTCGAGCGTGATGAGATCGGGTTGGTGCGCCCTCGCCACCTCGATTCCCTCTCGGCCGTTCTCGGCCATGATCACACGAAGCCCGAAATCCGTGAGATGGTGCCGCAGGAGGAAGCGCGAATCGTGCTCGTCGTCGACGACGAGCACCGTGTGACCGGCAAATTTGCCCCGCTCGGCGGCCCACTGATCCGCGTCGCCCGTTCCCAACTCGCTCGATCCCTTCGAGGTGGCCGGAGACGACAATTCTCCGAAAGCCGGCGTCAGCTCCACGTCCACCAATACCGTCTCGGGCTCCTCGTCTTTGGGTGGCGCCGGATGGTGCTTCATCGCCTCGATCGTACCCGGCTTCGGCGGCTTCACATCGGGATCCATGATGATCGTGAAGGTCGTTCCCTCCCCCACGGTGCTTTCGACCGTGAGGTCGTAGCCCAGGAGCAGACACATCGAGCGTGAGATCGCCAGGCCGAGCCCGGTGCCACCGTACTTTCTGGAGGTTCCGGCCTCCGCCTGCGAAAAAGCCTCGAAGATCGCGTCGAGCCGGTCGGGCGGGATTCCGATTCCCGTGTCCGATACCGAGATCGTGTGGGGGGTCCGCGTCCCCGCCCTGGGCCGAACTCGGATGACGATCTCGCCCTTCTCGGTGAACTTCAGCGCGTTGCCGACCAGGTTGACGATGACCTGCTTGAGCTTTGCGGAGTCCGTCTTCACCTCTTCCAGGGCGTCCGGGACCGCGGCTTTCACCTCGACCGCCCCCTGCTTCAGGCGGATCTGCCCGTCCACGAGGGCGATCGCTTCGTGGACCACGCCTGCCAGTCCGACCCTGCGAAGCTCGAGGTCCATCCGTCCCGCCTCGATCTTGGCCAGGTCGAGGATCTCGTTGATGAGCGAGAGCAGGTGTGTCCCGTTGACCTGAATGCGCTCCAGGAAGCCGAGATCCTTCTTGTCGAGGTGGTCGTCCTTGTTCTTCAGAAGAATGTTGGCGAACCCGATCACCGAGTTGAGGGGGGTTCGAAGCTCGTGACTCATGCTGGCGAGGAAGTGGCTCTTGGCCTGATTCGCCGCCTCGGCGTCGTTCTTGGCCTCGATGAGCTCCTCTTCCGCGCGTCTGCGGCGGGTGACGTCCTTGCCGAAGACCACCACGCCCCTTCGCACACCCGCGCCCTGAATCGGGTTGAAGAACTGCTCGAGATGGCGCACCTCACCACCGACCGTTTCGGTCAGCAGCTTGCTGAACCGTGCACCCTGGAAGGCCAAGTCGTAGGCCTCCCGGTACCACTCGGCGAGCTCCCGAGAGAACAGGTCCTCGGGCAGGTCTCCCACGCCCGGCTCTCTTCCGGTCCGCGCCTCCATCGCGAGCGCGAAGCCCGAGTTGAAGGTGATGAGACGGTGATCGTGATCGACCGACCAGATCGCGTCGCCCGTATTCTCGACGAGCGCGTTCAAATTGGCCTGAGAATCCGCCAGCTCACGCTGGGCTTCGTATTTTTCCGTCTCGTCGCGCAGAATCATCCGGATCGAGCGGAGCTTTCCCTCGGCGGTGAAGCTTCCATTCGCGGATATCGAGCAGATCATGACGTCGCCCCCGACCGGCTGGAAGCCGACGATCTTGCCCTTCACGTCGCCACCCCGAGCGACGTCCCGAAGCACTTCAGTGAACGTCTTGCGGTACTCCGGCGCGACGAATTCCTCGGCGTCCCGACCGACGACATCCGCCTCGGCGTACCCCAGGGCGTCGACCCACGCCCGGTTGACGTACTGGACGAGCGTCTGCCCGTCCGCGATGAGGATCAGGTCGTTGGCGTTGTCCAGGAAGTTCTGGAGCCGGCTTTCGGCATCCCTCCGTACGGACATCTCACGAGCCATCGCCTCGTTGGTCTCCCGAACCGTCTTGAGGACCGTGGACTCGCGCCTGAGGGTCACGAAGACGCTGATCATCAGACCCGACAGCACGGCGAGATAGCTCGCGATCTTGAAGAGGTGACCCGCGTCGGCCATGGCGTCGAACTCGTCCGTGGCCTGTGACATGTAGATCGCGTGGACCATCACCCCGATCACGAGCGAGATGATGAGCCAGTGCTCGAAGGGCTCGGTGCGCCACCTCCCTCGCTGGAGATACCCGTACAAGGCGAGGAAGAAGAAGATGGCCGGGAGGATTTCCGCCGGCCGCCTGAGAACGAAGTCGGGGTAGTACGCGCTCGCCAGATCGACCGTCAAGAAGAAGGTGAAGATGACCACGGTGAGGACCGCAGCCGTCACATACACCGAGCGCTCCTGCGCCCTCACCCTCTCGTATGAATCGCCGCTTCTGAGGAGTAGCGCGCTTCCGAAGAGGAACAGCGACAGGAAGAGTCGCGAGGCGATCCAGCTCCAAGCGGCTACGTCGGGGTCGCGCCCCGATAAGCCTTCGGTACCGAAGAAGTCGGAGGTGATGAGGGCGTGGTAGGCATCGAGGAGTCCGGTCCCCAGGAAGCCCGTGCCAATGAAAAGGAAAGTAGCCTGACGCTTCGAATAGAAGCGCACGAGCGCCAACGCACCGACGACGAACGCCAGCGTCGTGGATATGAATTCCCAGACGGTGTGGCGCGCCGCATCGTCCGGCGCAGGAAAGCGCTCGAGGACCACGCCACCGGCCACGAGCACGAAGATGATGATCCAGTAAACGGTGGATCGTTCGGGAGCACGATCCGTCCCGAAGACCGCGTCGCCGTCATCCAGGCCGGACTCCGAATCCGGCACCTGGGGTGAAGCGGGTGGGCCGGTCGGCTCCGTTGGATGGACTGCCTGGGGGGTCAGCCCTCCTTCGTCAGCCACCGCTCGATGGCCTCCATGAGCAGATCTTCATCGACGATCGGCTTCGTCAGGTAGTCGTTGAAGCCGTGACCCAGGTACTTCTCGCGATCCCCGGCCATGGCGTGGGCCGTCAGCGCGATAACCGGAAGCCCGTCGAACTCCTCCTGCTGCCGGATCCACTGCAGAACCTCGACACCGTCCATCTGCGGCAGCGAGATATCGAGCAGCACGAGGTCCGGAGGGTCGTCCTTGAGTCCGGCAACCGCGTCCACTCCGGACTCGAACTCGGTGATGTCGTACATGTCCTCGAGAATGGCCTGGACGAGGAGACGGTTGTCCGGATTGTCTTCGACGACGGCGATCTTCGCTTTCATTCCGTATACCCCGCTAGGATTTGCTCGAGCTCGGTCTTGGCCTCCTCGAAGGCGGCCTCGAGCTGCGGAAACATCTTTCTGACCGATTCCAGGTCGCCGTCGGACGCGGCCTGCTCCATCTGGAGAGCGATCGCCCGCACCTTCTCGGCCCCCACGTTTGCCGCGCTCGACTTCAGCGAATGAGCCCCTCTCTCGGGAAGCCCACCGGGGTCGTCGTCGAACGCCGCCCGGATCTGATCGACCCGGTCGGGGGCGTTCTCCAGGAAGAGCCGCAACATCTGCTGGATGAGCTCGGCTCCACCCCAGTCGTTCAGCCTCTTGAGGGCGTCTTGGTTTATGATGTCTTCCATCGGTCTCCGCCGAGTCTAGTACGTCCCATCACCAGCAGCAATCATGCGAATGTGTCCGTCCGTCGTTACCCGACCGCTCACTGATCAGCCAGTCGGACTCGATCCGGGTGATGGAGCAACGAGTCGATGCGCGGGGGCAGCAGCGCGTCGACCATTCCGCCCTCTGTCTCCCAGACATCGTATTCCTCAGCATACCCCACACCCCAGCGCTCCCCCGCGCGTCGGAGCCGATCCTCGAGCCAAGCTCGGTCTCCGAAACCGACGGCACGTCTGTAGTGATCGGCCAACTCCAAGATTGTATCCATGTAGGGACCTACGTCCAGCGCCACGGGCGGCAGGGTCGAGTGCCGGTCCCGGATCGTGAAGAGTGGGACGAAGGCGCGGTGCGGCTCGGAGGGAGCGACAATCTTCTCGATCCGGGCGAACGAGAGAGCGTCGCGAACGAGTTGGCCCGCGGCCTGATGGTCCGGGTGACGAAAACCTCGGGTCCAGGCATCACCCCAGGCCACCACTCCGTCAGGCTGGACCTCGGCGATCACGTGGGCGACCTCGATCGTCATCTCCCGCGTGGGTCGAAGCCCGGTGTCGGGCAGCTCGAGGAAGCGCGTCTCGACCCCGAGAATCTCTCCGGCTTTCTCTCCGTGCACCACGCGCCGGCGAGCGACCTCCTCCTGTGGAAGATCCCCGAACGCCTGAGTCATCTCCCCCTTCGTCAGCCAGCAGAGCGTCACCCGATGGCCCGCGGCCTTCTGCGCGAGCATCGCACCTGCCGCGAGCAGCTCGTCGTCCGGATGCGCGAGGAGGACGAGAAGGGTTCGAGGCCCGTCGTGGATCACGACGGGAACGACGAGCGGATGGCTCGGATCGCCGCGTCCACACCGTCGGGATGTCGATAGACCGCTGATCCCGCGACCAGGACGTCGGCGCCCGCCTGGACCACCTCCGGTGCCGTTCCCTCGTCGATCCCTCCATCCACCTGAAGGTGGGCCTCTCCGCTGCCCCCCGTCTTCAGCAGGGCACGTGCGCGGCTCACCTTGGCCGCGCTGGGGATGTAGGCCTGACCTCCGAAACCGGGATTGACCGTCATTACGAGAAGAAGGTCCAGTCCCGCCACCACGTCGCTCAACGCATCCACAGGCGTGGAGGGGTTGAGAGCCACTCCGGCCTTGGCGCCCAGCTCACGGATCCGATCGAGCGTCCGGTGCAGATGGGGACACACCTCCTGGTGGACCGTGAGCACATCCGCACCCGCATCCCGAAAAGCCTCCAGATACCGCTCTGGACTCTCGATCATCAGGTGCACGTCGACGGGCAGGCTCGTGGCCCGACGGACCGCCTCGGTGATCAGGGGGCCGATGGTGATGTTGGGCACGAAATGTCCGTCCATCACATCGACGTGGATCCAATCGGCGCCGGCGGCCTCGGCTTCCTGGACCTGCTCGGCCAGGCGCCCGAAGTCCGCCGAGAGAATCGACGGGGCAATCCTGACCACTCAGCCCTCCCTCGTGAGGACGTCGACGGTCTGAGCGTTCCCGATCAGCGCGGCGCGCGTCATCCCGAGAAAGAGACCCGTCTCCACCACTCCGGCACGAGACTGTAGTGCCGATTCGAGCGATCCCGGATCGTCGATTCCGTCGACGAAGTGACAGTCGATGATGTAGTTGCCGTTGTCGGTGGTCATCGGCTGACCGTCCGCCCTCGTCCTCACGACCGGTCGCGCTCCGAGCGATTCCATGAATCCCAGGTGGATCTCCCACCCGAACTGAACGACCTCGACCGGCAAAGGCGATTTCGTTCCGAGCTTCTCGACGACCTTCCCGTCGTCGGCGATGATCACGAGGCGTTTCGAAGCTTGGGCCACCATCTTCTCGCGAAGCAGCGCACCGCCCAGTCCCTTGATCAAGTCGAGCTCGGGATCCACTTCGTCGGCGCCGTCGACGGTGACGTCGAGCTCCGGATGCTCGGACAACGAGCTCAGTGGAATCCCCAGCTGACGGCATCGATCCGCCGTCCAGAGCGATGTCGGCACCCCGACGATGCCGCGCAGATCTCCGCGATTGATCTTCTCGGCGAGGAACGCGAGGAAGTGGGCAACGGTGCTTCCCGTTCCAAGGCCGAGGCACATGCCGTCCCCGACCACCTCCAACGCCCTCATCCCGGCCAGACGTTTCTTGACCTCGGCCTCATTCATCCGGGCCCGACCTGTTGATCAGTGCTTCACCATCTCCTGGACGCGAACTCCGATCCACCGGGGGAAACCGAGCCCTCCTCGACGGGCTTCGGCGCCGGAATGTAATGTCCGGAACGACGCCGGGGCCAGTTGCACCGGCGTCACTCCTGGCCCATCCGCCTTGACACCGCGGGGCGGTCCCGAGACGATGGGAGCCGTCCTTTGATTACGGAGTGCGGCAGGGCCCGCTCCCCTCGGATTGCACGTTTCATGATCATCATTACCCGGCCTGGTGTCTCGGACGACGAGCTCGACCACATCCGAGAGCGCATCGAGGCGCTGGGCCTTCGGACACACATCTCGCGCGGCGAGTCACGTACGGTGATCGGCTGCCTCGGAAACGAGGAGCGGCTGCAGGAGATTCCGTTCCTCGCGCTGCCCGGCGTGGAAGCCGTGCACGAGGTGATGAAGCCGTACAAGCTGGCGAGCAGCGCCTTCCATGCGGACACCACCAGGATCCCGCTCGGAGGAGCGGAGCTGGGAGGCCCGGAAATCTTCGTCATCGCGGGCCCCTGCTCCGTCGAAGGCCGCGAGATGATGATGGAGACGGGTCGCAGGGTCGCCGCCCTGGGCGCCCGGGCGCTCCGGGGCGGTGCCTTCAAGCCTCGCACGTCCCCGTACTCCTTTTCCGGGATGGGTGAGGAGGGCCTTCAGGTGCTGACCGAGGTCCGACAGGAAACCGGACTGCCCGTGGTCACGGAGGTGATGGATACCCGCCAGGTGGAGCTCGTGGCCTCGTATGCCGACGTTCTGCAGATCGGCGCCAGGAACATGCAGAACTACACGCTGCTGACCGAGGTCGGACGCTTACACCGGCCGGTACTCCTCAAGAGAGGCATGTCGGCGACGATCAAGGATCTCCTCCTCGCCGCCGAATACGTGATGAAGCAGGGCAACATGGACGTGATCCTCTGCGAGCGAGGCATCCGTACCTTCGAGACCGCGACGCGCAACACCTTCGATCTTGCCGCGATCCCGGTTCTCAAGAAGGAGACACACCTGCCCGTCATCGCGGACCCGAGCCACGCGGGCGGGCGGAGGGACCTGGTCGCTCCGCTCTCCTATGCCGCCGTCGCAGCGGGAGCGGACGGGCTGCTGGTCGAGGTACACCCGGAGCCGGAGACGGCCGTGTCGGACGGCGAGCAGTCCTTGGATCTGGGAGAGTTCGCCGATCTGATGACCGGGCTGCGTCCGTTCGCAGAGGCCGCGAAGCGTGAGATGGCGGTGCTGGCTACTTCCTGAGGACCTGGAATACGGTCCTTTTCCTCAGGTCAGGCTCGCCCTGGCCGCGTCGATCTGCTCTTGCACCCGACCACGCGCCGTTCCGCCCGGCACGTCACGGGCCTCGACCGAAGCCTCGAAGTCGAGCACGGGCGGGTTCCTCGCAAATACCGCATGCGCCTCGACGAAGACCTGAGTGTCCAGCGCGTCCAGCCCGATTCCCGACTCCTCCGCCCGTCGGACGATGCCCGCTACGACCTCGTGGGCAGACCGGAAGGGGACCCCTGACCGCACGAGCTGGTCGGCCAGATCCGTGGCCAGCGCCCGCGGATCCAGACGTGTGCGGATGCCGGCCTCGTCGAACTCGGCTCCCTCGATCGCACCCGCCACGGCCGGCAGCAATACGTCGAGCGTGTCGATCGCACCGAAGAGCAGCGCCTTGTCCTCCTGCAGGTCCCGGTTGTATCCCGTCGGCAAGCCCTTGACCAGCGTCATGAAAGCGGTGAGCCCGCCCACGAGGCGGGCAGACTGGCCTCGCGCCAGCTCGGCCGCGTCCGGATTGCGTTTCTGAGGCATGAGCGAAGAGCCCGTGCTGAAGCCGTCGGACAGGCGCAGATAGGAGAACTCCTGGCTGCTGAAGAGCACCAGATCCTCCGCGAGACGTGAGACGTGCAGCCCGATCCGTGCCGCAGCGTAGAGGACGTCCATCGTCCAGTCGCGATCCGATACCGCATCGATCGAGTTCTCGCTGATCCTGGAGAAACCCAACTCCGCCCGAAGCGCCTCTCGGTCGATCGGGAAAGGACAGCCGGCGATCGCTCCCGATCCCAGCGGAAGAACACTGATGGAGGCTTCGAGCTCCGGGAACCTTCCCAGGTCGCGACGCAGCGGCCAGAAGTGCGAGAGCACCCAGTGCGCGGCTCGGACGGGCTGACCCTGCTGCAAGTGCGTGAATCCGGGCATGACGATGTCCACGGACCGCTCGGCCCAGCCGATCAGAGCCTCGAGCAGCCGGCGGTGGTGTGTCTCGATTCGCTTCAGCGCCTCCAGCCCCCAGAGCCGCACGTCCGTGGCGATCTGGTCGTTTCGCGACCGACCGGTGTGAAGCTTGCCCGCGATCTCGCCCACCTCCTCGTGCAGCAGGCGCTCGACCAGCGAGTGCACGTCCTCGTCCCCGCCGGGCGACCAGTCACCGTCCGAGAGTCGGACCGACACCCGGGCGAGCCCTTCGAGAATCCTTGTCAGCTCGGAGGCGTCCAACACACCCGCTGCGGCGATCGCTCGGGCCCAGGCCCGGCTGCCCTGCAGGTCGTGCTGCCAGAGGCGAAGATCCACGCCGAGCGAGTCGTTCAGCGGAACCATCTCGGCCGCCATTCCCCCCTCGATGCGCCCACTCCAGAGAGGCTGGGTCGGGGTGTCCGGTGGGTCCTTCCGATTCATCGTCCGCGGAGGCCTCTCGCCCTACCGGAGCGTCTCCGCCACTTCCTTCAGGAGTGACTTGACCGCCTCCTGAGGCCTCCCCCGCTCACGATCCGCCTGCACGCGCGCCGGAAGGCCGAAGAGCTTGATGAATCCTGCGGCGTCCGCGTGGTCGTACGTGCCGTCGTCGCCGAAGGATGCGAGGCCCGAATCGTAGAGCGACTCGGGGCTCTGGCGAGCCGCGACCGAGGCGTGGCCTTTGTAGAGCTTCAGCTTCACGAGCCCTGTGACGCGCTGCAGAAGCACTTCGCAGAAGGCGTCGAGCGCCTCGCGCTCAGGGGTCCACCACCAACCCTCGTAGACGAGATCCGCGTAGCGGTCCGCGAGCTGATCCTTGATGTAGAGCGCACGCCGGTCGAGGGTAAGCTGCTCCAGCTCACGGAGCGCGAGGTGCAGAAGGGTACCTCCAGGGGTCTCGTAGACCCCCCGGGACTTCATCCCGACCATCCTGTCCTCGACCAGATCGATCCGGCCCACGCCGTGGCGACTGCCGACCTCGTTGAGTGTCTGGACCATCTCCACGGACCCCAGCGTCTCCCCGTTGACCGCCACCGGGTATCCCTCGGTGAACTCGATCTCCACGTACTCGGGGGTGTCCGGCGCGTCCTCCGGGGCCGCCGTCCATTGGAACATCTCCGGATCCGGCTCATACGCCGGATCTTCGAGAGGTCCTCCCTCGTGGGAGATGTGCCAGAGATTCTCGTCACGCGAGTAGAGCTTGGACTCGTCGACCCCGTGCAGCGGAATGTCACGCTCCCGCGCGTAAGCGAAGAGCTCTTCGCGCGAGCGGTACTCCCATTCGCGCCACGGCGCGATCACGGGCAGCTCCGGTGCGAGCGCCTGGAAGGTCAGCTCGAAACGGACCTGGTCGTTCCCTTTCCCGGTGCAGCCGTGGGCGAGCGCGTCCGCGCCGACCTTCTTGGCGATCGCAACCATGCGGCGACCGATGATCGGCCGTGCCATCGAGGTGCCCAGCAGGTACTTCCGGCCATAGACCGCCCCGGACCGAAGCGTGGGCCAGATGAAATCTTCTACGAAGCTCTGTCGGAGATCCTCGCCATGGAATTCCGAAGCACCTGTCGCCTTGGCCTTCTCGGCCAAGCCTTCGAGGCCACCCGGCTGTCCGACATCGGCCGCCACGCAGATGACCTCGGCACCGTAGTGCTCGCGAAGCCACGGCACGATCACCGAGGTGTCGAGGCCTCCGGAATACCCTAGCAAAACCTTGAGGGACATGATCTCTGAACCCGGATTTCGGAGAAAAAGAATGCGGGCCGGGAGCAGAACCAGACACTTCCCGCCAAAGCGCTGGCGACGGCTAGGCCGTCTTACTCCACTCCCGGTCCCGACAACCCTGCAAGAAATAATATTCGGTGACACCGAATGTTTATTTACTGTGCTTACCTTACCGTTGGGCCCATGAGGTGTCAAGCCGGGAGAAACCCTACTCGTGAAGCGGAAATTCCCTACACGACAACGGGTTAGGCGTTTTCGGATCCGGCGTCGGCAATCTGCCGGAGCCGCTCCTCCACCACCTTCCGCATAGCCTTCGATCGGTGGATGACGAGGATCGTGTCGTCGCCGGCGACTGTGCCCAGAACCTCCGGCCACTCTTCGGCGTCTATCGCGCTCGCAACGGCCGATGCGCTGCCCGTCAGCGTCCGCAGCAGGAGAAGGTTCCCCGTACCCTCGGTCGAGAGATAGAGCACGGGCAGCAGCGTCTGGAGGGGCGGAGTGTTCTCTCCCTCCTCCGGGACCCTGTAGTGGGAAAGCCCCTGGGCTCCGCGGCGCTTCACGAGACGCAGCTCGCGGATGTCGCGAGAGAGGGTCGCCTGCGTGACCTCGATCCCCAGCTCCCGCAGAAGCTCTCGAAGCGCTTCCTGGCTCGGAACACGGTGGGCCCTCAACAGGTTGATGATCGCTGCCTGTCGCTCTTGCTTACCCACTCGGCCCCTCCGCGTCGGCGGGACGCACTTCCCTCAACGGGTCGCCTCGGCAACCATCTGGCGAATCTTCTCGGGCTCGAAGCCGACGCTGCGAGACACCTCCTCGCCGTCCCTGAAGAGGATCAGCGTGGGCACGCCCCGGATTCCGAGCTTCTGGGAGAGCGAGGGCGCATGATCGGTGTCCACCTTGGCCACCAGGAGACGGCCGACATGGGCCTGCGCCACTTCGTCCATCATCGGCGCGACCATCTTACAGGGCCCGCACCAGTCCGCGTAGAAATCGACCAGAACGGGTGCCTCCGACCCGAGCACCGAGCGATCGAAGTCTTCTTCCATGACCTTGAAAGGCCGGTCCAGCAGAATGGGACGGCTGCATTCCCCGCAGGCTGGGCGAGCGGCGGCCCGCCCGAGATCCACACGGTTCATCTTGAGGCAGAACGGACAGCGCACCGTCACGTCCGACTGAGTTCCCTGCTCCTGCAATGCTTCTCTCCAGGTCCTGGCGAGCCACGACGAACCCGCCCATCCGGCGAAGACGGGGCCCGGGAATCGTGTTCCCGAGCCCCGTCGAAATCTCGTAACCAACGCCCACCGCCGGTAGGTCCACCGGCGGACGGAGCGAGGCTCAGTTCAAGTCGTACTTGATCCGAGCCATGATGAAGCGGCCGATCTCCGGCACGCCGACAAAGCTTCGGTAGCTCTCGTCGAAGAGATTCGTGACCGCAAGCTGCAGCGTCGCCGCCGTGTTCGGGATCTTGTAGCCGAGCGTCACGTCGACGAGCGTGAAGTCGTCCACGCACGACTCCTCGAAGATGCCGCCCTGGCCCCCCGTGATGCACTCCGTCCCCGTGTAACCCGCCGATTCGGCCGGGAAGCTCGTCTGATAGCGCAGGCGGGCTTCCGCGTTGAAGCCGGCGCGGACGTTGCGATATGCGAGCTGCAGCGAGCCCTTCCATCGTGGGGCGTTGAGCGAGATCGGCGCGATACCGTTCTCCAGCGCTCCGACGGTGCGACCACCGGGTGACTCGAGCTTGTCGGCATCCTCGACCGCCTCACCCGCGCCCACCATGCCGAGGAGCTCGGCCGTCTTCTGATCGACGAAGTAGTCGTGCTGCACCCAAGAGGCCGAGCCTCCGACGGTCCACTGGGAGTCGATGAGCCACTTCAGCGCCAGATCCGCACCCCAGAGGTTGACGTCACCGGCGTTGACGTACGTTGCGAGCAGATCCGGTCCCATCGCGCTCCCCTGCTCTCCGTCCGGCGCGACGACCCCGAGCGGCAGCGTGGCCAGCCCGCCCGGCACGCGATCGGCACTGGTCGCCGGGTTGCAGTCCGTGTCTCCGAGCGCGAGCCCGAGCGCCGCACAGGTGGCCGCCTGCGTCCCCGCTGCGACGTCACCGGTCTGCTGGATGAAGATCGGCGCGAGCTCGCCGACGAGCCAGGGAATCATCTCCTGGCCGTTCATGAGGAGAAGCGGCGTCCTGAGCACCAGCGGGCTCACGAAGTCCTTGCGTTGCGAGTACCAGACGTCGGCAGCCACGAGGAACCGATTGTCCAGCACGCCCTGGTAGCCGACCTCGAAGGTCGTGTTGGTGCTCTCCTTGAGCGTCCCGACGTCGGGCACGCCCGCAGCGAGCGGATTCAGCGCGTTGGTGACCGGGTCGAGCGTGACGAGTCCCACCGCTCCCGTGGGATCCAGTCCTGCGAGGATCGGCAGCAGGGCGCCGAGCTGCGCGGCGAAGGCCGGGTTGGCCTGCTGAAGCAGCGGTAGCTGGGCGTTGAGAATCCCCACGCCGTACTGCCAGAGCGTGCTCGAGTTCGCGGGCAGTGCCTGCGTGGGCCCGCCGAACGCCTCCGGGGTGAAGGGCGAGCGCATCAGATAGTCGCCGCCGCTACCGAAGGTGAAGCCCTCGTTGGGGCCGCGGGCCCGCAGGAAGTAGCCCAACGCTCCGAGCGGTTCCGGAGCGAGCCCCGAGTTGATGTCCAGGAATAGGTTCAGCGTCGACGGAGTCGAGAACGCCCGGTTGTAGCTGACGCGGAAGCTGTTGTTCTCGTCCGCATTGAAGACGAGTGCCGCCCGCGGGCTGTAGACGGGGTCGTCGAGCCACGAGTGCTTGTCCACACGACCCGCCAGCACCAGGTCCAGCTTGTCTTCGACCAGCTCCGTCCTGGACTGGATGTAGGCGCCGTACTCGGTGACGTCGTCGTCCTTCTCGTTGATTCCGTTGATCGTCCCCTCGGACCTCGGATTCGTCCAGTAGAAGTCGCCTCCGATCGTGAGGTCCTGGCGGCCGTCCCCGAAGTCGAGGCCGTACTGCATCTGCGAGACGAAGAGCCGCGATTTGTCGACGAGGGGCAGGCCGTCCCGGAGGAGGAAGCTGTCGCCCGCGTCGGACGTGTTCAGGTACGCCTGGGTGAAGAAACGACCGTAGTTGAAGCGGGCCTGTGCGAATTGGTAGATCCAGTTGTCGGTCTGGCCCGCGCCGATCCCGGTGAGCTCGATGCCCGAAGCGCTGGTGACTCCGTAATTCAGTCGGAACAGCGCGTTGTCCGAGACCCGCCAGTCGGCGCGCAGGTCACCCGAGTAGCGCTCGAAGCTGTAGTCCCGCTCGCCGACCCGATTGAGCGCAAGCTGCGCTTCGCTCTGCGACGCGCCGCGAGCGAGCAGGAGCCCCTGGAAGGTCGCAGGCTGCGCCCGTGCGAAAGCCCGGGTCGCGACCTCCGTGTCGTCCACGAACACCCACTCGTTACCCTGCAGGTACTGCCCCGAGAGCTTGATCCCGAAGTCTTCTCCGATGAGGTGGGAGGTCCGGAACGCCGCCTGATAGACGCTCTTCTCGCCCCCTCCGAGCGTCAGAGACGTTCCCTGCTCGTCGAGCGGCGACTTGGTGATGATGTGCAGGACACCGTTCGAAGTGTTTGGCCCGTACAGGGCCGAGCCGGGTCCCAGCACGACCTCCATCCGCTCCACGTCGTCGTTCGTGGACGGGATGAAGTGCAGGAGGTTCACACGGAGGGATGGGATGCCGGCGAGTCGATTGTCGGTCAGCGCGTGCAGGCCGCCGGAGAAGATGTTGTTGAAGCCCCGCACGACGATGTTGGTGGCCTGGACGCCGTGCGTGATGATGTCCACACCGGGAGTCGTGCGCAGATGGTCGACCGGCGTGACGGTGGGGCGCTCGGCAACCTCCTGCTCCCCGACGGTGATCACCGTCGCCGGAGCTTCCGTGCGCTTCTGCACGACGCCCCGCGAAGGCGTGACTACGAGCTCGTTGAGCGAGATGACGTCGGAGACCATCGCGATGCTGAGGTTGGTCGTCGTCCCCGCGCCGACATTCACCCGGTCCTCACTGTGGGTCCGGTACCCCAGGAAGGTCACGATCAGCCGATAGCTGCCGGCCGGAACCTCGAAGCGGAACTGACCGGACTCCCCGGTCACCCCGCCGGTTTCCATGCCGCCGCCCAGCACCTGGACCTGCGCGCCGGCCAACGGATCTCCCGAGTCACTCCCGGTCACGGTCCCACTGAGGGTACCGTTTTGCGCCTGAGCCGGCACCGCCGCGAGGGCGACCAGCAAGGCGAGGGTCCCTAGAATCACTCCGAGTCTCTGACGCATCGTCGAACCTCAACGGTTTCAAGAAACGACATGACGGCTTGCGGACATATGTTTACTCGGAGATGATACGAGCAACTTCGTGAATAATCCAGGAATTATGCGCTTCGAGGGTGGTCGTGATCATCCCGTAGCGCCACGCGTCCACCGTCGATTTTTTCAGACTTCCGTGCAGCTTCCGACCTTCCAGGACGTGCTTCGAGCACGTGAGTCCATCGAGGCCCGGATCCACCGAACCCCCGTGCTTTCGAGCACGGCGCTATCGGAGCGCGTCGGTCGACCCGTCTTCTTGAAGTGCGAGCACCTGCAGAAGACCGGCTCGTTCAAGGTACGCGGCATGCTCAACCACATGGCGTCGCTCACCGAGACGGCCCACGCATGCGGCGTCATCACGATCTCGGCCGGAAATGCCGCGGCGGCCGTGGCCTGGGCGGCCCGACAGGCCGGGATCCCGTGCACGGTGGTCATGCCGGCGGCAGCGAACCGGACCAAGGTCGCGGCCAGCGAAGCCTACGGGGCCGAAGTCGTCCTGCACGGGACGGGCGCCGAGGCTTTCGAGCTCGTGCACGAGCTGGCCGATCGACACGGTTTTCACTTCGTGCACCCGTTCGATGACGCCCACGTGGTTGCGGGACACGGCACCTGTGCGCTCGAGATCGCCGAACAGGTCGAGAACGTGGCGACGCTCGTGGTGCCCGTGGGGGGCGGCGGGCTCGCGGCCGGAATCGCGCTCGGCGCCTCGGAGGTGTTGCCCGACGTGGACGTCTGGTGCGTCGAGCCCGACGGTGCCTCGGCGATGCAGCAAAGCTTCGAGTGCGGTCGGGCGGTGCATCTCGACTCGGTCGGCACGATCGCAGACGGTCTCGCGGCCCCCATGGCGGGCGAGTTGACCTATCGCATTCTCCGGGAGCGCGCGGCCGGCTGCCTCACGATCCCGGACGATGCGATCCGCCATGCCATGTCGTTCTTGATGCAACGGACGAAACAGGTGGTCGAGCCCGGGGGAGCCGCAGGGGTCGCGGCTCTGCTCGAGGGTCTCGTCCCTGGCGAAGGGCCGGCGGTCGCCATTCTGAGCGGTGGCAACGTCGACCTGTCGATGCTCGACGACCTGGTCGGACACGGAGTCGGCTGAGCGTGTGCCGGTTCGTCGCTTATGCCGGTGAGTCCATTTCTCCGGAAAGGCTCGCCTACGGAGGCACCCACTCGCTCTACCGCCAGAGTTGGGCGCCTCGCGAGCTTCTCTCGGGGTCCGTCAACGCCGACGGCTTCGGCGCCGCCTGGTACGTGGACGGACGGCCCATCCGAGCGTTCACGGACCGACCGGTCTGGCACGCACCGGAGCTCCGTCCGCTGCTCGCGTCGGTGCGATCCGGCATCGTCGTGTCCGCCCTGAGAAACGCGACGGAGGACGCCGTCGTCGACCGATCCTCCGTCCCGCCCCTGGTCCTGGACGAGTGGAGCTTCACGCTGAACGGAAAAATCGAACGCTTCAACTCGGCCTTCATGCGAGACCTGAGGAAGGACCTGCCCAACGATCTCTACGCCGCGCTCCAGGGAAGCTCGGATACCGAGACGCTGTTTCTCCTCCTCGTGGATCGGCTGCGTCGTGGATCGAACCCCACCGAGGCCGTTCGAGACCTGATCGAAGCGGTCCGAGGGCGGGTCGCGCCGAAGGGGCTGGAGGCACAGCTGAACATGGTGCTCTCGACCCCCGATCGCGTGGTGGTCAGCCGATTCGGCACGACAGGAGAATCCAACTCCCTCTACGTGAACCGAGCCTGGCCCGGTGCACCGGCAGGTGGCTTGATCGCATCGGAGGCACTGGACGCGGACGACGGCTGGGAACCGGTTCCCCACGGATCGATCGTGCAAGTCGATGCCGCGGGGCAAGTTGAGGTCGGTTCGCTCCAGTAGCTTCAGGACGCCGGCGCAAGGGCGCCCAGGTCCTCCGCGTCGGTTTCGGCGGCAGGATCGAGACCCTGCCTGACGTAGCGAGCGGCAAAGTCCCGGGCTTGCTCCAGATCCGCCTCGCACAGCACTCCCCCAGCGGCGCGACCCGCCCCGGTCAAAGCCAGATCCCAGAGCTCCTCCGCCACCCGCCGGAGTCGCTCGTCACGCAGCCCGGAGGAAGCGGCGCGCTCGAGGTCGTCAGACGTGGCAGCCGGAAGAATCTCCATCGCCGACTCCGCCGCACGTCGGTCGTGCGTGATCCCCACCAGGAATACCAGCGGGGCCCCGTAGTCCACGGGATCGAGCGCATCGATGGCGCGAACCTCCAGGTAGCCACGAGCGCGGACTTCGTGAAAGAGCGTGCTCAGATGCCGGTGCCAATCCGCCATCGTCACCTCGCCCTCACGGATCCAGGCCTCGAAGGGGAGGAGCGGATCGCCATCCGAGCCGAAGAACAGCGCGGGAGCCGCGAGGGCCGACCCGAGCAGCCCGGAGACGGCGTCGGGCCCCTCGACCAGCCCCGTTCGACGCGGATCCAGAAGGCGCCACTGCCGCGCCCTAAAGCTTCGAAAGCCCGTCTGGGCTCCGGCGTAGACGGAGGAGTTCGCGAAGATCGCGATCAGGTAGGGCGTGAGCCGCTGCAGGAGCTCGAAACGACCCAAAGGGTCGGCACCGAGCCCGAGGTTGACGTGGATCGCCGCGGTCTGACGCATCATTCGGCGACCTGCGTCCCCGTAGTCTTCGAGGTAGGCCGCCATCCGGGTGTACCGCTCGTTGGAGAGGAACAGCCTCGCCGAGTCCGCCGGATTGAAAGGGTCGATGCCCCGAGAAACGAGATCGACTCCCGCCTCGCCCAAGACCTCCCGGAGGATGTGCACGACGCCGCGGGTCTCCGTCACCAGTCCCCGCACGGTCTCGCGGACCGGCGAGCTGAATTCGATCTGTCCGCCGGGCTCGTAGGAAACCGTCCCTCCCCCGGGGGTGTGGAATCGCGGTGCCCCGAAAGCCGAGATCGACTCGCTCCATCCGAGCGCCGCCGTCCGGTCCCGAATCGCACCCGCCGTCCCTTCGGGGCCGACGACTCGGCGCGACTCGGCGTCGACCGGGATCAGCTCCACCTCGATCCCGATTCGACCGTCGGGACCCGGAGGCCTCCCGAGACCGAAGGCCCGCGTCCGAAGGTCCCGCTCGAGGTCGGATGAATCCATTCGCGTCAAATCGGTCGAGCGGAGAGAAGCGCATAACGCGCTCGCTCGTCCGTCCACCAGCGCTCGATACGAAGGCCGGCCCTGCCCAGGAGCCCTTCGAGGACCGGACGGTCGTACTTGCAGCTCAGCTCGGTGCGAATGCTCTCGCCCTCCTCGACGGCGACCGGCGCCGAGCCCGGGATTCGCACGGTGTGAGCCACGAGAGCGACGAGGTGCATCTCGATGCGACCGCGGCGCTCGTCGTAGAAGGCCCGATGGCGATAGAGGGCGGGATCGAAGTCCGTGCCGAGCCCCTCGTTGATCACGCTGAGAATGTTCAGGTTGAACTCCGCGGTCACACCGAGCGCATCGTCGTAAGCCGCCTCCAGCTCCGCGACCGTCTTGCCGTGACCGGGACGCAGATCCGCTCCGAGCAGGAAATGATCCTCGTCGTCCATGGCTTCGCGAATGTTCGACACCAGGTCCACCGCTGCCTCCGCATCGAAGTTGCCGATCGTGCTGCCGATCAGAGCGAAGACCCTGGGTCCGGGCAGTTTCGATGCGAAACCCAAGCGGTCCGTGATGTCCCCGACCTGTGGCATCACGACAAGGCCCGGGTGGTCCTCGCGAAGCGCTCGGGCCGCTTCCTCCAGAAAATCGCCCGCAACATCGACCGGGGCGTAGGTGGACCCTCCCCCTTCCAGCATGGACTCCAGCAGAATCCTCGTCTTGCGCCCACTGCCCGCGCCGAGCTCGACGACGCTGCCCGGACGAACCGTCCTGATCCACGTCGCCACATCACTCTCGAGCAGCCTTCGCTCCGTGCGGGTGAGGTAGTACTCCGGAAGCCCGGTGATCTTCTCGAAAAGCTCGGACCCCTTGGTATCGTAGAAGTACTTCGACGGAAGCTCCTTCTGCTCCCGCGCCAATCCCCATCGTATGTCCGCAAGCATGCTGGCCCTCGCCGAACCGAAAGCCTCCGGCTCTGTACCCTCCGACCTCTCGAGCTGCTCGGGCAATCCGGCCATCACCCTGCTCGATCGTCCCTGGCGCAGCGGAAACCGCTGAAGATCTGACGCCGAATCGGGTAATCCCAATTCCGGAACGTGCTCCTCAGCGCTCCACTCCGTGTCGCCCACGACCCTCCCCGCAGAACCTTGTACTCGTCTCCGAAGAACACTTCCGAGTACTCCGGATAGGGGAAGGTCTCGTAACCGGGGTAGCCGTGGAAATCGGTCGACGTCCATTCCCAGACGTCTCCGATCATGCCATAGCACCCGATCGGCGAAACGTTCGTGGGGAAGCTGCCCACCCGAGCGGTTCCGAACGCGAGAGCGTCCACGTTCGCGACCGCCGGGGTTGCCGGCGTATCTCCCCAGGGGTACGAACGCTTCACGGCCTGTCGGGGATCCCAGGTCGCCGCCGCCTCCCACTCGAATTCCGTCGGAAGCCGCTTCCCGATCGAACGTGCGTATGCGTCGGCTTCGTGATAACACACGTGGCAGACCGGCTTCTCGGGATCGAGCGGCTCCACGAGATCCATCGTGCGAACGGTCCAACCCGCACCGGAGCGCCGCCAGTGCTTCGGGGCGTCCACGCCGGATTCTTCCCGCCACGCCCATCCCGCCTCCGACCAAAGCTCGGGCCGGTCGTATCCGCCTTCGTCCACGAAGCGCCGATAGGCCCCGTTCGTCACGGGAATCGTGTCGATCCAGAACGGCTCGATCTCGAGAGCGTGAAGCGGGCGCTCGTTGTCGTAGGCCCCACTCCGGTCGTCGGTGCCGATGGGCACGGTGCCGCCGGTAAACCGCACCATTTCCGCAAAATCCGATGCCTTCCCGCTTGGAAGGCTCACGCCCCGGGGAGCCCGGTAGGGTCCCCCCTGCTTCAGCTGCAACGTCTGGAGGATCGTTTCATTGTGCTGGTATTCGTGCTGCAGAACCATTCGGAAGACGAAGCCCTGGCCCAGGAGGGGCCCGTCCGCCGTCAGGTCGACGTTCGAGAGGTTCTCGAGCACGGCGCGCCGGACTCGGCCCAAGTAGTCCCGACACTCCGCCATCGTCGGGAGCGGCAGACTGTCGCGCACCCGCCGCGGATTCTCGAACGGGTTGTACATCCCCCGCAGGCCCTCCGAGCCCGCCCGCCCACTCTCCAGGCTTTCCAGCAGCCACACTTCCTCGAAGTGCGCGATGTGACCGAGGTCCCAGACGATCGGGCTCATGAGCGGATCGTGCTGCAGGGAGAGGTCCTCTTCAGAGAGCGGACTGACGAGGAGCAACGTGCGCGCTCTGGCCTCCGAGAGCAGATCCGTGATCTCTGCAACGCTGAGGGATCGCCCGAGGTGGACGTTCATGTCGATTTCTGGAAGGAGTCGAATCGCGGCGCCCTGGCAGGCGGAAGGTAACCCCCGCTCGACTTGCGCCGTACCCCGGACGGCCGTAACGAAGAGCCATGCCTGCCCGAATCACGTCCAGCCTGCTGGCCGCAGACCCCCGAGCCCCGGGCTTGGAGGCGGTCGAGGTAACGAAGCGTTACGGCAGTCGGAAGGCGCTGGACTCGCTGTCGCTGAAGGTCGAGCGCGGTGAGTTCATGGCTCTGGTCGGCGAAAGCGGAGCAGGCAAGACGACCCTGCTGCGCATCTTCAATCGGATGATCGAGGCGGACGAGGGCCGTGTGTTCGTCCAGGGCACCGAAGTGGGCTCGCTCAACGCCGTCCGGCTCCGGCGTTCGATGGGCTACGTCCAGCAGGAGGGCGGACTGCTCCCGCACTGGAACGTCCTGCGCAACGTGTCGCTCGTCCCGTGGCTCACGGGATCGCCCCGCGCGACCGAGCTCGCCCGGCAGTCCCTCGTCCGTGTGGGTCTTCCGGCGGAGGAGTTCGGCAGCCGGCTCCCCTCGGAGCTTTCCGGGGGCCAACGTCAGCGTATCGCCCTGGCACGAGCGCTCGCCGCCGAGCCCCAGACGATCCTCCTCGACGAGCCGTTTCGGGCGCTGGACGCCATCACGCGAGCGGAGCTCGTCGACATGGTCCGGTCGGTGCTCGAGGACGTCGGCGTGACGGTGCTCTTCGTGACCCACGATCTTCGCAGCGCACTGCGGCTCGCCGACCGCGTCGCCGTGCTTCGGGCGGGTCGTTGCGAGCAGATCGGGGATCCCGCGTCGCTCTGCCGGTCTCCTGCAACGCCCTACGTGGCCGAGCTGCTCGAAAGAGCCGGGATCGAAGGATGACCAAGCGGATCCTCTGGGGTGTCTTGCTCGTGGCCGTGCTCGGGGTCGCGATCATCCCCGGGGCGGAAGGATGGCGTCGCGGGACCGTGTCGTCCCCACCGCAGGCAATCCCGTCCCCGTCGATCGGAGCCGGAGGCATCACGATGGGTCCGCTCCGACCGGTGGTGGTCGCCTCGAAGCCTTTCGGCGAGTCCTTCCTGCTTGCGGAGATGTTCGCGCAGGTCCTCGAGAGCCGAGGGATCGGTGTCGAGCGTCGCCTGGGCCTCGGTGCGACAGAGATCGCCTTTCAGGCCCTCCGCACCGGCGCGATCGACGTGTATCCGGAATACACCGGCACCGGGCTCGTCGCCGTTCTCGACGAGCAGCCTGGCGGTTCGGCCGCAGAGGTCTTTCGTCGCGTCTCCTCCACCTTCCGAGACCGTTGGGGGATTCACTGGCTGCCGCCTCTGGGATTCGAGAACACCTACGCGGTCTCGGTGCGTCGAGAGACCGCCGAGGAGGGGGAGCTGCGTACGCTCTCCGACCTCGCCGCGAATCCCAGACGATATCGTGCCGGCTTCTCACCCGACTTCATCGGGCGAGCCGACGGGCTCGTCGGTCTGCAGACGGCCTACGGCTTCGAGCCCCTGGAGGTGCGCTCCCTCCTGCAGGCGGTGAAGTACGAGGCCCTCGTGGCCGGCGAGGTGGATGTGATCGACGGTTACGCGACGGACGGGCTGATCTCCCGATACGACCTCGTCGTGCTGCGGGACGATCGCTCCTTCTTTCCACCGTACCAGGCCGCACCGCTCGTCGGAAGCTCGCTCTGGGACACGCGGCCCGACGCGATCCGCACGCTCTCCGAGCTCGCCGGGACCCTCGATGTCGAGACGATGAGGAGTCTGAACCGCCGGGTCGAAGTCGAGGGTCACGAAGTCGCCTCGGTGGCTCGCGATGCGCTCAGAGAGCTCGGGCTCGTCGAGGCACCCGCGGTTCGCATACTCAGGACGGAGCCGGGCGTCCGAGCGGGCTCGGCCGTGGCCTACCTGTGGCAGCGACGGACCCAAATCTGGGGACTCACCACACGCCACATACTCCTGGTTGCGACCTCACTGGTGGCCGCCGTGCTCGTGGCGATCCCGCTCGGTCTCCTGCTGGAGCGGGTCCGGTCGGGAGCCGAGACCGTGATTCGCGGAATCGGCCTCCTGCAGACCATCCCGAGCATCGCTCTGTTGGCGTTCATGATTCCGCTGCTCGGAATCGGCGTCGTCCCGGCGTTGGTCGCGCTCTTCCTCTACTCGCTCTTCCCCATCGTGCGGAACACCTACACCGGGATCCGTGACGCGGACCCGGCAGCGGTCGACTCTGCCCGTTCCCTGGGAATGACCGAAGCACAGATTCTCCGGTACGTGCGTCTGCCTTTGGCGGTACCCGTCATCATGGCCGGGATCCGAACCTCGGCGGTGATCACCGTCGGTACCGCCACCCTCGCGGCTTTCATCGGAGCCGGTGGGCTCGGAGATCCCATCGTCGCCGGCCTTGCCCTTTCGGATACGTGGATGATCCTCTCGGGAGCGATCCCGGCGGCCCTTCTCGCCCTCGTCGTGGACGGCTCACTCGCGATCGTGGAATGGGCCGTCACACCCCCCGGAATCCGGGACGGAGGATGACCGGAGCCCTGAGGATCGTCGGTGCGCTGCTCGTGGCGTTCTCGACAGTCCCGATTTTCAGGCTTCTCGGCACGAGTGAGGAGGCTCCTCATCGCCAGGCGAGTGTCGACGTAGCGGAAGCGACCCTGGCCTTCTTCGGCTGGGGTACGCTCGTGATCCTGCTGCTCGGGGCCGTCCTCGCCTTCGTGCTTCCCGGCAGGACGATCCGGGCTCGCCTGGAGGCCGCCGGAGATCGCCTCGCCTCCGTACCGATGACGGCCTGGGCGGTCGGGCTGGCCTCGGCTTCGGGTGTGCTCGCCCTGCTGATCCAGCGGCTGCTCTACCGGGGTTTTTTCACGAACGTCGACGAGATCGCTTCGACGCTGCAGGCGCGATACATCGCTGCGGGTCTGCTGGGAGGTCGGCTGCCGGGGACGGGGGAGGCTTGGATGATCCCCAACATGCTGCTCGTCCCGGAGGGATGGGTCTCGCACTTCGCACCGGCTCACCTCTTCGTGATGGCCCTCTTCCATCGCCTCGGGCTCGCGTGGCTCCTGGGCCCTCTCGCCCTCGCTTTGACGGTGGGCTTCACCGCCTTGGCGCTTCCGAGACTCCTTCCCGATCTCCCTCGCACGGCGCGGGTCGGCGCCCTGGCCGTGGCTCTGAGCCCCTTCGTGCTGCTCGTCGGAGCCGGCTCTCTCAGCCACACGACCGCCGGGGCCGCCGGTGTCCTGGCGCTCTACGCGAGCCTGCGGGCACGCGACGGGAGCTGGAGCTGGTCCCTGGTCGCCGGGTCGGCGATCGGGTTCATGGTCGCGGGCCGACCGTGGACCGGTCTCGTCCTGGGCAGCGTGGCGACCTTGGGAATCTGGGTGCCGGAGCTCGTCCGCCGACGCCGACCGATGCCTTGGATGATTTCCCGGGGGGCAGGCACGCTCTTGGGCGGTCTGCCCTTCGCGGTCTTCCTCGGGTGGTACAACACGCGCCTCTTCGGAGCCCCCACGCGACTCGGCTACCTGGCGGCCTTTGGCGACCGCCACCGGCTCGGCTTCCATACGGACCCCTGGAGCTATGACTACGGCCCGCTCGAGGCACTGGGCTTTACGTCGACCGACGTCCTGGCGGCCGGAGTGCAGCTCCTCGAAACGCCCGTTCCCCTCGGCCTCGTGATCGGGCTCTTTCTCCTCACCGCCAGAAGGCTCCCTCGGGGCGTTCCCTTCCTCGTCGCCTGGGCGCTGCTGCCCGTCGTCGCGAACGCGTACTACTGGTTTCACGACCCCCGGATGCTGTACGAGGCCGCGCCGGCCTGGCTCGCCCTCGGCGTGGTCGCCGCGATCGGCCTCGGCGTAGCCCCGGCGTCCGGGCCCGAGGGCAGCGCCCGACTTCGCGCTCGCCTGAACGACGTCGCCCTCTGGTCGGCCCTCCTGGCCCTCCTGGCCGCAGGGACGCTCGGGGTCCCCAGTCGCCTGGCGAGTTATCGCTGGAGCGACGCCACGCTCGCACGCGTGACCGTGCCATCCCTGCCCGACCCGGCGCGCGCCCTCGTCTTCGTGCACGCGTCCTGGAACGAGAGGCTCGCTTCCACACTCCAGGTCGCCGGCAGGATGCGACAGGACAGCGTGATCACCGTCCTGCGACGGAACACGAACTGCGGACTCCAGCGCTACACGACGACGCGAACAGGGACCCGGTACGGTATGGAGGGGGAACCCTTGCCGCCGGTAGAGCTGGAGCAGCTCCCGGGCACCCCCGAGGGTATCGAACGCCCCAGAGCACCGGAGGGGACCACCGTCCGGATGCGTCCGGGCGTGGCCCTCCCGGCCGAGTGCGTCCGGGAGCTGGAGGCGGACCGGTTCGGAGCGGTCGCCCTCGCTCCGCTGGTCTGGCAGGGAGACCTGCCCGGTATCGAACGAGGCAGACCGATGTTCGTTCGGGACCTCGGACCCGAGAAGAATCGAACGATCCGTTCGTACTTCCCCGATCGGACGCCCTACGTGCTCGTGCCCAAGGCCGACGGGGCACCCCCGCAGGTCGTGCCCTACGGGGAGGCGATGCAGGTCCTGTGGCGAGAAGCGGCCGGCGGCTGAGCCGCATCAGGCCTCTCGGGACTTCCTCCGTAGCCGCACCAGCAGCGTCATCGCCCGGATCCCCAGGGCCGGCCCGAGCGCCAGGACGCTCCATGCGACACGCCAGTCGGCGACGTCGGCCAGCCAGGTCGTGAGCTGGATCGACACACCCGTCAACGCGAACCCGAGACTGGTCTGCAGCGTGAGCGCCGTACCGACCGCCCGGCTGGGTGCGGCTTCCGTCACGAGGGCGCTGAACTGCGCCGAATCGGCGACGACTGCGAAGCCCCACACGATACCCAGCCCCACGACGACCGCCGGAGGCGCGCTCATCAGCCATCCGGCGATCAGGCAGCAGAAACCGCTCACATACATGGCCCAGGATGCGACCCGCTCACGACCCCATCGGTCCGCCCAGACGCCTGCCAGGACACAACCCGGGCCGCCGGCCGCGATGAGGCCGAAGGCGGCGAGGTCGGCCTCCGTCCCGGCACCGAAATAGTCACGGAAGTAGAGGCTGCATCCAGTCCAAACGGCGTAGAGCTCCCACATGTGTCCGAGGTAGCCACCCGTCGCCAGGCGCGTGGGCCGGTCGCGGACGACGTCCAGGACCAGCCCCCAGGAGAACGGCCTCCGCTCGAAGGGATAGGGACCGTCCCGGTACGTCACGAGCACCAGCACGGCCCCGAGGATCGCGCACGCCGACGCGCCGAGCACCACGGTGGTCACGCTCCCCCCACCCTCACCCCAGACCTTGATCAGGTACGGCATCGCCTTCCCGACAGTCAGGGCGCCCACGACCGTGCCGATCGCCAGGCCCCGAGCCGAGCGGAACCAGGTGGCGACCATCTTCATCGCCGGTGGATAGACACCTGCGAGGAAGAACCCCGTCAGGAACCTCAACAGGAGCGCACCGCCGTACCCCGGGACCCAAAGGAGCATCGCGTTCGCGACTCCCGCCAAGACGGCGGAGGCGGCGAAGTAGCGACCGGACGGAATGACGTCTGCGAAGTTGAGCACGGCCGCAACCGCGGTCCCGGCCACGAACCCGAGCTGAACCCAGGTGGTGAGCCAGCCTACCTGCGTCGGGCTCAGATTCCACTCGAGCGCCAGATTCGGAGAGACGGCGGAGGCGGTGAACCAGACCGACATGCCGAGGAGCACGGCCACCGACAGCAGGAGGAGCATCGGCCACCGTTTCGGATCGAGATCCCGTACGGCGAGCGTCGGCTCCGTCACCCGATCACACCTCTCTCACCGGGCACGGGGTCAACCGGTGAATACGTTCTTGAGGACGAACCACAGATTCGCGGGTCGCTCCGCCAAGCGGCGCATGTACCAGGGGAACCAGGCCTCACCGTAGCTGATGAGCGTCCGCACCGAATAGCCCTCGGCCACGAGCGCACGCTGGATCGACGTGTTGATGCCGTAAAGCATCTGGAACTCGACGTCTCCCCTCGTCAGCCCCCGTTCCGCGGCCGCCGTCTTGATCCGCTCGATCAGCGCCGGGTCGTGCGTCGCGAAGGCCGCCCGAACGCCAGTCGGCACGGCATCCAACAGACGACAGGCGATCACGAAGAAGCTCTCGTCGACGTCGCGCTTCTTGGGGAACGCCACATTGGACGGCTCCGCGTAGGCTCCCTTGACCACCCGAATCGCGGGTTTGAGCGGCAGCAGCGACTCGAGGTCATCCGACGTGCGGTAGAGGTAGGATTGCAGGCACAGCCCCACGTTCGGGTGTTGCTCCCTCGCGTGCCGATAGATCCGAAGCGTCGCATCCACGTACGGTGAGCTCTCGATGTCCACCCAGATCGTCCGATCCGCAGTCCGGCCGGCGGCCACGATCGCCTCGAGGTTGCTGGCACACAGTGCCTCGTCGAGATCGAGTCCGAGTTGGGAGAGCTTCACCGATACCTCCGAATCGAGGCTGCGCTCCACGATCTGATTCAGGAGCCCTCGGTAGTGCTCGACCACGACCCCCGCTTCGTCGGGCTGGGTCACGTTCTCCCCGAGGAGGGTGAACACCGAGGCGAGACGTTCCGTACCGAGCCGGGTCGCCTCCCGGAGGGCGTCTTCTGACGCCTCCCCCGGCATGAAGCGCCGCACGGCGCGCCGCACGAACCCGAATCTCGGAAGTCGCCGGGCCAGAAAAGCGTTCTCCGAGGCCCAGAGAAGGACCGACCGCATCATGTGCTCTTCAGCCCTGGCCGCCGGAGCCGACGGTGAGGCGCTGCCACGCCGGGAAGGGCGAGTACCCTGCGGCCCGAAGGGACGCGCTGAGCGACGAGACGGGCCCCTCGAAGACGGCGTTGACCTCGTCGAGAATGGTCTGCAGCGCGGCCTCCGCTTGGCGAAGCATCCGGCGCTCGTTCGGTGTGGGACGCTCGTCGGAGCCCGAGAGCGTGCTCAGCGGCTCTTCGACGACTTCGGCGTACGGCTCGGTGGGCCCGCAGCTGCCTTGGCACTCGGGTCCCGTGAAATGGCGCTCCATGAGGTCGGTGAGCGCAGATCGGACCGTCTCCGCTTCTTCCGACAGCGCCTCGTCCAGGAGCTCGTCGAAAGATTCCGAAGTCCGCTCCAGCGTGGAGAGTCCCCGGTCCACCCGATGCTGTGCCTCCGAGAGCATCCGCGCGTACGAACGGGCCTGCTCAACGGCTTCGCGTTTTGCGATGCGGTCCGCCACCGCTACCGGTTCGCGAGGGTCCTCACGGACTTCCAACGCCCCTTCGACCGAGAGGTCGCCGAAACCGACCCGCACCGTGTACGTGCCGCCGAGCGCTTCCCGACCACCGCTGTCGCCCGGGTCTTCGGTCGTGCGCTCCGTGAGATCCCATACCACCCGATTCACGCCCCGCTCCGCCGGACCGTCGATCCGACGGACGACCTCGCCGGAGGCATCGTGAATCTCGATCTCGGCGACCTCACCGGCAGAGGGATCACCGACCCAGTAGTTCAGAATCGCCCCGTAAGGTCGCAGCTCCCCGAAGTGCATCGTATGCCCGGTGGAGCGGTATCCCTTGTCCGTACCCACCATGCCGTCCCCGACGACGAACTTCTGAGCCGGGGCCATGGGGAGCATCGAGAGGCCCGCGCTCGCCATGGTCGGTGAGGCCGCCAACGCCCTGAAGGGTCGGATATCGTCGACCACCACGATCGCCCGGCCGTGGGTCCCCAACACCAGATCGTGGTCTCGCGGGTGAATCCGCATGTCCCGGATAGGCGCCGGCGGGACCCCGGCCGTGTGCTTGAACCACGAGTCGCCCCTGTCCAGGCTGACGAAAAGCCCGAACTCCGTGCCCGCAAAGAGCAGGTCGGGCTCGACGGGATCCTCACGAAGGACGTGAATGAAGCCGTCGATGTCATTCAGTCGCAACGACCTCCAGTCGCGGCCTCCGTTCTCGGTACGGAATGCGTAGGGGGTCCAGTTCCCTCGACGGTGATCCTCCATGACGACGTAGGCGACCTGGGGATCGTGATGGGACGGCTCCACGTGGGGCACCCAGATTCCCTCGGGAACGTCGTCGAGTCGACCCGTCAGGTCGGTCCAGGAACCACCGTCGTCGACGGTCACGTGGACCTTGCCGTCGTCGGTGGAGGCCCAGATGAGCCCCTGCTGCACGGGGCTCGGCGAAATCGAGAGAATCGTCGTGTGGGTCTCGGCCCCGCTCGCGTCGATCGTGAGCCCACCGGACTCGTCGAAGCGCTGCTTCTCGGGATCGTCGGTCGTCAGATCGGGAGAGATGATTTCCCAGCTCCGACCCTGGTCCCGACTGCGATGTACGAACTGGCTGCCGAGGTAGATGACCGACGGGTCGTGCGGGTCGGTATTGAACGCCGCATTCCAGTTGAAGCGCAGCGTCGCTCCGTCCGGGTGGACGGGCTGAATCCCGACCCGCCGGTTCGTCACCTTGTCGACCCGGGTGAGGTTGCCGCCCTGCGAGGCCGCGTAGAGGATCCGCTCGTCGGCCCGATCCGGGTAGACGCTGAAGCCGTCCCCGCTGCCGACGCGCCGCCAGTGGGCGTTCATGACGCCACGTCCCTCCCACACGGTGTTCGGACCGAACCAGGAGCCGTTGTCCTGAAGCCCGCCATAGACGTTGTACGGGTCCGCATCGTCGACCGCGATGTGGTAGAACTGCGCGAGCGGCAGGTTCTCCACGAACCGCCATTTCACGCCTCGATCGGTCGTGAAGCCGATCCCGCCGTCGTTCCCGATGATCATCCGTCGGCCGTCCTCGGGATCGATCCAGAGCTCGTGCACGTCGCCGTGTATGATCGCGCTGGGCACCACGACCCTGAACGTGCGCCCCTGGTCTTCGCTCACCTGGATGGTGGAATGCAGCGAGTAGACGCGGTTCTCGTTCTGGGGATCGACCCGGATGTCCGCGTAGTAGAACGGGCGCGGCGCGATCCCGCTCCGGTCCGTGACCGTCCGCCAGCTGCGTCCCCCGTCTTCGGAGCGGAGCATCTCGCTGCGCTCTGCCTCGACGAGCGCGTAGACGATCTCGGGATTCGAGATCGAGAATGCGAGGCCCGCCCGCCCGAGGTCGCCGGCCGGAAGTCCGTCTTCCTCCGTCTGGCGCGTCCAGGAGCTGCCACCGTCGTAGGTGATGTGGATCCCGCTGCCCGGTCCGCCCGACTCGAAGTACCAGGGCCAGCGCCGAAACTGCCACATGGCAGCGATGAGCTTGTTCGGATTGCTCGGATCCATGACGAGATCCGCGGCGCCCGTCCTCTCGTCCACGTAGAGGACCTTCTCCCAGGTATCACCGCCGTCGGTCGTTCGGAAGACTCCCCGCACCTCACCGTCGCTCCAGGCCGGGCCGAGGGCCGCCACGTACACGACGTCGGGGTCCGAGGGGTGCGTGAGAATCCTGTGGATCCGCTCCGAGCCCTCCAGGCCCATCAGCCGCCAGGTGTCTCCACCGTCGACGCTCTTGTAGATGCCGTTTCCGACACCGGCAGAGTTCCTCGGATTGCCCTCACCGGTTCCGGCCCAGACGATCGCGGGGTTGGGCTGAAAGACCGCCAAGGCGCCGATACCGAGCAGGCGCTGGTCGTCGAAGACCGGCTGGTACGTCAGCCCTCCGTCGACCGACCTCCACACACCC
Source organism: Gemmatimonadota bacterium (assembly GCA_039587515.1). GTDB lineage: Bacteria > Gemmatimonadota > Gemmatimonadetes > Longimicrobiales > Gaopeijiaceae > JBDHII01. Next base: position 45,155 of record JBDHII010000017.1, read on the forward strand.
CCCGTGGCCGAGCCGACGAAGATGGTGTTCGGATCGCTCAAGACGACTTCGACGTCCGAGACCCGACCGCTCATTCCGGCGGGACCGATCGAGCGGCCATGGATCTGCGTGAAGTCCGCACCCGTGGCCTGGGCCTCTGCCCCCTGCCCCACGAGACATGCTCCCATCACCACCGGGATCAGGGTCCGTGTCGTCCGCCGCAGCGCCCCTGCCGAATTCTTCTTGCTCATCTGTCCGTCACTCGGTTGAAGAGACCGCTCGTGTGCAGGCGTCGGAGATCCCGTCTCACCTTTCCCAGCGCCCTACGATGTCGATGTCCGGAAACCCCAGGCTTCCGGTGGCCCGAACCTGGTCACGGAACGCCGAGACGTTCAGCAGTATGACGTCGTTGATCGCCTGCGTCAGACGTTCGACGGCCTCCGCCATCCGCTGTAGATCGAGCCGCTCGCCCTCGGTGGGCGCATCATAGGAGGCACCCAAGCCCCGGAGGCTGCGGCGATACTGGCTGACCCCATCGAAGTCGGCAACCTCGTCCAGACGCTCCTCGAGCGCGTCTCCCGAGACCCGGATCGTCTCTGCCGCCTCGGGCGCCCTCTCGTCGACGATCTGCAGAACCGCTTCGATCGCCTCCCGGATTTCTCTCGACTTCTGCTGGAGCTGCCTGGTCCTCGCGCCCATGAGGGCGGCCTCCCGTGTCGCCTGGTACTTGGCGATACGGTCCACGATCGGCACGTCGACGCGGGGGTCGGGCTGCACCTCGACCGTCTGGCGGACAGTGTCGGCCCCGACCGCGAAACGCACCGTGTACGTGCCCGGCAGCACTTCGGGCCGGGCGCTCCCGCCGCCGAACCCTCCTCGCCCCCGACCGGTCGGCTCCTCCTCGAAGTGGTACTCGGCAGGCAGATCCTCACGCAGGTCCCACGTCGTGCGGTTCAAGCCGTAGCGGGCCGGGGCGGATAGCGTGCGAACGATCCGGTCGTCCAGATCCAGGATCTCGATGCGGACCGAGTCCGCCGGGGCACCGCCACCGACCCAGTACGAGAGCATGGCCCCCTGCGCCCGCGTTTCGCCCTCGAAGAGGTGGGAGGCGGGAAAGTGGTAGCCGTCGAGACCCCGGGAGACGTGCAGATAGGCTGGTGGAGGCTCGAAGAAGTGGGCCGCCACCCGGGTGAGTCGCGGGTTCAGGGCGAGCTCACGAAGCGGTCGGATGTCGTCCAGCACGAAGATGGACCTGCCGTGGGTCCCGATCACGAGGTCGTGATCGCGGGGATGCACCACCAGCGACCGGACCGGCGCGGGCGGCATTCCGTGGGTCCATTTCGTCCAACGGTCACCTCCGTCCACGGACACGTAGAGCCCGAACTCGGTACCCAGGAAGAGCAGGTCTCGGGCGACCGGGTCCTGCTCGATCGTATGTACGAAGCCGTCCACGTCGTCCTCGTCCACGATCCGGTCCCAGTCCCGCCCGTAGTCGTCCGTGCGGAATACGTAGGGCTCCCAGTTGCCGCGCCGGTGATCGTCGAAGACCGCGAAGGCGCCTCCGGCCACGAACTTCGAGGCCTCGATGTGCGGAACCCAGGTCGCATCGGGGACGTCGTCGATCCGGCGTGTGACGTCGTTCCACGTCCCCCCTCCGGCGCGCGTGACGTGCACACGACCGTCGTCGGAGCCGGACCAGATCACGCCCCGCTCGACCGGACTCGGGGCAATGGTCAGCAGGCTCGTGAAGTTCTCCGCGCCGGTGCGGTCCAGCGTGAGGCCTCCGCTTTCCTGCTGGCGCTGCCACTCCGGATTGTCCGAGGTCAGGTCGGGAGAGATGATCTGCCAGGTATCCCCCCGGTCGGGGCTCCGGTGCACGAACTGGCTTCCGTAGTAGATCGTGCCGACCTGGAAGGGATCGGTCGCGATGGCCGCGTTCCAGTTGAAGCGGAGGCGCGTGGCCTCCGGCGCCCACGGCCTGATCGGCTTCCGCTCACCGGTGCGGGTGTCGAACCGCTGGAGGTTGCCCCCCTGGCTCATCGCGTAACCGAAGCTCTGATCGTCGGGGGCGATGAGCGTGTTGAAACCGTCGCCGAACGCGACCTCACGCCAGTGCGCGTTTCGGATCCCCTGACTGTCCCAGCTGTCGGAGGGTCCTCGCCAGGATCCGTTGTCCTGCATGCCCCCGTAGACGTTGAAAGGCACGGCCATGTCGACGGAGACGTGGTAGAACTGGCCGACCGGCAGGTTGTCGAACATCCGCCAGTTGTCCCCGCGGTCGTGCGTGACGAAGACGCCCCCGTCGGTCCCGATCATCAGGTGCCGTGGATCGTCCGAATCGATCCAGAGCGCATGGAAGTCCGAGTGCACCGCCTCCGAGATCGTCTCGAAGGTCCGGCCGCCGTCTTCGCTGCGCTCGGCACGTGAGTGCAGGTTGTAGAGACGGAGCTCGTTGGACGGGTCGACGAAGATGTCCGTGTAGTAGAAGGGGCGCGGGTTCACGCCCGGACGGTCGTTTACGATCTCCCAGGTCGCGCCTCCGTCGTCGGAGCGGAGCAGCGCGCTCCGCTCGGCCTCGACGAGCGCGTAGACGATCCTCGGATCTCCCTCGTAGACGGTCAGCCCGATCCTTCCGAGCTCACCGAGCGGCATGCCGTCGGCCTCACTCGCCCGGCGCCAGCTGTCACCGCCGTCATGCGTCACGAACACGCCACTCCCCGGCCCACCCGACTCGAAGAACCAGGGCTGACGCCGGAACGTCCACATACCGGCGATCAGCTTGTCGGGATTCTGCGGATCCATGACGAGATCACTGACTCCGGTGCGCTCGTCGACGAAGAGGACGCGGCGCCACGTCTCGCCGCCGTCGGTGGTCCGGTAGACACCCCGCTCCGCTCCGTCGCTCCAGGCGGGGCCCAGAACGCCGGCGAAGGCGACGTCCGGGTCCGTGGGATCCGGGATGATCCGATGAATGCGCTCGGAACGCTCCAGACCCATGAGCTTCCAGGTCCTGCCGCCGTCGAGAGAGCGATAGACGCCGGCCCCGACCCCGGCCGAATTGCGGGGATTCCCCTCGCCCGTTCCGACCCAAACCAGGTCGGGGTTGAGCGGGTGGACGGCGATCGACCCGATCCCGAGAAGGCGCTGCTCGTCGAAGATCGGCTCCCACGACGTGCCCGCGTTCACGGACTTCCAGACACCGCCGGTCGCGGCGCCCACGTAGATGACGTTGGCGTCCCCGGGTTCCGTCGTGACTGCCGCGATGCGTCCGCTCATGCCGGCCGGCCCGATGCTCCGGGCACGCATGGCCCCGAAGAGCGAGGCATCGAGCTGGGCCTCGAGGGGCGACGCGCCCAGCGAGAAGGCGTATGCCGCGGTGAGAATGAAAGCTGCCCTAATCTTCATGATCCTCAGCGTCTCCACTGGCTGTGTCCGCCTGCCTCGGTCCGACATGATGCCGGTATACCCGTCTCGAGATCTCGGCTGCGAGCGGCTCCACGGATTCGGCATTCTCGAAGTCCCGCGTGAGGACGACAAGGACGTAGGCAGGCCCCTCGTCCGGCAGCACGAGCGCGGCGTCGTGGCTCGCGCTGCTGATCAGACCGGTCTTGTTGGCCACCCGGACACCCGCGGGTAGGCCGGCGGGGATCTTCGCCCGAAATTCCTGGTCCTCGAGGATTCGTATCATCTCCTCGGTCGACGCCGCCGAGGCCGCGCTGCCGTCACCGAGCGCCGCGAAGATGGCACCGAGATCGCGCGCCGTCGTCGTGTTGTTCAGGCCGGCCTCGTACGCCGCAATATCCTCGACTCCCCGGAGGACCTCGATCGAGTCCGCGCCGAGGCGGCGCATGAGATCCGTGGTTCGTGGGGCTCCTGCGTGATCGATCAGAAGATTGGTCGCGAGGTTGCTCGACATCGTGACCATCCGGTCCACGAGCTCCCTCACCGAGATCCTTCGGCCGGCGAGCCGATAGAGAAGCGTGTCCGAGTCGCGCGACGCATCGAGCACGTACTCGGACCCGTCCACGATCGACCGGAACCGGACGTCCACGGTCAGCGAGTCGGAGAGCAGATCGCTGCCGGCATCGAGGTCTCGGAAGAGCCGGATCATGACGGGGACCTTCATCGTGCTCGCGGCATGCATGCGCACGTCGCCGTTGATCACGAGGGAATCCCCTTCGGCTTCGAGACTCCGGTAGTAGACTGCGACCTCTCCGTCAAAGCCGTCGATGACGGACTCGACGCTCTGTCGGAGCGGGGTCTCTCCCGACGGGCCTCCCGGCGCCGCCTCACAGGCGACGAGGGCGCAGCAGACCGAAGCCACGCACAGGACGGATCGCCGAATCGAGTCGCTCATCGAGCTTAAGAAACCTTGTGCGAGGGGCGCGTCGATCACACTGATTGTGTCGGCAGCCAAGTCTATCCAGCTTGGGGCGGAAGTCCAACGGCCGCGAGGACCTCCCTCTCTTGCTCTGAACAAACTCCAGCCCCCAGGCTCATGGCAGAAAACGGGAGTCGCCAGCGCGCGAAGGTCCCGGCAAAAGCGCTCTGGATATCGGCGGTCGCCCTCGCGGTCCCGATGCTCGGGGGCATCGCATTCCCGGACTCGCTCGGGGATTACGGGGCGCTGCTCTGGCTGCTCGGGCTCATCCCCGCGTTTCTCCTGGCCTACTACCGCGGTTGGCGTGGGGTGGCGACGGCATTGGCAGCCGGGATGGCGGCGCTGGCCCTCACGCAGGTTCTCGCCAGCTCCTTCGGGCTGGTCATCCCCAACCTGCTGTTCGGCATCGTCGTCGCCTACATCGCCATCAGCTTGGGCATCGGGTGGCTCGCGGAGGTCATGCACAGGGACAAGGACCGTGTCGAGGACATGGCCTACACGGACGGGCTCACCCGTCTCCCGAACCGACGTCACGCCCGTTTCTTCCTGGAGAACGAGTTCTCTGCAGCCGGTCGTGGCCGCATGCTCTGTGCGGTCCTCTTCGATCTGGATCACTTCAAGACCTACAACGACACGTATGGGCATGCGGCCGGGGACGACGCGCTCAAGACGTTCGGTGACATCCTCGCCCGGACGACGCGACGGTCGAACCTCTCGGCGCGCTTCGGGGGCGAAGAATTCGTCAGCATTCTCGCCGGCACGAGCGCCGAGGGGGCCATGGTGTTCGCCGAGCGTGTGCGCACCATGATCCGCGGACACAAGCTGGGCACACCGCCGCTCACCGTCAGCGCGGGTGTCGCGACGTACCACCCCAGCATGCGCTCGCCCGACGAGCTGCTGGCCGCCGCCGACCACGCGCTCTACCAGGCGAAGAGGGCCGGGCGGGACAGGGTCAAGCTCTTCGGCCGAGCCCTGACCGCCTTGAAGCCAGACTCCACCGGGATCGACGAGCATCCGTTCGGTGAGGCCGAGGGTGAGCCGGAGGGGGAGTACCCGCGTTCCCCGGAGGAGCTCGGAAGGACCCACCCCGGCGCCGGGCTCCTTCCCGAGGAAGCCTCCGGATTCGGCAAGGGCCGAAGGGTCCTGGTGATCGAGGCGGACGGCGGACTGCGGACCGGCACGACGGACTACCTCAGCAAGCAGGGCTTCATCGTAGAGGCGGCCGCCGACGCGCCCGAGGCCATCCTGGCGCTCCGCCAGGAGTTCGACGTCGCGATCGCCGGCTACCCGCTTCCCTCGGCGACGGGACACGATATGGTCGCCACCGTGAAATCGCGGTGGCCCGCCACTCAGGTCATCAGCCTCGGTAAGGACAACCAGGGCACCATGGCCGAGGCGCTCCGTGCCGGAGCCGACCGGTTCCTGCCCAAGCCGTTCGACGTCGAACGCCTCCGCACGGAGATGGCGCAGTCGCTCCGCCGCCGGGATCGCGTCGTGGCCGAGCGCCTGGAGATGCGACTCCTCTCGGTGGAGACCCGCGAGCGTCAGGACCGCGCCTGGACGGAGATCTTCCAGGGTCTGCGCGTCCTGGTCTTCGCCGCGGAGACCCGCGACCCCTACACCAAGGGGCACGGCGACCGCACGGCGGCCTTCGCCCGCGCGATCGGAAGGTCCTTCGTGAAGCGGGGTGGCACCATCGACCTCTACACGCTCGAGCTGGGATGCCACGTGCACGACCTCGGCAAGATCCACGTCCCGGACGAAATCCTGAACCGCGAGGGATCGCTGGAGGAGGAGGAGTGGAGGCTGCTTCAGGCTCACTGTAAGATCGGAAGGGGAATCGTGGAGCCGATCGTCGGAGACGACGACGTGCTCGCCGCAGTGACCTGGCACCACGAGCGCTGGGACGGCTCCGGTTATCCCGACAAGCTGGCCGGCGACGCGATCCCCCTCGTCGCCCGGATCGCCGCGATCGCGGACACGCTGTCGGCACTCGTCAGTGGACGTCCCTATCGGCGCGCCTCCTCGTGGCCCGAGGCACTCGACAGCGTTCGGAACGACTTCGGATCTTCGTTCGACCCGGGTCTTGCGGAAGCGTTCGAGGACGCGGTCCCCGAGATGACCGAGATCTTCCAGCGAACGGGGAACGCCGAACGCTAGGAACGGCTCAGCGCTTCAGAACGCGAGGACGAGTCCGACGTCGGCGACGATGTACCTCGAGTCGAGCGGCCCGAAGTCCGGTCCGGCGAACTCCGGGTCGACCTTGGAGTAGCGCACGCCGGGATTGAGGGCGAAACGCTCGGAGAGCGAGAACATCAGTCCCGCGCCCACCTCGTACCCCCAACCGCGGTCACTTTCGTATCCGTCCTCGGGTATCGTGGACGGGTCCGATCCCAGGAGCTCCGCACGGGCGATGTAAGCGACGAATCCCGCGCGAACCCAGGGCACGACGGGACCATCGAGGAGGTTCAGCCGAACGCCTACGTCCCAGCCCGTCGAGACGATCTCCGCCTCGTCGCGACAGACCTGGCCCGAACACGCGAAACGGTGCTCGCTGAAGCCCGCGTACCAGGAGAGGCGGCCACGAGTCAGGGCGAAATGCACGCCGAAGCTCGTATCCGTATCCACCTCGCCCTCGTAGCCCTCGGGCCCCTTGAACTCCTGCACGGGGATCGAGGCACCGACGTTCGCTTCGAGCTGAAGCGGTGACATCTGGGCTGAGCCTCCGACCGGTGCCCCGATACAGGCCAAGACGATCGAAAGGAGCATGCCCCGCATGATCCGACCCCTCCCGCACCTCACGCTTGTTCCGTCGATGGTCGTGGCTCCCTAGGAATGGCTCTTTCGGACGTCGGGCTCGTGACAATCCTACCGCCGGGCGCAATGCCGACGCCATGATCGCTCGAGACCGCTTTCCCTTCTCGGCAACGCATCATACCCTTTGCGCCTCCCCCTCCCTCCACCGGCACGCCATGACCCAATCTATCCGAACGGCGCGACGCACACACTCCTTCACGGAGTCGGTGATCCGAGAGATGACGCGCGTCGCCCGGCAACATGAAGCGATCAACCTCGCCCAGGGGTTCCCGGACTTCCCGACTCACGACCTCCTCAAGGAGGCCGCCTGTCGTGCGATCCGCGAAGACGTCAATCAATACGCGATCACGTGGGGAGCGCCCTCGCTGAGGTCCGCTCTCGTGGAGAAGTACGCGGCGTGGTACGGCATGCAGGTGGAGGGCGACACCGAGATCACGGTGACCTGCGGCGCGACCGAGGCGATGGCGGCCGTCATGCTCGCGACGATCGATCCCGGGGACGAGGTGATCGTGCTCGAGCCGTTCTACGAGAACTACGGCCCGGATGCGGTGCTCTCCGAGGCGCGCCCCGTCTTTCTGCCACTCGAGCCGCCGGGCTACGCGCTGGATCTCGACAGGCTCTCGAGCCTGATCGGGCCGAAGACGAGGGCGATCGTGCTCAACACGCCGAACAACCCGACCGGGCGCGTCTTCGATCGGGAGGAGATGGAGGGTGTCGCGGCACTCTGCAGGAAGCACGACCTGCTCGCATTCACCGACGAGATCTACGAGCACATCTACTACGAGGGCGAGCACATCCCCATGGCTACCCTCGACGGAATGAGAGAGCGGACCGTCACGATCAGCGGCCTTTCGAAGACCTTCAGCGTCACGGGATGGCGCATCGGCACGATCGTCGCTCCACCCGACCTGACCGAGGCGATCCGCAAAGTCCACGACTTCCTGACCGTGGGTGCCCCTGCGCCTCTGCAGGAGGCATGCGCGGTGGCCATGCGAGAGCTCGGATCGGACTTCTACGAGACTCAGGAAGCGGAGTATCGGGAACGCCGTGACGTGCTGTGCTCGGCGCTCTCGGAAGCCGGTTTCGGGTGCGAGCCCCCACAGGGTGCTTATTACGTGCTGGCGGACTTTTCCGCGCTATCGGACGAGGACGACCGGACTTTCTCGGTCCGATTGGCCAGCCAGGCGGGCGTGGCTCCGGTGCCCGGCTCGAGCTTCTTCAGCGAGCCGTCGCGAGGCCGATGCCTGGTGCGATTCGCCTTCTGCAAGCGCCTGGAGACCCTCGAGGCCGCAGGCGAGCGACTCCGACGGTTCGCCTAGAAGGCCGCCCCGGTTCAGACGTGCCCTGCGCCGACGTACCTTACGGCGCCCGGCCCCCGACCACTTCCAGCCGAGAGAGCTGCGAGTCCTGGACGCCCCCGCACCCGTCGAGTCAGAGCTTGGAATCGAGGGCCGACTCGTCCTCTTCGGTCACGAACCGAGCACGGCCGTCGTCGAGTTGGCCAAGCGAAGCCGCCAGTGGCGGATCTCCCGGGCGGCCCTCAGGCTCGGCGGGAGTCTTCTCGTGGCACCCCTGGTGGCCCTCCTTCCTCCGCACGCCCCCTGGGCGATCGGGGCCCTGGGAGTCGGCTTCGTCCTGGCTCGCCGCAGCTGGAAGGAGCAGTTCAGTCTCCTGCGTCTCCAGGCCGAATGCCCGCGTTGCGAAGCGGACCTTTCCGGCACCCGCGGCGGTCGGCTTCGGTCGCCTCACCCGATCACCTGTGAATCCTGCCATCACGAGCTGAGGCTCGAGGTCGACGTGGGTGCGCTCGGCTGAAACCCTGCAACGCTCACGCCGTATATTGCGTCACATGAGAGGGGCATCCGCTCGGACGGCCCCCGCCCGCTCGCCCGCGGCGAGCAGCGCAGAGTTCTTCTCACGGAGTGGACGATGAACGGGATGGGGAAGTTGGGTGGGGCGGTGATCTTCGCTCTGGTCGCGGCACTGCAGGTGGCGCCCGCCCAGGCCCAGGAGAAGGCCACGACGGCCGCCGAGCTCGAGCGGGAGGCCCAGGGTTACGCGATGGAGGCCGCGGGGTACGACAGGGCCGCGGCGCTGTATCACGAGGCCGCGAGTCTCCGGCTGGAAGGCGACCCGCAGGGCATCCGTGACCTCGTGCAAGCCGGTCATCTCTGGTTCTATGCGGGAGACGCCGACCGCGCGGCTGCCGACCTGGCCGAGGCCGGGCGAATCGCTCACGAGTACGGGGACGTGGTGACGGCTGCCGAAGCCTATCTCGATGCGGCTTGGGCCGCCGAGAAGGCTGGCGAGGGCGACAAGGCCCGCGGCTTCGCCACGAAGGCGCAGCGGTTGGCACAGTCGCCACTGCTCGCGCACGATCAGCGGGCCGGACTGCTCGCCCGGATCGACCTCCGGTCCACGGTTTCGAGTCAGTAGGACGCAGGCAACCCCGCGCGACCGGAAGAGCCTCGGCCCCTTTTGCGGGCCGGGGCTCTTTTCGGTTCTCCCGACTCAGCCCCGGATCGACCGGAGCACGACCAGGGGCGGGCTTCGCAGCACGCTGCGGCTTCCGAGTAGCCCGATCCCCACCGTCAGTCCCGAGACGATTACGGCGAGTCCGAGCAGGCGCCCCACTCCGGCCGTGAATGGGGTTTCGAACACTTGGGTCAGAAGCAGCCAACTCGCCCCGACCGAAAGGCTCAGCCCGGTGAGCACGGCCAGACCGCCCAGTGCCGCGTACTCCGAGAGCAAGACCGACAAGATCACCTGTCGGCGAGCCCCGAGCGTCTTCAGCAGGGCTCCCTCCCTCATCCGTTGATACCGCGTCGTCGCGAGCGCCCCGATGAGGACGAAAAGGCCCGCCACGGTGCAGAAGACGCCCAGGAAGCGCACCGCCTGATTCACCCGTGCCATCACGCGCTCGATGGCCTCCTGGATCCTCGACAGATCCAACACGGAGATGTTCGGCTCGGCTCGAACCAGGTCCCGCTGAAACTCGGCGCGCTCGATCTCGGAATCGATTCGAGCGAAAGCCAGCCGCGTCTGGGGCGCCTGCTCGAGCATCCCGGGCTCGAACACCACGAAGAAATTCGGAGCGAACTGGCCCCAGTCGACGAGACGAAGGCTCGCGACTTCCGACTCGACCAACGAGCCGCCCACATCCCACGTGATGCGGTCCCCGATCCCGACTTTCAGGCTCTCCGCCAGATCCGCCTCCAGCGAGATCCTGCCCGGCGCCGCCTCACCGGGTCGATCCTCCCACCAGCTTCCCTCGATCAGCTCCTCCGTCTGAGCCAACTCGCCTCGGTACGTGTGTCGGTACTCGCGCCGAAGCGCCCAGCCTTCCGGCCGCTCCTCGGGAGGTCGTGCATTCAGGCTGTCGACCGAGACCCCGTTGATCGCCGCGAGGCGAGCGGGAACCAGGGGAACCTGGGTGATGGCCGAGGCTCCCGCCGCCTCCAGAAGGCCCGCGACCGACGCGGACTGTGAGGCCTGGATGTCGAAGAGCAGCATGTTGGCCCTCTGCTTGTCCTCCTCGAGCGAGAATTGGCGCACGAGGTTCGTCTGCAGCAGCCCCACCGTGCCGACGATGAACGCGCCGAAGCCGAGCGCGAACGTCACCGCAACCGTCTGATTGCCCGGCCGAAACAGGTTGCTGAGGCCCTGACGCACCGGGAAGGACGCCTTGGTGGGCAGGAAGCGTCTCGTAAGGTGCACGAGAGAGAGAGCCGTGCCCCAGAGCGCCAATGCCACCACGGCGAGCCCAGCCGCGAAGCCCAGGCCCTCGGCGGCGGTGGGAGCCTCGAGCACGGCGATGCCGGCGACGGACAGCGCCAGGAGCAGCCAAACCGTCACCCGCAGGGCACGGCTCGCACCAGGCGGCTCCACGTCGTGCCTCAACGCCATCAGGGGCGGCACACCACGGATCTCCAGGAGTGGAGAGAGCGCGAAGATCAGCGAAGTCCAGGTCCCCGCCGCGGCCCCTGCCAGAATCGGCAGCAGCGCGACTCTGGGGGTCACGTCCACCGGGATCACATCGGCGAGCAACGAGGGCAGCGCGAATTGGATCGCGACGCCCACGAGCACGCCGACCAGGGATCCGACCCCTCCGAGCAGCACGGCCTGGAGAAGGTAGGCCTGGAAGACGCGGCCTTGCCGAGCGCCGAGACATCGAAGCACCGCCACGCCGACAAGGCGCTCTCGCACGTAGACGTGGATCGCGCTCGCCACTCCGACTCCTCCGAGCAGCAGCGACGCAAGACCGATCAGCCCGAGGTATCGCGAGAGAAAATCCACCGCGAAGGTGAGCTCCTGAGCCTGCAGCTGGGCGGTGGTGTAGTTGAGCTGGCTGGCCTGCAGCAGCGTCTCGTACCGCTCCCACAGGGCGTCCCGCTCGGCCCGCTCCGGCATCCGGATGTACACGTGATAGCGAGCCAAAGAGCCGAACGTCAGGAGGCCGGTCGACTCCAGGAAGGACCTCGAAAAGAAGAGCCTCGGACCGATCGCCGTCTGCGGGCCGACTTCGGTGGGCAGGCCGGTCACCGTGCCCGCGAGAACGAAGGCGGTGTTGCCCACGGACAGGGTATCGCCGATGCGGGCATCGAGCTGGACGAGCACGGCCGGATCCGCCAGGGCGATGGGCTCGGCGTGAAGGTCATCCCAGGCGCCCTCGGGCTCCGAGCGCACGTCGCCGTAGAAGGGATACCCGGGATCGATGGCCTTCACCTGGAGCAGCCGGACCGCGTCCGACCTACGATCGAGGACCATCGAGGCGAGCGTGGTCACGCGGGCACTGGCACGGTCGGCGGCCCGCAGCGAGTCCAGCACGGCATCGAGTGAATCGGGTAACGGCCGGGTCGACGCGACCCGGACGTCGGCGCCCAGCAGCGACTGTGCCTCCTGGTCGAGCGCACGCCGTACGTCGCTGCGGAAGGAGTGGATCGCCACGAGCGCGGAGACACCGAGGACGATGGCGCCCCCGTAGAGCAGAAGCCTTCCGAGGCTGGACCGGCCCTCCCGCCAGGCCAGCCGCAGTGTGAAACCCGGGCTCACCGAGGCTCGTCGCCTTCCCCGGGCACGACCCGTCCATCCGCCAGTCTGATCCGGCGATGGGCTCGCTCCGCGAGTGAAAGATCGTGGGTCACGAGCACGAGCGTGGTCCTCGCCTCACGGTTCAGACCTTCGAGCAGCCCGACGATGGCCGCTCCTGTCGTGCGGTCGAGATTCCCCGTGGGCTCGTCCGCGAAGAGGATCTTGGGCTCGTTCGCGAAGGCGCGCGCCAGCGCCACCCGCTGCTGCTCCCCGCCGGACAGCTGGGCCGGGTAGTGGTCCGTGCGGTCCCCGAGTCCGACCCGGCCGAGCAGATCCGCAGCTCGGCTTCGCACGCCGCGATGCCCGTTGGAGCCCGTTCCCAGAAGCTCCATCGGAACCATGACGTTCTCCAAAGCGGTCAGCGTCGGCAGGAGGTGGAATGTCTGGAAGACGAAGCCCACATTTCGGGCTCGAAACATCGCCCGACCATCTTCGGTAAGAGCCGACAGCTCCTGACCTGCCAATGACACCGACCCCGACGTGGGCTGATCCAACCCGGCGAGAAGCCCGAGCAGCGTGGTCTTACCACTTCCCGACGGTCCGACAATTGCGACAAAGCTCTCGGCCTCCACCGCGAGGTCCACGCGATCGAGCACGCGAAGGGGCCTGCCTCCGCTCGTGTACTCCTTCGTGAGCCCGCGTGTGACGATGATGTCGGACAAGAGGGCGCTCCTCGCCTCGGTGTTGATCTTGTTGGGATGCGGTGGTTCCGACTCGGACGTGGTACGCCGGGGCCCGTCGGAAGGTTCTTCCACCCCAACGGCCCGGCAGGCAACCGAAGACGAGGGACCGGACGACCTCGGGGTGGTGGCCTTCATCGGGACGAGCCTGACGGCCGGATACGGTCTCTCCGATCCGTCCGGTCGCTACACCGACGTCCTCCAAGGCCGGATCGGCGCGGCAGGGCTTCCCTTCTCCGTGCTCAACGCCGGGGTCAGCGGGGACACCAGCCGCGGGGGACTCGAGCGGCTCGACTGGCTGCTGCGCTCCGACCCGGTCGTTCTCGTGATCGAGCTCGGAGCGAACGACGGCCTGCGAGGGATCGACCCCGCGTCGATGTCCGAGAACATCCAGGCGATCGTGGACCACGCCCGCGAAGCTCGGGGAGACATACGTTTCGTCATGGTCGGAATGCAGGCTCCCCCGAATCTCGGTCCGGACTATGCCGAAGCTTTCTCGGCCGTGTTCCTCGATCTGGCCGATCGGAACGGTATGGCCCTCGTGCCCTTCCTTCTCGACGGCGTCGGCGGGGTCCCGGAGCTCAACCAGGAAGACGGCATTCATCCGACCGCCGAGGGCCACAGGATCATGGCCGACAACGTCTGGTCGGTCCTGGAGCCCTTGTTGAGAGAGCTTGCAGAGGCTAGGACCGAGGGATGATCCGTAAGCTGGCTGTGGTATTCGGAGTGGTTTCGCTCGTGCTCATCGGCGTCCTCGTCACCGGACTGCTGCTTCCCGGAACCTGGAGCGCCGAGCGCTCGATCGAGATCGAGGCCCCACCCGAAGCGGTATCCGCCCTGCTCGAGGACCTGGCCGCCTGGAGCCGGTGGGCCCCTTGGGGAGAAGTACAATCCAAGCTGAGCTCCCCGTCCTCCGGGGTCGGCGCGACCCGAAGCTGGGACGACGAACAGTACGGAGAGGGTGTCATCCGGATCACCGGCGTCGAGCCGGCCCGGCTCGTGACCTACCGGGTCGAGTTGGAGGGAGGACGAGCGACCATCGACGGTCGGCTTGAGCTCGAACCCTCCGAAACGGGCACACGGCTGCGGTGGACCGAGGAAGGCGACTTCGGTCGAAACCCCCTCATGGGGTATGTGGCGCGCGGGATGTCGGATTCCCAGGGCGCCCAGATGGAGGAGACGCTCGCACGCCTCGCTCTCGTGACCGAAGGCGGATAAGGCTCGCGCTGAGCCTACATCCGCTGCTGTGCCATGGCCACGAGACCCTCGTTGCTCCGCGTCTTCCGCATCACACCGAGCAGCTCGCTCATCGCATCCGCCGGCGCGACCTCGGAGAGCTGACGCCGCATGGCGTGGGAGACCTTGAGGTAATCCGACTCGAGCAAGAGCTCCTCTTTCCGCGTCGCCGAGGCGCTCAGATCGATAGCGGGAAAGATCCGCCGGTCCGCGATCTCCCGCGAGAGCACGAGCTCGCTGTTCCCCGTTCCCTTGAACTCCTCGAAGATCACCTGATCCATGCGGGAGCCGGTATCGACCAGCGCAGTCGCGACGATCGTGAGCGAACCCCCGCCCTGCTTCGGGTTGATCTTTCTCGCCGAGCCCAGAAAACGCTTGGGCTTCTCGAGCGACTGGGCGTCCAGACCTCCGGTCAGGGTACGTCCGCTTCCCTCTTCGATCGTGTTGTAGGCGCGCGCGAGTCGCGTGATGGAGTCGAGGATGATCACGACGTCCTCACCGCTCTCGACCAGACGCCGTGCACGCTCCAGAGTGATCTCGGCGACCTGGCAGTGCCTCTCGGCCGGCTGGTCGAAGGACGATGCCACGACCTCGCCGAAGCCACACATCTCCATGTCGGTGATCTCTTCGGGCCGCTCGTCGACAAGCAGGATGATCAGTCGGCACTCGGGATGGTTGCTGACGATTCCCTCGGCCACCGCCTGCAGGACCGTGGTCTTCCCCGCCTTCGCGGGAGCCACGATCATCGCACGCTGCCCTTTGCCGAACGGACAGAAAAGGTCGATGACCCGGTTCGTATAGTCCGGCTCTCCCCGGACCTCCCGGCCACACTCGAGACGGAGCTGCTCGTCGGGGTGCACTGCCGAAAGGCGGTTGAAATCGGGTCGCTGGCGCGCCTCTTCGGGAGCCTTGCCGTTGACGAAGTCGAGGTGCATGAGCGGCGGGCTCTTCCCGTTGCGGGGGCGCCGACCCACCACGCCGGCAAGCTCGTCCCCAGTCCGAAGGCCAAACTTGCTGATGACCTTCGCACCGACGTAGATGTCGTCGCGACTCGGGATGTATCCCACATCCTGGCGACGAATGAAGCCCGAGCCGCTTCCGAGTACTTCCAGCGTACCGAGCGGTTCCGTGCTGGGGACTCTGTCGGGATCGAGCTCGAACTCCGGCTCCTCGCGCTCGCGTCGACCACGGCGGCGGCGGCCTCGCCCGCGACCCCTGCGGCCCTGGCGCTCCCCGCCTCCCCCGCCTCCGTGAGACTCATCGCTCGAGTCCTTCGTCTCCGCCTGTGGAGAATCACCCCCTTCGGCCGCTTGCTCCGCCCCGTCTCCGCCGGGTGTCGCGCCGGCGTCCTCCGATGCCGAAGGCGACGGAGGCGCGTCGCTCACGTCGGGAGGATCGGCCGAAGCTTCGGGCGTAGCCTCCACCGGCGGTTCGGGTTTGGCCTCGACCTGTTCTTCCCTGTCCATCGAGGCGTCGGACTCCACGGGCCCGTCGGACGACACGACGTCGTCCGAGGCCACTGGCTGCTGCAGCGGTTCGTCTTGCATTACAATCTTTTCGGTGTTGTTGACTCTGTTGTTGGCTCGCGCCGATTCGCACTCGCTGTGCTCGGCAATCAGAACGCCGGAACCCGGAACCCGGTCTCGGGCCGGCAAACGAACACGGTCGTCGCGGGGCCAGAGTGGAACGGCTGGGTCCGGAGGGACCGAGGATCCCGTTTGGCGGTGGGATCGGTCGAAAGGAGCGGATCCTTCGCTTCTTCAATACAGCGAGGTGTACGTAATCTTTGTCAGAGCGCTTCCGGAATCAAGGGAGTGCAGAACTTGGGAGATCGATTTCGCCCATGACCAGAACAACCAGATCGCGTCGGCGGTTCCTCGAGTCGCTCGCCAGCGTAGCCGTGGCCGGCCCGATCCTCGGCCGGCTCTCCAAGGCGGAGGAGGTCTTCGCCCAGGCGCTCGACGAGGTCGGACAAAGCGACTGGAGCGCGCAGCCGGAGGCGCTCAGGGAACGGTACCTCCTCGATTCCGGGGTGGTTTACCTCAACCATGCGAGCATCGGCACGATGCCGCAGGCCGTTCACGAAGCACGGACGGAGTATTCGGCCATTTGTGAGTCGAATCCGCACCTCTACATCTGGGGTGGGGCCTGGAACGTGCTTCTCGACGAGGTGCGTACAAAGGCGGGCCGGTTCCTCGGAGCGAGCCCCGACGAGGTCGCCATCACGCACAACACGACCGAGGGATTCAACACGCTCGCGCAAGGGCTGCCACTCGGCCCTGGCGACGAGGTCGTCTTCAGCTCCCTCAACCATCCGGGAGCCAGCATTCCCTGGGAGCATGCGGGTGCCGCTCGCGGATTCTCGGTGCGTCGCTTCGATTTTCCGGTGCGGGACATACCGGAGATGAGCGCGGACGAGGTCGTCGAGGTCCACCGCCTCGCTCTGAGCGAGCGAACGCGTGTTTTGGTCTTCCCCCATGTGGACAACATCGTCGGCCTCCGGCACCCGCTCGCGGAGATCAACCGGATGGCGAAGGCCGCGGGCGTCGAATTCGTCGCGGTCGACGGGGCTCAGGCGGTCGGGATGATCCCCGTCGACGTCGCGGCGAGCGGCATCGACGCGTACGCCACCAGCCCTCACAAGTGGCTGCAGGCCCCCAAGGGCCTCGGGCTGTTCTTCGTACGGGCAGCCGTGCGCGACCAGGTGACGCCCATGTGGGTCCGTTACGGGGTGCAGCGGTGGAGCGGAAGCGGCCGGATCTTCGAGGACTACGGGACGCGCAATTCGCCCGAGGTGATGGCGCTCGGGGATGCAATGGACTTCCAGGATGCGCTGGGCACGTCCGACAAGGAGATGCACTACCGTCGTCTTTGGAGTGGGATGAAGGAACGGGTCGAGGCGACGCCGGGCCTGCGGTGGAACTCGCCGCGATCGTTCGAGCGGGGCTCGGTGCTCGTGTCGATCGGCTTCGACCGGACCCCCGCGACCGCGGCCGGTCGGAAGCTCTACCTCGATGACGGCATCGTCCTGCGAGCCTTCGAGACCGAGGAGCTCAACGCCTTCCGTGTTTCACCGAACGTGGCCACGGATCGAGCGGAGATGGACGTCCTTTTCGCAAGACTGGAGGGGTTCGGATGAAGACGGAGCACGGAGACGAGAAGGGCGACGTTCCAGCTCCGTTCTGGGGTAAGCTCGCGCTCGGTCTGTTTCCAATCCTGATCGTGAGTGGGCTGATTCTTCTGGAGTGGTGGCTGAAAGACTGAACACGTTGTCCTCCCCGAGAGACACGTGACACGACGTCCGGATCGGCCTTCACCGCGTTTAAGTTGTTACGCGAAAGGGATTTGCAATTCTGGCTGCGATTGGCATGACATGTGCAATTCCCGTTAACGGAGAGTTTGTATTCGGACGGGAGGCACCGTGAGCAAGAAGATGATGATCAGCCTGGCCCTCGCTGCCGCCCTCGTCGCCCCGACGACGGTCGACGGGCAGCGCCAGGTTTCGTTCTCCGTCGGCCTCGGAGCGTTCGGCTTCGGAGTCGGCGTCGGTGCCAGCTACAGCGATTACTCCTACGGATCGTATGGCTCGAGCGTCTACTTCGACCCAATCGAGTACCACGATCCGTGCTACGAGTTGTACGCATACGACTGGTTCACGCACGAGTGCCAGCAGTATCAGCGCCGCATGGCCTATCGGTACGGGTCCCCGTACTACGGACGGTACGGCCAGAGCTATGCGTCTCCCTTCTGGTTCAGCTCGAACTACTACGATCCCTTCTATTGGGACCCGCTCTACTACGACCCCTTCTACTGGGATCCCTTCTACTGGAGACCGTACCGGTATCGGGGCCGCTGGGGTCTCTCGCTCGGATACGCTTGGGGATACCCCTACGGCTATGGCCACCGGTATTCGTACGGCTACGGCGGCTACTACGGGTACGGCTCGTACTACGGGCGGGCCTACGGGCCGAGCTACGTGCTCGTGTCGCCCGGCACGTACAGGAGTGGCGGAACGGTGGTCCGCCGTGGCTCGGTGCTCGCGACGGGACCGAGCTTCAAGGAGACTCCCAGAGCCCGGACCACGGTGGCGAGAGCGACGCGCACGACCGTGCAGCAGACAGCACCTACGACGACCTCGAGATCGACCGTCGCGCGGGACCGGCTCACGTCGGGGCGTTCCCCGGCCGCGGAGAGCCGGGCGACACGTGTCCGTTCATCGTCGGACCGGGCGACCCAGGTGCGGCCCTCCACGGACAGGAGTCAGGCCCGTGGTGCGGTCGATCGCGCGGCCACGACCCGTAGCGATCGAGCCCGGGTGACACCGGTACGCCCGTCGGACAGGCTTCGGGCACGGGTCGAAGGAATGGTCCGCGGTGACACGCGTCCGACGCTGACCCGTCGCTCACCCACGACCACGCGCAGCTCCGAAGGTGCCCGTGCCGGAGGTACCCGGTCCGAATCGGCGCGGCCGTCGACGCCCGAGACGCGGCGCCCGACCACCGCCCGACCTCAGACGACGCCCACGACGCGACGCCCGACCGCCCGGCAATCACCGTCGTCCACGTCCAGGCCCGGAGCGAGTCGATCGCCTACGACGACCCGCCCGCGGGGGTCGGTGCGGTCCCCCTCGAGCCGGCCCAGCCTGACGCGTAGTCGCTCCGGCGGCGGCTCACAGCCCTCCGCGCGGTCTCGACCGTCCGGTGGCAGCTCGAGACCGTCCGCGGCTCGCGCGCGTCCGTCCGGTGGGTCGTCTCGGCCGTCCGCGGCTCGGGCGCGCCCGTCCGGTGGATCGTCTCGGCCGTCGGCCAGCAGGGCTCGACCCTCTGCCAGTCGGTCGTCCCGTCCGTCCGGGGGAGGCAGCGTGAGTCGAAGCGCTCCGGCCAGAAGAGGCGGAGGAGCGGCCCGACCCCGTCGGGGGGGTGGAGGCTGATCAGGCGCTGAAGGGCTTCAGATCGTCCTCACACTGGCCGGCCGTCCTTGACGACGCCGGCCAGTGTGTTTGCACCCATCCAGTAGACGAGGTCCCGAGGGTGCTCGACGTCCCAGATCGCGAGGTCCGCCCGCTTGCCGGGCTCCAGCGTTCCGACCCGGTCCGCGATCCCCAGCGCCCGAGCGGCGTTGCGCGTCGCACCCGCGAGCGCTTCCTCGACGGTCAGACCGAAAAGCACGCAGGACAGATTGAGCGCCGTGAGAATCGACAGCATCGGTGACGAGCCGGGGTTCGCGTCGGTCGCGACCGCGATGGGCACACCGGCCGACCTGAGAGCCTCCACGGGAGGTTTCTGCGTCTCGCCGAGATAGTGGAACGCACCCGGCAGGAGTACGGCCACGGTGCCGGATTCACCCATCGCCTTCACCCCCGACGCCGAGGCGTACTCGAGGTGATCGGCCGAAAGCGCTCCGAAGCGTGCCGCGAGCTCCGCGCCGCCACCGTCGGAGAGCTGATCCGCATGCAGTCGAACCGGGATTCCGGCGGCGCGCGCCGCCTCGAACAGCTCGGCACACTCGTCGGCCGAGAACGCGATCCCCTCGCAGAAGGCGTCCACCGCGTCCACGAGACCCTCCCCGACGGCCGCCGGCAGGATCTCCTCGACGACGAGCCGCACGTAGGACGCTCGATCCGACGCGTGCTCCGGCGGAAGGGCGTGCAGACCCAGGAACGTACAGTGGACCGACGCCTGCAGACGCTCACCCAACCGACGTCCCGCCCGTAGCATGTCGAGCTCGGTCTCCGGGTCGAGACCGTAGCCCGACTTCACCTCGAAGGTCGTCACACCTTCCGACAGGAGCCGGTGCGCCCTTCTCTCCGCGGCATCCGTCAGCTCGTCCACCGACGCCTCGCGGGTCGCCCGTACCGTCGA
>JBDHII010000003.1:0-149272 GCA_039587515.1 Gemmatimonadota bacterium
ACAAAGCGGAGGGGGTGGGATTCGAACCCACGTGTCCTTTCGGACGCCGGTTTTCAAGACCGGTGCATTGAGCCGCTCTGCCACCCCTCCAGAAGCGGGTAAGATCGCCGGATGGCCGCCGAAGCGCCAACCCGCAATCAGTGGCGGAAAAGCCTCTGTCCGGTGAAGACCATCGCCATCCCGTGTTCGTCGGCGGCTGCGATCACCTCTTCGTCGCGCATGGAGCCGCCCGGCTGCACAATGGCCCGGACGCCCGCCTCGGCCGCCGCGTCCACCCCGTCCCTGAAGGGAAAGAAGGCATCGGAGGCGAGTACGGCTCCCTCGAGCTCCAATCCTGCATCCGCGGCCTTCTGCACCGCGATCCGTGACGAGTCCACGCGGCTCATCTGTCCGGCGCCGATACCCAGGGTCGCCCCGGCCCGCGCCAGCAGGATCGCATTGGACTTCACCCCGTAGACGGCCGCCCACGCGAAGGCCAGATCTCTTCGTTCCTCGTCGCTCGGCTGACGCTCGGTCACGGAGGTCCACGCTTCCTGCTCGATACCGAAGAACGGCACCGGGGGGGGCGTTTGAGCGAGAACTCCCCCGAAAACCGATCGGAGGCCCACGAACTCGGGTCGCCGGCCGTGTGCAGCCAGGAATCGACAGGACGAGCGCAGGGCATCGGAGGCCCCCTGCCACCATTCCGACTCGACTGGATCGGTGTCGAGTGATTCCCGCACACCGGGAGCGATGAGGAGCCGGACGTTTTTCTTCTGCGTCAGCGCAGCGACGGCCTCGTCCTCGAATCCGGGCGCCACGAGGCACTCGATAAACAGCTTCGACATCGCTTCTGCCGACGCCGCATCCACCACGCGGTTGACCGCGATCACCGAGCCGAACGAGCTCACGGGGTCACATCTCAGCGCCCGCTCATACGCGTCGACGAGCTTCTCGTCGATCGCGAGCCCGCAGGGCGTGGTGTGCTTGACGATGCAGACCGCAGGCTCAGGTGAATAGGCGAACGGCGAGAGCGAGAGAAGGGCTCCGTCGAGGTCCAGGATGTTGTTGTAGGACAACTCTTTACCGTGGATCTGCTCTAGTGCCGCGATACCCTCGACCGTCCCCTCGTAGCGGTAGAAGGAGGCCTCCTGACCGGGGTTCTCCCCATACCGCAGCGTCTGCACTCTCGAGAGAGCCGGCGCCATCACCTCCGACAGCGCGTCTCCCGAGGCCTCTCCATCCCCGTTCTCCGCCCCCAAGTAGCCCGCGATCGCCGCGTCGTAGGCACTGATGTGCTCGAAAACCTTTCTGGCCAGGTCCCGCCGCAACGGGGTCGCATCACCACCGTCGTCCAAAGCCTCGAGAATCCGCGGATAGTCGGTGGGATCCACGACGACCAACACATCCTTGTGATTCTTCGCCGCGGCCCGGATCATCGTCGGTCCGCCGATGTCCACCTTTTCCATGGCGTGGCCTACGGGCACCCCACCCTGCGCGACCGTC
Source organism: Gemmatimonadota bacterium (assembly GCA_039587515.1). Lineage (GTDB taxonomy): Bacteria > Gemmatimonadota > Gemmatimonadetes > Longimicrobiales > Gaopeijiaceae > JBDHII01. The sequence goes on from JBDHII010000003.1 coordinate 1,486, forward strand.
TCACGAAACGGGTAGAGGTTCACGGCCACCAGGTCGATCGGTGCATACCCGTGGTCCGCGAGGGCCTCCAGATCGTCGGGACGGTCCCGCCGAGCGAGCAGGCCTCCGTGGATCGCCGGATGAAGCGTCTTCACGCGCCCGTCCATCATCTCGGGGTGCCCCGTGATCTCCGCGACCTCCGTCACCTCCAGGCCGGCGTCACGGAGGCGCTGGGCGGTTCCACCGGTGGAAAGGAGCTGCCAGCCACGAGATACGAGGGCTTGTCCGAAGTCTTCGATCCCGGTCTTGTCGGAGACGCTGAGGAGTGCACGGCGTGCCATGGTCGGATGCGCTCGAGGAGGGAATCCCGGGGCCTTCGGCCCGGCTTCTCGCAGAACCTATCGAACCTCGGCACGAAGGGAAGAGGCTACAGCCTCAGGCTTCGGGGAAGGCCTCCGAGAGGCTCGTTTCGAGGTCGTGCGGACCTGTCGAAACCGTGTGAAAGCACTCACCCGCGGGTCGGAACGGCGGCGGACTCTCGTCCCGACACCAATGAAGCGCGAGGTGCTCGGCCACGGCCGGATAGAGCACGTGCTCCACCCGGAGGACACGGGCGGCGACGGTGTCGGGCGTATCCCCAGTCCGAACCGGTACGGGCCACTGCGCCACGATCGTTCCCGTATCGTATGCCTCGTCCACGTAGTGCACGGTCGCCCCGGTGACCTTGACCCCGGCGGCCACGACCGCCTCGTGCACATGATGTCCGTACATGCCCTTTCCCCCGAATGCGGGCAGGAGGGCGGGATGGATGTTGAGGATGCGGCGTCGGAACCGGGCGACGACACCGGCTGGTATCAACCGGAGGAAACCCGCGAGGAAGACAGCCTCGACCCCCGCACTTTCCAGTGCAGCGAGCATCTCGGCCTCGACGTCGTCGGTCGCTCTTCCCTTGAAGGGGACGACCTGCCCGGACCGTCCTGCGGCCGACGCACGATCCAGTGCCCCCGCCCCTTCCCTGTCACTCAAAACGAGCGTGACTCGGTAGGACGGGCCGTCCCTCTCGTGGTCGAGGAGCGCCTGGAGATTGGTCCCACCGCCGGAAGCGAGCACCGCGACCGGGAGCGGCCTCATGCGAACTCTCCCCCGTACTGCCCGATCAGGAACGGATTGCTCCTGCGCTCGCGGCCCACGGTCGTCTCGGGACCGTGCCCGGTGAGCAAGCGCGTGCTGTCGGGGAGCGTGAGGACCTGGTCCCGAATGCTCCGGAAGAGTGTCTGGTAGTCGCCTCCCGGCAGATCGGTGCGCCCGATCGAGCCCATGAAGATCACGTCACCGACGATGGCGAGCTGGTCGGCGAGCGAAATCAGCATCACGTGCCCGGGTGCGTGACCGGGTGCGTGGACGACATCGAAGGCACATTCGCCGAACTCGAATGGCCGACCCGCGGTCAGCTCCGCATCGGGTGTGGGCAAATCCCCGACCGAAAGCCCGAACATCGCCGCCTGGGCCGGTGCCGCCTGATAGAGTGGAAGGTCCGCTTCATGGAGATGGATCGGCGCATCGGTGAAATCCCGGACGACGCCCAGACCCTCGATGTGATCGAGATGCGCGTGGGTGAGCAGCACCGCCTCGATCGCACCCCCGGTCTCACCGAGATGCCGGATCATCGCCGCAGCGCACGCGCCCGGGTCGACGATCACGGACGTGCCCGTCACCTCACAGGTCGCCACGTAACCGTTCTCCTGGAAGGCTCCTCCAGTGAACGACGTGACTTTCATTCCGGCTCTGGGTGAAGGAACGAGGCCCGACGGGCGCCGGAGCCTCCGGTCGAACGTCGGACGAGACTCAGACCGTGAACGAGCTTCCGCAGCCGCAGCCGCCCGCAGCGTTCGGGTTACGGAAGGTAAACCCCGATCCCATCATCGACGTGACATAGTCGATCTCGACACCTTCGAGATACTGCGCACTGAAGGGATCGACGAAGATCTTGATCCCGCCCTGATCCCAGATCTCGTCGTCGGATTCCGGCGCATCCTCGATGTTCAAGCCGTACTGGAAACCGGAACATCCACCCGGAAGCACGGCAACCCGCAGGCCCGACCCGTCCGTCGCGCCATGCTCTTGTATGAAGCCCTGAACCTTGGTCACGGCGTCGGGTGTCAGCGACAGCATCATCTACTCTTCAACTCCTGTCGTGATGATCTTGCTCCGGTCCTACACGCGGAACGTCGCGACGTTCGCGAATGCGACCTCGAGAGGGAAGCTATCCGAGCCCCAAATCGGGGTCAACGGAACTCGAGATCCAGCGGGCTGCCGACGGAAAATCGGGCTCGATCCGGACGTCGGGCCCGACTGCGGAGAGATGGTCGCGCCCGTACCCGGTCAGGACGAGCACGCCCTTGCCCCCGACTGTGTCGGCCACGGCCACGTCGCTGAGCTTGTCACCCACGAAGAACGACCGCCTCAGGTCGATTCCGAGCGCCCGGGCGGCTCTGCGATGCATCCCCGCGGCGGGCTTTCGACATTCGCAGGGCCCGGTGAAATCGGGGTGGTGGGGACAATACTCGGTTCCGTCGGGAATCACGCCCGCCTCATCGAGGATCTCGTCGACACGGGACGCCACAGCCCGGTAGTCGCCTTCGGTATAGAGACCCCGCGCGATACCCGACTGGTTCGTGACGACCACGACGAGAAAGCCGGACCGGCGAAGCCGACCGAGCGCCTCGATCGTGCCCGGGACGAGCTCCACGTCGTCCGGCGACGCGAGATAGTCACGCTCCTCCAGAAGCGTGCCGTCCCGATCCACGAAGACGGCGGGGCGGAGTGCCATGGTCAAGTCGCGAGGACCTCGACCAGCCGGCTCGCGAGTACTTCCTCCTCACCGGGAAGAAGCGTACGGACGTCGATGAAGAGTGCCTCGCTCTCCACCCTCACCACGATCGACGGATCCCCGGTCCTGAGCGTTCGCGCCACCGCTTCGGCGCTATCGGCCTTCGGCGCGATCCGCACACCGTAGCTCGGGAGCTCGACGCCGGGGTAGGTCCCGCCCCCGACGACCGACCGACACTCGACCGTCGCCGCCTCGACGCCGGTCTCGGCCAGCAGAAGGACGACCCGCTCGGCCCGATCCCGCAGCCCCTCGACGTCGGCGGCCAGCATGCGGACCGCAGGAATCTCGGTCCGCGCGCGCTCGGGGTCGCGATACAGCCGCAGCGTCGCCTCCAGCGCGGCCAGTGTCGTCTTGTCCACGCGGACCGCCCGACAGAGCGGGCACGCTCTCAGCGCCCCGATCCGTCGCGCCGAGCCCACGATGCAACCCGCCTGCGGCCCGCCCAGAAGCTTGTCGCCCGAAAACGCCACGAGGTCGGCGCCGGCCGAGAGACTCTCTTCCGGGCGGGGTTCGGCCGGAAGGCCGAGCGATTGCGCATCTAGAAGGAGCCCCGAGCCCAGATCGTGTACGACCGGGACGTCGAGCTCTCGTCCGAGCTCAGCGAGCTCGGCGAGTGAAGCCTCTTCCGTGAATCCCGACATCCTGAAGTTCGACCGGTGCACCTTGAGGATCATCGCCACCCCGCCGTCGGCGGCTTCCCGATAGTCCTCCACCCGTGTCCGATTCGTGCTGCCCACCTCGACGAGACGAACACCTCCCTCACGCATGATGTCGGGGATGCGGAATCCTCCTCCGATCTCGACCAGCTCCCCGCGCGAGACCAGCACGCCCCGGTCCCTGGCCAGTGCGCTGAGGATCAAGACGAGCGCTGCGGCCGTGTTGTTGACCACGAGGGCGTCTTCGGCCCCCGCGAGCTCCCGGAGCAGATCCACACAGTGCGTGTATCTCGAGCCACGCACACCTTCGTCGAGATCGTATTCGAGATTCGTGTAGCCGCGTGACACCCCGGCCATCGCATCTCGGGCCGCATCCGCGAGCGGGGCCCTTCCGAGATTGGTGTGCAGGACGACACCCGTCGCGTTGATCACGCTTCGCAGCGAGGGCCGATCGGCGACCTCCAGTCTCTGCCCGGCGAGCTCCACGTAAGGCTCTGCTTCGTCGACCGCCGGTGCCGGGCTCCCAGTCGCGATCGCCGCTCGCACTTCATCCACGGCGGAACGGAGCGCGTCGACGACCCTCGAGCGGGGGTACTCGGCCAGCAGAGATTCCGCCGCCGGAGACTCCAGCAGCTTTTCGAGCGAGGGTATGGAGCGCCGTGGGTCCGTCATCGTCGGCGACGGAGCAGACGCCGGGATCGGCTCGGATGCGCGACACCCCCGGTGTCCGGGGCCACGGTGCCGGTGGTGTCTGGCCCGGCGGTGTCGGGGGCGGCGGGCCGGGCCGTGGTCGTGTCGGATGAAGTGGTATCGACCACCGCCGCGGTGTCGACCGAGGCCGTGTCGACCGAAGAAGTGTCGACGGCAGTCGAATCGGCCGACGTGGAGTCAGCGGCAGTGGAGTCGGCGGCGGCAGAGTCGGGCGGTGGCGCCTGCCGTACGATCGTGTCGGTCCCACCGCCCCCGGGAATCCCGTTGATGTTGATGATCCCGGCGACGAAGACGCCGTACGGAGCCTCCGTGATCAGCGTATCGGGAAGGACGACGTAGATCTCCCGGGCGGGAAGCGCCCTGATCGTATCGGGCACGAGGGAATCGATCGACGGCTGTGGGGCCCCGGTCGTGTCCTCTTCGAGACGAGCGAGTGCTTCGACGCGACGCACACGTAGATCGTACTCCTTCGCCCTGAGGATCCGCCCTCCCACCATCCCACCCAGCGAGTCGTTCATGAGCTCGATCGTCAGGTCCTCGATCGGAGCCTCCTCCGCCAGGTAGTCGTCGAGGTTGACCTGGATGGTGACCGAGTCGATCACCTCCACCGAAAGCACCTGGGCCGCCGTCGTATCCGGTCGGAGGATCGTGAGGCTCACGAGGCTCGTGTCGTTGGCGACGAGCGCCTGACTGTCCACGCCGATCGGCTCCGCGAAGTCCGCCTGCCGGTTCCGGTTCTGATCGACATACGCCTCGATCCGCCAATCCCCGGCCGGCATGTACCGGATCGCGTAGATGCCGATCGAGTCCGCGACCGCGACGTAGCCGGGATCCGTGCTGTCACCGGGCGTCCCCCGTTTCGCGACGACGCGGGCACCCGGTACCGTCTCACCGGTGATGCGGTCGACGACCTCTCCCGCCAGCACCCCCTCCTCGAATTCGCTCCCGATCGAGAAAACGAACTCGAAAGCGTCGGCCATGGCGTTCTGAAACATGTCCTGTATCTGCGGCAGGACCGTGATGCGATAGACGGAGCCCGGCTGGAAGCCGCCCGCCATCTTGACCTCGATCGACGATCGGCCCGGCTTGACCTCGATCTCGCCCGTCTCCGGGGACACCAGGACGGTCTGGTCCATCGTGCCCTGCGAAGGCCGCTCGCTGATCCGCTCGTTGAACTCGAGACGGACCGACTCGATGGCCTCGTCCAGGACCGCGAAAGTGTCCGGGTCGGTGAAGACGACTTGGGGTGGGAGGAGGTCGCGCGGTCCTCCGGGCGGTATCCCCGGGCGCGCGCAATTGGCCGGGAGGATCAGCAGGAACGTCCCGGCCAGGATGCGCAGCGCATCCCGGAGCCGGATCGCAGCCCCTGCACCAGGCCCACGCGAGCCCGGCTTCGGGTCAATGGGACTCGAGCGCATCCCGTTTGACTCGGAGCTTCTCGAGCTGCTCGCCGTACGTGTCCGCCTTGTCGCGCTCCCGCTGTACCACGTCCGCGGGCGCCCTTTCGACGAACTTCTCGTTCTCGAGCTTGGATTTCACGGACTTCATCTGGCCTTCGAGCCTGCCGATCTCCTCCGACAGCCGCTCCCGCTCCCGATCGAGGTCGATCAGACCTTCGAGGGGGAGAAAGACCTCGGTTCCCGACCGAAGCACGGCGCTCGCCCCCACTCCTGCATGCCCGCCGTCCAGGACGAACGCATCCACCCGAGCGAGCCTTCCGAGAGCTTCACCCCGAACTTCGAGCACGCCCGCGAGAAGCTCTCCGACGCTCGTGAGCTCGACCGTGACCCCTTTGCCTTCGGGAACCCCGTATTCCTTGCGCAAGCTGCGGATCTGCGTGACGAGCTCCTGAGCCTCCCCGATGGCGCGCTCCGCCGCCTCGTCGTCGGCTTCGGGCCGGTCCGTCGGCCACTGCGCGATCATGAGCTCGGCCGGCCGGTCCACTCCCGCCGGCCACGGCAGCTTGTCCCAGAGCGCGGTGGTGACGAAAGGCATCAGCGGGTGGAGGAGCCGGCAAATCCCGTCGAGCGCTACGACCAGCGTCGCCCGCGCCGCCTGCCGGCTCGCGTCACCCGAATAACCCCGCATCCGTGGCTTGACCAGCTCGAGATACCAGTCGGCGAAGTCACCCCAGACGTAGTGGTAGAGCTGCTCGCTCACCTCGTGCAGCCGGAAGCGCTCCAACTCCTTCGTCACGGCCGCGGCCGTGTGATTGAATCGGGAGAGAATCCAACGGTCCTCGACCTCGAGATCGGCGGCCACTTCCTCCAGCGCGGGAACCGGCTCGTCACCGAGACTCATCAGTGCGAAGCGCCCCGCGTTCCAGACCTTGTTCGCGAAGTTGCGCCCCGGCGCGAAAGACGCCTCGAGATCGTCCGGATCGAGGTAGATGTCCGTGCCGACGGCGGCGGCCGAGAGGAGCGTGAAGCGCAGGGCATCGGCTCCGAAGAGGTCGGCGGCTTCCAGGGGATCGATCCCGTTGCCGAGCGACTTCGACATCTTGCGGCCGACGCTGTCACGGACCGTTCCGTGCAGGTAGACCTGCGTGAACGGGGTGTCGCCCATGAACTCGTACCCGGCCATGATCATCCGGGCCACCCAGAAGAACAGGATCTCGGGGGCCGTCGTCAGGGTGTTGCCCGGATAGAACGCTCGGAGATCCTCGGTTTCCTCCGGCCAGCCGAAGCTCGAGAACGGCACCAGCCAGGAAGAGAACCATGTATCCAGCACGTCGGGATCCTGCCGAAGATCACCGGAGCCGCAGGCCGAACAGACGGTCGGATCCACCCTGGATACGATGGTCTCGTCGCACCGGTCACAGTACCACACCGGAATCCGGTGTCCCCACCAGAGCTGCCGAGAGATGCACCAGTCGCGGATGTTCTCCATCCAGTGCTCGTAGACCTTCTTCCAACGCTCGGGCGTGAACGTCACCCTGCCGCTTCGCGAGGCCTCGAGGGCGGGTTGGGCGAGCGGCGTCATCTTCACGAACCACTGCTCGCTCAGCCTCGGCTCGACCACCGTATGGCAGCGGTAGCACTTCGGAACCGCGTGGGCATGGTCGTCGATGCCCGCCAGCAGCCCCCCGGCTTCGAAAGCCGCTACCACGGCTTTGCGTGCCTCGAAGCGATCCATGCCCCGGAACGCCTCGGGCGCGTTCTCATTGATGCGCGCGTCTTGTGTCATCACGTCGATCACGTCGAGGCCCGCCCGCTGTCCGATCTCGAAGTCGTTGGGGTCGTGCGCCGGCGTGACCTTGACCATGCCCGAGCCGAATTCCGGGTCCACGAAATCGTCCGCCACGATGGGAATCGTGCGGCCCGTCAGCGGCAGCTCGACGTCCGCACCGACAAGCTTCCCGTATCGTTCGTCACCCGGGTTCACCGCGACGGCCGTATCCCCCAGCATGGTCTCCGGGCGGGTCGTCGACACGGTGAGATACCACCGGCCGTCCTCGAGCTGCCCGATCGCCTCGGCGCCGGCGCGCGCTGCCCTCTCGGCGGCGCCCTGAGCCGAGGCGGCGAGCGGATACCGCAGGTGCCACAACCTGCCGGACGCCTCCTCGGTCTCCGCTTCCTCATTGGAGAGCGCCGTCAAGCAGCGAGGGCACCAGTTGATGATGTACTCGCCCCGATAGACGAGCCCCTTCTCGTAGAGTCGCACGAACACTTCCCGTACGGCCCGGCTCAGACCCGGGTCGAGCGTGAAGTAGGTGCGATCCCAGTCGCACGAGCATCCGATGACCTTGAGCTGCTCGAGGATCGTGCCCCTCGTCTCTTCGGCGAAGTCCCGCACGCGTGCTTCGAAGTCGTCACGACCCAGATCCTGACGGGACTTGCCTTCCTCGCGGAGTTGGCGCTCCACGACGTTCTGTGTGGCGATCCCGGCGTGATCCGTGCCCGGCACCCAGAGCGCGGCCTGTCCCTGCATGCGCCGCCACCGAATGAGCACGTCCTGAATGGTGTTGTTCAGGCCGTGGCCCATGTGCAGCACCGACGTGACGTTCGGTGGCGGAATCATGATGACGTAGGAATCCCGCCCGGCCTCGGTGACCGCTTCGGCATCCACGTGGAAGTACCCGGCATCACTCCAGCGGCGATACAGGCGCGCTTCGATTTCGTGCGGATCCAGGCGAGGAGGCAGTGTTTCGGACACGTCGTCCGCCCGTCTCGGTTTTGGGTTCATCGGGTCGGGGTGCGAAGGCCCCGAAGGACTCGAAACCGAACGCTCGCCGCCTCGGGTGGCAAGGTCAACACACGCGCCCGACCCCCGGCGTTGGGACGGCTCAGCGAAGGTGGGGCGGGACACCGCCGCGACGGCGGGCGGAGCTCGTGTCGGGTTCCACCTCGGTCCGAGCCTCTTCCTCCTCCCGACGCTCCCGGTCGCGGCGTCTGCGGATGGCCTCGGCCCGCTCGCGCCAGCTTTCCCGGACGCCGACGTCCGTGGAGTGCGTCTGAATGTCCTGGTCGCGCGCCTGGCGCTTGGCGTATTGCTCGGCCTGCCATGGATTCGGGCCGAACCCGAAAGGCAGCGGAAGCGTCATCTTGCCGAGGTGGAGCTTGCCCGGAGATACGCCCCACTTGTTTCCCTCGGAGTCCGTCGTCGTCCAATCGAGCATGGCGGCCTCGGCCTCTCGAACAGCGGCCACCGAGTCGTTCCACGCCTCCAGTCGCCCCGCCAGGCGAAGGCGCATCCGCTCCGTCTCCGTCAGCTCGAGAAGGTCCGGCCGGGTGACCGTCCAAAGCCGCGCATCGGTCACGCGCACCCGCAGCACCTCGGCGGCGTGGACCGGGTCCAGTCCCTCACCAGCCTCGTCGAGGATCTCGCCGGACGGCCGCGCGGCCTCGATGGTCGGCTGCTCGACCGGAACCTCGATCTCCAGCTCGACTTCCTCGATGGGCGCCTCCGCGCTCGGCTCGTCGGCATCGATCTCCACGATTTGGACGACCTGCATCCCCTCGGCGGCCGCATCCGAGGACTGCAGCGAGACCGTCGCCGCCAACGGCCCCCAGGCGGACCCCGAGGACGCATACAAGACGACCAGCACGAGGTGAACGACGACCGAAGCGACCGCGGCGATCGCGTTTACCCGACGATCGGCTCCGTGAATCGCGTGGGCGTGGCCGAGGGGTGGGTCGGAGGCGGGTGGGGTCGAGCTGCTCATCGACTCTCTTAACCCCGCCTCCGGGGGCAGTTCCTATCCGAACACGCCAAACGCATCTCAGACAAGCACTTCCGCGAGCCGCCCGGCGGCTTCCCGGAGCCGTTCTTCGGAGGTGGTGAGGGCGATCCGGAAAAACCCCTCACCCCCGTCGCCCAGCGCGCCTCCAGGAAGAACGATCACACCCGTCTTCGTAAGGACCCGCTTGGTGAAACTCACGGAGGGCTCGTCCGTCGGAACGGGCACCCAGAGGTACATCGTCGCCTTTGGGGATGTGACCGAGAACCCCGCCTCGCGCAGCCCCTCCACCGCGGCATCCCTACGTCGCTGGAAGGTCGACACGTTCCGTGGAACCCAGTCGTCGTAGGAAGCCAGCGCCGCCACACCCGCAGCCTGCACCGCCTTGAAAACGCCGGTGTCCATGAAGGTCTTGACCTTGCTCAAGGCCGCGATGATCTCGCGGTTTCCCGCCGCCCAACCGAGGCGCCACCCCGTCATGTTGTATGTCTTGGAGAACGAATGGAACTCGATGGACACGTCCATCGCACCTTCGAATTCCAGGATGCTCCTGGGGCGATATCCGTCGAACGCGATCTCGGAGTAGGCGTGGTCGTGTACGAGGACCACATCCCGTTCGGCGCAGAGCTCGACGGCCTCTCGGTAGTAAGCATCGGGAGCCGAGGCCGCCGTCGGATTGTTCGGGTAATTCAGATAGAGAATCTTCAGGCGCTCGAGCACCCCCCTCGGCAAGTCGTCCAGGGGGATGAGAAAGTCGTTTTCCGGACGCAACGGTACGAGATGTGGATCACCTCCGGCCAGGATCATCGGCCCCTTGTACGCCTGATAACCCGGGTCGGGAATCACGGCGGTGTCACCCGGATCGACGAAGGCGAACGGTAGGTGGGCGATGCCGTCCTTCGAGCCGATGAGGGGCAGGATCTCTTCGTAAGGGTCGAGCACCACGCCGAAGCGACGACCCATCCACTCCGCGATCGCCTCCCGGAGTGCCGGAAGGCCGATCTGGAAGGGGTAGCGGGACATATCGCTCTGGTGGGCGGCTTCCGCGAGGCGCTCGACCGCGGCCGGAGGCGGAAGAAGGTCGGCGTCTCCCGCACCGAGATCGATGACGTCGACGCCCTCGGCGATGAGCTGCCGCCGTATCGCCGGGATCTCCGCCAGCGGATAGCCCGGAAGTGACCGGAATGCACCTCCCAGCGCGGCCTTCATGGCGCGCGTCCGATCACCGGGTTCGACAAGCGGGCTCGACCCGGGATCTCGACCACGACCTCGTCACCCGGAGAGATCGGACCGACGCCCTCCGGCGTTCCCGTCGAGAGGAGGTCTCCCGGCTCGAGGGTCATGATCTGGGAGACATAGGAAACGAGAAAGGGCATGGAGAACGCCAGATCGCGGACGTGACCGCGCTGGCGCTCGACGCCGTTCACCGTCGTGACCACCTCCAGGCTGTCGAGCTCGGACTCCTGCACGGAGACGACGTCCCCGACCGCACAGAAGGTGTCGAACCCCTTTGCTCGGCTCCACTGTCCGTCGGCCCGCTGAAGATCCCGCGCAGTCACGTCATTGAGGGGCGCGACGCCGGCGACATACTCCCAGGCATCCGCTTCCGGCACAGCGGTCGCCCGCACTCCGATCACCAGGGCGATCTCGCCCTCGAAGTCGACCCGCCCGACCCCCGGGGGCACCTCGATCGGCTCGCCCGGTCCGATGAGGGCCGAAGGCGGCTTGAGAAAGATCAACGGAGCGGACGGCATCTCGTTGCCCATCTCCGCGGCGTGGGCCACGTAATTCCGGCCGACGCAGACGATCTTCGTCGGTCTACGCGTCATCCGTCGTCCCTCCTCTCGGCGAATAAAGAAAGGCCCCGGCTGGCAACCCGCCAACCGAGGCCGATCAAGACATGGCTTCCCACGACTGAGGACGGGGCTCAGCGCTCCTGCGCACGGGTGTGCAGCATCGTTCCGGCGATGGCCCCCAATGCGGCAATGCTGAGGAAGCTACCGATGACGATCCACCAGAACCCGATGTCGGTGTGTCCGTTCGCCCAGCCTCCCGCGGAGGTGCGGAAAGCCACGAAAGCGAGGACCACGTAACCCAGTCCGATGATCGTTCCGATGATTCGTTTCATGGCCTGTCGTCTGCAGAGACTTCGATTCGCGTCGTACCCCCCTGCGGGGGCTCCGAAGAATCTACCCTCCGGCCACAGACCGACAAGTCCGCTCTTCGGGCCTCAAACACCGTAAAACCGCTCGAGCCCATACCGGATCTCGTCCCACGGACCCTTGATCAGCGGAACCGGCGGGAGAGACTCCCGCAGGTAGGGGCCGTATCGCTTGCGAACGATGCGATCGTCGAGCACCACCACCGCCCCACGATCCGTCCTCGACCGTACAAGCCTTCCGAACCCCTGTTTCAGCTTGAGCGCTGCGAGAGGAAGCATGTACTCCCAGAACGCGGCTCCCCCTCGGCGCTCGATGGCCTCCACACGCGCAGCCGTGACGGGCTCGGTGGGCACACGGAACGGGAGTCGCTGGATCACGAGGCCACGCAGCGGCTCTCCCGGAACGTCCACGCCCTCCCAAAAGGAGGAGGTCCCCAGCAGCACACCGGACCCCGAGCGCTGGAAGCGATCCAACAACCTCGCCCGCTCCTCCTCTCCCTGGACGAACAGAGGCCACGAGAATCCACGGGATCGAAGACCGTCCGCCACTTCCCGGAGCGCGCGGTGAGATGTGAAGAGGACGAACAGCCCTCCCTCGGTGAGTTCCGCGAGAGAGGAAACGACCTTTCCCGTCGCCTGCTGATAGATGTCGCCCGGTGTGTTCGGGTCCGGTAGATCGGTCGGGACGGCGAGCAGCGTCTGCTCTGCGAAGTCGAAGGGGGATATCAGGATAGACTCGTTGACCTCCAACTCCACTTCCGAGTCGGCCAGGTCATCCGGCGCGAGCCCGATCCGGTTTCTCACGAAACTGAACGAGTCCTTGGTGGCGAGTGTCGCGGACGACAGCACGACGGTGCTCGTCCTCTCGAAGACGCTCTCGCGAAGGACGGGCCCCAAGTCGATGGGAGCGGCGGCAAGGCACAGGTTGCGCTGCCCTCGTCGCCCTTCCCCGCGCCATTCCATCCAACGGACGAAACGGTCCCGCTCCTCGCCGGGGTCGAGGACGAGCCGAGCCGCGTCCACCGCCGCCGTCAGCCTTCGCTCCACCCCCTGGAGATCGAGCATGCGGCCCTCCAATCGGTCGACGATCTCCTCCCGGTCCGCCATCCGCTCACGGATGTGTCGCAGCTCCCGTGCAAGTCCGCCCAGGGCCCAGAACAGGTTGTCGGCACGATCCCGCACCTCCGCACGGTCGTAGGGCTCCGGGAGATCCGCGGTGCCGACACGAACGGCTCCGACCACATCGCGCGGCAATACCACCTCGAGCGCCGCCACGAACGAGCCGAGAGCGGCCCGGGCCTCTTCGAGGGCGGGCCGCACGCGTACCTCGAGCCGCTCTCGAAGCTGCGAATCGAGCTCGGCCAGCCCGGCGTGGAGCGCGGCGAGGACGCCTTTGCCCTTGCGATCGAGGCGGGACAGGGTGCGAAACAGACCCCGGCGGGTGACTTCCACCCCCAGGTGGGACGTGGCCGCATCCTCGACGTTGTGTGCTTCGTCGAGGACCAAATGCCGGTAGGCGGGAAGCACCGCGGCCTGCGTGTAGTTCCCGGTTACCCGGCGCACCGCCAGATCCGTGAAGAGCAGATGGTGGTTGACGACGAGAAGCTTGGCCTTCGCCGCCCGCCTACGGGAACGCTGGTAGAAGCAATCCTGAAAGTGGGGACAACGCGCGCGCAGACAGATGTCCGGATCGCTCTGCACCTCGTCCCATACCTCGGCGCTGGGAACGAAGCCCAGGTCGGCCCGCGACCCGTCCTCGGTCGTACCGACCCATTCGAGCAGCGCATCGAGCTCGGCCGAGCGCTCGTCCGGGAAGAGGACCGGTGCCGAAGCGGCGGCGAGATGGGCACGGCGGATCGAAATGTAGTTGCCGCGGCCCTTGAGCAGCGCCCACTCGACCTCGTCGCCGAGAAGTCGTCTTGCCAGCGGCAGATCTTTGGTGACGAGCTGCTCCTGAAGGTTGATGGTGTTGGTCGACAGCACCGTCCTTTCGCCGTTCTGCACGGCCCACTGGGCGGCTGGAATCAGATAGGCCAGCGACTTGCCTGTCCCGGTGCCCGCCTCGACCAGGAGTGTTCCGCCTTCGTTGAACCGGTCGGCGACACCCCTCAGCATGGCCCGCTGGCCGGGGCGATCCTCGTAGGCGGGATGGACCGTTGCCAGGGGACCGGTGGGTCCCAACAGCGTCTCGAGGGCATCGACATCGAGAGGCGTGACCACCCGGGGCTCCGGTGGCTCCACCACGACGTACAAGGCTCGGGCCTCGTTGTCCGTGATCGCCGTCCCGAGCCCTTCCTCGAAGAGTCGAGCGGCGACGGACAGATCGGCGTCCGAGGGCGCGAGCTCACCGGAAGGGTGATTGTGGATCATCAGGCCCCCCTCCTCCGCACCCCGGGCGACGGCCAGGACGGCCTCGGTGTTGCCACGGGCGACGGCCCTGGGCTCGACGACCCAGCGGTCGGGTGTCACCGTGGCCAGGAAACAGACCTCCCGACCCCGTGCCTTCGCGATCTCGCTCGCGATGGCCTGCGAGGCTTCCGGACTCAGACGAAGCGGGGTCTGGGTCAAGTCTTCAGCGTCTTCTTCTTGGCGGCCGGGAACAGGACGTTGTTGAGGATCAAGCGATACCCGGGCGAGTTCGGATGAAGCTCGAGGTCGGTCGGCGGATCTCCGATCTGGTGCTCGGGATCCTCCGGATCGTGACCGCCGAAGAAGGTCCAAGTCCCCTCTCCGAGCGTTCCGTGGACGTACTTCGCGACGTCACCGTCTCGGGCAAGGATGATCGCCCCCGACTTCAGGCGATCGGTGCTGAAGGAGGTCGTGAGGCCGTAGAAGTCCGGGATTACGGCTTGGTGGTTCTGCGTCAGCATCGCCGCGACCGGATCGAACTTCGCCGAGAAATCGAAGAGCGTGAACACGCCGAGCTCACGACGCCAAGGCGTGTTCACCTGATGTCCGTCGATGTCGCTGAAGGCGTTGACCGAGGGCGCGACCTGCACCTCGGCGCCGGCGAAGCCCATCGCACGGTCCCACGACATCTTCGCGGTGGCCCCGGGGTCCGGAGGCGTTCCGTCCGAGTAGGCGGCAGCGATGTCGACGCCGTCCGCCGCCAGCGCCAGCTCGAGCGTCTCGGTGGCTGAGCACATCGCGAACAGGAAGCCACCTTGCTCCACGTAGTCGCGAATTCCGGTGGCGACACCCTTCTTCAGCGCAGGGACAGAGGCGAATCCCAGCCGAGCGGCGACCTCTTCGTTCCGGGCGACCTCCTCCTGAAGCCACGGCGATCCCGCGTAGGTGATGTAGAACTTCGAGTACTGGCCCGTGAAGTCCTCGTGGTGGAGATGCAGCCAGTCGTATTCGTCGAGATCGCCACCGACGACCTCGGAATCCCAAAGCGTCTCATAGGGGATACCGGCGTAGGTGAGGGCCATGGTCACGGCGTCATCCCACGGTGTGCTGTTCGGAGGCGTGTAGATGGCGACCTTGGGTGCCTTCTCGAGGACCACCGCCTCCATGTTGGAGTCCTCGATTTCAGCACGGATCTCAGCCTCGTCGGCACCCCCGATCGGCTCGAGTGTGACGCCTCGCAGCGCCGCCTCTCTTCGGACCGCAGGAAGGTCGGGGAGAAGAAACGAGCCGCCCCGGTAATTCAGGAACCACTCGGAGCGGCCGACCTGCTCCAGAGCCCAGTACGTCAATCCATAGGCCCGCAGGTGATTCGCCTGCGACCGGTCCATGGGCACCAGAAGGGATTGACCGGTCGCCGGGGCCGTACAGACCAACCCCACGGCGACCGCGATCAGCCCGATCCCGACTCGACGGCTCAAAGCCCGCCTCCTTGCCGTTTCAGCCGTTCGAGCTCCCGGCGCGCCAACGGCACCACAGCGCTCCCGGGCCTGGAGAGAATCAGGGTCTCCAACAGATCGACGGCTTCGTCGATACCATCGGCCGAGGCCCCGCGGTAGCGGGCCAGATACAGGGCAGCCTCCGGAGTCTCGAGAGCGTTCGGATAGTCTGTGACGAGCGTCGCTCTGAGCTCGGCCGCCACACGCGGATCGTCCCCCGCTTCCGCGATTCTCGCCGCTTGGGCGAGGACGGCGGGTCGGTCGCGAACGGACATCTCTTCCATCCCGTTCCGAAGCTCGGACAACGCTTCCTCCGTGCGGCCCTGTCTCGCCACGGCCACCGCCCACGCGACCCGGAGCCGGGTGCCTTCATCGAGTCGATCCAGCAACCCGAGCAGCTCGATCACCCCGGTCGCCTCCGACGCCTCGAGGCCGGGAAGCGCCTCCTCCAGGGCCGACCTGCCCTCCGCGAGGTCGCGCTCCGCCAAGTGGAGATAACCCCGCTCGACGGCACTTCGAGGGCCCTCGACCCCGGCGAGGAGCAGCTCCGCCTGGCGCGCATCTCCCAACGCCTGAAAGCGACTCGCCGTGGAGACGGCGAGCTGGTCCAACTCCGGAGCTTCGGGAAACTCCCGCCGAAAATCTTCGAGCCGGTCCCGTCCCTCCAGAGGATCTCGGCGGATGACGAGACGCAGCACGTCCGCGAGCGCCCTGCGTCGCTCGTTCGAGCCTCGACTCAGTGCGGCAGCGACCCGCTCACGCGCCTCCAGTGCCTTCGAGGTGTCACTCTGGGCCAGGGCAATGGCGGCGATGCGCTGATCCAACGAGCGGAGCTCGGAAGCTCCGGCACTCTGATCCCGGAGGCTCTCGTAGGCCCAGAGGGCAACCCGGTTGGCCCCACGGTCATCGGCGCGGCGCGCCAGATCCGCCAGAAAGCCCCTCCTTGTCTGTCCGGCCAGCTCCGCTCCCGCCGAGGCCGCAAGCGCCAGCGCCTCCTCCTCCAGACCGACCTCCAGCGCGATCCGGGCCCCGGCCCTTCGACGGGCGACGGTCGTCGGCTCGGCTCCGAGAGACCGAACGAGCGGCCTGGCCAGCTCCCCCGCCTCACCGGGCAGCGCCTGCAGCCGCCGCGTGACGGCCGCCACCTGCGCTCCGTCTGCCCCGACCGCTCGACTCCACTCCCGCACCGCAGCGTCGAGCTCCCCGAGCTCGCGATGGAGATCGCCGATCTCCATCGCGAAGGCCGACTCCTCGTCCAAAGCTTCCCGCCCCGAAAGAAGCACCTCGAGGGCCCGATCCTCGCCGAACACAGGCGCAAAGGCCCGCGCGATCTCCCGATAGACGTCCGATGATCGGGGGTCCGTCCGAGTCCAGTCACGTGCAGCGGCCTCCAGCCCTGCGAGGGAGTCCGCATCGGAGAGGACGCGCAACTCCAGGATCCGTGGCGCGGCGGCGCCCGGATCGACCTCGAGAAAGGCCCGGACCGTGGGAAGGACGTCGATCAGGCGACCCTGTGCCCTCAAGACACGCTCGAGCGCGAAAAGCCCTCCGGTGGAAGTCGGCGAGGCGTCCATCAACTCCCTCAAGACGCGCTCCGCGCCCGTATAGTCCCCTCTCGACTCCAGCGACGACGCCGATCTCAACATCCGTCCCTCGACGAGCGGGTCCGCCTGGCCGGCAACCGACGCGGGAAGCATCGCCGCCAAGACACCGAAGAGTCCGAACCTCGAGCGTCGCCTCATCCCCCCCCTCCCGATCTCCTGGGACGGTCCCGGTTGAGCCGCTCGAAGTACTCGACGACCATCTGACGCTGGGCAGGACTCAAAGTGCGCAGCTCGTCCGCCGCGGGGAGCCGAAAGCGAAAGGCCGCCAGATCCTCGTCCGAAAGCGGAAGGACCGTGCGGCGATCGAAGGCGCCAGGACGCTCCGCCTCCCGTTCCTCCGAAAGCTCGTCCTGTTCCAGACTGCGGCCCGCATCGAGGAGTCGGTGGAAGAGGCGCTGCTGCCGGTCACGTACCTCCGAATCCAGCCTCCCGCCGGCGAGAAGCCGAGCGAGCATCTCCGCCTCTTCGACCATCGCCTCCAGATCGCCCAACGACTGTCCCTCGGCGCCGGGCTCGTTCGCCACCTCACCGAGCTCGTCCGCGATCTCCTGCTGGCCCTGGGACAGCTCCTGCATTTCGGCGGCCTGTGCCTGCTCTCCGAGCTGCATCGGCATCACCTGTCCGGTCTGGTCGTTCAGCGACGCCTGCTGCTGGGCGAGCTCCTGCAGCTGCTCCATGACCTGATCCGAAGCCTGCCCCTGCCCCATCTGCTGGGCCTGCTGTGCGGACTGCATCGCCGTGCGTGCGACTTCGTTGAGAGCCTGGATCGTCGATTCCGCCGCGGCCGAAGGCGAGGGACTTCGACCCCTCTGATCTTCGAGTGCCCCGATCGTCCGCTCGATCGCCTCCATGGCCTCGCCGATTCGGGTGGACAGCTCTCGGCCATCGGTCTGCGTGACACGGTTCACGACAGCAAGGTTCTCGGCCATGCTTCGAACGCCCTGGCCCAGCGCGGCCTCGTCGCCTCGAAGGCGGGCCAGCGTCTCCTGGCCGGCACCACGCATTTCGTCCAGGATCTCCGACTGACGACGGGCCAGCGTCAGCGCGTCGCTCGATGCCTGCTGTAGGGCCTCCTGCAGCACCTCCATCATCTGCTGCGCCATCTGCTGCTGGGCCTCTTGCAGCTCCCGGGCCATCTCCTGCATTTCTTCCGCGGCGTCGCGAGCTCGCTCGCTCGCTTCGCGCGTGTCACCCTGCTGGGCCTGCTGCATCGCGTCACGCATGGCCGCACGGGCCCGCTCGCTCCGCTCCCCCGCCTCCTCCACGGCCTCCCGGGCGCTCGGCTCACCCGCTTGCTCCAGGCGTTCCTGGAGGTCTTCGAGGCGCTCCTGCAGGTCCTCGGCGCGCGATTCGAGGTCCTCTTGCTGCTCGGCGCGAAGGGCAGGCCGGTCGCCCTCCTCCAAGGCCTTTGCCAACGCCTCCTCCTGCTGGGCCAGCTCTTCGGCTTCCTGGGTCGTCGCCCTGAACTCCTGCTCCATGGCGGCGCGTCGAAAGCGCTCGAGCGCCTCCTCGAGCCTGTCCCGCAGCTCCTCCTGGTCTGCGGCGACGTCACCGAGCGCCTCGTTCGCCTTCCTTCGGTCCAGTTCTTCCATCGTCTGCGCGAGCTCCTCGAGACGCTCTCGAAGCGCCTCGGGCGCGAGGCTGTTCAACAGCTCCTGAAGCTCGTCGAGGTCCCTCTGCAGGTCGGGATCCGCCAACTCTTCCATCTCCTCCGAGAGGCGGGCCAGCTCCGCCTCCAGAGAATCCACCCTGCTGAGAAGCTCCTCCTGACCTTCGACCGCCTGCCGCACCTCCTCCTGCTCTCCGAACTCGGCGCGACCCGCCTCGTCTCCGGGCGATCGGCGCTCGTCCTCGGGTCTGGCGGCGGCCTCCCGCTCGAGCTCCCGCATTTCCTCGGCGGTCTCGTCCGCCTGTTCGGCCAGGTCTTCGACCGACTCCGCCGCGGCATCCAGACGCTCCTGCGCTTCCCTTCGGAGATCTGCGATTCCCGGCGGACGAAGCACGAACTCCGGAGTGGTGGTGACATGCGGGTCCGGGGCGTTGTCGTACGCTCGCGCGAAGTAGCGAATGGTGTCACCCGACAGCAGCTGCCATCGCGTGAAGTCCAGCACCGGCCTCACCAGAGCGGCCTTGCTGCCCGCGAGCTCGAGCGACTGAATCGCCGGGGCGTCCCGTTCACCCAATGCACTCACGCGAAAGACCACGAGCTCGATGCGGTCGACGCCATAGTCGTCCGAGGCGTCGATCACGAGCGGTTGGCGCAGCGATGCCGAGAGAATCGTGTCGCGTCCGGGAAGCAGCATCTCGAGCCGGGGAGCGTCGTCGCCGATCAACCGAATCTGCAGCGGTTCGGGACTCAGCTCGGCCGACTCGCCGTCCAGTCCGACGAAGGACCAGCCGTACTGCCCTCCTCGCCTCGGGACCCAGGATGCCCGAAAGGCGGCTTCCTCGACCTGCGGTCGAATCGTATCGCCGGATTGCCCGTCGTGGAGCTCGACCCGAGCGAGAGGACGGCTCGCGCGACCCTCCAGATCCAAACGGGTACCGATCGGAATCTCCAGTGGCGGCACCAGCCCTCGATACTCCTCGGGCATGCGGCCGGTGTGGGGAGGAAAGGTCAGTTCCACGGAGAGATCCCCGACGAGCAGGGGATCGACCGGGGTGAGCGTGAAGCGCTCGGACGAGACGCCGTCGGGTGTCTCGACCCAGTACTCCGTGGCGGCCCGCACGTCACGAAGAAGATGGGCGCCCTTCGCGCCCACCAGGCTCAACGTCACGCGACGGGCTACGTCCCCCCTGGTCTGCCACCCGACGATCGCCTCGGAGCGGCCCTGAGCCTGGACACCGATTTCGACCTCGGACCCGCGCAGAATCTCCACGCTGCCGGGCGTCACCACGAGCGGCGGAAGCTCCGGCCGCGAGAACGCGTGAAGCGGGTGCACGAGTCCCTCGACAGCCGTGCGCGAGCGGTTCGGGGAGGCGACGGTCGCGAGGATCAGGAGTGGCGTCACCAACGCCAGAGCCCGATATCCGGTCCTGTTCCATCGGCGCACGTCCGAACCGAGCGCGCCCTCGAGTCCGCGGCTGGCGCTGCGCAGCCGATCGAGAGCATCGGCGGCCGCCCGCTCCGCGAGCTCGGGCGAGACCCCGCTCGGAATGCCCCGCGCGAGCTCCAACGGTCCGCTCAGCGTTCCGGGTGCCATCCCTGACGCGCCTTCCATCGACTGGGCAACCCGAGGCTCGGCCATGCGCCGGTCCCTCGCGAGTCGGAAGACCCCGAGACATACGCCTATGACGGCCATCGCACCCAGGTCGAGCACGAGCGGCACCCACGAGCCTCCTGTCCAACCGGCCGACGGGACGAGCGCCCACGCAATCAGCACCGCAACGAAGACGACGACGAGTATGCAGAGCAGGAGGGCCCGAGTCGCCCGCCGGACAAGCCCGCTTCGCACTCCTCCCACAAGCGCGACTACATCGGTGAAGACCGGGCTCACGAGATCAGCTGACTCAAGACGAAGAGGTACAGGTTCACGCCCATCCGGAACGCGGCCTCCCTCACCTGCGCCGGATCGTCGTGCGCATCCGGATCCTCCCAGCCGTCGCCGAGGTCCGACTCGAACGTGTAGAGCACCATGAGCCGCCCGCCCTCGAAGAGCCCGAGAGCCTGAGGCGGTCGGCCATCGTGCTCGTGGATCTTCGGAAGTCCGTCGGGCAGCTCGTAAAAGACGCGGAAGACCGGGTGGTCCGCCGGAAGCTCGGCCAGTTCTCTGCCCGGGAACATCGACGCCATCTCCCGACGGAACGACTCGTCCAGACCGTAGTTGTCGTCCGCGTGCAGAAACCCGCCGGTCAGGAGGTACTCGCGCAGGGCCTCCCGCTCTTCGGGACTGAATCGGACGTTGCCGTGCCCTGTCATGTACAGGTAGGGATAGTCCCGGAGCGCGGGATCGAGCGGCCGGACTGTGGGGGGGCGGAGCTCGATCGGAAGACCCGTGCGGCTCCGAATCTCAGCAAGGAGGTTGGGGAGCGAAGACGGGTTGGCGTACCAGTCGCCTCCTCCGTCGTACTGCAACCGGGCGATCGTGAGTTTCGGGTCGTCTACAGGTATGTCCGGGACGCTGCCGAGCACGAGGTACGCAATGAGCCAGGTCACGGCCTAAGCCCCGTCCACGTCTTCCGTACGGCCACCCGAGGACCGCACGAGGTCGTAGGCACGCGCCCGCGGCAGCCCGAGGCGGCGAGCGAGCTCACGGGCGGCCGCGCTCGGCGGCAGGCCGGACTCCAAGATCGCTCTCGCGGTCGCCTGCTCCACCTTCGCATCCAGCTCGCTTCGCTCCACGGGGCCGGTTCCCGGAGCCACGACGACCGTGACTTCGCCCTTCACGGGATGATCGGCGTAATAGGAGGCCGCCTCGGCCATTGTTCCGCGCACGAACTCCTCGTGCAGCTTCGTGAGCTCGCGGGCCACCGCGACGTGCCGATCCGCCCCGGCGATCGACTCGAGATCCCTGAGCAGCCGTCCGATGCGCTCTGGTGACTCGAAGAGGATGCACGCCTCCTGGGAATCCGCCACCCGCTCGAGCACCGCCCTGCGATCCTTGCCTTTTTTCGGCACGAAACCGAGGAAGGCAAAAGTCTCCGCCCGGATTCCCGACGCGACCAGGGCCGCGAGCACCGCCGACGGACCGGGAACCGGGACGACCTCGTGTCCCGCTTCGAGGACCCGGTTCACGAGGCGCGCCCCCGGGTCCGACACGATCGGCGTCCCCGCGTCGCTGACGAGTGCGACATCTTGACCCCGGTCCAGATACGTCACAACCGAATCCGCCCTCGCTTCCTCGTTGTGCTCATGGAGGGCGCTGAGCGGGGTCACCGCCCCGAGGTGATCCAAGAGGACCCGCGTGCGCCGGGTGTCCTCGGCGAAGATCCGAGCGACCGATCCGAGGATCTCTCCGGCGCGAGCCGAGAGATCCTGCAGATTCCCGATTGGCGTGCTGACCACGAAGAGCTTTGCCATCCGCTGAACCTACCGCAGCGATCCGGTCACAGAAACGAGGTCTGCGACGACGAAGAGGCCGACCCGAACCGGATCGACCCCTTCGCCGCAGAATCCTCTGGTCGACACGCTCAGAGGTGTTCTTCGATCTTGGCCTCCAGGGTGGGCTTCGGCACGGCGCCGATCACCGTGTCGACGTGCTGGCCGTCCTTGAAGAACAGGATGCTCGGGATCGAGCGCACGCCGTACCGCGCGGGCGTGTGCGGGTTCGTGTCGACGTCCATCTTCGCAACGGTCAGACCGCGGTCGCCGTACTCGTCCGCCAGCTGCTCTACAAAGGGAGCCACGATCCGACACGGGCCGCACCAGACCGCCCAGAAGTCGACCATGGACAGTCCCTCACCGCCCTCGATGGCCTCACCGAAGTCCTCGTCCGTCACGGTGAGGATCTTGCCGTTCTCACTCATCTTCTCTGTCTCCTTGTCGTCTGTCGCGCCCTTCTCTACGATCGAGGCACGACTAGCGCCGGCGAGCTCGTCGCTCACCGCATCAACCTTCGAATCCGATCGACATGACCGGGCTTCCAGTCCATCACATCGCGATTGCCGTCCCCTCCATCGAAGCGGCCAAAGCGACCTTCGAATCCCTCACGGGTCACGCCTGCTCCCAGGTCGAAGAGATACCGAGCCAAGGCGTGAATGTTGCCTTTCTCGGCTCCCTCGAACTCATCGAGCCGCGAGGCTCCGAGTCCCCTGTCGCCCGATTCCTCCAGCGTAGAGGCACCGCGCTGCACCACATCGCCTTTCAGGTCCCCGACCTCGAAGCCGAGCTCGAAAAGCTCTCGGCAAACGGAGTCCGCCTGATCGACTCCGTTCCGCGGGCAGGTGCCCACGGCCACCGCGTGGCCTTCCTGCATCCGAGCGCCTCCGAAGGGGTCCTCATCGAGCTCGTGGAGGAATCGTCGGGCCCCGACTTCTGAATACGCGGGGGTTCCCGCCTCGGGTCAAAATGTGCCGGTGACCCTCTCCAGCTGTATCTGCTCGATCAACCACTGTCCGGAGCCCGAGACGACGACCGTGAAGCCTACGTCGTTCGCCCGCCGCCCGTCGGGAAGATCGAGGTTCACCCCGATTCGCCTCGTCTCGCGCTCCCGTCCCGCGACCAGACTCTCGGACGTCAGCTGGTAGTCCTGGTGTCGGAGGATCTGCGCGATCGCATCCATCCGTAGCTCCACCTCCGTCCACTTCACACAGGAGTTACCTCCGAAAGCGGAGCCGATCTTCTTCCAGAAGCACCCGAAAGAGCTACCCGTGTCTCCGATCGGCCCCCCCGAGGTTCCGAAGATCCGAGACATCGAGACCAGGTCTCGACCGTTCACCGCCTGGAGGAAACGCTCGACAGAGAGCTGAGGAGCCACGGCTGCAATGCCGCCGGAACTCATCGTTCGGCCCGTGCAGCCGCCGAGCACCATGAGGCAGGTCACGATCGTAACAGCGCGCATCGCCGCATCCCGTACAGGGTTGGATTCCGCGACCGGTGGCCGCGCAGGCGTCTTGGTGGCTCGGCGCCCCCCGAGGTTACCCGAGCCTCGAAAGACCGTCAAGCGACCGGCGCCGCGGCCGGCTCCTCGCCACCTGCCGTCCGGACCTCGAAGTCGAGCCCCGAACGGTCCGCTGCGAGGCACGCATGGACCACCGCACCCTCCGGCACGTCCTCCTCGAGAAGGAACATCGCCAGCGGATCCTGTACGCGACGCTGGATGGCTCTCTTGAGCGGCCGGGCGCCGAAAGCGGGATCATACCCGTCTTCCGCCAGGAAGCTCTTTACGTCGTCGGCCACCTGCAGGTGGATGCCGAGGCCCTCGGCCAGATCCACGACCCGGGCGAGCTGAAGTTCGACGATCCTCGCCAGATGCTCCTTCCCCAGCGAGTGGAAGACGATGACGTCGTCCACCCGATTCAGGAACTCCGGCCGGAAGACCGCCCTGAGCTCGGTCGTGACCAGCGTCTCCAGCGCCTCTTCGTCCATCTGGGCGGCCCGCTCCAGAATCTGCGCGCTTCCGATGTTGGAGGTCATGATGACGACCGCGTTTCGGAAGTCGACCGTCCTGCCCTGCGAATCCGTCAGGCGGCCGTCGTCCAGGATCTGGAGCAGGACGTTGAAGACGTCGGGATGCGCCTTCTCGATCTCGTCGAAGAGGATGACCGCGTGAGGCCTGCGACGCACGGCCTCGGTGAGCTGCCCTCCCTCTTCGAAGCCGACGTATCCGGGGGGCGCCCCGATGAGCCGCGCGACCGCATGCCGCTCCATGTACTCGGACATGTCGATACGCACCATCGCACGCTCGTCGTCGAAGATGAATTCGGCCAACGCACGAGCCGTCTCGGTCTTCCCCACCCCTGTCGGGCCCAGGAAGATGAAGGAGCCCACCGGCCGATCCGGATCCTGCAGGCCCGCCCGGGCCCGCCTCACCGCATTCGAGACCGCGACGAGCGCGTCGTCCTGGCCGATCACGCGTCCACCCAGGTGCTCCTCGAGATGCGTCAGCCTGTGGCGCTCGGTCTCCAACAACCGTGTGACGGGAATGCCGGTCCACTCCGCGACGACCGTCGCCACGTCGTCCGCGTCGACCTCCTCCTTGAGAAACTTCCCTTCCGTCTGTAGCTCGACCAGGCGTCCCTCGGCGACCTCGACCGCCTGCTGCGTGCCCGGAATCTCCGAGTACTGGAGCTCGGCGGCTCGCTCGAGATCTCCCTGCCGCGTCGCTCGCTCCGCCTCCACGCGGAGCTCGTCGATTCGCTCCTTCAGTTCCTGGATCCTCTTGATCGCCTCCTTCTCCGCCTGCCAGCGAGCCTTCATGCCCGAGCTCCTTTCACGGAGCTCCCCCAGCTCCGCTTCGACGCCTCCGAGACGCTCACGGGCCGGATCTCCGCTCTCACCGGTCAGCGCCTGCTTCTCGATCTCGAGCTGTGTGATCTTGCGCTCGACCTCATCGATCTCCTGGGGCATGGAGTCGATCTCGATCCGCAGACGGCTTCCCGCCTCGTCGATCAGGTCGATCGCCTTGTCGGGTAGGAATCGACCACCGATGTAGCGATCGCTCAGCTTCGCGGCCGCGACGAGCGCATCGTCCGTAATCCGCACGCCGTGGTGGACTTCGTAGCGTTCCTTGAGCCCTCGAAGGATGGCGACGGCGTCCTCCACCGACGGCGGCGCGACGAAGACCGGCTGAAACCGGCGCTCGAGAGCCGCATCCTTCTCGACGTGTTTGCGATACTCGTCGAGGGTGGTCGCCCCGACCATCCGTAGCTCTCCGCGCGCCAGCATGGGCTTGAGCATGTTGCCGGCGTCGACGGCGCCCTCGGCAGCCCCGGCACCCACGATGGTGTGCAGCTCATCGATGAAGATCACATACCGCCCCTCGGACTCCGTGATCTCCTTGAGCACCGCCTTCATTCGCTCCTCGAACTCGCCCCTGAACTTGGCGCCGGCCAGCATTGCCGAGATGTCGAGCGCCAGGAGCTTCTTGTCCGCGAGGGACTGGGGGATGTCACCCGTGACGATCCGCTGCGCGAGACCCTCCACGATGGCCGTCTTGCCTACGCCAGGCTCGCCGATGAGGACCGGATTGTTCTTGGTTCGCCGCGCCAGGACCTTGATCACCCGCCGGATCTCCTCGTCCCGGCCGATCACGGGGTCGAGCTTTCCCTGCTTCGCGAGGGCGGTCAGGTCTCGAGAATACCGCTTCAAGGCCTGGTACTTCTCCTCGGGGCTCTGGTCGACGACTCGGTGCGAGCCGCGAACGGCCGTGAGTGCTTCGAGGACGGATTCGGGAGTGGCGCCGGACCGCCGGAGCGCATCACCTGCACTACCCTTCTCGGTCGCCAGACCGAGCAGAAGGTGTTCGGTCGAGACGTACTCGTCACCCAGCTCGCGTGCTGTATCCTCGGCCCTGTCGAACGCCTTGCGGAGACTACGGGCCAATTGGGGGTCGGGGCCTCCCGAAACCTCGGGCAGCGCGGCCAGGGCCTCCTCGAGCTCGCCGACCAGCATGTCCACCGGGACGCCCAGCTTCCTCAGCACCGGGGTCACGATGCCCTCCTCCTGCGCAAGCAGCGCCAAGAGGACGTGCAGCCCTTCGATCTCGGGATGCCCGTCCCGGCGGGCGGCTTGGGCGGCCAGGTGGATCGCCTCGGCAGCCTTTACGGTGAGACGCTCCGAACTCAGCATGTCGATTCTCCCGGGCACGGACACTGCCGTTCTGGCAGCCTTCTCCGACCCTGTTGAACGCCCCTCCCGCCACTCCGGCGGAAACGGCCCGTTTTCCCACACTTACGCATCGCGAGAGGTCCAAGAACCGTGCCAGCCCACGACGTGGCGCCCATCAGGGAAAGGCTTGCCCGACCACCCGCTTGAGGATCTCCCCGCGCTCCAGGCGACTCGTTCGCTCGATGCGGTTGATCCGCAGTACGTCCCCCTCCGACGCGATCGACGGGTAGGCGTCCAGGAAGTCCGCCCCGCTCATGGCCCGCGGCAGCGACACGATCTCGATCCGCCAGGGCTGGACGCCGAGCACGTCCGGGTCGGCCTCCTCGCTGAAGCTGCTCATCGTCGCTGCGACCGAGCCCGCCGACGCTCGCCAGCCGTCGGTCGTACCGTACCCGATAAGCCGGTAGAGTCGGCCACTCAGCTCGACGAACGTCACCTCTCCGCTGAGCGCTCCGTCCTGTGTGTCGGCCCGGAACTCAGCTCGCACCGTCGGAAGACCGTTGACGGTCGTCCGCCGTGCCTGCCCGACCCGGACGCCCTCCTGCCCCGCGAAGTCGTCGAATGCGAGCCCGGCGTCCGTCCCGGACGCCAGCGTCAGCCCCAGCACGGTCCGTTCGTCCTCAGCCACCGCGAGCACTTCATCGCGCCGGTTCAGCGTGGTCCAGCCCTCGGGAAAAACGAGACGAAACCGGAGCTCGGGATGGTGGAACGTGGAACCGCTGAAGTACCCCTGGCGTGGGTCGTCACCGAAGACCAGGCCGTCCAGCCGTCTCAGGTAACGCTCCGACCCGATTCCGGCGGAGGAGAAATCCTGGCCTGTCGCCTCGATGACCTCTTCGATGTGCGTTTCGCGATTCTCGGGGTAGGGATGTGTCGACTGCCACTGCGGAAGCCTCCCACCCGCCCCTCCGGACACCAGCGATAGCGTTCGGAACACCTCCACGAGCGCATGGGGGTCGTAACCCGTTCGACTCATGTAGCGCACGCCGAGCTCGTCGGACTGGGTCTCGTCGTCTCGGCCGTACTTCAGGTTGAGCAGGCCTAAACCCGCTTGGAGCAGCCCACCGACCGAGGCGATGTCCTCGGAGAGAACCATTCCGACGCCCAAGCCGATCTGCTGCAGCTGTTGGCGGCTCATCTGGCTCACGGAGTGCTTCGCCGTCACGTGTCCGATCTCGTGCCCGAGCACGCCGGCCAGCTCCGCCTCGGACCCGAGATGAGCGAGAATCCCACGGGTGACGAAGAGGTAGCCTCCCGGCAACGCGAAGGCGTTGACCACGGGATCGTCGAGGACCCGGAACGACCACGGCAACGCCGGGCGCTCGGATACGGCCGCCAGCCTCGACCCGATCTCGCCGACGTACCGGGCGAGAGCGTCATCCCCGTACTCTCCGAAGCCCGAAGTGATCTCCTGATCGGCCTCCTGGCCGATGCGAATCTCCTGCGATTCACTGATCAGCGAGAACTCGCGCTGCCCGGTCGCGGGGTTCACCGCACAGGACAGAAGCGGGAGCAGAAGCGCAGAGAGAAGCGCCGCCACCGCACGACGCCGTCGTTGAAAGACCATGGGATCCCCGTGATCGGCAGAAACGACCCAGCTCGTCCTCAACACAATTCGGAATCTCGAATCAGGTCAAGGTGCCTCCCACGGCCCGACCACAGGCGTGGAGAATGCTTGACACCTCCGACGGCGGAGGACGACCTTCCGCGCGTTCCAGGCACGCTTGTACGATACCCTCTGCCAACGCGACACGAGTGGACGAACAGCGCCCAGCCGCGGCCACGACAGCCACCGTGGAGCCGTTCATTCCGGCTTCCACGTCGCTTCCTGAAATCACCCTCAAGGCCCTGATCCTGGGCTTCGCGCTCTCGGCCCTCCTCGCCGGGGCGAACGCCTACCTCGGGCTGAAGGTCGGCATGACGGTGTCGGCATCCATTCCGGCCGCCGTCATCTCGATGGCCGTGCTGCGGATGTTCCGCGAGCACAACATCCTGGAAAACAACATCGTGCAGACGGCCGCTTCGGCCGGTGAATCGCTGGCCGCAGGAGTCATCTTCACCTTCCCGGCCCTCGTGATGTTGGGGTATTGGGACGCCTTCGAGTTCATGCCCACCATGACGCTGGCGCTCTGCGGCGGTGTCGTCGGCGTGCTGTTTACGATTCCCCTGCGTCGCGCACTCATCCTCGAAGCCAAACTGAAGTTCCCGGAGGGGGTCGCCACCGGTGAGGTGCTCAAGGCGGGAACCGAGGGAGGCTCGGGCGTTTGGGACATCGCCGTAGCCGGCTTCGCCGGGGCAGGCCTGAAGCTGGCTCAGAGCGGTCTCAAGATCGCCAGCGAGACCTACAGCGGCGCTGTCAGCGCCGGCTCGGCCGTCTTCGGATTCGGCAGCAATCTTTCGGTCGCGCTTCTGGCCGTCGGCTACATCGTGGGCGCGAACATCGCCATTCTGGTCTTCGGGGGCGGCCTGATCTCCTGGCTGTTCGGCATTCCGCTCTACACCGCCTTCGCCGATCCGGCCACGGTCCAGGCCATCGGCGGGGGCGCGCAGGGCTACGACCTGGCTCAGGCGGTGTGGAGTCAGCGAATCCGCTACATGGGTGTGGGAGCGATGGCCGCGGGCGGTCTCTGGGCGCTGATCTCCCTGATCGGGCCGATCCGGGACGGCATCCGCTCGTCTCTGGCCGCCGTCTCCCACTCGAGACTCGGCGAGCCGGTCGAGATCCCGCGGACCGAGCGGGATACGCCCTTCAACTACGTGATCGTCGGCACGCTCGCGATGTCTGTGCCGATCTTCCTGGTCTTCCAGCGGGTCGTCGACGCCGACGCCCTCGGCATCACCGCGGGCACGCACCTGACCACCACGGTGGTCGGTGTCCTCTTCGCGATCATCGCGGGCTTTCTCTTCTCTTCGGTAGCCGGGTACATGGCGGGGCTCGTCGGCTCATCGAACAACCCGATCTCCGGGGTGACGATCGCCACGATCCTCACGATCTCCCTGATCCTCATGGTCATCCTGGACTCGCAAGTCGAGTTCGGCGTCAATTCGGTTCAATCGACGGCCGCGGCCGCCACGGCCGTGCTCGTCGGCGCCGTCGTCGCGAATGCCGCGGCGATCGCCGGGGACAACATGCAGGACCTCAAGGCGGGTCAGATCGTGGGCGCCACACCCTACAAGCAGCAGATCATGCAGGTGGTCGGCGTGGTGGCCGGCGCCCTCGCGATCGCTCCGATCCTCCAACTCCTCTTCCAGGCGTACGGACTCGGGAGCGTCTTTCCGCGAGCGGGAATGGACCCGGCCGAAGCGCTCCAGGCGCCGCAGGCCACACTCATGGCGTCGGTGGCCGACGGGGTCTTCAACCGGAACCTGCCCTGGAGCATGGTCTGGATCGGCGTGGTCATCGCCGTCGTCCTGATCGTCCTGGACAAGGGTCTGGAGGCGAAGGAAAGTTCGTTCCGGACGCCCGTCTTGGCCGTGGCCGTGGGGATCTACCTCCCGCTCGAGCTCACCGTCGCGATCTTCATCGGCGGCATGATCTCTCTCGGGGCGAAGTCCTACTTCAAGGGTCGTAAGAACCAGTTGGGCGAGCGCTACGACGACGTGGTGGCTCACGCGGACCGCCGCGGCCTGCTCTTCTCCTCCGGACTCATTACGGGAGAGGCGCTGGTCGGCATCCTGTTGGCCATTCCGTTCGCGGCCGCGCAGAGCACCGACGTTCTCGCCATCGCCCCCGACGACTTCGACCTCTATGCGAACATCATCGGCGTGGGTGTCTTCGTCGCCTTCTGCGTGTGGCTCTTCCGGGTGGCCCGTTCGGAGAAACCGGCGTGACGACTCGGGTTCGACCTGCCGTCCTGGCCCTCGTGCTGCTCTGCTCGGGGTGCTCCGAAGGCGGCGCTTCATCCGGGATCGAGGGAGAGTTGATCGATCGGGAAGTCTTCGTCGCCGTCTACGTAGATCTCCGGATCGACACGCTCGACAATCCGGGGCGTCGGGTCGACGACGCGGAACGAGACAGCGTCCTCGTGCGGCACGGTGTCACCGAGGAGCAGCTCTTCCAGTTCGTCGAGGTGCATGGGACCGATGTCGAGTACATGCGCGACCTTTGGGCCGACGTCGAGGCTCGGATTCTCGCCCTCCTGAGCCCGGAGGGAGACACGGCTCAGAACCAGGAATGACGAACGTCCGTCGTGTCTTCAGCGGCGCCCCTTGGGAGTCGAGCGTCGGCTACTGCCGAGCGCTTCGCGTGGGAGATCGGGTGTTCGTGACCGGAACGGCCCCCGTGGAGAAAGACGGGGGCGTCGCGCATCCGGGAGACGCTTATCGCCAGACGCTGCGTTGTCTGGACATCGTCCGCGAGGCGCTCGAGGGGGTCGACTCGGCCGTGGAGCACGTGGTGCGGACTCGGATGTACGTCACCGACATCGGGCGCTGGGAAGAGTTCGGACGCGCGCACCGGGAGGTCTTCGGCAACCATCCGCCGGCAACGTCCATGGTCGAGGTGTCGAGGCTCATCGAGCCGGGAATGCTGATCGAGATCGAGGCGGACGCCATCGTCCGCTGAGGCGCACCGGGTAGATTCAGTGCGGGACCGAGCTATCTACACCATGCGCCAAATCTTCGACGGGTCGCTTGGGCGACTCGGAGGGTCCGGGCGAGGTGAGCAGCTGGTGCAGTGCGTCCACGAGCTGCGCTGCAGCCACGGTCAGACCCTCGCGGTCGTCCATCAGCGCGGAAACCTCCATCCGCAGGCTGTCCGACCACGTGCCGAGGCGTGAGTCCGAGGCCGGGGGTTCGGCATCGGCAGCAGCCGCGGCCTGCGTGGAGGCCGCCTTTTCCTTCAAAGTCGCGACATCGATGCGGGTCGACTGCGAGCGCTCCTCGAGCCTTTCGACCTGACCGATGATGTCGGCCAGCCGGTTCGTGAGCGTGTCCAACCGCCAACGAAGCGCACGGTTGTCCTCCCGGAGGTCCTCGATCTCCCGGATCAGGCCCGCTACGATCCGCGCGAGCGTCCGTTCGGGCGGCGTCTCGCCGACCTGGGAGTCCGCATCACTCCAGGGATCGATCAGGGGTTGGCCAGCCATGGCATCCGTCGCTCGAGGGCACACGTCGACCGGTGGAAGGTCGACGGAACTCCACTTCCAAGATACAACCCGATCCGATCTCGGCCACCAACAATTGTCGACCGGATCCGACCTCCTCCCGCCTATTCCCACTCGATCGTGGCAGGGGGCTTCGAGCTGACGTCGTAGCAGACGCGGTTCACCCCCGAGACCTCGTTGATGATCCGCGTGGAGATTCGCCCCAGGACGTCGTGCGGGAACTGGTACCAGTCCGCCGTCATGCCGTCTCGCGAAGTGACAGCCCGAAGGGCCACCACGTTCTCGTAGGTGCGGTTGTCTCCCATCACGCCTACGGACCGTACCGGCAGAAGCACGGCAAATGCTTGCCAGATATCGTCATAGAGCTCGGCAGCTCGGATCTCTTCGAGGTAGATCGCATCGGCTTCCCGAAGCGTCTCCAGCCGATCGTGGGTGACTTCGCCCAGTACACGGATCCCGAGACCGGGACCTGGAAAGGGATGCCGCCCAACGAACTCCTCGGGCAGACCGAGCTCCCGTCCCACCTGTCGCACCTCGTCCTTGAAGAGCTCACGCAGGGGCTCGATCAGTTCGAAGGGCAGGTCCTCGGGGAGGCCCCCGACGTTGTGATGCGTCTTGATCGTCTGCGACGGGCCGCGGACCGCGAGCGACTCGATCACATCGGGGTACAGTGTGCCTTGGACGAGGAAGGACGCGTCCGTCCCCTCTTCTTCCGCCACCCGGTTGAAGACGTCGATGAACGCGTGCCCGATCTTTTTCCGCTTCTCCTCCGGCTCGACCACGCCGTCGACCGCCGCGAGGAACTCGTCGGTCGCGTCGACCACGATCAGGTGCATGCCCATGTGCTGCCGGAAGGTCCGCTCCACCTGGTCCCGCTCGTGCTTTCGCATCATGCCCGTGTCGACGAAGATGCAGGTCAAGCGGTCGCCGATCGCGCGGTGCACCAAGGCCGCAGCCACGGCCGAGTCCACCCCTCCCGAAAGCCCGCAGATCGCCGTTCCCTCACCCACCGCGCTCTTGATCTGATCGACGGTCTCACCGATGAAGGCTCCCGCCGTCCACGTCGGCTCGCAGCCACAGATCTGAAAGAGGAAGTTCGCGATCACCTCCGTGCCGCGCGGAGTGTGCGCGACCTCGGGATGGAACTGCACGCCGAAGATCGGTGCGTCCTCGGAGCGGAATGCCGCCACGGGGAGCGTATCGGTGGAGGCGACCGTGCGGTAACCGGCCGGGGGCTCGTCGACGTGGTCACCGTGCGAGCACCAGACCGTGACCGCCTCACCGACGTCGAAGCCCTCGAAGAGCCCCTCGGACTCCCCCACCTCGAGCTCGGCACGGCCGTACTCGCGTTTCCCGCGAACCACCTGGCCTCCCCGATGGTGCGCAATGAGCTGCATCCCATAGCAGATGCCCAGGACCGGAAGGCCGAGATCCAGCACCCCCGCGTCGACCTCGGGGACCTCCTCGTCGTAGACGGATGATGGGCCGCCGCTCAGCACGATCCCCTTCGGGTCCCACTGCCGAATCCAGTCCAGACCCACGTCGGGACGGTGGATTTCGCAGTAGACCCGCTCCTCACGGATGCGCCTGGCGATCAGCTGTGTGTACTGGCTTCCGAAATCCAGGATCAGGACCCGGTCGTTCATCGCTCACCTTTTCGTGATATCCCTGTCACTCGCTGTCTTCCGACCTTCATTCTGCGGCTCGCTCCAAAGGGTCGTCACCCGGTCGCCACTCACCGCGGACGAGATCTTCCAGGGACTCTCGCCGGCGTGCGAGCGTCACGGCCTCCGCGTCCACCACGACCTCGGCCGCCCGCGTCCGGCCGTTGTAGTTCGAGGACATCGTGAAGCCGTATGCCCCCGCGGTCCGCACACCGAGAAGGTCACCCCTCAAAGGCAGCGCGAGCTCCCGATCGCGCGCCAAGAAGTCACCCGCCTCACAGATCGGCCCGACGACGTCGACCTGCAGCATCGGACTCTCCGGTCGGCTCCTCACGGGTTCGATGCGGTGGTATCCCTGGTAGTGACTCGGCCTGAGCAGCTCGGTCATGCCACCGTCGGTGATCACGAAGGTCTTCTCGCCCGAAGCTTTCACGAACTGTACACGCGTGACGAGCATTCCGGCTTCGCCGACGATGTAGCGCCCGGGCTCGAGCACCAACCGGAGACCGGATGCACGCACCAACGGCACGATCTGCTCGGCGAGCCGGCTGGCGGACATCTCTTCCTCCTCGTCGTACGATACGCCGTACCCACCTCCGAGATCGACGAACTCCAGCTCGCTGCCCGCGTCCTGCGCCCGTCGAGCCAGATCGAGCACCCTCCCGAGCGCACGCTCATACGGTCCGGGGTCCAGGATCTGTGAGCCGATGTGTACGTCGATGCCCCGTGCCCGGAGGCCCGGTTGCTCGAGGGCCCAGCGATACAGCTCGAGCACTTCATCGGCAGGGATCCCGAACTTGGTCCGCGCATGCCCGGTCCGCGTGTATTCGTGGGGCGTCCGCGCCTCGATGTCGGGATTGACCCGCAGCGCGAAGGGGGCTTCGACGCCCATCTCCTGGGCCACGTCATTGAGCAGATGGAGCTCACCCGCGCTCTCGACATTGAACGCGTAGATGCCCGCCTCCAGGGCGGCTGCCATCTCCACCGTCGTCTTCCCGACCCCCGCGAACACGATCCGATCCGCGGCGATGCCCGCCCGTACACAACGAGAAAGCTCCCCGAGGCTGACGATGTCGGCACCCGCACCCTCTTCTCGCAGCAGGTGGAGGAGCTTGAGGTTTCCATTGGCCTTCACCGAGTAGGCGATGAGTGGATCCACCTCGGCGAAAGCATCGCGGAGCTCCCGGTATCGCCGCCGAACCGCCTGTGCATCGTAGATGAAGACGGGCGTGCCAAAACGATCGGCGAGCTCGACCACGGAGTATTCTCCGCAGCGAAGCTCGCCGTCGACCCGCGGAAACGGTCGGCTCAATACGCCCGAGCCCAAACGACCTCCATCTCGGCCTTGTGTTCTCCCCCGATACACTTCACCGGCGGCGTCTCGGACCGGAATTCTTCCAGCGGAATGCAACGTGCCGTGCCCTTCGTCTCCTCCTTGATCCGCTCCTCGACCGCAGGATCGCCGCTCCAACCGGTATAGACGAAGCCGCCGGGTCCTTCCAGGATCTCCTTGAGCTCACCGAGGTCGTTCACACCGCGATGGGAGTGGGCCTCCCGGCGCGCCAGGGCTCCTTCGAGGAGGAAGTCCTGGAACGCCTCCAGACGATCCGGGACGGATGCCACCGCCTCCGCCTCCGGGACGAACTCCTTGCGGGGCTCGTCCTCTCCTCGGAGCCGCTTGGCGAGCGCCAGGGAGCCCTTCTCGAGATCCTTCGGCCCGACCTCGATCCTCAGCGGCACGCCCTTTCGCTCCCATTCGTAATATTTCGCTCCCGGCGAGAGATGATCTCGGGCGTCGATCTGCACGCGCACACCGGCCTCGGTGAGACGGGCGGATACCTCGTCCGCCTTCGCCCGTACGGCCGTCTGCTCGTCGTCCCCCTTCCAGATGGGCACGATCACGACCTGTACCGGGGCCAGCCTCGGGGGCAGCACGAGCCCCTGGTCGTCGCCGTGGGTCATCACCAGGCCTCCGACCAGCCGCGTCGAAACACCCCAGGAGGTGTTCCAGGCGAATTCTTCCTGGCCCTCTTCGGTCTGGAAGGTGAGGTCGAACTGCTTCGAGAAGTTCTGTCCGAGGAAGTGCGACGTACCCGCCTGCAGGGCCTTGTTGTCCTTCATGAGCGCCTCACAGGCATAGCTTCTCACGGCACCCGCGAACTTCTCCGAGTGCGACTTCAGGCCCGTGACCGGCGGCATCGCCATGAAGTCCTCCATGAAGGTCCGATAGACCCCGAGCATCATCTTGGTGTGCTCTTCGGCTTCTTCGGCCGACGCGTGCGCCGTATGCCCCTCCTGCCAGAGGAACTCGGCGGTGCGAAGAAACATCCGCGTGCGAAGCTCCCACCGCATCACGTTCGCCCACTGGTTCATGAGCAGCGGCAAATCGCGGTAGCTCTGAATCCACTTGGCGAACATCGCCATGATGACGGTCTCGGACGTCGGCCGGATGGCGAAGGACTCCTCCAGCTCCTTCCCACCGGCGTGCGTGACGATCGCGAGCTCGGGCTTGAAGCCCTCGACGTGCTCCTGCTCTTTCTCGATGAAGCTCATCGGGATCAGGAGCGGGAAGTAGGCGTTCTGGTGACCCGTGGCCTTGAACATGTCGTCGAGGCCCCGCTGCATCTTTTCCCAGATCGCGTATCCCCACGGACGGATCACCATGCTCCCGCGGACCGGGGAATAGTCGGCCAGCTCCGCTCGGAGCACGACTTCGTTGTACCAGGCCGAGAAGTCTTCGCCCTGCGGCGTGAGCTTTCTATCGTCAGACATCGTTCGTTTCCGAGGGTTGAGAGGACTCGGACGATTCGTTCGTCCGGGCCCGTGCCCAGCGCTCCCGGCCGAGCACGATCCCGCCCGGGATGATGAAGAACAGCAGAGAGCAGACGAACCAGGAGGGACGGAAGGGGAAGCCCGCAGCCGCCTGGAGACCCCAGGCAGCCAAGGCGCCCCCGAGCAGGGCGAGCGCAGCCGCCATCCCCAGCATCACATACTCGAGCATGTTCAGCCGCCGAACGGCGGTGGCCATCATCCTCTGGGTCTGCTCGTAACGGTCGGTGTTCATGCGAGCTCCTCCAGCGGGACCTCACGCTCCTCACCGGTCGCCATGTCTCTGGATACAGCCATGCCGCGAGCGACCTCGTCGGGCCCCAGCACAACGCATTCCGCTGCCCCGACATTGCCCGCGGCAACGAACTGCTTGCGCACGCTCTGCTCCCGAAGCGCGTACAAGACCGAACGGCCGGCGGCCCGCTGGGCACCTGCGATCCGGCGCGCCAGGTCGTGCTGTGACGGATCGACCGTGACGATGAAGAGGTCGACGGACGGGGACAGCTCCGGTGCGAGTCCACGGTCCTTGAGCAACTCTCCGAGGACGACGTCACCCATGCCGAAGCCCACTGCCGGGAGCGGCTCTCCACCGACCAGCTCCAGAAGGCGGTCGTAGCGCCCCCCTCCGCAGATCGCCCGCAACTCTCCTTGCCGGTCGAAGAGCTCGAACACGATACCCGTGTAGTACGCCAGCCCCCTGACGATCCGCAGGTCGAAGACCAGGAAGTCGGCGTGTCCGAGGGCACCGACGAGCGCCGCATATTCGTCCAACAGGGCGAGCGCGGCTCCGACCTCGTCGTGATTTCCGAAGGCGCTTCGGACCGCATCCAAGCCCTCGTGTTCGAAAAGTGCGAGGGTGCGGTCGGCATCGGCCTCGCCGAGCCCCACCTCCGTCTGCAGGCGTTCCCGAGCCCAGTCGGGGCCCGCCCTCTCGAGCTTGTCGATGACCTGGTAGGCCTCGGAGAGCCGAGCGGAGTCGACTCCGAGCGCGGTGAGGACCTCCGAAAGGAGCCGCCGGTCGGAGATCCGTGCGCGGAAATGCTCGGCCGTGAGCCCCAGCTCACGTACCCCGTCGATGGCGACTGCCAACACCTCGGCATCGGCACCGACGCCCCCCTCACCGACGATGTCCACATTCCACTGGAAGTGCTCCCGGAGCCGTCCCCGCTGCTGCCGCTCGTACCTGAACAGCTGCGGTATCGTGTGCCACCGGATGGGCTTGGGCAGCGACCGGCTTCGCTCGCCGAGAATCCGAGCGAGAGAGGGCGTCATCTCGGGCCTCAGCGTGACGGCCCGATCACCCTTGTCCACGAAGTTGTAGAGCTGCCCGACGATCTCCTCACCGCTCTTCTCGACGTAGAGGTCGAGGAGCTCGAGCGGTGGACCGTCGTACTCCTGGAAGCCGTAGCGCTCGGCGACGCGACGCCACGCGGCGAAGATGTGGGCCCTAAATGCGAAGTCTTCCGGGGGGAAGTCGCGAAATCCCGGAAGACGTTGAAATTCCGACTTCGGCATGCGGCGAATCTAACCGGTGGTCGACCCTCGTAAAGGTCGCCTCATTCCGGGCATTGGTGGGGTTCGAGCCCGAGCGTGCACAGTGCGTCTCCCACCGTGTGATTGGAGCCTGTGACGATGACCGTCCCCTCACCCGCGAGGGCTCCGGCACGCTCGAGCGCCACTTCGAAATCGGACTCGATCTCGACCAACACCTCTACGCTGCCAACCTCGTCCAGCACCTGCTCGGGGTTCCAGCGACGCGCGACGGGAGCCGAGGGCGGCTGAGTCAGAACCACGGCCTCCACCTGCTGGAAGAGCGGTGGCAGCATCGATCGCCAATCCTTGTCTCCCAACACGCCGATCAGGATGACGTGCGGACCCGGCAGCCGCAGCAACTCGAGAACCTCGACGAGTGCCGCGATGCCCGCAGGGTTGTGGGCTACGTCGAAGAGCCAGGTCGTACCCTCCAGGTGCTCGATCTGGGTTCGACCGGGCCAGCGCACGCCTCCGACACCTTCCTCCACCTGGACCCGCGTCGGACGCAGCTCGGCCCCCAGGGCCTCGAGGACCCGGATCGCCAGAACGGTATTGAGGGCCTGGTGACGCCCGACGAGCGGCGTGTTCAGCCTCAGCTCGCCCCATGCCTCCGTGGCGATGGAAAACTCCGTGTGCGCTTCGTCGATCTCGAGCTCTGCATCCCCGGCCAGCGCCACCACCGTCATCGGTGCGCCAAGGTCATCCGTAACCCGGCGAAATACGGACAGGACGGCCGGGTCGTCCTCGGCGGTCAAGAACGGAACACCCGGTTTGACGATCCCGGCTTTCTCCACGGCGATCGCCTCGAGGGAGTCGCCCAGGTACTCCGCGTGGTCCATGGCCACGTTGGTCACCGCCGTAACCAGCGGTGTCACGACGTTGGTCGCATCCAGTCTGCCTCCCAGGCCCACCTCCAGCACGGCAATGTCGATCCCCGCTCGAGCGAAGAGGTGGAAGGCCAGCGCGGTCGCTGCCTCGAAGAAGGTCAGGCCGTGGGCATCGACGGCGGGACCGAAATCATCGACGATGCTTCGCAGGTCGGCGTCGGAAGCCGTGCTCCCGCCGACCCGGAACCGCTCACGGAAGGCGCAGAGGTGCGGAGACGTGTAGAGACCGACCCGATGACCCGCTGCTCCGAGGACGGACGAGAGGGTCGACGCGACGGAGCCCTTCCCGTTGGTGCCTCCGATATGAATGGAAGGATAGGACAGGTGGGGCGACCCGGTTTCGTAGAGAAACGCACGAATCCGGTCCACGTCCCAATGGACCCCCGTCGCGAGCGACGGAAAGAGCTCCCCGAGGAGCGGATCGCCGTGGACCCGGGCGAGCCGGTGTGGAGTGACTGTGCCGGACGCCGTCGCCTCCGGGACCTCCATCAGTCCCTCATGTGGCCGAGTAGCCTTGCGACCGTCTCTCTCAACGCTCCGCGATCGACGACACGGTCCACCATACCGTGCTCGAGCAGGAACTCGGACCGCTGAAAGCCGTCCGGAAGCTCCTGGCGAATGGTCTCCTCGATCACCCGGGGACCGGCGAAACCGATCAGTGCGCCTCGCTCCGCCAGATTCACGTCGCCCAGCATGGCGTAAGAAGCCGTGACACCGCCCGTCGTCGGATGGGTGAGGATCGAGATGAACGGCAACCCGGCCTCGTGCAGGCGAGCAAGGACGGCCGACGTCTTGGCCATCTGCATCAACGAGAGGATCCCCTCCTGCATGCGGGCACCCCCCGACGCACTGAGCACGATGAGGGGTTCGTCCCGCTCCAGTGCGAGTCGACCCGCCCTCGCGATCTTCTCACCCACCACCGAGCCCATGGAGCCGCCGACGAAGCGAAAGTCCATGATCGCCACGACCACACCGACGCCCTCGAGCGTACCCATACCGGAGAGCACCGCGTCGGCCCTGCCGACCCGAGCCTTGGCTTGGGCGATGCGCTCCGGGTACGGCTTGAGGTCCTTGAAGCCCAGCGGATCTGCAGACTCGAGGTCGGGATCGATCTCTTGGAACGAGCCCTCGTCGAGCAGCATCTTCACATACTCGGGCGCCGTGAGACGGAAGTGGTGGTCGCAGTGCGGGCAGACCTGGAGGTTCTCGGCGAGCTTCTGACGATACAGGATCTCGCCGCAGCCGTCGCACTTCTCGAAGACGTCGGGCGGGAGATCGCGACGATCTTCTGCCTTGAGGGGCTTCTTCTCTTTCCTGAACCAGGCCAATTAAGCCTCGCTGGCGACCCGAGTCGCGATGGCCAATGCCACCCACGACATCAGCAAGAATGTGCCCCCGTAGCTCACGAAGGGGAGCGGGATACCGGTGACGGGGACCAGTCCCACCGTCATCCCGATGTTGACGAAGATGTGGACCAGCCAGGCTCCGAAAATACCGAAGATCACGAGGCCAGCAAAGGGATCCGGCGCCCGCTGAGCCAGACGGACAAGGCGAACGAGGACAAAAGCGAACGCCGTCAGGACCGCCACCGTGCCCACGAAACCGAGCTCTTCCCCCACCACGGAAAAGATGAAATCGGTGTGTTGCTCGGGAAGAAAGTCGAGCCGCTTCTGGGTTCCGACCGTAAAGCCCTTTCCGGTGAGCCCTCCACTCCCGATGGCCACCATCGACTGGATCAGGTGGTAACCGGCACCTCTCGGATCGACGCTCGGATCCAGGAAGACGAGAATCCGGTTCTGCTGGTACTCCGCGAGCGAGTTCCAGAGCGGGTTGGCAACCGTGCCCGCCGCCAAGTTGACCAAGAACGCCGATACCGACTCGACGAGGTAGAGCCTATATCGGTAAAAGTAGAGGAAGATGACGAGAAGAACGAAGAAACCCGACCAGATTCGCGTGTCGAAGCTGAGGATCAGTGAAAAGCCCGGACTCGCGAGCAGAAGCAGGAGCCACAGCGGCGTCCCCGCCCAGAAGAGCATCGAAAAAAGGATGCCGATGAACGCGAGCGCAGTTCCGAGATCGGGCTGCAGCACGACAAGTAGAAGCGGTGCACCCACGATCGTCGCGGGTGCCACGAGCGCCCGGAGGGTGGTGGGCTCGATGTCTCTGGTTCCCAGGTAACGTGCGAGGGCGAGAACGGTGGCCAGCTTCGCCAGCTCGGCGGGCTGGAATCGGATGAACCCGAGATCGATGAAGCTCGTGACTCCGGCCGCGGTACCGGCCCCCGTTCCGATGACGAGCGTGGCTCCGAGCAACACGACGGTGAGCACGTAAGCCGGAACGGCGGACCACTCGAACCAGCGCAAGGGAACGCGCGAGACGACGGCGAAGCCGATTACGGCGATCACGAGCCACTGCGTCTGCCGAAGCCAGGCGCCACTGGTGACCGGACTGGGGATGTTCAGGACGCCCGCCGAGTAGATCATCGCGATACCGAAGAGCGTCAGCAGCAAGACCACGCCGGTCAGCGGCGGATCCACGGTCGATCGCCGAAGGACGTGCATCGACGCGCCTCCCCCTACTGCCATCGGGCCCAGGGGGCCGGCCGGCCCTTCCTGAGGTGCTCGCCGAGAGTCTGGACCGAATCGACGGGGATCCCGTGTTTTCTTCGCAGATAGTAGTCCGCGGCCTTCGCGGCGATCGGGGCGGCCGTCGCGGATCCGCTCATCCCGAACTCCACCAGCGCCACGACCACGATCTCGGGGTCTTCACCCCAGGGCCCGGCCATCCCTGCGAACCATGCGTGGGGCCTCTCGGGATCGGCAGCGTTCTCGCCGCTTCCCGTCTTGCCGATCAGCTCCCAGTGCTCGAGGGAGGAGAGATGGGCGGTACCGCCCGGGGCGGTCACGGCAGAGAGTCCCTTCCGGATCTCCGTCAGGGCACGCTCCGAAAGCGCGAGACTCCACCCTTCAGCCAGTGGGGCCCCTCGTCGGAGGTAGGGTGCGGGCCCGGACCCGTCGCGAGCGAGCGCAACGTAGAACTGCGCCATCTTGAGCGGGGTCTGCGAATTGGGGCCCTGTCCCAGCGCGAGGCTGAGCACCTCGCCCTCCACCGGTCGATATCCGAACCGCTCCTCCCAGAAGCCACGCTCCGACGGGAAGATCCCCCGACTCTCCTGCGGAAGGTCGATGCCGCACTGCCGGTTGAAGCCGATCCGCGTGCCAGCCTCGAGCATGCGATCGAGCCCGACCCGAAGGCCCAGCTGATAGAAGTAGACGTTACAGGAGTGGGCGATCGCCCCGGCGAGGTCGAGCGGTCCGTGACCTGCCGCAAACCAGCAGGAGCGGTACTGCCCCCCGTAGACGATTCCTCCCTCACAGGGGATCGGCATGATCTCCGTCGGGCCGACCACGCCCAGGTCCAGCGCGATTCCCGCCGCGGCGACCTTCCAGGTAGAGGCAGGCGGGTAAAGTCCCATCACGGTGCGATTGAAGAGCGGCTTTTGGGGGTCGCTGTTCCAGCGGTTCCAGACCGAGGCCTCGATCCCTCCCACGAAGTCGTTCGGATCGAAGGTCGGATGGGAGTAGAGAGCCAGCACGCCTCCGTCTGCCGGGTCGAGCGCGACGACCGCTCCCGGGAGCGAATCGGGGAAGATGGCGTGGATCCACTCCATGAGCTCGAGGTCGATCGAGAGGTCCATGTCCTCTCCAGGCGTCGCGGGATCGCGAGTCCGGCCCGTAAAGGAGCCCACGATGCGTCCGCTCGCATCGACCTCCAGCAGACGGGTCCCCTCGTGTCCCTGCAGGGCCTCCTCGTATTGGAGCTCCACTCCCGTCTTCCCCACCCACATACCCTGCTCGTAGCTCTCGAAACGCTCGGAAGCCAACTCGTCCGGGGTCACCTCCCCCAGGTAGCCCATGACGTGCGAGACTGCGCGTCCCGAGTGATACCGTCGCTTCGGGCGCATTTCGATGAACACGCCCGGGAAGTGGGCGGCGCGCTCCTCCAGGACACTCACTGCCGCGAAGTCCGCGTCCACACGGACCAGGAGCGGCTCGTGCCGTCGGACCCGCGTCATGAGGTGCTCCACACGGGAGTCGGACATGCCGAGAACCGGCTGGAGCCGTCGCAAAGACGCCCGGATCGAATCCGTGGGAGCAGGAAGGACGTAGACCGCATACCCCGGCACATTGTCGGCGACGACACGACCAGCCCGATCGAAGACCGTGCCGCGGGGTGCGGAAACCGCGATCGGCCGCAGGCGATTTTGCTCGGATTGCAGCAAATAGTCCGATCGCTGCATGACCTGCACGCGGAAAAACTGCAGTAGGAGAATGCCGATGATCATGCCCACGCCGCCGATCGCCGCGTGCGCGCGTGCCCGCCGTCGGTGCGGATGGTTGGCCTTCATCGAGCCGTATCCCACCACGCGCCGGTCACGGCCACAGCGGCCACGCCGACGACGGCCAGGTAGATGGCGGCAATCGGTGCCTGCACCAGCACGGCGTCCGTAAAGGGTTCGCGAACGCCCTCACCTACCACGAGCCAATGGAGGAGATCCCTGACCCACTTTCCGAAGAAGAGGTAGGACACGAGGAAGACGAGTGAGTCCCCGACGAAGAGATCCCGGGTCCGGGACCCGGCGGCGCCCACCAGGGTCATCGCCACG
This sequence comes from Gemmatimonadota bacterium, assembly GCA_039587515.1. GTDB lineage: Bacteria > Gemmatimonadota > Gemmatimonadetes > Longimicrobiales > Gaopeijiaceae > JBDHII01. The sequence continues at coordinate 44,463 of JBDHII010000003.1, forward strand.
GCGCTCCCTCCAAACGCCAAGACGGAGAAGGAATCTTCGAGCAGCCCGAAGAAGAAGCCGACTCCCGCGCCCGCACCCATCGAAAGCTCACGGGCGCCGATGAGGAGGGCGAGCGTGAGCAGGTCCGGTGCCGCCTGCCCCACCCCCAGGCCGAGCTTCAAAAGGAAGTGCAGCACCGCCAGGGTGCCGACGACTGCCACGGCCCGAGCCCTCGATTTCACCGGTTGCCCTCCGCACTCGGGTACGCCCACTCCGTCGACAGGTCGCCGCTGGGGCGACCGACCAGGACGAGCACGTGCGTGGCGCGTCCCGGTTGAACGAGCGGGCGCAGCCAGTAGCTGCGGCGCCATCCCGTACCGGTCTCGGTCTCGGCCTCTCCCTCGACGACCCCGATCGGAATCCCCCGGGGGTGCACACCCCCCAGGCCGCTCGTCACGATCACCGCGCCGTCGTCGAGTTCCTGATGGAAGGGCACGCCGTCGAGACGCAACCGGTCGGACTCGCGGAACTCCCCTCGCTCGACCAAGACCAAGCCGTAGACAGAGCCGTCCAGAGTCATGGCGCTCGCTCTAAACTCGGGGTGCGTCCAGTCCATCCCGATCGACGAGGTCTTCCGAGTCGTCCTTACGACGCCCAAGAGCCCCGCCCCGGTCAGAACCGTCGCATCCTCGCTCACGCCGCGATCGAGCCCCACATCGAGGAGGAACATGCTCTGCGACATGGCCGTTCCCGGTCGAATCAGGCTGGCCGGTACGTACTCTGCGCCGAGCCGGGGACCCAACTCGAGCATATCACGGAGCCGCGCGTTCTCCTCGACGAGCGTGCGCTGGTTGGTGACCAGCGACTCGATGGAATCCAACCGAGCCTGGAGATCCTCCGTCGTCTCCGCGTGGACCCGAGAGTCGGCGAGGCCCTCCTGTACCAGGACGAACGGCCTCAGCACCGAGGCACGAAAGATCGAGGCGACCTGCTGCTGCGGGCCCGGAGGCAGGATGCGTGCGATGACGGCCAGCAGGAGGAAGAACAGGGTTGCGAGGATCTGGCGCCGAGGGCCTCGCTCTTCTTCTTCGGTCACGTAGGGTGGCATCTAGACCCCTGCTTGGGACCGCACCCAGACGTTCCGAGAGGCGGTCAGCCTCCTCAGGTGACGAGAACGGTGCGGTACTTCTGGATGTCGTCGAGGATTCGGCCGGCGCCTCGGACCACGCAAGTCAACGGCTCTTCGTCCACGTGGATCGGCAGGTTGGTCTCGTGAGACAACAGGCGGTCCAGTCCCCGAATCAGTGCGCCGCCCCCCGTCATGACGATCCCTCGGTCGACGATGTCGGAGGACAACTCGGGCGGCGTGATCTCCAACGCTCGCCGGACCGCCTCGACGATCGCCTGAATCGGCTCCTGGATGCACTCCCGGATCTCCTGCGAATGCACGGTCACCGTCTTCGGGATTCCGCTCACGAGGTCGCGGCCCTTCACGTCCATGTCCCGTTCTTCCCCGAAATCGAAGGCCGACCCGATCTGAATCTTGATCGCCTCGGCGGTGGGCTCCCCGATGAGCAGGTTGTAGTTCTTGCGGAGGAAGGTGACGATGCTCGTGTCCAACTCGTCACCACCGACACGAATCGAGGTATTGGAGACCACACCGGAAAGCGCGATCACGGCGATCTCCGTCGTTCCGCCCCCGATGTCGATCACCATGTTCCCGGTGGGTGTCTCCACCGGCAGCCCGACCCCGATCGCCGCGGCCATGGGCTCGTCCACCATGTAGACGGCTTTGGCTCCCGCCGCCATGGCGGAAGATCGTACGGCACGTCGCTCGAGCTCGGTGATCCCGGACGGGACGCCGACGACGATTCTGGGCTTGATCCGGAAGATCCGCTTGGCAGTCACCTGCTTCAGGAAGTGTCGGAGCATCATCTCCGTGACGTCCACATCGGCGATGACGCCGTCCTTGAGGGGACGGATCGCTTCGATGCCCTCCGGGGTGCGCCCGAGCATCCGCTTCGCCTCGAGGCCGATGCCCATGATCTTGCGGCTACCCCTTTCCACCGCGACGACCGAAGGCTCGTTCAAGACGATGCCTTCACTCTTCACGTAGACGAGCGTGTTGGCGGTGCCCAGATCCACGGCGATGTCGTTGACCGGAATCAGGCGTCCCGAGTCGAGCCACCGGGAGATCATGCTCTGCATTCTCGAAGCATCGGCCGGCTAAGGTCTTCTTGAAGGGTTCGTCCGCACGTTTTCGAGCCGCTCGACGCACGTTCGAAAGCGGGCCGGAATCATATGTTCACCTCGACCCACCTGCAAGCGATTTCGGCTCAAATAATTGCCAGAATGGAACTTGAGGGCTCAGGCAAACAAAGAACTTCACGCCGAACCGGTGCTCCCGAACCCACCTTCTCCTCGCACTGTCTCGGACAGCTCCTGCACTTCTCGGACCACGGGGATCTCGAATCGGGCGAAGACCAGCTGGGCGATCCGCTCGCCCCGCTCGATCAGCACCGGTTTCGGGCCGCCGTTCTGCATGATGATCCGAAGCTCGCCTCTGTAGTCCGGATCGACGGTCCCGGGGCTGTTGGGAAGCGTGATACCGTGTCGGAGAGCGAGACCCGACCGAGGGCGGACCTGGCACTCCATGCGCTCGGGCAACTCCATCACGAGTCCGGTCGCGACCAGTCGGATCTCGCCTGGCTCGAGCGTGAAGCTGGGCTCCGCCGAACGCACGTCGTAGCCGGCCGCGTGCTCGGTCGCCCGCGAGGGCAACGGCAAGTCCGGATTCGACTCCAGTCGCCGAAAACGCACGGTCGAGCTCTGTGACAACAGGCCGAAAGCTCCCGCTCAGGCCTGTGCGCTTGCCGACAGGAAGTCGCCGACCTCGCGGCACTCCAGGCCGAAGGCCTCTGCAACGCCCGGGTAGGTGCAGTGTCCCCCGACCATGTTCACCCCCAGAGCGAGGGCCCGGTCTCGGTCGCAGGCGTCCTGCCAGCCCATCCCGGCGAGGCGTAGGGCATAGGGAAGCGTCGCGTTCGTGAGGGCCAACGTGCTGGTCCTCGGCACGCCACCGGGCATGTTCGCGACGCCGTAGTGGATCACCTCGTGAACCGTGTAGATCGGGTCATCGTGCGTCGTGGGTCGAATCGTCTCCACGCAGCCGCCCTGATCGACCGCCACGTCGACGATCACCGACCCGGGCTTCATCGTCTTCAGGTCTTCCTCGAGGATGAGGCTCGGCGCCTTCGCTCCGTGCAACAGCACCGCACCGATGACGAGGTCGGCCCGAGTGATCTGCTTGCGCACCGCATAGCGCGTGGAAAAGAGCAGCGTGACGTTCGGCGGCATCACGTCGTCGAGGTACCGCAAGCGCGGAAGCGATACGTCCATGATGGCGACCTGCGCCCCCATGCCCGCAGCCATCTTCGCGGCCTGGGTGCCGACCACCCCTCCCCCGAGAACCAGGACCTTGGCCGCCGCCACCCCCGGCACACCACCCAGGAGAACACCTCGGCCTCCCTGGTGACGTTCGAGGTACCTCGCGCCCTCCTGGACCGCCATGCGTCCGGCGACCTCGCTCATGGGCGTCAGCAGCGGCAGCTCACCGTTGGGAAGCTCGACCGTCTCATAGGCGATGCATACCGCTCCCGTCCCGAGCAACGCGTCGGTGAGCTCCTGCGAGGCGGCGAAGTGGAAATAGGTGAAGAGCACCTGTCCTTCGCGAATCTTCGGCCACTCGGGGGCGATGGGCTCCTTCACCTTCATGATCATCTCGGCCCGAGCCCAGACCTCATCGGAGGTCTCGACGATCTCGACTCCGGCCTTCTGATAGAAGTCGTCCGTGAACCCGCTGCCCAGGCCGGCGCCGGACTCGATTATGACGTCGTGCCCCTCGCCCACCAACGTCTCGGCGCCAGCAGGCGTGAGTGCTACGCGATACTCCTGCGTCTTGATCTCTTTGGGAACCCCGATAAGCATGGAAGCCACTCGCTGTGAACGGTTGATTCTCGGCGGAGCCAAAAAGCGCCTGAAGCTACCGAATGCCAGACACCGGGTCGAGCCTTCGGCGCGGATCGGTCGATACGGAATCCACTACGGCCCGAGGTCGAGCAGAAAGAGATCGTCGGAAGCATAGAACTCGGCGGCCACGGCCTGCACTTCTTCACCCGTCACCGCGTCGATCTTCGCAAGAGACTCGTCCAAGGTCTCGTGCGGCTCACCGTGAAGCACGAAACCCGCGAGCCGATAGAGCCGCGCGCTCGTCGCCTCCAGGGCCAGCATGATCTGACCTTTGACCTGGCTCTTGATCCGCGTCAACTCTTCTGCGGAAAGGCCCTCGCGAGCCAGGCGTTCGTGTTCCGTGCGAATCACGTCTTCAGCCTTCTCTCGCCACTCGGGTCGGGTTCCCACATATACGCCGGCAAGACCCGAACAGCTGTAGAAGCTCTGGAAGGAGAAGACCGTGTAGGCCAGGCCCATCTCCTCTCTGACCTTCTGGAAGAGACGGGAGCTCATTCCGCCCCCGAAAGCATGTGAGACGAGCGAAAGGGGATACCGACGGGGATCGGAGTGTGCAACCGTCTCCCGGCCGAAGACCAGGTGCGCTTGGGTCGTCTCACGCTCGACCCGGACCCGCCCCGTCGCCGTGCCGACCACGGGCAGCACCGCATCTCGCCTACGGCCCGACGGCAGGCCGCCGAACTCCCGGCCGACGACTTCGACGAACGCCTCGTGGTCGAGATGCCCCGCCCCCGCGACCAGGAGGTTTCCGCCCGTGTACGTCGAGCCGTGCAGCGCGACCATCTCCTCCGCCGAGAAGGCGCTCACGGTCTCCGGCGACCCCAGTATGGGTTGCCCATAGGGATGTCCCTGCCAGAATCGTTCGCCGTGGAGCTCGAAGACGAGGTCGTCAGGGGTGTCCTCGACCTGCGCGATCTCCTCCAAGACGACCTCTTGCTCGAGCGCCAGATCCGACGCCCGCAGCGCCGGTCGCGTCACCAGATCCCCGAGCACTTCCAGCGCGATCGGCACATGCTCGTCGAGTACACGTGCCTGGAAGCTCGTGTGCTCCCGGCCGGTGTAGGCATCCAGGGCACCTCCGAGCGACTCGAGCGCCAGGGCGATTTCCCGTGGACCGCGCGTCTCCGTTCCCTTGAAGACGTGGTGTTCGAGGAGGTGGCTGATGCCCATCTCCTCGGGACTCTCGTGCGCCGAGCCCTGGGAAACCCAGACGCCCACGGCAGCAGACCTCACCCCCTCGATCTGCTCGCTGACGACACGCACCCCGTTGGGGAGCGTCGATTCTCGAACGCCGTTCGATGCCAGGCGCGTCACGGGTGGTCCCGACAGAACGCAGGAAGGGCACGGAACGCGATGTCCCGTGCCCTCCGCTCGTGCGCTGATCGTGTCAGAATCAGTCGGATGCTCCCTGACCGACCTCCGCCTCGGAGGCGGCATCGGTCTCGGGCGTCTCCGGGCTTCCACCCTCGGCCTCTTCGGCCATGGCGGCGCGCCTGGAGAGACGCAGCCTTCCCTTCTCGTCGATCGAAAGGAGCTTGACCCGCGTGACATCGCCCTTGTTCAGGACGTCCTCGGTCTTCTCCACCCGGCCATCTGCAAGCTCCGAAATGTGGCAGAGACCCTCGGTCCCCGGGAGGATCTCGATGAACGCTCCGAAGGTCGTCGTGTTCTTGACCGGTCCTTCGTAGATCCGGCCCACCTCGGGCTCCTGAACGATCGCCTCGATCATCTCGCGGGCCCTCGTTCCGGCTTCACCCGAGACAGCCGCGATCTTCACGATACCGGAGTCATCGATGTCGATCTGGGCGCCCGACTCGTCCTGGATCGCCCGAATCGTCTTCCCCTTCGGCCCGATGATCTCGCCGATCTTCTCCGGGTTGATCTGGATGGAGACGATTCGCGGTGCGTAGGCCGACAGCTCCGTCCGCGCTTCGTTGATCGTCTGATCCATCAGGTCGAGGATATGCATCCGACCCTTGTGAGCCCGGCCGAGCGCCTCCTCGAGGATCGCGTGGGTCAGTCCATCGATCTTGATGTCCATCTGGATCGAGGTCACACCCTTACGCGTACCTGCAACCTTGAAGTCCATGTCACCGAGCGCATCCTCGAGTCCGAGGATATCGGTGAGCACCGCCACGTCGTCACCTTCTTTGATGAGCCCCATGGCGACACCGGCACAGGCTCCCGCAATCGGCACGCCCGCGTCCATGAGCGCGAGGGAGGCCCCGCAGACCGACGCCATGGAGGACGACCCGTTCGACTCGAGGATGTCCGAGACGAGACGAATCGTGTACGGGAAGTCGTCGTAGGCCGGGAGAAGAGGCTGGATCGCCCGCTCAGCCAGGTTTCCGTGACCGATCTCCCTTCGGGAGGTGCCCCGGAAGGGCCGCGCCTCACCGACCGAGAAGGGCGGGAAGTTGTAGTGCAGCATGAACGACTTCGTGACTTCCTCGCGGACGTCGATCGAGTCGATCCGCTGCTCGTCCCGCGCCGTACCGAGCGTCGTGACCACGAGGGCCTGCGTCTGACCCCGTGTGAAGAGTCCCGAGCCATGCGTCCGCGGCAGCACGCCGACCTCCGAAGTGATCGATCGGATATCGTCGACCTTGCGGCCGTCGGCGCGCTCCCCCTGCTCGATGATCCGACGGCGCATCGTCTTCTTCTCGATGCGTCGCAGGACATCCTTGATGTCGCCCGCGTGCTCGGCGTACTGCTCGTCTTCCTGCGTGAGCGTCGCGATCACGTCCTCGGTGACCGCCGCCATCGCCTGGCTGCGCTCGGTCTTGTCCGGAAGGGTCAACGCCTCGGCCACCCTGGACTGTGCGAGCTCGGTCACCCGTGCGGCCAGACCGGCCTCGGGCTCCACCGGGCTCCACTCCATGTCCGGGACGTTGTGATCCTTGAGGATCTCACGCTGGAGCTCGACCAGCGGCTTGATGCCCTGCTTGTGCGCGAACTCGAGTCCCTCGAGGATCTCGGCCTCCGGCACCTCCACCGCGCCCCCTTCCACCATGATGATGGCATCCGCCGAACCTGCGACGACGATGTCGAGGTCGGAGTATTCGAGCTGCTGGAAGGTGGGATTGAGCACCCAGGTGCCCTGGATCCGTCCAAGCCGCACGGACGCGACCGGCGTGTTGAACGGGATCTTGCTCATGTTCAACGCGAGCGACGCACCGAGCAGAGCCAGCACGTCCGCGTTGTTCTCCTGATCGGCAGAAAGCACGAAGCAGGCAATCTGCGTCTCGTGCTTGAAGCCCTCGGGGAAAAGCGGGCGTAAAGGCCTGTCGGTCAGACGGGCGGCGAGGATTTCGTTCTCTCCCGGCCTTCCTTCACGCTTGAAGAAGCCGCCCGGAATCTTCCCTGCCGCGTACTGCTTTTCGCGGTACTCGACGGTCATGGGGAAGAACGGGAGGTGGGTCGGGTTGTCCTGCACGGTCGCGGCGCAGAGCACCACGGTGTCGCCGTACTGGACGAGGCAAGAGCCGTGCGCGAGCTTGGCCATCCGGCCGATCTCGACGCTCAGCGTGCGACCGGCGAACTGCCGTTCGATGCGCTGGATCATATGTTTTTACTATCCCTTCCTGGCGAACCGGTTCACGGTCCGCACCGATCAAGCCACGGTCGGGGACGTTCCCCGGCCGGGTTCGCCCAGGAGGATCCAGGAAGAGATCGACCGCCGCGGTGCGGGGAGGGATCGTCCCTCGCCGCAGTGCAGCTTCGGATGTGCTCCGGCCGATTCCACCGGTCGTCCCGGGCGGATGTGATGACGGCGGCCGTTTCGGGCCGCCGCCGTGCCAATCGAACGCGCGCTAGTGTCGGAGACCGAGGTCCGCGATCAAGGACCGGTACCGCTCGACGTCGTTACGCCGGAGGTACTCCAGCAGCCTGCGTCGGCGGCCGACCATCTTCAAGAGGCCGCGACGGCTGTGGTGATCCTTCTTGTGAGCGTCGAAGTGGCTACGAAGGTCGTTGATCCGCCCCGTCAGAATCGCGATCTGAACCGGAGCGCTACCCACGTCCCCTTCGTGGAGCTGGTACTTCTTGATGATTTCTGTCTTGTCGATCATCTCGACCTCAGCCTCCGCAGGAGTCTACGCTGCAAGGGAAGCGGGCCACCTGTTGTGCCTCGCTCGATTTAGCCGTTAAACGTAGTGGAACGCTCGAGACGTTACAACGGGTCGACTTCTTGGGCCGAATCCTCCGTCAGGACCCGAGCCGCGCGAGCAACATCCTCGCTCATCTGGCGCACGAGTTCCGGCACCGAGTCGAAGGGCACGACGGGTCGAAGGTAATCGATGAAGTCGATTCTCACCTCCTCCCCGTAGATCTCCGCGTCGAAGTCCATCAGGTGGAGCTCGATCGTGGACGGCGACCCCTGGAACGTCGGCCTGGGCCCCAGATGCAACGCACCCGGATGGGTCCCGGAACGAAGGGTCCCCCAGACCGCGTAGACTCCCGGCGGAGGAATCAGCTTCGACCCCGGCCCGCCGGTGCTCTGAACCTGAAGGTTGGCGGTCGGAAACCCCAAGGTCTTTCCCCGACCGTCTCCTCGCACGACGAGTCCTCGAAGAGAGTACGGCCGACCCAAGCCTGCGCGAGCCTTGGCGAGATCACCAGCCGCGAGAGCCCGCCGAATCACGGTGGAGGAGATCGGGTTCCCATCCGTACCGACCGGCCGCACCACGTCGACGGCGAATCCCAGCTCCTCACCCAGCGCCCGCAGCGTGTCGGCGTCGCCGGACCGATCTCGCCCGAAATGATGATCGTAGCCCACCACCAGCTCCTCCATTCCGAGTCGCCCGAGGAGAATCTCCTCCACGAAGCGGCGGGGGCCGTACGATGCGAGTGTCGGCGAGAAGGCGAGGAAGACCGCATAGTCGAGGCCGCTCTCCGCGAGCACCTCCTTCTTCTCGACCGCCGTCGTGAGCAAAGGCGGTGCAATCTCCGGTCGCACGATGGTGAGCGGATGGGGATCGAAGGTCAGCAAGACACAGCGCCGTCCGGATCGATCAGCCCGCTTTCGGATCTCGCTCAGAACCTCCCAATGGCCCCGATGAACCCCGTCGAACGTGCCGATCGTCACGACCGATCCGATACCGTCGTCGGGCAGCGGTCTCGGGAGCGTCGGGTCGACGGCGAAGCCGCTCACGGCTGGAACACCTTTCGCGGACGAATCTGGCCCTCCTGCAGGTAAGCGACCGCAACCGGGACCTCACCCAGCATGACGAGAAGCGGCCGATCCGGCGTCACTGAGGCGTCGGAGGGCAGGAATTGACCGTGCCTCAGCTTTTCGGCCTCGACCTCGGAAACCTCGACCCGTTCGAGATGAGCCAGCGCTTCGGGCAACGAGGTCCAGGCGGCCGCAGGAATTCCGCGTCCTTCCCGAAGATGCTCGCCCGGGACCGCACCGTCGACATCGAGCCGCCCCACCTGCGTGCGCCGCAGGGCAGTCAGGTAGGCGTTCGTGCCCAGCCGAGCGCCGAGATCCCTTGCCAAGGCCCGCACGTAAGTCCCGCTCGAACAGAAGAGTGCCAGATCCAGCTCCGGAGGCTCGAAGCGAACCATCCCGATCTCGTGAACCGTGATCGACACCGGCTCCAACTCTACGACCTCTCCCGTGCGAGCTCGTTGGTATGCCCTTCTTCCTGCCACCTTCTTCGCGGAGAACGCCGGTGGAACCTGTTTCGAGACACCCTCCAGGGCCGCAACGGCCTCTTCCACCCCAGCTTCCTCGAGAGAGCGCCATCGATCGTCGACCTCGACGATTTCACCTTCGGTGTCGAGGCCTTCGGTCCGGGCCCCGAGGCGAACGGTCGCCTCGTACCGCTTGGGTAGCCGGCTGACGTACTCGGCCACTCGGGTGCCGGCACCGATGCAGAGCACGAGAAGGCCGCTCGCGAAGGGGTCCAAGGTGCCGGCGTGTCCGATCTTTCGCGTCCCAAGGGCCCTTCTCGCCCACGACACGACGTCGTGCGAAGTGGGGCCGGCGGGCTTGTCGACCCTGAGGATGGTCGAGATCGGGACGGACGGGTCGCTCATTCCTCTTCTTCGCCCGACCCCTCCGAGACGTCGACCTCGCGCCGCAACCCCCGCAGGATCTCCTCCACACGACCGGCTTTCTCCGCCGTCTCGTCCGCTACGAAACGTAGCTCGGGGATTCGCCGCATGTGCAACCTGTCGCCGAGGAGTCTGCGGATGTACGGCGCGGCGCTGTCCAGGCCCCGCAGGGTCTCTGCCCGCTCGTCCGCGTCTCCTTTGAGCTGAACGAAGACCCGCGCCAGCCAGAGATCGGGGGTCACGGCGACTCCGGCGACCGACGCCAGCGCCACCCGGGGATCTCGGACCTCCGTGCGGAGGATCTCGGTGATCTCACGCCGAAACTGCTCGTTGAGACGCTCGGTGCGGTAAGCGGTCATGAATCCCTCACCACATCTCGCTTCGAGAGCCCACGATGACCACTCGAGTCTCGGACTCTACGAATCCGTCGACCTTCGAGAGCACGGAATCGACGAATCGGGTGTCCGTCCCCACGACGGCCACAGAGATCTCGGCTCGCTGCCGGACGTCCTGGAAATCGGTCTCGGCGACCGAGACGTTGAACCGATTTCGGATGCGGTCCTTGAGAGACTTGAGGACCATGCGCTTGTCCTTGAGTGATGCCGCCCCGGGGAACGACAGCTCCCATGTGGCCACACCGACGATCATCGCAGGTCCGAGCCGCCTCGGGGTCGATCAGCCCTCGGCCTGACTCGCCCCCGCGAGGGTACGGGCGATCTCCTCGACCCGGTAGCACTCGATCACGTCGTCGACCTTGATGTCGTTGAAGTTCTGGATGCCGATCCCGCATTCGAAGCCTTCCCGGACCTCTTTCACGTCGTCCTTGAAGCGCTTCAAAGAGGCGAACTCGCCGTCGTAGATGACGATACCGTTGCGAATCAGACGGCCGTGGGCTTTGCGGTCGATGACTCCCTCGATCACATAGCAACCGGCAATCGTGCCGACCTTGCTGATCTTGAAGACCTCGCGCACCTCGGCGGCGCCGACGACCTCCTCACGCCGCTCCGGTGAAAGCATGCCCTCGAGGGCCGCGCGAACCTCGTCGACCGCGTCGTAGATGACATCGTAGACATGGATGTCGACGGCGTCACGATCGGCCAGCTGACGCGCGTTGGTGTGTGGCCGGACACGGAAGCCGATGATCACCGCGCCAGCCGTCTCCGCCAACAGGACGTCCTCTTCGTTGATCCCTCCGACCGCCCGGTGGACGATCTGGACCTGGACTTCGTCCGTGCTCAGCTGCTCGAGCGCGTCCGACAGAGCCTGAACGGAGCCGTCCACGTCGCCCTTGATGATGAGCGGCAGCGTGCCGACCTCACCGGCGTCCTTGAGCTTGGAGAAGTCGCCGAGGCGGAAGCCGCGCTCCTTGATGCGAAGCTGCTTTTCTCGCTCCAGCCGCTGCCGGGCCTGCGCGATCTCCGCGGCCCTGTCGGCGTCCATCGCCTGGAAAGTGTCACCGGCCTGCGGCACCCCTCCCGCTCCGAGAAGCTGGACGGGTACGCTGGGGCCGGCCTCCTCGACCGTATGACCCCGCTCGTCGAGCATGGCTCTGACCCGGCCGTCGTACCGCCCGATAATGAAGGAGTCCCCTACGCGGAGCGTGCCCTTCTGCACCAAGACCGTGGCCACCGGCCCCTTGCCGGGATCCAGCTTGGCCTCGACCACCGTGCCCTGCGCCTGACGGTCCGGATTGGCCTTCAGCTCGAGGAGCTCGGCCTGAAGCAGAACCTTGTCGAGCAAATCGTCGATACCGGTGCCCGCCTTGGCCGAAATCTCCGAAGCGAGCACGTCTCCGCCGAAGTCCTCCACCTGCACGTCGTACTGCAGGAGCTCCTGCTTGACCTTGGCCGGATCCGCGGCCGGGAGATCACACTTGTTCACGGCCACCACGAGCGGCACGCCCGCGTTCCGCGCGTGCGAGATCGCCTCTCGTGTCTGCGGCATCACCGAGTCGTCCGCAGCGACGACCAGGATGACCACGTCGGTAATATCGGCACCGCGGGCGCGCATGGCGGTGAACGCGGCGTGCCCGGGCGTGTCCAGGAAAGAGATCTGTCGCCCGTCCGCCAGCTCGACGTGGTAGGCACCGATGTGCTGGGTGATCCCGCCGGCCTCTCCGGCGACCACATTGGTCTTTCGGATCTGGTCGAGCAACAAGGTCTTGCCGTGGTCGACGTGACCCATGACCGTCACGACCGGAGACCGAGGCTTCAGGTCTTCCTCGGACTCCTCCTCGATCTCCTCCTCTTCGGGCGCGACATACTCCTCTTCGCGCACGGCCGTGAAACCGAACTCGTCGAGAAGCATCTCGATCTGGTCGAAGTCCAGACGCTGGTTGATCGTCACCATCAACCCGAGGTTCTTGAAGGCGGAGCCGATGATCTCGGTCGACGGCACGTCGACCAGCTCGGAGAGCTCGGAGACGGTGAGGAATTCATTCACCCGCACCGTCGTCCGCTCACGCTCGGCTTCCTGCCGGGCTTCCTCCTGCTGCTGATCGATTTCCTCCTGCGAGGGCTTCGCCGTACGCTTTCGGCGCTTCTTCCCTCCCCCGCCTTTGATCTCCGCCATCACGCGCTGGATGTTCTCCTGCACGGCATCCTGATCCACGCGTTGACGCTTCTTGCCCTTCTTGCCCTTGCGCCGCTCTCGACGCCCGTCGGCCGTGTACCCCTCCGCCTGGATCGTGACACGCCCTCCGGGACCGGCCGAGGCCGCGGGACCGGCCGAAGCCGCTCTACCACCCGGCGCGGCTGAAACCGGGCGACGCAGGCGTCTCGCAGGACCGTCGGGCGCCGCCTTGCGAACCGGCTCCGGAGTAGCCTTGGGATGCTCGGGGTCGGGCTCGATCTCCGCGGCGATCTCGACCTCTTCGGCCTCGACGCCGGGGGCCTCATCGGTCGATTCGTCTGCCTCCTCGAAAGGGGCGGACTCCCATCCCTCGGGCTCCCCTTCGAGATCCCCATCGTCCGCTTCGGCCTCGACCGCCTCTACCAACTCTGCTTCCGGCTCCTCTTCGGCCGGCTGCACTTCGGCGACGACGTCGAACTCCTCTTCGATAGCCTCGGCGGCCTCCTCGTCCGCGGCTTCGTCCAGCTCGGCCTCGGCCTCCGCCTCAGCCTCGGCCTCTTCGGCAACGGAGTTCCTCCTCCTACGACGACGACGCCCCGTCGAGGATTGCGCTTCCTCGATCGCGGCTTCGATCGCATCGGAGGCGGAGGCATGCCCGGCCCGCCGTTCACGCTCGACCTTGGCGAGAACGATGGACACTTCCGCATCGCTGACCGTCGCGTCTTCGTCGGCGACGGAAATCCTCAGCGATCGCAATAGGCTGAGAAGGACGTCGGTCCCGACGCCCAGGTCTTCTGCTAGTTCAATGACCCGCATTCGCTCCAAATCCTCCGATTCCCTACGACCGGCCCAGGCCGGCTTCTTCGAGCAAACTGCTCTCGACCTGCCCGGCGAGAGACGCCTCCGTGATCGCTACGGCACTCGAGAGCCCCGTACCGATCGCCCCACCGAGCTCGGCCCGAGTACCCCACACGCAGTGCGGCACACCGGTCCTCTCGACCAACGGGAGCAGCTTCTTCAGCTGCCCCGGCGACGCATCCGAAGCCAGCACGACGAGGAACGCCCGTCCCTCTCGTACCGCCTTTCGTGCGGCGTCCGTCCCCGCCGCTACCGCACCCGCACGGCGGGCCAGACCCAACATCGGGATGCCCCTACTCCTCTTCATCCGAGCTGCCGTCTTCGGCAGCCTCTTCGCCGAGATCAGCCATCACGGACTCGTCCACGACGGTGAGTTCGTCGATCAGCTTGACGATCCGATCCGCGTCCTCCTCGGTGAGACCCTCCACCTCGAGGAAGTCCCCACGAACCATGTCGATGATCTGCAGAAAGGTCGTGTACCCCGCCGCTGCCAAAGCCGCCAGCGCAGTTTCACCCAACTCCAGCTCGGACAGCGGGAAGTCGGCCATCTCGTAGCTGTCGTCCGAGCTCTCCTCCGCAAACAACGAGAGATCGGCGCCCTTTTCCAGCCACTCGCGTGATCCGTACAGATCGATCTGCCAACCGATCAGCTGCGAGGCCAGCCGTACGTTCTGCCCGTTCCGGCCGATCGCCAACGAAAGCTGGTCCTCGTCCACGATCGCCGTGATGACTTGTCGCTCCGTGTCGCAAAGCACCTTGGACACTCGGGCGGGAGCCAGCGCACGTCGAGAGAACACCTCGATCTCCGGATGCCACGGCACGATGTCGATCCGCTCACCTCCGAGCTCGGAAACGACAGCCTGCACTCGGGAGCCCTTCAACCCCACGCACGCACCGACGGGGTCGATCGACTCGTCGCGCGAATACACGGCGATCTTGGTCCGACCCCCGACCTCTCGCGCGATCTCCTTGATGTCGACGATCCCCTGCTCGATCTCCGGCACCTCGAGTCGGAAGAGTGCCGCCACGAAGAGCGGGTCTCCTCTCGAAAGGATGAGCCGCGGGCCCTTCGGGGTTTCCTCGACCTTGCGGAGCACCGCGCGGATCGGATCGCCCTGCCGGTAACGTTCCCGGGGGTTTTGATCCTTCCACGGGATGATGGCCTCCGCGTCTCGCGACCGGTTCAACATCACCACGATCTTGCCACGTTCGATCTGCTGGACCTCTCCTGAGAGCAGATCCCCCACACGATCGGCATACTCGTCCCGAATCCGCTGACGCTCACCTTCGCGGACCCGCTGGACGATCCTCTGCTTGACCGCCTGCACGGCGTTCCGGCCGAATTGCGCGAACTCGATCGGGATCTCCATCACGTCACCGACCTCGAAGTCGGGATCCTCCCACCGAGCCTCTTCCAGACTGATCTCGGTGGCCGAGTCCTCGACCTCTTCGACGACACGGCGCAAAACGACGATGTCGAAATCGCCCGATACGTCGTCGATGTCGATCTCGGCCTGAACCGTAGGACCATAGATCCTGGCCAGTCCAGCCATGATGCCGTCCCGGATGAGGTCGTTGACCTCATCCGGCGAAAGGCTCTTTGTCGAGGCCACATCGCGGAAAGCCGCAACGATCTGCCCGGCATTTGCCATCATTCGCTCCCTCTTACCTCCACCGGAAGAGCAGGTGGGCCGCCTTGATGTCCGACAGGCGAACCGTCACCTCCTTACCGTCCTGAAGCCGAAGCCTCGCCGCGGGTTCGTCACCCTCGACGAGGCCGAGCAACTCTGCCTCCAAACGCGTGGCCCGATCCGCGAGCACTTCGTGCCCCTTCACGACCACCTCCTCTCCCTTGAAGCGGTCCCAATCTCGGGGCCGCACCAAAGGCCGTTCCACTCCCGGCGACGAAACCTCGAGCACGTAACGCTCGGGCATCGCCGCCATCCCGTCGAGCCACGGCTCCAGACCGCGGCTCACGGTCGCACAATCATCGGCGGTCACCCCCTCGCCGACCGCCGCATCCGGCCGATCGACCCGGAGGCGGAGAACAGGACGGTTCCTGCTGCCCGCCCAATCGACCGAGACGAGCTCGAACCCCAGCGCTTCAACACGCTGAGCGAGCTCCCGGTCGACGTCCACGACTCCGCGACCCATTCCTCGCTCCCCTCGGTCATCGGTCCTCAGGACACGGGACCGGTGGGAATAAAAAAGCGGGGGCTGTCCAGCTCCCCCACTCACAAACGGGCCGCCCACCGGGGCGGCCCGACAGAACAGAATATAGGGTTAGGCGAAGGGTCACTCAAGGTGACACCCCGATTATTCCTCTGCTTCCGGGCGCTCCTCCCGGTTCACACCGACATGGTCTTCGACCCGGGTCATTCGGCCTCTGAGCTCCTCGACACGTTCCTTGAGCGTATCGAACTCCTTTTGTTTCACCAGATCGAGGGCTTCTTTGGCCTCGCCAGCCTTCTCCTGCGCCTTGTTCAGGGCCGACCGCATGACCTCTTTGGCCCGATCGGGGCTGAGATCACCCCGATCCTTCGCTTCACGGATGGTGTCTTCGATGGCGTCGCGCATGGCCCCGAGCATCCCGAGACCCTGCTTCAGCCGGTCCTCGATGGCCTCTCGCTTGCCCTTGCCGTCCTCTTCGGTCGGCTCGGAGCCGTCGTTCGTTCGGTTCTTCGATTCTTCCGTCATCGATGTCGGATCCTCTTCGGGTTCTTCTTCCAGATGCCACTACGTACCTCGCGGCCGCACGGTTTCCCCGCGCGGCGCCGAGCCCCAGTCTTCCGGCTAACCCTCGACACGCTCGATCTGCGCCCCCAACGACCGCAGGCGCTCGTCGATCCTCTCATACCCGCGTTCGATCTGGCGGATGTTGTGGATGATACTCTGCCCCTCCGCCCCCAGCGCTGCGATCAGAAGCGCCATACCCGCCCGGATGTCCGGGCTCTCCATCGATCCACCCCGGAGTGGTGAAGGTCCGACGACCACCGCCCGGTGGGGGTCGCAGAGAATGATGCCAGCCCCCATGGAAACCAGCTTGTCCGTGAAGAACATACGAGACTCGAACATCTTCTCGTGAACGAGGATCGTGCCCTCACACTGGGTGGCTGCCACGAGCGCGATCGAGGTCAGGTCCGCCGGAAAAGCAGGCCAGGGGCCGTCGTCGATCTTCGGCACAGCGCCGAACGCGTCTCGAGCGATCCTGCACGGGCGGTCCCCATGCACGATCACGCGGTCTGCGTCGAGTGTGCACTCGATCCCCAGCCGCCCGAAGCCCAGAAGTGTCGAATCCAGATGCCGCACCGGGGCATCCTCGATCGTGAGCTCGCTTCCGGTCACGGCAGCCAACCCGATGAAGGACCCGGTTTCGATGTGGTCGGACGCGATTCGGTGCGTCACACCGCACAGCTCGGAAGCACCCTCGATCCGAAGCTGATGGGTGCCGATCCCGTCGATCGCCGCGCCCATGCCCACCAGCATGTCGCAGAGGTCCTGGACGTGCGGCTCCGCCGCGGCGTTTCGGATGAGTGTCTCGCCCTTCGCCCTCACCGCGGCCATCACCGCGTTCTCGGTGGCCGTCACCGAGGGCTCGTCGAGAAAGAACTCGGCACCCCTCAGGTCGGATGCGTTGAGCTCGAAGCCTCCGTTCAGGTCGACGGTGGCCCCGAGCGCACGAAAGGCCAGAAAGTGCGTGTCGAGCCGGCGGCGACCGATCACGTCGCCACCCGGTGGGGGCAGCTTGACGTGCCCGAACCGTGCCAGGAGGGGACCGGCCAGGAGGATCGACGCCCGGATTCGCTCCGCCATGTCGGGGTCGACCTCGCCCACGGAGACTCCCGACGTGTCGATCCGTACCGTGTTGGCCCCGGTCCAGTCCGCCGACGCCCCCAGGGAAACGAGGATGTCGAGCAGCGTCTGGACGTCCCGGATTCTTGGCACGTTCTCCAGGACCACCGGCTCCGTGGTCAGGAGCGTGGCAGCGATCGCCGGGAGCGCCGCGTTCTTGTTTCCTGCCGGGCGCACCACCCCCGAAAGGGGCCGCGCGCCCTCGACGACGAAGCTGGTCATGGCCTCGGGAAAGCGTAGTTGGAAGAAGGGGCCCCGAACATATTTGTCACTTCCTTGTCGCGCCAACGTGACGGCCACGCCACACCTCCCGTCCGGGTTACACAGCACCCAAGGAAAGCAGGAAGCGTGCCGAGTCCCGTCCGCACGTTGACACATTTCATTAGCGTTCGGTAACATCGCCCCTCGGGCAGGTCCCCCCGAGGCGTGTGCAGACGTCTCGTCGCGGGCTTCGCTGGAGGTCCCATCGTAGGAATCGCGCAATGCAATTGCTCTTGGCCGTGATCAACGAGCCCGAAAGGGTCGACGACGTTCTGGCGGGGTTCCTCGAGATCGGGATCCGTGGTGCGACGGTGATCCAGAGCGAGGGCATGGGCCGGATCCTCTCTCACGACATCCCGATCTTCGCGGGCCTTCAGACGCTCATCAGCGGATCGCGACCTCAAAACAGGACCATCTTCTCGATTCTGACGGACGAGCAGGTCGAGCCCGCCTTCGAGCTGCTCCAGGAGGTCTGCGGCAACATGGAGGCACCCGCGACAGGGATCGCCGTCTCGCTGCCCGTGGGCAGGGTCGTCGGACTGGCACCCGAGCTGGATCGCTCCGAAAGCTAGGCAGGCGACCTCGTGGATCCCCTCGTCGCCACCCTGATCCTCATTTCATTGGCCCTTCTCGGGGCACGCCTCTCCTTCTCCAACGAGAAGGTGCCTTTCGGTCCCCGGCTTCTCTTCCGAACGGGAACCCACTTCCTCTTCCTGGGCGCCCTGCTCGGCCCGGGGGCTCTCGGGTTGGTCTCGGTAGAGGCGCTCGAGCAGCTCTTCCCCCTCATGGCCCTCGGCCTGGGTTGGGTCGGTTTTCTCTTCGGACTCCAGCTCGAGCGACAGGTCCTGCGACAATTCGCGCCGGCCTTCCACTGGGTGGCCTTCGCACAGGCGATCCTGGCATTCGGTGTGTTCGCGAGCGGTTCCTGGTTCGCCCTGAAGCTGCTGGGCCTGGCCGAACGACCTTGGACGGCGCTTGTCTGGACCGCCGCCGCCACCGCATGCATATCGACACCGGCGGGGATCGCGATGGTGTCGTCCAATTTCCTGGTGCGTGGGCCCGTACGGCAGCTTCTCTTCTTCGTTTCGTCGATCGACGGCCTCGTCGGCATCGTGGCGCTGCAGATCATCTACTCCGTCTACCACGGCCCCGACTCGTTCCCCTCCCTGGGTACGCTTCCCGCCGCATTCTGGCTCTTCAACGGCCTCGCGCTCGGAGTCGTCTGCGCCATCATCTTTCTCTGGTTGACCCGCCTCCGTCCCTCGAGCGATGTGCTGGTCCTCTACCTCATGGGCACCTGCGCATTCGCAGCCGCCGCCGCGCTTCGCCTTCACGTCTCACCGCTCTTCGTCTGCGTCGTGATGGGCGTTGTCGTCACGAACCTGTCCCTGGACCATCGCAGGATCTACCGGGCGGTCGAGCGGTGGGAAAAGCCCCTCTACGTGATCCTGCTGATTCTCGCCGGGGCACTGCTCGACGTCGGAGGAGCGGCGCTACTCATCCCGCTCGCATTCGCCTATGCACTGCTTCGAGGGTTCGCAAAGCTGATCGGTGGATGGGCAGCCACGCGCATCGTGCGTCCCGGATTTCCCGTCCCCGGCACCATCGGCGCGGGACTCCTGCCCCAGGCAGGCATCTCCATCGCCATGGCGCTGTCGGCGCTCCTGACCTTCTACCAGCCGAGAGACCCGGATGCGCCCGGAGGGCGTCTTCTTTTCGGGGCGGTCGTGATCGGCGTCGTCATCTCCGAACTCACCGGCCCGTTCTTCGCCGTCCGCGTCCTCAGACGCGCCGGCGAGATCTCCCCGGCCGTGGAGGAGGCCTTGGCGGCGGGTGAGGAAGAGGAGGCCCAGGCTGCCGCGATTCGTCACTCGGTGATTCCGCCGGACGAGAATCCATCCGATACGAACGGGTCCAACGCGTGACACGACAGTCGCTTACGGTCCGAGTCCGGCAAGTAGCGCCCTCGCTGGGTGATGTCGGTGCGAACCGCAAACGCCTCGAGGACGGCGCCGACGCATCGGTCGATCTCGTCGTCTTCCCCGAGCTGTCGCTCACGGGCTACTCGTTGGGCAACCGATCACAGGGGGTCGCCCGGAGCCTGTCGGAGGGTCTGCCGCTCTCCCTTGAATCCGACGGGCCTGCCGTCGCATACGGCCTCGTGGAGCGGGGCGAGGATCACCTCGTGTACAATGCCGGTGTCGTCCAACGGGGATCTCGCCTCCTCCTCAGACATCGCAAGGTCTATCTCCCGACGTACGGGATGTACGAGGAAGGACGGCATTTCGCTCCCGGCCGCTCCGGGCCTCGGGTCGTCGAGCTCATTCCGGGATGGCGTGTGGGCCTACTCGTCTGTGAAGAGCTCTGGCACCCCTCCATGGCCTATCTCGCCGCTCTCCAGGGTGCGGACCTTCTCCTGGTCCTCGCCGCTCCGGGTGGGCGTGGGGATCCTGCCGACGACGACCTCGTCGAGGGGGCCACGGCTTTCGGGTCGAATGCGCCATGGGAGCTCTTGGCCCGCACGACCGCCTTCGTTCACGGAATCTACCTGGTGCTCGCCAACCGTGTGGGCGTGGAGCACGGCGTGGCCTTCTCCGGCGGCTCCCTGATCGTCGACCCCAGCGGGAAGGTGGTGGCGCGGGCGAGCGAGGAGGCGGAGGATACGCTGGAGGCAACACTGGACCGGACACGGCTCAGGGAAGCCCGTCATCCGTTTTCACACCTGCGGGACGAGGACCCCGGACTGCTCCATCGCGAACTCGAGCGGCTGATGATCGGAGGCAGTCCCCCAGAGGAGCCGGAGCGCTGAGTACCCGGCTGCGAAGCGTCGTCTCACGCGTCGTGCTCGACGCTCTGGCCGAGGGCGACGCGGTCGGGTTGGTGCTGTTACGACCTTCCAGCCCGGAAGTCGTCCTCCTGCGAAGTTGGCTGGCGACGGATGTGGAAATCGCCCTGCCTGCCGATGAAGAGGTCGATGCGGTGCACGCCGTCCTGGGTGGAAACCGAGGCGAGGCGGAGCGGGCCGTCGCCCGGCGTCTGGCCGGCACCCGTCTCGTCGTCGCACACCCCGCCACCAAGACGGAGCTGTTCTTCTCCCCCATGCTGCCGCCCGAATCGCTTCTCCCGCTAGGCGATGTTCCGGCGTCGACGGTGAGGGACCTGGTCGGATCCGCGACCCGACCGGAGGCTCTTCTCCACCGGGCTTCGGCGGATCTGGACCGGGTCGACAGCGCGATCGCCGAGCTCCTCGACCGCGGAAGGGACGCATCACACGTTCTCGCGGATCTGCCCCCGGAGTTGAGGAACGTCGTCTCCGAGGCCCTCGACCGCTCCTCGTTTCGACGTCCGGCTCGGCCGGTCGTACCCAAGCTCGGACACTGGACCGTCGGACTCGATCCACACCTTTGACTGGAACTCCGGAGAACGGACGTTTAGGCTTCAGCCATGATGGGTATCGCGCATCTCACGGTCTCGGCCACGATCCAAGACACCGTCTTCGTGCTGGCCGACAGTGGCGGCCTCCAGACCGCTGCAGACATCTCGTTGGTGGTGATGGCGGTCGGGTCCGCCCTGGTCCTGTTCGCGGTCGCTCTGATCCTGATTCAGATCCGCAAGCTGATGAAGGGCCTGAACGAGCAGATCAAGCCGGCGGCGGAACGGGCCCGTGTCGTGGCGGAGAACCTCGAGTACGTCTCCGCGGTCATCCGGGAGGACGTACGCAAGGTCAACGACAGCGTCTCGACGATCACCGCCCGCCTGAACGACGCATCGGACAGAGTCGAGGAACGCGTCCAGGAGTTTCACGCGCTCATGGAGGTCGTCCAGGGCGAAGCCGAATCGGTCTTCCTCGATACGGCCGCGGCCGTGCGCGGGGTTCGAGCCAGCGCCAAGACCCTGGGCTCGGCACCCTCGGGCGAGGCTCCTCCAGTGCAAGACCCGGACGCTGTCAACGCGGGCGACTCGGATTCTCCCGACACCCGAAGCCTCGACGAACCGCTCATCGCCGAGGAATCCGAGGCGACATGACGCGGGACCGGCGGGTCCATCCCCTGCTCCGCTCCATGCCCGTTGCCCTCCTCACGGCACTCGCATGGATCGTATTGACGCCCGACCCGCTTTGGGCTTGGGGACCCGGCACGCACATCGCGCTGGGGGAAATGGTCCTCGGAGGAGGTCTCGCGCTTCTCCCTCCCTTCGTCCAAAGCCTGCTCAGGGCTCACCCCGTCCACTTCCTCTACGGCTCGATCGCCGCAGACATCTCCTTCGCCAAGAAGTATGTGCCGGAGGGTCGGCACTGCCACCACTGGCACGTGGGCGAGGAGATTCTCGCGAGCGCGGAATCCCAAGAGCTTCGCGCAGTGGCGTACGGTTATCTGGCGCATCTCGCCGCCGATACGGTCGCGCACAACCTCTTCGTGCCGAGGCAGCTCCTCCTGACGAGTACGACGCAGGCGCTGGGCCACGCGTACTGGGAACACCGAATGGACATGCACGTCGGGACGGAGCACCTCACTCGGGCTCGGGAGATCGTGATGTCGCACGACCACGAGCTCGCTGACACGCTCTTCGACGAAGTGCTTGCCAGCACCCTGTTCAGCTTCCAGACCAACCGGCGGATCTTCCGCGGCATGATCCGGGTGAGCGACAGCGATCGGTGGCAGCGGGTCTTCGAATCGGTCTTGAAGGGTTCGCGCTTCGATCTCTCGGACGAAGTCGTGCTGGACTACCTCGCGATTTCCTTCGATGCCGTCATCGGGTACCTGACCCAGGGACAGGCCTCGAACCCCGCGGGACTGGACCCGATCGGTGACCTCAACCTCAAGCTGGCGAAGAAGGTCCGCCGGCTCACGATGGCGAGAGGTGGCGCCGGTGATCCGTCACATTTCGCAGCGAGCGCAGAAGAGTTCTTCCCGTTCCCCCGCAGACCGCTGGAGTACTGGCCGTCCATCTCGGACGGCGTGCGTTTGATCGCGGGCCCGGACGGCGGTGTTCGCGGAAAGAAGGTCTCTCATTCGTAATCGCGCCTGAGACCCGCATACCGGACCAGGAGGCGTTTGCTGCCGACGATCTCGAAATGCACGGTGACTCGGAGATCCCGACCGAACCCGCTGACCTCGGCGATCGTGCCGGAGCCGAACGTGTCGTGCACGACCCTCTCCCCTTTCACGAACCGGGGCAGGTCCTGGTCGATCGACAGGTCGAGATCCGGACCGGGATCGTAGTAGCCGGACTCGTCCCCTGTGCTCGTGCGCTCCGGCGCTCGGCGGCCTCCTCGATAACCCGTCGTCGCACCGACGAGGACCGACTCCTCGGCCTGGAGCAGACCGTCGGGAACCGCATCCACGAACGGTGAGAGTCGCCCGAACATCAGCTCGCCAGCTCGACGGCGCTGACGCGCGTGGGTCAGGAACAGCTTGTCCTCGGCACGGGTGATCCCCACGTAGAAGAGCCGGCGCTCCTCCTCGAGCTCGGCGGGCTCGTCGTAGGCGCGAGAGAGCGGAAAGAGCCCGTCTTCCAGTCCGGAGATGAAGACGACCGGAAACTCGAGCCCCTTGGCGTTGTGCAACGTCATCAGGGTGACGGCGTCCATATCCGAATCATGGGCGTCGACATCGGCCACCAGGGCCACCTGCTGAAGGAAGAGGTCGAGCTCCGTGAAGGTGTCGATCTCGTCCGCCTCGAGCTCTGTGAGCTTCTCCATGTCGTACTCGCGAGCGCCGTCGATGAGCTCCCGGACGTTGTCGGCCCGGTCCTCGCCTTCCGGGCCCTCGTCTCTGAGGTGGCGGAGCAGCTCCAGCTCTTCGACGAGCTCTTCGA
Organism: Gemmatimonadota bacterium; assembly: GCA_039587515.1. Taxonomy (GTDB): domain Bacteria; phylum Gemmatimonadota; class Gemmatimonadetes; order Longimicrobiales; family Gaopeijiaceae; genus JBDHII01. The sequence continues at coordinate 67,890 of JBDHII010000003.1, forward strand.
GAAGCGCTCCCACCCGCATCTCGGCGGCAAGGCCCGAGTACCGCTGGATCAGCCTGGCGAATTCGGCGAGTGCCCGAGCGCCCGCCTTGGGCAGATCCGTCACCTCCTCGGCCCTCTCGGCCGCCTCGAGAAGAGAAACACCGCGGGATTCCGCCCACGTCGCCAGCCGCTCCTGGCTGGTGGTTCCGATCCCACGGCGCGGATAGTTGACGACCCGGTCGAACGCGGCCACGTCTCTCGGGTTGGAGATCAGCCGCAGGTAGCCCATAACATCCTGGATCTCACGGCGCTCGTAAAAGCGCACACCGCCCACGACCTGATACGGGAGGCCGGCCCTTCGAAAGGCGTCCTCCAGAGGTCGGGCCTGCGCATTGGTGCGGTAGAGAATCGCCACGTCCCTCAAGACAGAGCCCGGCTCCGTCTCTCGCCGCCCCTCGATCCGAGCGACGATCCAGCGCGCCTCGTCCCGTTCGTCGGCCGCCGCCACGAGCGTGATCTGCTCGCCTTCCGCCCGGTCGGTGCGCAGGGTCTTCCCCTTGCGCTGGACGTTCTCCTCGATGACGGCATTCGCGGCCGAGAGGATCGTCTGCGTGGACCGGTAGTTCTGCTCGAGCCGGACCACCTCCGCCCCCGAGAAGGTCTGCTCGAAGTCCAGGATGTTTCGGATATCGGCCCCCCGCCACCCATAGATGCTCTGATCGTCGTCCCCCACGACCATCAGATTGCCGTGCTCTTCGGCGAGGAGCTCGAGGAAGCGGAACTGTGCACGATTCGTGTCTTGATACTCGTCGACCAGCACGAAGGCGAAACGGTCCCGATAGCTGCGAAGTATGCTCCCGGAGCTCTCCATCAGCTCGACGGGCTTGACCAGCAGGTCGTCGAAGTCGAAGGCGTTCTGATCCTTCAAGGAGTTCTGATACGCAGGAAAGACACGAGCGACGTTTCGGGCAAAAAGGTCGAAGCTCCCCTCGTTCTCGTCCACGAACTGCTGGGGACTTACCAGTTGGTTCTTGGCCCCACTGATCTGCGCACGAACGGCCTTCGGATGCCACCGCCGCGTGTCCAGCCCGACGGCCTCCGAGACGCGTTTGATCGAGCGAAGACTCTGCTCCTGGTCGAAGATCGTGAAGGCCCGCGTCCAGCCGAGATGGGGCGCGTGTCGGCGAAGGATCCGGGCACCCAGCGCGTGGAAGGTCCCGATCCACATGCCGCGAGGCTCGGCGCCGAGAAGCTGCCGAATGCGTTCACGCATCTCACCGGCGGCCTTGTTGGTGAAGGTCACGGCCAGGATTCGCTCGGGCGGGACACCGTGACCGTGAACGAGGTGGGCGATCCGCGTCGTGAGCACACGCGTCTTCCCGGAACCCGCACCCGCCAGGACGAGGACCGGCCCCTCGAAGTGCTCGACCGCACGTCGCTGTTCCGGATTCAAGTTGTCGAGGTACGTGTCGCTCATTCGAACGGAAAGCCGGATCGGGCGCCTGTCGTCTTCGGTCGTGCCCTCACTCAGGCTCGGGCTGCCGGAAGTCGGATCTCGAAGGTCGCACCGCGTTCGACACTGTCCAATAGGGTGATGTGGCCCTTGTGCCCTCCCTCGATGATTCGACGAGAGAGGGTGAGTCCCACACCCCACCCTCCCGACTTCCCGGTGATGCCCGGCTCGAAGAGCTTGTCTCGGATCTCCAGCGGGACGCCCGGTCCCGAGTCCTTGATGCGCAAGTTGACCCACCCGGGGTCGCCGGTCCGCGCACTGATCTCGATCCGCCCGCCCTTCCCCGCCAAGGCGTCCACACCGTTCTTGACGATGTTCTCGAGCGCCCAGGTGAGCAGGACCTCGTTGCCCATCACCGCAGGGAGGTTCTTCGGGACGTCCAGCGTGAGCGTCACACCCTTCGTCAGGCGGGGCAACCGGGCCTGCAGGTATTCCTCGAGGCTCTGCAGGACGTCCCGCAGGTCCATCGACTCCAGCTCGGGCTCCGTGCCGATGAGCTCGAAGCGCCGGCTGATCCGCTCCAGCCGAGTGAGGTCACCCTCGATCCCCTCGGCCACCTCGCCCTGTCCGAGGCTTCCGGGCCGTTCGGAGTCGGGAAGCCGCAGAAGCTCGAGCCAGCCCTGAAGCGAGGAGATCGGCGTACCGAGCTGATGCGCCAGCTCTCGCGCCATGGCAGTCCACGCCTTCTCCTGCTCGGCCCTCCGCTGGTAGCGGATCACGAGGAACCCGATGAGCACCGTAATGAGCAGACCGCTCGCGAGGAGATACGGCATCCAACGGAGTCGGGCCACCTCGGGCGTATCCCCGAAGTGCACGGAGGTACCCTGGAATCCTGCGATCGGACGATGCTCGACGTTGAGCCGCCGGATGAACCTTTGCACCTGCGCCTGGCCCTCCTCCGAGCCGAGGTCGACGTCGAAGGGAAGGTTCTCCGCGTAGAGCACCGAGCCGTCGGCCTCGGTCACCACCAGCGGCAGGCCGGATCGGATCACGATTTCCTGGAGACGGTAGAGCGCCGTTTCCGGAGCTCCCGGCTCGGTATCCTGAATCGCTTCCTGTACGACGGCGAACATGCTCGTGATCTGCTCGGCATCCCGACGGAGAATGTCCACGATCGCCTGCGTATAGACGACATACCAGCCGAGAAGCGAGAAGAAGAGAACGGCCAGTGCGACCGGCCATTTGATCTTGATCAACTCGAACCGTCCTTCCGGCCCACGAGTCCCCCGGCGCCGGAGAGGGCGCTAGGCGTGGATCTCCTCGGATCCCACGTAGGAGTGCAACACCTCGGGGATCATGATACGACCGTCTTCCGTCTGATAGGTCTCGAGGAGCGCGACCACCAGGCGCGGAAGTGCGACCCCCGATGCGTTCAGCGTGTGAACGAAGCGGGGTTTCTCGTTGGGAGCGGGCCGATAGCGGATGTTCGCTCGCCGGGCCTGGTAGTCGGTGCAGGTGCTCGCGCTGGACACTTCCAACCATTGACCGACCCCGGGAGCCCAGACCTCGAGGTCGTACGTCATCGCCGACGCCACGCCGAGGTCGCCGGTAGCGAGCCTGAGCACGCGATACGGAAGTCCGAAACTTTGCAGGACGGCTTCTGCCTCCCGCGTCATCTCTTCCAACGCTTCACGGCTGTCTTCCGGCTTCACGTATCGGACGATCTCGACCTTGTCGAACTGGTGGACCCGCAGTAGGCCACGCGTGTCCTTGCCCGCTGCCCCGGCCTCACGTCGAAAGCAGGGGCTGTAGGCCGTGTACTTCTTCGGCAGCTCGTCCGCGTCGAGAAGCTCGTCCCTGTGGAGGTTTGTGACGGGCACCTCCGAGGTCGGAATCAGCCAGAGATCGTCACGCTCCGACAGATACGACTCGTCGGCGAACTTCGGCAGCTGCCCCGTTCCGGTCAGCGTCTCGGAAGTGACGAGATACGGAACGCGCAACTCGGTATAGCCGTGCCGAGTCGTGTGCAGATCCAACATGAAGTCGATCAGGCCGCGCTGGAGACGCGCGCCGGCCCCCTTCAGCACGGGGAACCCCGAGCCGGAGATCTTCGAGCCGCGAGGGAGGTCGAGAATGCCCAGTGCTTCTGCAAGCTCCCAATGCGGCTTCGCCTCGAAGGGATGCTCGATCGGGTCGCCCCAGGTGCGGATCAGGGCGTTCTCTTCCTCACCTCCCTCGGGCACCTCCTCCAACGAGAGATTGGGCAGGAACATGAGATGCTCCTGCATCTCGGCCTCGGCCTCCTGCACCGTCCGGTCCAACGTCGAGATCCGATCCCCCACATCACGCATCTCCGTGATGAGATCTTCCGCGTCACCTCCGGCCCGCTTGATCTCTCCGACTTCCCGGGAAACCTCGTTACGCCTCGCCTTCAAGTCGTTGACCTGACTCAACGCCGACCGGCGCGACTCGTCCAACGCCAGGATCCGGTCGACGGTCTCCAGGCGCGCATCATCCCCACGACGCCCGAGCTCTCGGCGCACCACCTCCGGCTCCGCTCGCAGAAGCTTGAGGTCGAGCACGTCAGTCGCGCTCCTCGGGAGGAATCAGATCCAGATCCTCACAGAGTGGGTTCCTGTCGAAGACGAACCGCATCGTTCCGAGCTGCACATCCAGCGCGAGCGGCTCGAGCTTCGCGAAGAAGCGACAGAGCTGACCAAACCGGTCCCTCGCGAGATGCGTCTGGAAGACGTACGTGTTGCCCAGCGATACGGGCACCGCCTCCGTACCCGTGTATCTCGACGTGTCCGACGGCGCCTTCTGCACGTCCTGGAAGCGCATTCCGGGAATCACGGTGATCCGGGCCTCGCTCGTGATCCCGTAGACAGTCGGAGGAACCATGACGAGCTGACCGCCCTGCGTGTCGAGAACGAAGTCCCAGCTTCCGGTGGCTCCCGGCGCCTGGATCTCGACGGCCGTTCGGTTCACGAAGTCGAATCCGGAAGGCAGGTTCAGCTCGGGTCGGGCGAGCGAGTACACGAGCGCGGTGTCCGGATCCGACGACCACCTCAGACGAAAGATGTCGTCGCTGCAAGCGACGCTGAAAAGCAGGGACGGAAGCACCAATAGTCGGCGCCCCAAGCGTGATATCTGCATTCGTCTCCGTTCGGTTTCGCGCAGTGTCCGGAACCTCGGAGGATAGTCCGACCCGGGAGGGTGTCAACCCCGAAAACCCGCTAAGTTGCTTGACTTCTACACCCGTTGTCGGGTAGGTTCCCAACCCTTCACGGCCGCCCAGAGGAGCCCCACATGACCGATCTTTCCGCGGCCCCGGAGGCCCGAGGTCGGATCCTCGTGGCCGAAGACGAGCCTCACATCCGAAGAATCCTCACGGCAATGCTCGAGTCCGCCCTCTTCGACGTGATCGCCGTGGAGGACGGACAGGCAGCGATCGAGGCGCTGAGCGGAGAGGAGCCGACAGATCTGGTGATCACCGACCTGATGATGCCCAGGGCGACGGGTCTCGATGTCCTCGAGAGGATTCGAAGCTTTCCGCATCGCAGAGACACGCCCGTGGTCGTCCTGACGGCCAAGGGCCAGGACACCGACCGAGAGGCGGCGCTCGCTTTGGGCGCCGCCGAGTTCATCACCAAGCCCTTCAGCCCCAAGAAGCTCCTTGCACGGATCAGCGAAATCCTCGGCGATTGACGAGAAGCTGCAGATCGTCGTCCTGGCGGGCGGCATCGGCTCCAGGTTCTGGCCCGCCAGCACACCACGCAGACCCAAGCAGTTGCTCCCCCTGGCCTCCGAGCGCCCACTGATCGTGGACACGGTATCTCGGGCCGAGAGCCTGGTCCCGCCCGAGCGCCTGCACATTCTGGCGGGTGAGCACCTCGCTGCTCCCTTTCGGTCCGCGCTGGACCTTCCGGAATCCTCCTACATGCTCGAGCCTGCCGCGAAGGGAACGGCTCCCGTGCTCGCGTGGGCGGCGCACAACCTCGCACGCATCCATCCGGAAAGCGTCATGGTCTCACTCCACTCCGATCATCGGATCGAGCCCCTGGGAGGGTTCATCCAGGTCGTTCGGGCGGCGGCCGAGCTGGCGGATCGCGACGGACTGCTCCTGACGGTCGGGGTCGTGCCCACTCGGCCCGAGACCGGCTACGGCTACATCGAGCCCGGGTCCGAGCTTGAAGCAGCGGAGGGCCTGCGCGCATTCGAAGTCGACTCCTTCACCGAGAAGCCGGATGCAGCGACGGCGTCGACCTACATGAACGCGGGCTATTTTTGGAACACGGGCATTTTCGTCTGGAGAGTGGATCGATTCCTGGAGGAGGTTCGCGAACATGCGCCGGAGATCGGCGACCTCCTCCACCTGCTCGACGACGGCCGGCCCGACGAGTTCTTCGCCCGCGTTCCCAGTATCACGGTGGACGTGGCGATCATGGAACGAAGCATGAGGGTCGCAACCGTGGCGGCCACCTTCGAGTGGGACGACGTCGGAAACTGGGAGGCACTGGCCCGCACGCATACGCCGGACGAGAACGGCAATGTGCGCGTCGGTCCCGGAGCCATCGTCGGGGGGGGTGGGAACATCGTGTACGGCGAAGGCGCTCCGGTCGTCCTGTACGGCGTGGACGATCTCGTGGTCGTACGAACGGACGAGGCCACCCTGGTCATCCGGCGGGAGCTCGCGCCGGATCTGAAGAGCCTCCTCGACGGGCTCCCGGCGGATGTGACGAATCTGGAGGGCGACCGATGAAGCTCTATCTCCTCGAGGGCGCGGCACGATGGGGCTTCCGTCCTCTGACTCGCACCCGACCCGCCGGCGAGCTTCTCTACGGGTGCCATCTGCAGCGTGAACGGCTCGAGCGTTGGGCGGGACAGGCGGCCGAAGGTTACGTCGGCGCGGCAGCACTGACCGGTTTCGAAGAACCCGGTGCGCCCCCGGTCTTGCAGGCGGATGCCATCGAGACCCCCTGTCTCATCGTGTCCAGCGCTTTCGTGCCCGGCGGTCCGTGTCCCGACGCCGACACCGCCTCCTCGCTCACGTGCGACGGCGAGCACGTCGGATGGCTGCTCCCTGACCCGGACTGGATCCCGACCGAGGCCGACCTCGCCTCGAGCGGCGAAGCGAGCGGCCCCGCGGCAACGGTCGAGCTCGTGGGCGAGGTGCTTCACGCCCCCTGGGACCTCGTGAGCGGAAACGCGTCCAGGATCGCTGCCGACTCGGACGGATCGGACGCGGAAGCGCCACCCGGAATCCTCCGAATCGGATCCCACCCCGTGATCGTCGGAAATGACGTGGATTGGGGAACGGGGTCCGTGTTCGATACCCGGGACGGTCCCATCGTCCTGGGAGACCGGGTCCGCGTGGAGCCGCACTCTCACCTCGTCGGGCCACTTTTCATCGGAGCGGACTCGACGCTCTTGGGCGGGGCGATCCGAACGAGCTCGATCGGTCCACGATGCAAAGTGCGAGGGGAGGTGGACTCCTCGATCATCCTCGGATTCAGCAACAAGGCGCACGACGGCTTCCTCGGGCACGCGTACCTCGGCCGGTGGGTCAACCTGGGCGCTCTCACGACGAACAGCGACCTCAAGAACAACTACTCCGAGGTCCGTGTCGATCGGGGCAATGGCCTCGAGCGAACCGGCTCCGCCAAGGTGGGAGCCTTCCTAGGGGATCACGTGAAGACGGGGATCGGCACCCTCCTCAACACCGGTTGCGTCATCGAAGTCGGGAGCAACGTCTTCGGGGGGCAGATGCCGCCTCGCTACGTCCCGCCCTTCAGCTGGGGCAGCGGATCGGCGTTGGAGGCGTACGACTTCGATCGTTTCGTGGCGACTGCAGATGTCGCGATGGGGCGACGAGAGCAGACCCTCGATCAGGGAATGCGTGCCCTCCTCCGACGCGCATGGGAGACGCGGAGCGGCGACAGCTGAGAGTCGCGGTCCTGGGGAGCGGGAGTCGGGGCAACTCCGTCCTCGTGGAGTCGGGTGGAACGTTCGTGATGGTGGATGCGGGGTTCAGTGGTAAAGACCTCGCCCGGCGACTCGACATCCTGGAGCTCGAGCCGAGGAGCATCGCGGGGATCGTCATCACCCACGATCACGGAGACCACACGCGCGGAGCGGGCGTCTTCTCCCGCAGACATGGAACTCCCCTTTACATCACGGACCGCACCCGGGCAGCCTGCAGCTCTTTGTTGCGCGGAGAAGAGCGCGTCGTCCCGTACCGTGCCGGATATCCCTTCGAGATCGGCGGCGTCCGAATCGAACCGTTCATCACGGTGCACGATGCGGTGGACCCGGTCGCCGTGGCTCTCGTCGACGTGGAAACCGATACACGGGTAGGAATCGCTACCGACTTGGGACGTCCCACCGCCCAGGTCCGAGCGGCGTTGTCCGGCTCCGACTTTCTCGTGTTGGAAGCCAACCACGACGAGGTCCTGCTGAGGACGGGTCCCTACCCTTGGTCGGTGAAGCAGCGGATCTCCTCGAGCCACGGGCACCTATCGAACGAGGGCGCGGCACGCCTGGTCCGCGAGCTCTATCACCCGAGGCTCGCCGGGGTCCTGCTGGCGCATCTGTCCAACGAGTGCAACTCCCCGGAGCTGGCCCGGTCCGTTGTGGGACGGGCACTCGATGCCGCGGGATACCGGGGCTATCTCGCGGTCGCGGAACAGGCGGAGCCCACGCCTTTTCTCGACATCGAAGAGCTGCGAAGAAAGACGGGGCCGGAACAGCTGACCTTGCTCTGACCGGAGCGCCTACAGCCCGAGGAACCTCAGGACGTCGTTGGACAGGGCCCAGATCATGATGCCCATCACGACCAGGAGTCCGACGTTGCTCCAACGCACTCGCTGCTCGATCGACAGCGCCTTGCCACGCACGGCCTCGATTCCGAGGAAAACCAGGTGGCCACCGTCCAGAATCGGAATGGGCAACAGATTCAGGATCGCGAGGTTCACGCTGAACAGCGCCATGAATCTCAAGAAGATGACGGGACCCGCCGCAGCAGCCTGTCCCGAGGCCTGAGCGATCGTCCCGATGCTGCCCACGTCTCGAGGCGACACCCCACCCGTCACGAGATCTCTCAGGAAGGCCAGGATCTCGGAGGTGATCTCGACCGTCTCTTCCCAGCCGAGCACCACCGCCTCCGCGATCGTCACCGGCTCGTACGAGAGCTTCGGGAGGGGCTGGAAGACCCCGACGAGGCCGACGCGCTCCAACTCTCCCGTCGCGGGATCCTCCTGTGTCGCCTCCTCGGGCGTCACCGTGCGCACCAGGCGTGTATCGTCCCGCTCGAGCACCAGAGCCGTGGGCTGCTCCGGCCGGCCCTGAATCCGAGAGACGAATTCGCCCCAGGTCTGAACCGGCTCGCCTTCGACCGAGAGTACGAGATCGCCCCGCTCAAGTCCGGCCTCTTCGGCCGGTGACCCGGAACGGATGTCCCCGAGCTCGGCCGGGATCCAGTAGACCAGGGATCCCGCGAGGCGACGACGAACCTCCGGCTCGGACGATACGTCCAACGCGTACATGGCCGACGGGGTGGCGGTTTCGATCACCACCGGTCCCTCAGGCGCCTTCAGGATCGCGTCGACGACCTCACCCCAATGCTCGGTCTCTCTGTCTCCCACGCGCACGATCTGCGCGCCGCGCTCCAAGCCCTCGAGTGCTTCGGCGCCGTCCGGAAGCGCCTCGACCACGACCATGCTGACCCGCGTATCATTCAGCACGCCGACTCCCCAGAAGGCATTCACGCTGGTGTAGACGGCGAACGCGAACAGCATGTTCATGATGACGCCCGCGGAAATGACCAGCGTACGAGCCCAGATCGGCTTGGCGTCGAAGTCACCCGGGCGGGGCTCCCTGCTCGGCCCACCGCCGCCACCCTCGATCCGCTCCATCACTTCATCGTCCATGCCGCCCATCTTCACGTAGCCGCCCAGAGGGATCCAGCTCAGGACGTACTCGGTCTCCCCCTTCTGGAATCCGAAGATCTTGGGACCCAGACCGATGGAGAACCGCTGCACCTCGACTCCCACGGCCTTGGCGGCCGCGAAGTGGCCGAGCTCGTGCACGAAGATCAGCACACCGAGCACGATGATGGTGGCGATTAGCGTCATATGCTCTTCACTCTCCGTGCCCCGGCACCCGAGACCAGAGACTCTCTCATTCCGATCAGCTTCGCCGCGGCAGCTCTTGCCTCGGCGTCCGCCTCCATTACGTCACTGACCTCGACTACGTTTCTCGCCTCGACCCGTTCGAGGGTCTCCTCTACGACTTCGGCCATCTCACCGAACCCGAGCCGGTGACCGAGGAAAGCCTCGACGGCGACCTCGTTCGCCGCGTTGAAGACCGCGGTCGCAGTACCACCCGTCCTGCCGGCACCGACGCCCACGCCGAACATCCGAAACGCCTCGTGATCGATCGGCTCGAAGGTCAGCGGACCCGCCTGGACCGGATCGAAGGTTCGAAGCGTCTTGTCCGGAATCCTTCCTGGGCAGCTCAGCGCATAGAGGATCGGAAGCTCCATCGTGGGGAAGCCGATCTGGGCCAGCACCGAGCCGTCCACGAACTCGACGAAAGAGTGGACGATCGACTGGGGGTGGACCACCGCGTCGATCTGCTCGTACGCCATCTCGTAGAGGAAGTGGGCTTCGATCACCTCCAGGGCCTTGTTGGCGAGCGTCGCCGAGTCGATGGTGATCTTGGCGCCCATGTCCCAGGTGGGGTGCCGAAGGGCTTCCTCGGGCCCAACGAGCTCCAGCTCCTGGGCTCCACGCCCTCGGAAGGGACCGCCGGAAGCCGTGAGGATCAACCGGTCGACCTCTCCGACGTTCGGGCCGGAAAGGCATTGCCAGATGGCCGAATGCTCACTGTCGATCGGCACGAGCTCTCCCCCACCCCTCCGGCCGGCCTCGGCTACGAGGGGACCCCCGGCGACGAGCGATTCCTTGTTGGCCAGCGCGAGCCGCTTTCCGGAGTCGAGGGCGGCGAGGGTGGCTTCCAGCCCGGCCGACCCGACGATCGCGTTCACGACGACATCCACGTCGTCGCGTCGGGCCATTCGGATGACGGTGTCCGCACCCAGCGCCCACCGTCCGGAGTCGCCGGAGTCGAACCCGGCCGGAGGACTCGCCAGGGCCGCCTGGTGGGGCCGAAACTCCTCCACCTGAGAGCCGAGGAGCTCCGCAGAGCGGTTGGCCGCGAGCGCCACGATCTCGAACCGGTCCGGGTGTCTGCGGACGATCTCCAACGTGCTCCGCCCGATCGAGCCGGTCGATCCCAGGACCGCGATCCGAATCACCCCAGCCTCGCGATCCAAAGGAACATCAAGAAGCCCACCGGGACGGTGAAGTACAGGGCGTCCAGGCGATCGAGCACCCCGCCGTGCCCGGGAAGAATCGTACCCGAGTCTTTGACGCCCGACTCACGTTTCAGCACCGACTCGGCGAGATCGCCCACCTGGCCCAGCGCACCGAGCACGAGGCCCAGCCCGACAGCCCAGATCCACGAGACCCCGTAGCCCGGAACCGACTCGAGCCAGACATAGCCGAGGAAGCCGGCGGTGAGCATCGATCCGGCGAGGCCGGACAGCCCACCCAATAAGGTCTTCTTGGGACTGACGGCCTCGAGCAGCTTCGACTTCCCGAATCGGGTGCCGAAGAAGTAGGCGAACGTGTCACCGACCCAGGTCACCGCAATCGGAAAGACCACCAAGGCCGTGCCGTGGGCAGCGGTCGCGGTTTCGGACGCCGTCTCCGGGAGATGGCGCAACAACACCCAGAACGCGAGTGTTCCACCCGCATACAAGGCCCCCGTCACCGTGCTCGCGGCCACCGCCATGGGGTTGCCCCCGGGCCAGCGGATCCACAGGACCGCCGCCATCGAGAAAAGGACCAGCGTGAGCACGAGCGTCATCGCCGGCTCTGAGAAGTCGCTGTACGACGGATGAGTCGTGGCGAGGATGGGGAAAGCGGCCGCGGCCGGGACACCGATCCACACCAGGGGCTCGACCCCGCGCGCCCGAGCGAACGAATAGTACTCCGCCGCCCCGACACCTGCGGCCGCCGCCATCAGGAGCCCCAGCGCCCACCCTCCGAGGTAGATGAGCGTGAGCGCGATAGGAATACCGACGATCGCAACGGCGATCCGCCGCCCGAGCTCACCTTTGGGCATGCCCTACGTACCGATGGAGACGCGGCCGAAACGCCGCTCGCGATGCTGAAAGTCCAGGACGGCCTTGTAGAGATCTTCTCGACCGAAATCCGGCCAAAGCACCGGTGTGATGTGCATTTCCGTGTAGGCCAGCTGCCAGAGCAGGAAGTTGCTGATCCGCATCTCACCCGAGGTCCGGATCAGCAGATCCGGATCGGGCAGCTCGTAGGTGTAGAGCGTTTGGCGGAAGGCTTCTTCGTCGACCTCGTCCGAGCGCAACTCACCGCGGGAGACCCGCTCGGCGATCAACCGCACCGAGCGCAGGATTTCCTCACGGCCCGAATAGGAGATCATCAGGTTGAGCCGGAGCCGGTCCCCACCTGCCGTGTCCCGGGCGATCTCGTCGACGGCACGGCGCGTGACGTCGTCCAGCGCGTCGAGGTCCCCGAGGACGTGTACCTCCACACCCTTCTCACGGAGCTCGTTCTTCTCGCGCCGCGCGTAGATCCTCAGGAGCCCCATCAGCGCCATGATCTCGGTGCGGGGCCTCTGCCAGTTCTCGGTCGAAAAAGCGAAAAGCGTCAAACATCCGATGCCGGCCTCGACTGCCCCCTCGATGGCCTCACGTACGGACTTCATCCCCTCCTTGTGGCCGGCGTGCCGCGGAAGGCCCCGCTGCTCCGCCCAACGACCGTTGCCGTCCATGATGATGGCGACGTGGCGTGGGATCCTCCCGTGGGAACGGATCTGCTGGAGGAGGTCGGAGGATGACATGAGATCGTGAAAGCGGCCAGCGTCAGATGGCCATGATCTCCTTCTCTTTGTGGGCCAGGAGGTCGTCGATCTTCTGCGAGAAGTCGTCCGTCCACTTCTGCACCTCGTCCAGATCGCGGCGGCCCTGGTCCTCCCCGACCTCGTGCTCCTTGATCGCCTCTTTGATCTCGTCGTTCGCGATCTTGCGCGCATGGCGGACGGAGATCTTGCCCTCCTCCGCCATCTTGTGGAGAAGCCGCACGTACTCCCTGCGACGCTCTTCGTTCAAAGGCGGAATCGGAACGCGAATCACGTTCCCGTCGTTGGCCGGATTGAGCCCGAGATCGGCCGTGAGGATCGCCCTTTCGATGTCGCCGATCAGCGACTTGTCGAAGGGCTGAACCAGGAGGAGCGTGGCCTCGGGTGTACTGACCGACGCGACTTGGTTGAGCGGCATCTTGCTCCCGTAGGCTTCGACGCGGACGGTGTCGAGAAGCGCAGGGCTGGCCTTTCCGGTGCGTACCGTCGCGAACTCGCGCCGAACGGCCTCGATGGCATCCTCCATCCGCCTCTTGGCATCCTTCAGCGACATCGGCTACCTCTCCTGTTGCAGCTGAAAATCTTTTCGGTCGGCCCGTCGCCCCGCGTCAAGATACGAGAGTGCCCACCCGCTCCCCACGGATGGCGGCGGCTACCGCACCCCGCTCTTCGAGGTCGAGAATGATGATCGGCAGACCGTTCTCTTTGCAGAGAGACACGGCAGGAGCGTCCATCACGCCCAGCTCCCGGGTCACGACCTCTTGGAAAGTAATCGTCGGAATGAACTCTGCCGAGGGGTCCTTCACGGGGTCCGCGGTGTAGACACCCTGTACTTTGGTGGCCTTGATGACCACGTCCGCATCGACCTCGATTGCCCGGAGTACGCCTGCCGTGTCGGTCGAGAAGTAGGGATTTCCCGTGCCCCCGGCGAAAATCACGACCCGGCCCTTCTCCATGTGACGCATGGCTCTGCGGCGGATATACGGCTCGGCGACCTCTTCCATCCCGATCGCCGTCATCACGCGCGTCGCGACACCCTTGTGCTCGAGGAGATCCTGCACCGCCAAGGCATTGATGACCGTGGCGAGCATGCCCATGTAATCCGCCTGAACACGATCCATGCCCTTGGAGCTCGCGAGCGCGCCTCTGACGATGTTGCCACCGCCGATGACGATGCCCAGGGCCACGCCCATGCTGTGGACCGACCTGATTTCGTCCGTCAGCCGGTCGACGACGGAAGGCTCGATACCGAAGCCCTTCTCTCCCGCGAGCGCCTCGCCGGAGAGCTTGAGGAGCACGCGATCATACTTGAGACCCTCGGGCACTAACCGGCCTCGCCGATCTTCAGGCGGGCGAACCGGCTGACCTCGATCCGCTCGCCGGTCTTGGCCGAGACCTCGGTCACGAGCTGCTCGACCGTCTTGTCCGGGTCTTTGACGAAGGGCTGAGCGAGCAGGGTGTGCTCCTTGAAGAACTTCTGGAGGCGTCCTTCGACGATCTTTTCGGCGATCTCGGCCGGCTTGCCCTCCTCCATCGCCTGCTCGAGGTAGACCTTGCGCTCGCGCTCGACGACCTCCGCGGGGATGTCGCTCGGACTCACCGCCAGAGGGGCGGACGAAGCGATGTGCAGGGCGAGTTCCTTGGCGAGCCCCTTGAAGTCGTCGGTCTTGGCCACGAAGTCGGTCTCGCAGTTCACCTCGACGATGACGGCCGTACGATTGTCGAAATGTACGTAGGACCCGATCGTGCCCTCGTTCGCGGCCTTCTCGGCACGCTTCGCGGCCTTCGCCGCGCCCTTCGCACGCAAGTAGTCGACGGCGGCCTCCATGTCTCCGTCCGTCTCTTTGAGCGCGTTCTTGCAATCCATCATTCCGGCGCCGGTGCGGTCACGGAGCGCCTTCACGTCTTTGGCTGAGATCGACATCTGGTCTTTCACTGCGTCAAGTTCGAGTGTTCAACTGGCTTCAGAAAAAGAGGCGGGAGCGAAATCGGGCGCTGCCGAGTCGCTTCCGCCTCCGGGCTCGCACGGAGCTCTGAGATTCTCGTCGTCCGAATCAGGACTCGGAATCCTCCTGCTTCTCCTCCCCGTCGGCCGAAGCCTCGGGCGCGGAGTCCGTCTCTGCCTCCGGAGCCGCTTCGGCTGCCTCCGCCTCGGGCCCTTCGGACTCTCCATCCTGAGACTCGCCCTCGTCCGAGGACTTCAGGTGCTGAGCGATGACTTCCGGTCTCGGACGACGCTTCCTGCGTTGGCGGCGCGGGGAAGGCTGCTCTTCGACCTCGGTCGTCTCGCCCGTCTCGGTGGAGTAGGTCGTGGCTTCAAGCTCTTGAACGCGCTGAAGCTCTTCCTCGGGAACGTCCTTACGCGCGACTTCAACCACATCCGCGATCGCCTTCGCGATCAGGCTGACCGAGCGGATCGCGTCGTCATTGGCCGGGATCGGGAAGTCGATGAGATCCGGATCGGCGTTCGTGTCGGTGATCGCGATGACCGGAATGCCCAGTCGATGCGCCTCACGGACCGCGATGGCCTCTCGCTTGGCGTCGACCACGAACATCGCCCCGGGGACACGCGTCATGTCCTTCACGCCCGAGAGGTACTTGTCGAGCTTGAGCCGCTCGCGGTCGAGCATCAGGCGCTCTTTCTTCGTGTAGAATTCGAACGCGTTCTCTTCCTGCCCGCGCTCGAGCTCCTTGAGACGCCGGATCTGCTTTCGGATCGTCTGGAAGTTGGTGAGCATCCCACCGAGCCAGCGCTCGGTGACGTGGAACGCCCCGCAGCGATCGGCTTCCTGCTCCACGATCGCCCGGAGCGGCTTCTTCGTGCAGACGAAGAGGACGCGCTCACCCTTCAGCACGACCTGCCTCACCGCCTGCTGGGCCGTTTGGAGACGGTCCAGAGTCTTCCGAAGGTCGATGATGTGGATGCCGTTACGCTCCGTGAAGATGTACGGCTTCATCTTCGGGTTCCAGCGGCGCGTCTGGTGTCCGAAGTGGACGCCCGCTTCGAGCAATTCGTTCAGTCCGACCTGCTGCATATCGTCTGTCGTCGTTCTTTAACGCTTGGAGAACTGGAAGCGCTTACGCGCCTTCGGACGACCGGGCTTCTTCCGCTCGACCTTGCGAGGATCACGGGTCAGCATGCCGTGGGCACGAAGAACCGACCGGAGGTCTTCGTCCACTTCGACGAGCGCCCGCGAGAGTCCCATACGGATGGCGTCGGCCTGGCCCGTGTCGCCCCCGCCGTTGACCCGTACGACGATGTCGTACTGGCCATCCGTCTCGGTAACCTTCAACGGAGACTCGACCCGCTGTTGGTGAGACATTCTCGGGAAGTACTCGGCCAAGGGACGGCCGTTCACCGACCACTCGCCCTTGCCCTGGCGCAGGATCACGCGGGCTACGGAGGTCTTCCGTCGGCCTACGGTCTGGATCATCGATTTGTCTTCGGCAGCCATATCAACTCAGTACGTCAAAACTCGAGGGGCTCGGGCTGCTGCCCCTGATGAGGGTGCTGCGCGCCGCCGTACACCTTGAGCTTGCGACGCATCTGACGCCCGAGGGCGTTCTTGGGAAGCATGCCCTTTACGGCGCGCTCGATGACGCGTTCCGGATGCGTCTCGATCATCCGCCGAAACGGGATGTGTTTGTCTCCCCCCATGTAGCCGGAGTGGCGGAAGTAGGTCTTCTGGTCCGCCTTACGACCGGTCAACGCGACCTTCGAAGCATTGACCACCACGACGTGATCACCGACATCCAGGTGCGGCGTGAATGAGGGCTTGTGCTTACCGCGCAGAATACGGGCGATCTCGGTGGCCAGCCGACCGAGGGGTTTTCCCTCCGCATCGACCACCCACCAATGGCGCGTAATCTCACTTGCTTTCGGCGTGTATGTCTTCATCCGTGCACTCACGGGGGTCCCAATTTTTGCAGAGCTATAAATGATAGCCGAGGCCCCCAGGGGTGTCAACGGACCCCGCGCCTCGAAAAAATGAAGTGATTACGCGGGGTTTGGGGGCTCGCCAAGGTCACCGCGGACTGCTCTTCCGCCAAGCGCCCGAGGCGACTCCGCGGAAGCGACGCACTAGTTGAAGAAGGTCTCCAGGAAACGTGCCCTCGAAGCATGTCTCAAGCGGAGAAGCGCCTTCTCCTTGATCTGCCGGACGCGCTCGCGCGTGATGCCGAGCAACGTTCCGATCTCTTCGAGCGTCATGGGCTCTTGATCGTCGAGGCCGAAGTAGAGCCTGAGGATCTTGGCCTCCCGTTCCTTCAGGGTCGAGAGCGCCTCCTCGACCGAGTTCTTCAGCGCGTGCTCGTAGGCCTCGTCCTCGGGCCCGGGGCTGAATTGGTCGGGAAGATAATCGAGCAGCCGGTTGTCCTCGCCCGGAGTGATGGGCTGGTCGAGCGAGAGGTGAGATTGGCTGATGGCGAGTGTGCGCTCGACTTCCTCCTTCGAGATGTCGAGGTCCTGCGCGATCTCCTCAACCGTCGGCTCCCGACCCAACTCTTGGAGCAGCGCCGAGCTCCGTCGCCCGATCCGGTGCAACGCTCCGGCCCGATTCAACGGGACCCGAACGATGCGACTCTGCTCGGCGAGCGCCTGGAGGATGGCCTGGCGAATCCACCAGACCGCGTAGCTGATGAACTTGATCCCCTTCGTCTCGTCGAACTTATGCGCGGCTCGAATGAGGCCGAGGTTGCCCTCGTTGATGAGATCCGACAACGGAACGCCCTGGTTTTGATACTTCTTCGCCACGGAGACGACAAAGCGGAGATTGGAGCGAACCAGTTTGTTGAGCGCTTCCGGGTCGCCGCTCTTGATCGCTACGGCGAGGCGGACCTCTTCCTCCCGATCGATGAGCGGGTACTGGGAGATCTCTTTGAGGTACTGGTCAAGCGAGCCTTCCTTGAACGCGCCTTTGCGCGAGGCAAAGCTCATCGATGACCTCGGTGGACCATGAAGGTGCCCTGACAGGCGACGTGTGACGCGAGTGACCAGGAATCATAAGAGCTTGCGATCACCGCGCAACATCCCGAGCACGCGTGATTTACCCGCCAACCGGAAGCAACCACCCTGAACCGACGATCTATCGGATGCGCTCCCCCACCCGATCCCATCGGACGCCATCGAACCATCGCTCCGTGTCGGGGCCCTCCGGATCGGAGGAGTAGTAGACGAACCAAGGCCTACCCTTGATCGCCTCCCGGTCGACGAAGCCCCAGTAGCGCGAATCCTCACTGTTGTCACGATTGTCGCCCAGGACGAAGTACTTCCCGTCGGGCACGACGAGCGGCCCCCAGTTGTCACGTGAAGGCCGATAACGGCGTCCCCTGCGGCTCACGACGTAACGGAACTGCCAATCCATCCCGGGGTGGACGGCGTCGCTCCCCGAATCGTCCAGGTTTCGGGCATAGGGCTCGGGGAGGGGCGAACCGTTCCGGTAGAGCACCTTGTCCCTCATCTGGAGCGTGTCGCCCGCGACCCCGACGACGCGCTTCACGTAGTTCTTGAACGGCTCGTGGGGAGGGGTGAAGACGATGACGTCCGAGTGACCAGGCTCGTCGAGGGCGGGCAGCCGTACCTCGGTGCCTGGCACCTCGGCTCCGTACACGACCTTGTTCACCAGGAGAAAATCGCCGACGAGCAGGGTCGCTTCCATGGACGACGTCGGGATCTTGAACGCCTCGACGAGGAACGTCCGGATGAGGAGGAAGAGGGCGAAGGCGACGAGGATCGATCGCGTCCAATCCCAAAGATATCCGAGCGCCGAGCGCTTGGAGGCCTCGTCGGGCCTTCCGCCGCCGTCTGTCTGCTGCCGATCGCTCATCCACCATCCTCGGACTCTGTGTCGTTCTCGACGGTACACGACCCGGAAACGACCGTTCCTGAACCCGCTCCCGAGATCATCGGCATACCGCGGAGCAGACCGCAACCCTACTGTTGATCGAACGTTCATAATCGACCGATACGTCCATGGCTGCAAAACGCGCACCGGTAGGCCTCGTCATCGCGGCTGTCGTATTGGCCGTCGGGGTCTCCCACTTCCGAGATCGGCTTTCTCGACCCCTCTCCGGGGACGACGCAGAGCTGGCGCTGGCGTGTGACCCTGCCAGCGAGTGCGCGGGCGACCCGGCGGCTCCTACCGAAGTCGTCCTCTCGCACATGGACTTCTGCCGAGACGTCGGCTACCTCTGCGCCGAGCTCGAGGAGAGTCCGATGATGCGCATCTTGCGTTGGCCCGATGAAACAACGCGCATCCGGATCCGGGTCCCGCTTCCGGAGAACGAGCCGGTCGAGCTCGCCCGCCAGCTCCAGCGTGCCGCCGTCCAGGGCTTTCAGCAGTGGGACGGGAGCCCCTTCGAGCTGGTCATCGACACCCGCCGCCGATCCCTGCGCCCGGCCGACGTCGTCGTGACGTGGGCTTCCCGGCTGAGCGGAAGCCAGCTCGGGGTCACGAGGACGCAGTGGCGTGTGCAGCGCGGTGAGATCTCCATATCGGTGCTCCAGCTCGCTCTCGCCACCCGCAGCCCCTTTTCAATCGAGCGGCCGTTGGACCCCCAACAAGTCCGGCTGACCGCCGCTCACGAGCTCGGGCATGCACTCGGGCTGCCCCACAGCGACAGCCCACGCGATGTGATGTACCCGACCAATACGTCCCGGGCCCTCACCAATCGGGATTATCGAACGGTACAGGCCCTCTACGCAGCCCCGAACGGGGCGGAGGTCCGGCGAGAGCGTTAGGCGAGACGGGAGCTCAGTCTCGCTCGAGGCCGTACTTCTCGATCTTCTTGTAGAGGTTGGACCGGGGCATCTCGACCCTTCGAGCCGTCTCGGAGACGTTCCAATCGTTCTCGGCGAGCTTCTGCCGGATGAAGGCCTCCTCGGCCCGCTCCTTGAACTCCGTAAACGTCTCTACGCCCATGAGCTCGCCGGAGGGACGGGCCGGGCCGACCTCCCCCGAAACGAGATAGTCCACATCCGCCGCGCGAATCGTGTCGCCACGGGCCAGGATCAGAAGGCGCTCGACCGTGTTACGGAGCTCCCTGACGTTCCCGGGCCACTCCATCCCCTCCAGCCTGCGTAGCGCGTCGTCGTCGAACGCTCGAACCGGCACGCGTGCGCCGGCAGCGGCACGGGCCGCGAAGTGGGTCACGAGCATCTCGATGTCCTCTCGCCGCTGTCGGAGCGGCGGAACCTCGATCGGTACCACGTTCAGCCGATAGAAGAGATCCTCCCTGAACTCGCCCTCCTGGATCCGCGCCGCCAGGTCCTTGTTGGTGGCGGCGATGATCCGAACGTCCACCGAGATGGCCTTGGAGCCGCCGACGCGGGTCACCACGCCCTCCTCCAGTGCCCTCAGCACCTTGGCCTGCGCAGCCATGGACATGTCACCGATCTCGTCGAGGAAGAGCGTTCCCCCGTCGGCCTGCTCGAACTTCCCCGCTCGGTCCGAGATCGCCCCGGTAAACGACCCCTTGATGTGTCCGAAGAGCTCCGACTCGATCAACTCGGCCGGGATCGCCGCACAGTTGACTTCGACGAATCGTTCGGGGGGCCGATCCGAAAGGCGATGAATCGCTCTCGCGACCAGCTCCTTCCCCGTTCCGTTCTCACCGGTGATCAGGACCCGCGCGTCGGTCGGCGCGACTCTTTCCACTCTCTCCAGAACGGAGCGCACCTTCTCCGAGGCACCGACGATTTCGTATCGACTCTCGACTTCCCGCCGAAGCCGCCGGACGCTTTCGCTGAGGCCGTGGACCTCGAGTGCATTGCGCAGCGTGACGAGAAGGCGATCCGTGTCGAGCGGCTTCTCCAGGAAGTCGAACGCCCCGGACCTCGTGGCCTCGACGGCCGTGTCGATGGTTCCGTGTCCACTGATCATGATCACCGACGCCATCGGTTCGATCTCACGAATCCGGGCGAGGGCCTCCAGCCCATCCATGCCGGGCATCTTGACGTCCAGGAAGGTCACGTCGGGAGGCTCTTCCTCGAAGCGCTTCAACGCCTCGGGACCGTCGGCAGCTACCCAGACCTCATGACCCTCGTACTCGAAGACCTGCTGTAGCGCCTCTCGGATCGACGCTTCGTCGTCAACGATCAGTAGTCGAGCCATCGGCCGCGGGCAGGGGGTTCAACGACGGTGGACCAGCACGAGACTGTCCCGAAGAATGTAGGCCGACTCGACGCCTCGAGGGAGGCGGACCGGCATGGCGTCCTCCGGAATCTGCGGATCTCTCTCCTGCCCGAAGGCCCAGAGGAAATCGGGAATCATCCGATCGGGAAGCGGGATCCGCATCGCCTGGAGACGATGCACGACCAAAGCCGCATGCTCTGGATCCATGGGCGCCAACGTTCCCTCGACCGACACGGGCAGCGTGTCGGGCAGAAAGCCGAGGATGCCGCCGAGCTCGGGCAATTCGGGAAAGGCCTCGACGGCGAGCTTGCCTGAAACGTGAACGGCTCCGTCCGAGAGCTCGACACTCGGCTCGAACACGCCGGGGGGTATCAGGCCAGGAACACCGAAACGAATGACGCTTTCGACCTCGGCGCTCCCCAAGGCCATTCGCTCGTCACCCTCACCGCGTCGGAACGCTTCGAAGCGCCTGAGCGTCTCGTCGGCGAGCTCTTGGGAGGCCACGACCTCGGGCTCCTCGGCGGACCGGCCCGTCCATCGGTCGACCTCCTCGAAAACGGGCCCTCCCCATCGCCAGCCCCCGTAGGCCGCCCCCGCGAGCGCGATCAGGAAGACCGTGGAACCCAGGCATCCCCTCGTCTTCATCTTACCCGTCCCGACTGTCGCTCAACCCTGTAGCGCCGCGCTTTGGTAGATCGAGTACCGAGCCCCCTCCTTGGAGAGGTGGCTCCGCATGAGGTCGATCTTCCTGACCAGAATCATCCCTCGGTACTCCAAGGCCGCGGCCTCGTCGTCGAGGCCCCGAAAAGCCCCCGCGCCGTCCGCCTCCTCCGCCCGCCCGAGCGTGAGGTGAGGATGAAAAGCACGCGTCTCACGATCGAAGCCGCAGTCGGAGAGCGCCCACTCGATGTCCTGCTTGAGACAGCGAAGCGCCGGCGTCGGCTCGACACCGACCCAGAGCACCCGGGGTCTCCGAATCGTGGGGAACGCGCCGAAGCCCGAAATCTCCAGATCCATCCGCTGCGTGGCTTGAGCGACGCCGGAGAGCGCGGCCTCCACGGCCTCGAGCCGGTGCTCCGGGACCTCTCCCAGAAACTTCAGGGTCACGTGGAAGTTCTCAGGAGGAATCCAACGGACCGGAAGCTCCATATCGCGAAGGGGTCGGGCCGCTCGATAGATGCGGTCCTTCTCCTTCTTGGGGAGGTTGAGAGCGACGAAGAGACGCATACGATCAGGAGCCTGTTGGGAGCGAGTTCAGGACTTCGGTCATCTGATGATATCCAAACCGAGTCGGAGGCTCCACTAGCCGTCACCCACCAGGGTAAACGCCATCTCGATCGGACAGATCCCGACGGGCACGGTCGCCTCCACCTGGAAATTGTCATCCAGACGCAGCACGGCACTCGGCTGTCGGCAGTCTGGCCGGAGCGCGTAGAGCCTGCCCGCACGATCGAAGGCCGCGCCTGGAGAGCTCGACGAACCCTCGGGGGCGATCGCCTCGCCCGTCGACCTGACGAAGGCTCGCGCCGTCGGATCCCAGATCGAGATACCGAAGGCAAACGAGGAAACGTAGAGGTTGCCGTCCGGTCCGAAGGTGGAGGCGAAAGGAAACTCGCCGAAGTCCGAGATGAGCTCGACCTCTTCCAGAGATGAGGGATCGACGACGGAGAGGCTGCCGTCCCCGCCCCCGAAGCTGCCCGAGTTCACGACGTAGAGACGCCCGTCTGGCCCCACTGCTGCGCTTCCCGGGTTCGTCGCCGAGAGTCTGACAGTACCCAAAAGGGAGAGATCTCCGGCGTCCAACACGGTCAGCGTTCCCGGTCCGGTCGGCTGGAAGTCCGGTCCGAGCTCCGCGTTCAGCACGAAGACACGACCACCGGTCGCGGTCACGGCTTGCGGATAACGGCCCACCGGAACGTCTTCGCCGGCCAAGCCGGAGAGGACGTTGACGGGCGTGACCGAATCCAGATTCGGATTCGCGACCAGCGCGATCGAATCATTCAAGAACGCGACGCCCGTCGCTCCGCTGCCCTCCGGCAAGGCCACCGTATGACGAACGGCTTCCAGGCCGATGTCCACCACTGCGGCTGCCGGCACGAATCCCAGCGGCACGACCACCAGGTCGCCCCGCAACGCGAAGCCCACGGGCGAACCGTCCGCGGCCAGGCCGATGGTACTGGGCTCTCGCAAGCCGGCGGGATCGAACACGGTCAGGGAAACGTCCAGGCTGTTCAGGACGACGCCCACTTCGGATTCCCGAGGGTTTTCGGGCCCCGAGACGTCGTCGATCCCGCACCCGGCACAAACGAGGCCACACAGGGCCGTGACCGACAGCCCGAGGGCCCGGTCCCATCTCAAATCTCTTTTCATCGGCTTCTTCACTGGAGGACGCGAGCGCCCCTCGATTGCAGGTGAATCGCGATTTCCACCGTCCGCCCAGGATGGGGATATCCGAAGATCAAGGCGTCCCTCTGGTCGGCGAGACGGCGAAGGTGGATGGCCACAGACCCCGGACGACCCGCCAGAACCCATTCCCGCGCAAGCCGAAGGTCGAGCGTCGTGAAGGCCGGCAGGGCGTTCACCGCCGAGGCGAAGGGATAGCGAGCACCCGTGTGCTCGGCAGCGAACCGCAGCCGCCATAGCCCGCGCGAAAACGAGGCGCTGCCGAAGGCGACGTGACGCGGCCGGTACGAGACCTGAGTACCGCCAGGCCGATCGTAGGTCACGTGCCTGAGACCGTAGTTGGCCTCGATTCGGAAGTCGCCGATGTCCGAACGACGCTCGGTCCGGACCCAAGCGTCCAGTCCCTTGCGCCGAACGTCGATGTTGACGGGACTCCACACGAACCGGAAGTCGGGCATCCAAACGACGAGACCCCGGACGTCACCGGAATAGACTGTCGCCCCCACCGAGCCGACGGTCCGTCCCCAGTCCCTTCGTAGCTCGAGTCCAAACTCCAACTCGCTGGGGGTCCACTCCGCGCCGAGATCGGGATTGGCCACGACCGCGACACCCTCGCGGAAGTACTGGTCGGCCATCGAGGGCGCCCGGAAGCTGCTGCGATGGGCGACGTGCCCCCGAAGGCCCGATCCATTCCAGGAGACTTCGAGCTCGTGTGTCGGCCTCACCTGCGCGTCTGTCGGATCCCTGTGAATGCCGAGGGCACCCTTCACCCGAAGTCCGCGGCCCCGGATCGGCGTAAGGGTCCCGTTCAGGGTCAGGTCCGCATCCCAGCGCGCGGAGGACGCGCGTTCCGAGAGCGCAGTCGATCGTACACGGTGCGAGGCCGCTCGGAGACTCACGCCCCACTCCGCAAGGGAGCCTGCTCCCTCCCCCCACTGCCAAGCGGAGCGGATTCCCGCACTCCGAAAAGTCCAGTGCTCTTCGAAGGGGACACCGGTCGGTGGGTCCGCGTCCCGGACTTCGGCCGACTGCGACCCCAGGTGCAACAGAGTCGAAAGGGCGCCACCCACCGCCTCACCCTGCCAGCGAGCGCTCAGTCGAAGCCTGCGATGGTTCGACCGACCCGTCTCCGATTGTGCGAAGCCCTTGCCCGGAAGTCCCCGTTCGTCCTCATCCACGCTCCCGCTGGATCGCAGGGCGCCTCCCAAGAGGGGCAGGGAGGCCACGAGGCGGGCCGTGGCGGTGCGGGTGTCTGCATTGGCCCGCCGAGCACGGCCGCCACCCACTTCTCTCGGGAGCTCGAAGTCGAACGCTCCACCGATTCGGTCGTACGTGCCTCCCGCACGCCATCGCAGGTCACCCTTCACTCCCCCGATCTCGGCATCGACACCCCGCCGACCGAGGCTGCCCAGCTCCGACGTCAGCATCCAACCCGATTCGGGTCCGCGCGTCGTGACCAGAACCACGCCTGCACGGGCACCGGCTCCATAGCGGGCCGTCTGCCCGCCCGGGACGACCACAATCCGCTCGATCACGGCTGCGGGAAGACGTCCGAGATCCGCTACACCCGTGATCGGATCGTTCCATGGGACGCCGTCGACGAGGACCAGCGTGCCTGCTGCCGACCCGCCACGGATGGAAACACGCTGGCCGGCTCCCGGACGGTCCTCCCGCACGAGCACGGCCGGAAGCCCCCGCAGAGCGTCCGCTGCCGTATGTGCGCCGCTCCGCTCGATGGTCTCCCGCGTCACCGTCCAACCCGGGCGATCGGGCCGCTCGGTCACCATGGAGATTCCGTCGAGCCGAAAGGGTTCCGGATTCAACGAGATCTCGACGCTGACCGAACGGCCATTTCGGAGCTCGACGGGGACCTGCGTCGCCTCGTAGCCGACGCGCTCCACTCGGAGAATGTGGCTTCCGGGGCCCAGCCCCTGGATCTCGAAGCGACCGGCCACGTCGCTGATCGCGGTGAAGGCGGAGCCCATGACGCCGACGAGAGCCCCGCTGATCGGCGAGCCATTCTCCGGATCGGAGATCCGTCCGCGCAGACGACCGGGCCATTGGCCGCATAGATCGCCGACCGCCGGCCCGAGAAAACCCACGCAAATCAATAAAAATACCCGCACGCTTCCCCTCGAAGAGTGCCATGGGACGCGGGCGTGCAGGTCTCCTGACTCAGGGCGGCCGGTCCTCGCCTTCCCGGGAATCTCCCCAGTGGCTTTGTCGAGGCGGCTTTCGGCGGCATGGCGCCGAGCCCAACACAGTGGCGGGGCCGTGCCGGATTCTCACCGGCTTCCGAGATGCTCCGCCCGCTCTTCCTTCCGCTTTCGCGGCGAAGCTAGTCGTGCAGATCGACGTCCGCAACGGAGCGTTTCAACGCGTCCAGGATACGCGCCTGGGCCGAATCGTCCGCAATGTCCTCCGGGGCTCGATAGAGACGCCTCGTCGGGTAGGCGAAGTCGATCGTCGGCTCCTCGGCGAAGGCCTCCAACGTCCGCTCCCAGATCCGATGCTCCACCCCTCGCCGCGTCTTCGGCTGCACCAGCAGCCGGATCGTGAGGAGCACGCCGCTGTCACGGACGGACGTGTAGACCGTGGGCGTCAGCTTTTCATAGGAGATCAGGACACGTCCCGGACGCCGCCTGAGCGCCTCGCGCGCCGCGTTCGCAAGCTCTCTCGTCTCGTCCTCCACGATCTCCGTGAGGACCGCCTTGGCCTTCTGCCAGTCGCTCTCGAAGGTGACCTGCACCGGGATCTCGTGCCAGACGAAGGGAAACTCCTGCGTGTAGTTTGCGAGGGGCTCTCGCAGGATGTGGGCATTCGGGATGTGGATGATCCTTCCGGTGCTCTGGTCGGCGTCGACCCAGTTGCCGATCTCGATCAGAGAGAACTGCATCATCGAAATGTCCACGACATCGCCCGAGTGCTGCCCGATCTGGATCCGGTCCTCGACCTTGAAGGGAGCTTTCCAGAGCAGGTAGACCCAGCCCGCGAAATCGGCCACGAGATCACGAAGGGCAATCGCGAGACCGGCGCTCAGAAGTCCCAGGAAGGTCCCCACCTGCCGCAGACCGTCGATCCAGATGGTTCCGACGATGAGGAGAGCCAGCGCGGAAAGGCCGTACGAAACGCCTTTGCGGAGCCGGTACTGCTGGGCTCCTTCGTCGAACGACCTGGCAACTACGCGAATCGCCACCCGCTCCAGCACCCACGCGGCGAAAATGGTCGCCAGCGAGAGGAGCACCTTCTCCCAGGTCGCGTTGGCGAGGCCGAGGAAGCCCTCGCTCAGGGCCACGGCCAGGGAGTCGGGTGCGGTCTGTGGAATCGCGGTCATGTCGCTCGGGTTTTGCTCCGGGAACACCTGAAGTTCCCAACGGACCAACCGAGGGTCAATCTCCCTCGACGACCAGTGTCGACCTGCCGGGCTCCCGGGATTCTCCACCTCTCAGGGAGACGACGACGACGGCGGACAGAATGACGAGCATTCCGAGGCCGGATCGCACGTCGAGTCGCTCGTCTGCCAGGAGCCATCCGAGTAGCACGGCGACCGCGGGATTCACGTAGGCATAGGTCGAGACGCGCGCTGGGGTGCTGACCCGGAGGAGCCACACGTAGGCGCTGAAGGCGATCAGCGCGCCGAAGACGATCAGGTAGGCCAGCGCGACCGCGGACTTGGCTGAGACTCGCGAGAGATCCACCTCGGACCAGTCTCCCGCGAACAGCGCCATCACTCCGAGGGCCAGACCCCCCGCCAGCATCTCCATCGCCGTGGCCATCCAGGGTGACCGCGGCAACGAAGCCCCTCGCGAATAGACCGAGCCCGAAGCCCAGGAGACGGCCGCGAAGAGGATGGCCACGCTACCCAGGAGCGCCTCGGCCGAGCGCGCGGCGATCTGCCCGGAGCTCATGAGGAGAAATACCCCGACGAGACCCCAAGCCAGGCCCAGGAGAAGCCCCCGACCGGGTTTCGCTCCGGCGAAGCACAGCCAGTCGATGAGGACCATCCAGAGTGGAACCGTCGCGACGAGCAAGGCCGCCAGCCCGGAGGGGACCCATTGTTGACCCCACACCACCGCACCGTTTCCACCCGCCAAGAGGAGCGTTCCGATGACGGCTGCGGCACGCCACTCGGCCAGGGTGGGCCGTGGTGCCCGCCGCCTCGCGATCCCATACAGCACACTACCCGCGATGATGAAGCGTACGGCGGCCATCGCGAACGGAGGCAGCGTCTCGATCGCGAACCGTATGGCCAGGTAGGTCGAACCCCAGATGAGGTACACCGCAGCGAAGGCGGATGCGACCTTCCACGACTGCGGCTCGGGTCGGCTGAAGGCGTCGGACATGCTCCATGGTTACCCCGCTGAGTTCCCAGCGCGGCCCCGTCGTCCGTCACGTGTGGGGCGGCGAGGATCCGAGGCTACATCCAGCTCATTCGGTCCATCCCGCGGTATTGGATCGCCTCGGCCGCGTGATGGCCCTCGATCTCGGTGGCACCCTCGAGATCCGCGATCGTCCTGGCCACCTTGAGCACCCGGTGATAAGCACGAGCCGAGAGCCCGATGCGTTCGATCGCTCGCCGCAAAAGCGCGGCCACGGCCTTCGACGGACGGCAGACCTCGCGAATCTGAGCCGGGCCCATGTCGCTGTTACAGCGGATCCCGGAGGAAGCTCGGAACCGCGCTCGTTGCCGCTCGCGGGCCGCGAGCACGCGCATTCTCACTTCGGCGCTCGATGGACCGACGGGTCCTCTGTACTCCAGGTCCTGGACGGGGACCCGTGTGACGGGCACGTGAAGGTCGATCCGATCCAGGAGCGGGCCCGAAACGCGACTCCGATACCTCCGAACCTGATGTGGCTCACACACGCACGCGCCGTCGTGGTCAGAGAATCCACACGGACAGGGATTCATTGCGGCGACGAGGGCGAAGGCCGCCGGAAACCTCACGGTTCCGGAGACTCGAGAAAGGGAGACGACGCCCGACTCCAATGGCTGGCGTAGAGCCTCCAGGGCTCCCCGGCGGAACTCGGGAAGCTCGTCCAGGAACAGAACTCCCCGATGAGCGAGACTCACCTCGCCCGGAGTCGGCCGTGGAGATCCCCCGCCGACCAATCCGGCTTCACTCACGGTGTGGTGGGGGGCTCGGAACGGTCTCGACCAGAGTCGCTCCCCGTCACCGGGAAGCCTTCCTGCGACGGAATGGATCTTCGTGACTTCGAGGGACTCCTCGGAAGAGAGCGGCGGGAGGATTCCAGCCAGCCGTCGAGCGAGCATGGTCTTGCCGGCTCCCGGAGGACCGAGGAAGACGAGGTTGTGACCTCCGGCCGCCGCGACCTCCAGCGCTCGCTTGGCACCGAGTTGGCCCTGGACTTCGTTCAGGTCGGGACCGCCCCCACCTTCTTCGACGCCTCGCGTCGCCGCCGGCGTCGGCAGCAGCGGACAGCGCCCCGCGAGGTGATCGACCACCTCCTGAAGCGTCCCGGCGCCGTAAACCTCGATGCGCTCGAGCGACGCAGCCTCCCCGGCGTTGACTTTCGGGAGCACGACGGCGCCACGGCTCGCCCGGCGACAGCCCTCCGCGAGAGAGAGAGCACCTGAAACGGCCCGGAGGCGTCCGTCCAGGCTGACCTCCCCGAAGAACGCCACGTCCTCGACCGACTCGGCCTTCAACAAGCCCGCCCCGATCAGAAGCCCGACGGCGACCGGCAGGTCGAATCCCGAACCCTCCTTCCGAACGTCCGCGGGCGCCAGGTTCACGGTGATGCGCCGGGGCGGAAGCGTGTAGCCGGAAAGCCTCAGCGCGGAAAGGACGCGCTCCCGACTCTCGCGCACGGCACCCTGTGGGAGACCGACGATCGTGAAGCAGGGAATCCCAGGAGTGAGCGAGACTTCGACCCGGACCGGGTAACTATCGATCCCCCGGAGTCCGGCGGAATGGACGGTGGCGAGCATGCACGATGCTGGCCGGAGGACCGAGACCCGGACATGACCGAATGGGACCGCCGCTCCATAGCAAATCGCCGAACGGAGTAAAGTCGGGAGAAGTCCGCACCCGAATCAGGGATTTCCGGGCTTGAGGAAGACCTCAACCTCCTTTATGGTGCGCGGGTGAAATTCGCCGGCCAGGGGTGCCGGAAAGCCTTCAAGCACTGACCTACCTCCTCCATGGAGCGTCCATGAACGTCGCCGTCCTCGGTGAGTCCACGCCCGGAGAACGCAGGGTCGCGATCGTACCCGAGACCATCAAACAGCTCAACAAGTCCGGCTTCGACGTGATCGTGGCGGCGGGTGCCGGGCTCTCGTCCCACTTCTCGGACGAGGACTACAAAGAGGCCGGAGCAGAAGTGCGCTCCGACCTGGCCGCGACGGTCGAGGGAGCCGACGTCGTGGTCAAGGTCCAGCCCCCGACCGACGAGGAGATCGCGTCGCTGCCCAAGGGCGCCATCCTCATCTCGCTGCTCTCGCCACTGACCAACCAGGAGCTCGTCCAGAGATTGGCGGACCAGGGCGTCTCGGCGTTCGCGCTCGAGCTGATTCCCAGGATCACCCGAGCCCAGAGCATGGACGTGCTCTCCTCACAGGCGACGGTGGCGGGATACAAAGCGGTCCTGATGGGTGCCGACGCGCTGAGCAAGTTCCTGCCGATGTTCATGACGGCCGCCGGGACGATCAGGCCGGGCAAGGTGCTCGTCCTCGGAGCCGGCGTCGCCGGCCTTCAAGCCATCGCGACCGCCCGTCGACTCGGAGCCAAGGTTGAAGCCTTCGATGTGCGGCCCGCAGTGAAAGAGCAGGTCGAGAGCCTGGGAGCGACCTTCCTCGAAACGGAGGACGATGTCACGGCCGAGGGAGAGGGCGGCTATGCCAAGGAACTCAGCGAAGAGCAGCACGAGAAGGAGCTGCAGCTGATCGCGGCTCACATTGTCGATGCGGACATCGTCATCACGACTGCGCAGATCCCCGGGCGGCCGGCTCCACTCCTCATCACCGAGAAAATGGTGTCTTCGATGCACGCCGGGTCCGTGATCGTCGACCTCGCTGCCCCCTCGGGAGGAAACTGTGCGGTTTCCCGGGACGGCGAGACGGTGATCCACGATGGTGTCAGCGTCATCGGGCCCTCGAACCTGCCCTCGGACATCCCCGTCCACGCGAGCCAGATGTTCTCCAAGAACGTCCTCACCTTCCTGAAGGAGATGGTCGGCGAGGAAGGCGGGCTGGTGATGGACTTCGGGAACGAAGTCCTGGACGCGACCTGCGTCGCGCACGAAGGCCAGGTACGGACCAACCAATGATCCTGAACAACACACCCGCGACCTTCAGGGAGGATTCGGATGGGTGAGATGGTGATCGGACTTTACGTGTTCGTCCTCGCGACCCTCGCCGGTCGTGAGGTGATCACGAAGGTGCCCCCGACGCTCCACACACCCCTCATGTCGGGGGCGAACGCGATCAGCGGCATCGCAATTGTCGGCGCGCTCGTAGTGACGGCGCAGTCGGAGGGCGGCCTGGCGGAGATCCTCGGTATCGTGGCCATCGTGATGGCAACGATCAACGTGGTCGGTGGCTTCATGGTGACCGACCGCATGCTCCAGATGTTCAAGAAAGGCTAAAGCCTCATGGATCTGACCCTAGGGGTGGAGCTAGCCTATCTCGTTTCGGCGATTCTCTTCGTCGTCGGACTCAAACGACTACAATCTCCCGCGACGGCGCGGGCCGGGAACGCGCTCGCGGCGGTGGCGATGCTCATCGCGATCATCGCGACGCTCGTCGAGAACCAGGTCTTGTCCTGGACCGGTATTCTGATCGGTCTGATCGTCGGCTCCCTGATCGGAGCCGTCGCGGCCCGGACGGTCAAGATGACCGCGATGCCCGAGATGGTGGGCATCTTCAATGGTTTCGGTGGGGGCGCTTCTGCGCTCGTCGCCTCGGCCGAATTCGTCCGCGTTCAGGTCGCCGGTGTCCCGCTCGACCTGGGCTCCGGCGCGACGATCGCGATATCGAGCCTCATCGGGACCGTGACCTTCTCCGGGAGCTTCGTCGCCTTCGGGAAGCTCAAGGGCCTCGTTACCGGGAACCCGGTCACCTTCCCGCTCCAAAAGACCTTGAACGCGCTGTTGTTCCTGGGGCTCCTGTTCCTCGGGGTAGCGATGGCAGGCATCGTGGCGGTCGGGAACCTGACGCCGCTGATGCTCCTGCTCGTCTTCACGGCGCTCGCGTTCCTCTTGGGCATCCTGTTGGTGATCCCGATCGGCGGCGCGGACATGCCGGTCGTCATCTCGCTGCTGAACTCGTATTCGGGCCTGGCCGCTTCTGCGGCCGGCTTCGTGATCGGCAACATGGTGCTGATCATTTCGGGTGCCCTGGTCGGTGCGGCGGGGCTGATTCTGACGATGATCATGTGCAAGGCGATGAACCGTTCCCTCGCCAACGTCGCCTTCGGTGCTTTTGGCTCGGAGGGCGCGACGGCAGCGCAGGTCGGGGCCGGCGACAAGACGGCACGCTCCGTCGACGCCGAAGGCGCAGCCATGATCCTCGCCTATGCCAACTCCGTGATCGTGGTGCCGGGCTACGGCTTGGCGGTCGCGCAGGCTCAGCACGAGCTGCGCAAGGTGATGGACAACCTCGAGGACCGGGGCGTGGATGTTCGCTACGCGATCCATCCGGTGGCGGGTCGCATGCCCGGTCACATGAACGTTCTGCTCGCCGAAGCGGACGTCCCATACGACAAGCTCTACGATTTGGACGAGATCAACGACGACTTCGACCGCACCGACGTGGTGCTGGTCGTGGGAGCGAACGACGTCGTGAATCCGGAGGCGCGCAATCCGCAGAGCGTGATCGCCGGCATGCCGATCCTGGACGTAGACAAGGCTCGCACGGTCATCGTGATGAAGCGGAGCCTCTCTCCCGGGTTTGCCGGAATCGACAACCCGCTCTTCTACCTGGAGAACAACCTCATGTTCTTCGGGGACGCCAAGACGTCGATGAGTGACCTCGTGCGGGAGGTCCGGGAAGCCTGATCCTCACCGCACCGCGGCTTCCGATGGGGCCGATCCGCCCTCGTCACCTCGTTCAACCGGGTGGCGGGGGCGGTCGTCTAGGGCGATGTCGCCGGTCTTCGCGATCCGTCGGAGCCGGCCAAGCGGTCGGCCGATTCCACGAGTAGCTCCCAGACGCGCCGAACACTTCGCTCCGTGGTCCGTAGATTGCCGATGCTCATCCGTAGCCACAACGCGCCCTCGAGGACCGTCTGCGAGATGAACGCCTCACCGGTCGCGTTCACCTCGTCCATGATCGCGAGGTTCAGCGCATCGACCCCTCCCGAAGTCGCATCGTCGGGCGCCAGCCGGTAGACGACAGTCCCGAAGTGCACCGGTGTGGCGATCTGCCATCCGTCGGCCGCACTCACCTCGCTCGCGAATAGCGTGGCGAGGCGACAGTGCTCTCGAATCCGAGCCGCGAGACCCGAACGCCCGAAATACCGCATGACGAACCAGAGCTTCAACGACCGAAACCGGCGACCCAGCGAGACCCCGTAATCCATCAGGCTGGTCGTCGACGCGCTCTCGGAGCTCACGAGGTATTCGGGAGTCAGACTGAAAGCGCTGCGGAGGACATCCGTCCGGCGCGTAAACAGGACCGAGCAGTCGATCGGCGTGAAGAGCCATTTGTGGGGGTTCGTGACGATCGAATCGGACCGCTCCCACCCCCTGAAAAGGGGAGCCTTCTCCTCGCACACGGCCGCTGGACCGGAGTAGGCCGCGTCGACGTGCACCCACAGCCCCTCCCCTTCCGCGATATCGTTGATCTCGGAGACCGGGTCCATGCTCGAGGTCGAGGTCGTGCCCAGGGTCGCGACGACGGCGACCGGAGCAAACCCCGCAGCCCGATCCTCCTCGATCGCCCGCCTCAGGGCCTGGGCGTCCATGCGGTATTCCGCGTCTGTGGGGATCTTGCGAAGCCCCTCCGTGCCGAATCCGAGCGTCAGCACCGCTTTCTCGACGGAGGAGTGTGCTTGCTCGGAAGCATAGACACGCGGTCGCGGACCCCCGGCCAGCCCCTCGCGGTGAGCCTCGGGAAGGGCTGCCTCTCTCGCGGCCGCCAGGGCGTAGAGCGTCGAGGACGAGGCAGTGTCGTTGATGACGCCGACATACGCCTCGGGAAGACCGATCAACTGGCGCAGCCAGTCCGTGGCGAGCTCCTCCAACTCGGTTGCGGCCGGCGAGCTGCGCCAGACCATCGCGTTGACGTTCAGCGCCGATGCGATCAGCTCTCCGAGCACACCGGGTCCGGAGCCCGTGACGGCGTAATACGCGTGGAATCCTCCCTGATTCCAATGGGTGATCCCGGGAAGCACGACGGTCAGGAAGTCCTCCCAGATCGCCTCGAAGGTCTCGGGCTCCGCCGGTGGTCGCGTCGGCAGGGCACGGCGGACGTCACCGGGGCGCACCTGAGCCAGCACGGGAAGTCGGCTACCCTCCTCGAAGTAGTCCGCGACCCACCGGGCCATCTCCTCCGCGTGCCGGAGGAACTCGTCGGAGGGCATATCCCCCAGCGAAGGGGGAACGCCTCGATCGCTTTCCCTCATGGGTGGGTCATACCCCGTCCTCGACTAGGAGGAGGTAGCCAGCGACTCGACCTCCCGTCGGAACCCGTCCAGCTGGGTACGGATCTCTTCCAAGAGCTCCGGTCCGGTACCGACCGGGACCCCATTGCTTTCCAGCAGCTGGAAGAAGAGCGCGTCCGTGTGGCCGACGCTCGCCTGCGTGACCCCACTGTCGAGGAAACGGTTGATGCGGAGCGCCTCTCGGAGCTTGAGCTCGTTGCCGATCAACTCCGGCCCCTCCGTGAAGACGAGGCGAAGCAGCGCGTCCCGGACAATCTGGAATTCCTCGACGACTTCGCCTGCAGCGAGTCCGCGCAGCGCTCCGAGTGAGCCGTACAGGGTCGAAGCATCGTTCCAGACTTCGATGACCTGAGGCCGATCCGAACGAACACTGGAGGGAACCAACGTCGTGAGGAAGCCGATGAAATCGCGAAGCAGCCCTCGGAGGGCCGGGTCGGACACCGCGCTGCGGCGGACGACCTCACGATACCAATACTCGGCCAGACGGTCCGTGTGGCTCGCGAGCCAATCGGACAACTGGTTCGGAGAAGTCTCGGACCCCGTCGTCACGGGGCGGGCGTCGATCCTGGCTGTCCCGGGGAGGGGGTCCCTCATTGTCCTCCGGTGGCGGAATTGAACACTGGACTCAAAGGACTCTCTTCCAACTTAGCGATATCCGGACCCCCTCTGCCAGCCATCCCCACGGTAAGGGAGTCTCCGTCATGGACTCTGCCCTACTCATCGACCTCCCACGGTCGAAGGTGGAGCCGGATCGTCGTCCCCTCGCCCCGCCCGCTCTCCGCCGTCACACTACCGCCCCACGACTCGACGAGGCGGCGGACGATGGCCAGACCCAATCCCGTGCCGGTCGAACGAGTCGAGAATCTCGGCTCGAAGATCCGCCCGATCAGCTCATCCGGGATACCGACGCCGTCGTCTCGCACACGCACCTCGACGGCGGACTGGACGGAGACCGCCTCGACGACCACGTGTCCCTCGTCCTCGATCGCCGCCCGAGCGTTCTCCAGAAGATTGAGGAGGACCTCCCTGAACTCCGCACTGCGTCCGCTCACCGGCGGAAGACCCTCCGGGATCCGCGAGGAAATCCGAATCGGGCCTTCCCCGCCACTCCCATACAGCGTGAGGACGTCCGCGGCGATCCGAGCGACGTCGACAGGCTCCAGCTCGATTTCCCCGGCTGCGGCAGGAGCTCCGAATCGCGAAAAGCTCTGCGCGATTTCCGCCAATCGGTCGATCTCTTTCAGGATGGTTTCCACGTTTCGATCGAGCACCGGTGCGAACTCCTGTCGGCGATCTGCCCAAGCCCTCTGGATGTGTTGGACGCTCAGCTTGATCGGCGTGAGCGGATTCTTGACCTCGTGCGCCACCTGACGGGCCATCTCTCCCCAGGCGAGCACCCGCTCGGTACGCAGCTCATCGGTGACGTCTTCTATACTCAACACGCTTCCGCCGGGTTGCTCCGCCGAGATTTGACGAGCCCGGACTCGGATTCGTCGCTCCCCGAACTGGAACTCGGACGTCGCCTCACGGAGTCCGTCTCTTCGGGTGAGCTCCACCCAGCGCACGAGCTCGCCGCGGGGTCCTTCCACCTCCTCGAGAAGCTCACCCTCTTTCACCGACCCGGCGAACAGTGCTTGCGCCCGGGGATTGACCAGCGTCACACGGCCGTTTGCATCGAGAGCCATGACACCCGTCGCCGACTCCTCGACGATGGCCTTCGTCCTCCTGTTCGTGCGGACCAACGCCCTCCGGGCCCTCTGCAGGCGACGCACCATCCTGTTGAAGGCTCCGAAGACCGACCCGAACTCGTCCATGCGGTCCTGGGGGAGACGTAGGTTGAGGTTCCCCGACCCGAC
Organism: Gemmatimonadota bacterium; assembly: GCA_039587515.1. Lineage (GTDB taxonomy): Bacteria > Gemmatimonadota > Gemmatimonadetes > Longimicrobiales > Gaopeijiaceae > JBDHII01. Next base: position 103,294 of record JBDHII010000003.1, read on the forward strand.
CCGTTCCGAAGCGATCTGCAGCGTCTGGATGGGTCGGGCCAAGGTGCGTCCGACCATCAGGGCGAGCGCGAAGGAGAGGCCCGCTCCGAGAATCACCACGAAGGCGAGAAGCTCCCCGACCTCACGTCCTCTCAGCGCCGTCTGCCCCGCGGCGAGGGGAACCAGCGTCGAGACGACGTCACCGTCCGGGAGTCGCTGGTAGGCATTGAGGTAGGACCAGCTCCCCAGCGAGCTGCGATTCGTCATCAACAGCTCGTCACGCGCGGCAAGCCGGAGGCTCATCTCGTAGGGGATCCAACCCTCGTAGAGTCCCAGGTCGATGAGCTCGTCTACCGACCCACCGCGAAGCGCTCCGTCTCGGTACTCGAGAAGCTCCGCGCCCACCCGCTCCGAGAGCCGACGCATCGACCGGTCCACGACCGGGTAGAACGCCGCCGCATCCGATGCGACACGGGCTGCCAACGCCGTGGCCGTCCTCTCCGCAGCCCCGGTCAGTGCCTGAAAGGCCAACGTTCCGAAGACCACATTGGAAAGCAGGAAGAAGCCGAAGAGGGCGACGGTCACCCGCGCCTGGAAGGTGGCGAAGGGCCTGTGCAGTCGTCGAAACCCCACCCGTCTCCGGCGCAGCACGACCTGGCCGACACCCCAAAGCGCGATGATCACGGCCAGGTTACCGAGCAGCACCAGACCCGCACGTACGATCAGCACGAAAGATCGGGGCATCTCCAGCTTGTACTGCGCGTCATAGAGTCCTTCCGGGTACGGAATCACGAGCCGTGCCTCCCAGCTCTCTCTGGACCGTGACCAGTCGAGAGCATCGGACTCCGACACCTCTTCCCCTTCGAGCAACGGCACGAGGGTGAGGGGCTCTCCGGATCTCGGACGCAGCGCTCCGAACAGCTCGGCCAGCGGCGAGGCGAAGGCGACGGCCCGCCTGGGCGGAACGACGACGGTCAGGATCCGACCCCCCCTCATCGGGGCCTGGGCGATCAGCAGGGCGTCGGGATCGTCGAGCCTCCTGATGAACGGCGGCTCCCCCGACCTGGACTCCCCGAGAAAGCTCGAAGCCGCGACCGGTCGATCTCCACCCATCCCGAGCGGCAGCTCGAAGACGGCCCGGCCGGCCACGTCCCAGAGGGTGAACCACATCGCCGCACCGTCGTCGGACAGCCCCGACGAAACCCAAGCCCCATAGAGCAGCTCCCTGGGATCGACCCCCTCCCGGTCGAGGGAATCCGCCACCACGATCATTCGCTCCAATCGGTCGACCGAGACCGGGTCCTGTCTCCCGAGTCGGCCGATCTCCTGCTCGGCAAGGATCCGACGGGCTTCGAGGCGGTCGCTCCAGCCGTAGACCTGAGCGGCAGAGGCGCCCAACACGCCTGCGGCCAGCCAGACCAGCCAAGCCTGCTTCCGTCTGGCGATCCTGGGCGTTACCCACGCGATGCCGAAGGTCGGGATCGCCCAAAGGGTCAGGAAGACCTCTTCGACGGCACCCCTCGTCATGGCGAGCCACGCGCCCGAGCTCCAGAGGACGAGGAGGGACGCGGACGCGAGCAGCCACGCCCAGCGGGTCCGATCCGGCGGTGCGTCGCTCCTCACCGTGCTCAGGCCGATCGCACCGAGCAGCGCCAGCCCGACGGCGAGGGTGCCCTGATAGGTCAGCCAATCGAGATCCGAGCCGGCGAGAAAGGTCGGCCCCAGCGCGCTCGAGAGTGTGGATGCCACGACCGGATAGCCGACGGCGACCAGCAGGACGGCGATCCAGCTTCCGCCTCGTATCCCTCTCCACGGAGTGGCCGACACGAGGAGAAGCAGCGCTCCGAGAACGAGGACCGACCGTTCCAGCGACAGAGCTCCGAGCACCGGGAGGGTCAGGCTCGCGTCGCCGAGCCACGTCGCTCCTCCGATGAGGATCTCGACGGGCACCACCAGAGCCACCAACAGCGGGAGGAGCAGCACGAGCGTCCGGTCGTCATCGCTCCTGAGACCCAGCGCGAGGATCAGCCACGCCCCAATCACCAGTCCCACTACGGTCCTTCCCCACGAACGGAGGAGGTCTGCGACCCGGACGGCCGCCGAGGGGCGCGCGACCGCGACCGAAAGCAGCGCAGTCCCCTCCCAGGTCAGGTCCAGGTATTCCGGTCCGGAGGCTCTCTCCGGCGGCACGATCCGAAGCTCCTCACCCGTTGCCCGTCGGAACGCGGTGACGAAGTCCTCGTCCTCCGCACCGAAGGGCTCGGGGAGACCCGTCTTCACGAGAACCGCCGCGAGAGCCGTGCCCCCACGGGCCAGAGGGGCCGTGAAGTAGAGATAGCTGAAGAGAGGTCGGTCGACGTAGAGGTACGAAGTACCCCCGACCTGAAGCGGGGCAGGCACCATTCCCCGGTGGACGCCGTCCCAGAGCAGGAACTGGCCTTCGGGACCGTAGATCGCCACCGCAGCGACGCTGTGCCGGGTCCGGATACGGCGGACACGATCCAGCGTCAGCCCGCTCTCCTCCTCGAGGTCGGCTGCCGCCAGCTCCTGGACCGTCCGCTCACCGCGCGCGAGCAGCGCATCGAGGCGATCGCTCAGCGCCGCCTCTGCACCGACCCGCCGGTCCTCCCAATAGCCGTCGAAATCGGCCTCGACACCACCGACCGACCGTTGGCCCAGGAGCACCGAGGCCGCGCCCAACAGCAGGAGAAGATGCGACAGGCGGCCAGTCGTGCCGGAGAGGCTCGGGTGAAGGAGCCCGCGCGCCCCGATCAGCGCAGGTGGGACGATCCACAGCCACCCTTGCCACCGCGTCCAGGCAACGAGCGACAGGAGCCCCACCCAGGGAAGCATCTGGGCGACCACGCCGGACCGTCGGCCCGAAGACGTGTCCGCGTCTTCTGACGGCTCGGCACGGTCCTCGGTTAGATTCTCCTGCATCAGGTCCCGTATCCCTGAGGGGTCCCACCGGTGCGCAGCACGTGCGATCGTAGTGAGCTAGTACACGAGGCGAGAAACCGGAGGTTCCTCGCCGGGTTGAACTTAAGGGTCGCGATCGGCCGCCGCGGGTCGCGAAGCGGCACCGGGGCATGTGTTTTGCCCTCGTGGATGAGGGGGCGCGCACCACACCAGGGTCCCCCGAGAGGGAGCGAACGGGAGGAAGTCATGCGTCGGATGATCTGCACGGCCTCGCTGGTGCTTTGCCTTTGGCCCGTCGGCCTCGTCGCACAAGCGGTGACCTTGGACGAGGGCAGTTTCGTGCTCGAGATCGCTGGACGTCGTGTCGGTACGGAGACGTTCACGCTCCGGCGGGCGGGATTCGGTGTCAATGCCAGGATCATCGCTCAGGGTGCCCTGGAACTCCAGTCTGACACCGGTCGCTCGTCGGCGAGGATGGCGCTGCAGACGGAAGGGACCGCGATGGAGATCCGGGCCTATCAGGTCGACGTTACGGGGGCGAACGCTCTCCGTCTCCGCATGTCTCGCAGTGGCGACCGCTTTCGTGCCGAGATCGAGTCCGAAGCGGGAGTCGAGGAGCGTGAGTTTCGCGCCATCGTCGGCTCCCGGCCGGTTCTTCTGCTCGACCGCTGGGTCGCCCATCAGTACTACTTCTTGGGCCGGATGATGCGCTCGACCGATCGGGACATCTCCGTGATCGCACCCCGACCCGGCTCACAGCGCAACGCCACCCTCACCTCCTCCGGCACCGAAGTCCTGCGCTTGGGAGAGACGACCCTCCAAACGCAGAGGCTCACCCTTCGCCTGGACGACGAAGAGCATCTCGTTTGGCTGGACGACCAGAACCGGGTAATCCGAGCGGAGATCCCCGCCATCGGCTTTCGAGCGATTCGTCGCGAGATCCCGGGCGCGTGACAGATTGGCCCAACGGGTCGGGGACTACCCAAGCCGTTGCGGATCGGGGAACTTACGACGGCCTCGGGTCTTGAAGAATCGAAAGACGCGGCTCGTAGGGTGTCACGGCAGAGACTCGTGCCAACGGTGACCGGAGCCGCAACGGGTCGACACGCTGCAGCATCGGCGGTCGTCCGGCCCGGCCCGGGTAGAAGCTCAGACGAATGACCACCGATGGGAGGCGGTTTTGCCGACGCTGAAGCGCTGGGGGCGGTGGGGGCGGTGGCTCGTGGTCGCTGCCGTCATGTCCTGTCCCGACCTCGGAGGGCTCGACGCGCAGGATATCGCGACGATCTCCCTCTCTCTGGAAGAGGCGATCGAGATCGCGCTCCAGAACAACCCGGGCTTGCAGGCTACCCGCAATGACGAGGAGCTCGCGAACTGGAACGTGCGCTCGGCGTATGGATCCTGGATACCGTCCGCGTCCGTGAGCGGAGGTGTTTCATGGCAGGCCTCGGGCGACCAGGGCCTGCTTTTCGGCGGACTCACGGCGGAGCAGCTGGGCGTCACCACACAACCGTCGATCTGGTCGTCGTCCTACGGCCTCAACCTCAACTACTCGATCGACGGCAACAAGATACTGGCGCCCGGCCAGGCCAAGGCGAATCGCAGCGCCACGATTGCCCTCGTCCAGAATGCCGAGGCGAACCTGGTATTCCAGGTGACCCAGGCCTACATCGAGGTCCTGCGCCAGCAGGAACAGGTAACCGTATCCGAGCAGCAACGAGAGCGCGCATCGTTCAACCTCGAGCTGGCCCAGGCCCAGGTCGACGTAGGCTCGGGCACCGCCATCGACGCTGCCCAGGCGGAAGTGGCGCTGGCCAGAGCGGAAATCACGCTTCTCCAGGGGAGGAACGGGCAGGAGACCTCGATGATCCGTCTCATGCAGCTCCTGGGCGTGGACGTTCATCGCCCGGCGGTGCTCACGACGCCCTTCCGGCTGGAAGACCCACGCTGGGACGAGGAGACGCTCTTTCAGCTCGGCCTCGACGGAAATCCCAATCTCCGCTCGATACGGGCGAGCCAGCAGGCGAGCCGGTTCGGGGTGAAGATGGCGAGGAGCGCATACCTGCCCAGCCTCAGCTTCAGCGCGGGCATTCGAGGCTTCACGCGGGAGGCGACGTCGACCGAGTTCGATATCCTTCAGGCGGAGGCGGCCGCACAGAAGGGGGTTCAGAGCTGCCTCTTTACGAATGACCTGTACTCCCGGCTCGCCGACCCCCTTCCCTCGCAGGACTGTACACGGCTGCAGTTCACCGACGCTCAGGCCGACGCCATTCGGGACGGCAACGATCAGTTCCCCTTCGGCTTCATCACGCAGCCGGCCTCGGCCGGCATGAGCATCAGCATCCCGGTCTTCCAGGGGCTCAGCCGTCAGCGACAGGTCCAGGCCGCCCAGGTACAGTTCGAGGACCTGGAGCACAGCCTGAGACAAGAAGAACTGGCCCTTCGCGCCGACATCGCCGTCGGTCTCTCCACGGTACGCACGGCGTACGATGCCGCCCTGCTAGAGCAGCGAAACCAGGAGGTGGTTGACGAGCAGCTCCGGTTGGCGACAGAACGCTTCGCGGTCGGTCTCGCCGATTTCGTGGAGCTGCTGGAGGCCGAGACACTCAAGGTGGAGGCGGACCGGACGCTCGTCGCCGCCATTTTTGCATACCACGATGCCATCGCGCAGCTGGAGGCGACGGTCGGCACCTCGCTGAGGAACTGACGCAATGACGACAGGCAGAAAAGTCCTGATCGGTATCGCGGTGATTGCCGTCCTGGGGATCGCGGCGTCGCTGAGCGTGCGCAACTCTCGTGACCGCGGAATCGAAGTTCGCATCGAGGAGGTCGCCGCACGCGATCTGGTCGAGACCGTGACCGCCAGCGGAAACATCCGGGCCGGCCGCGTGGTCGACATCAGCTCAGACGTGTCGGCCAGGGTCGTGGAGCTTCTCATCGACGAGGGAGACGATGTCCGCGCCGGAGACCTTCTTCTCCGCCTCGATCCGACACAGTTCGAGGCGGCCGTGAGCCGGGCCCAGGCCCTCCTCAACCAGTCCGAGACCCAGGTTTTCGAGCGGGAGGCGAGCCGGGAAAAAGCGTTGCGAGACTTCCAGCGGCTCGAGAACCTCTACCAGCGAGACTCCCTCCTGATCGCCCGCCAGCAGCTCCAGGACGCACGCACGAGCCTCGATCTCGCCGAGGGCCAGCTCGAGTCCGCCCGCTTCGGCGTCGAACAGGCCCAGGCCTCCCTCGACGAGGCCGAGGAGCGTCTTTCAAAGACGGTCTTCACCGCCCCGATCGACGGAAAGGTCACTCGGTTGAACGTGGAGGAGGGGGAAACCGTCATCGTGGGGACGATGAACAACGCGGGCAGCCTCGTGCTCACGATCAGCGAGCTTTCCCGCGTGGAAGCGGTGGTCCAGGTCGACGAGACCGACGTACCCTACATCTCGCTCGGGGACTCCGCCGTGCTCGAGTTGGACGCGTTCCCGAACCGGACTTTCGCCGGGGAAGTGACCGAGATCGGGAACAGCGCCATCGTGCCCCCTTCCCAGACCTCCAGCACGCAGACGGCGATCGATTTCGAGGTCGTGATCACCATGGTCGATCCTCCGGGCGGTGTGCGCCCGGATCTGTCGGCGACCGCGGACATCGTCACGGCTACGGCGAGGGGGGCGGTAGCCGTGCCGATCATCGCTCTCACGGTCCGTTCGCGTAGCCGGATGCAGGAAGATTCGGAAGGAGCCGAGGCCTCTACCGGTGATCGGCCGGAAGACGACGACGCCGAGGGTGTGTTCGTCGTGCGTGACGGAACGGTCGAATTCGTCGAGGTCGAGGTCGGAATCACGGGAGAAGAGCACTTCGAGATTCGTTCTGGCTTGGCGGTCGGTGACAGCGTCGTGGTCGGGCCCTACGCGCGCATCCGGGAGCTCACTCAGGGCGATGCCGTCCAAGGAGTCCGAGACGGTGCCGACCGGGGCGAGGGATAGAGCCGAGTGAAGCTCTTCGAGGGTGTTCGTCTCGCCTTGACCCAGATCCGCACGCAGAAACTGAAGAGCTTCTTCAGCCTGCTCGGCGTCATCGTGGGCGTGATGTTCCTCATCGTCGTCGTGAGCGTCGTGGAGGGGATGGACCGCTACGTACGTGACGACCTCTCCTCGGTCGTGTTCGGTGTGAACACGGTGACCCTCAGGAGGAACTCGGACGCTCCGGACTTCGGGGGCGAGGACGCGCGCGCCCGTCGCCGGCGGCCCCGGATCCGCTACGAGGACTGGGAGGTCGTCCGGGAACGCCTGACGATTCCGGCGCGCGTAGGGGTCGAGAGCGGCACGATGACCTCGGTGGATGCCGACGCGGGGCGGACGGTCGAGAACGTACGCGTCTACGGGGTCTCACCGGAGATGTTCACGATCCAGGACTGGGTGGTCGAGCAGGGGCGCCCCTTCTCCCAACAGGAGTTCGAGCGCGGAGCCGCGGTGGTCGTCATCGGCCGGGACCCGGCCGAGCTGCTGTTCGAGAACCTCGATCCGATCGGTCGGCGGGTCCGGATTCGCGGGTTCCCCTACCGCGTCGTAGGCGTGCTCGAGGAACAGGGCAGCCTGTTCGGCCAGTCCCTCGACAACCTCGTCGTAGCGCCGGCGCGCTCCCCGATCCAGGCCATCACCAGCCCTCGCGGCGTCGTGGAACGGGTCGTGATTCAGGCGATCGACGACAAGGACGTGCGGGCGATCCAGTCCGAGGTGGAAGGGCTCATGCGCGCCCACCGACGCCTGCACCCGAGCGAGCAGAACAACTTCTCGGTGGAGACCGCGGACGAGACGCTCTCCTTTTGGGACAATATCTCCCGCATCCTATTCCTCGCGCTCCCGGGTCTGGTCGCAATCTCGCTGGTGGTCGGAGGAATCGTGATCATGAACATCATGCTGGTCTCCGTCATGGAGCGAACGCGGGAGATCGGCGTTCGCAAGGCCATCGGGGCACGCCGGAGGGATATCCTGACGCAGGTCATGATCGAGAGCACCACGTTATCGGCAGTCGGAGCCGCGACCGGCGTCGGAATCGGCGTGGGACTCACCTACCTGGTGCGTGCGCTGTCGCCGCTGCCTGCGGCGGTCGACTTCAAGTGGATCGCTCTCGGCGTCTCGCTCGGGCTGGTCGTAGGAGTCGTGTCCGGCGTCTACCCGGCCGCGCGTGCCTCGAGACTCGACCCGGTGGACGCATTGCGCTATGAGTGAGCCGACATGAATCGATTCAGGACCGTCGAAGAAGGCATTACGATCGCGATCGATTCGGTGCGGGCCAACAAGCTGCGCTCGGGACTCACGATCCTGGGCGTCGCGATCGGCGTCGGCGTGGTCGTGTCGATCGCGGCGCTCGTCACAGGCATCCGCAGCTCGATCATGGAGGGATTCGAGGCATCCGGGCCGAACAACTTCGCGGTCATGCGCTTCGACTTCTCCAGCGTGCGTGTCTCGTTCGGGCATGGGAGACCCCCTTGGGCAGGCAAGCCACGGGTCGAGCCGCACGAGGCCGATCGACTCGACGAGCTTCCGAGCGTCTTCCGGGCCTTCTACAACTTCGACATCGAAGCCAACCTGGACGTCAAGGGTCGCCAGATCCGCGGCATTCCAGGAAAGGCCTACGAGTCGGGCTGGCCCGACTACTTCATCGGACAGTTCGTCGCCGGCCGAGACTTCACCCCGGCCGAAGTCAGGCAGTCCCGTCCGCTCGTCGTGATCACGGAGCCCCTGGCCGACGAGCTTTTCGGCTCTCTCGATCCCATCGGACGGAAGGTGCGTATGAGCGCCGGCTCCCGCGGGGTCAGCGAGCAGTTCGAGGTGGTCGGCGTGTTCAAGCCGGATGCGAACATCTTCACGGACCTGATCGAATACATGGCGATCGTGCCCTACACGTCCGCCATGAAGCGTCTCAAGGCCTCGCACTGGCAGGCCAACGTCTGGGTCGTCCCGCAGGATACGGTCCCCCAGGCCGTCGCGATGGACGAGGTGATCGGCGCCATGCGCGGGATGCGGGGCCTCAGGCCTGCGGAGGAGAACAACTTCGCCATCATGCGGTCCGACCAGATGGTCGAGGCATTCGAGGACTTTACGGGCGTCTTCTTCCTGATCATGCTCGCGCTCTCATCCGTCGGCCTGATGGTCGGCGGAATCGGCGTCGTCGGGATCATGATGATCTCGGTGACCGAACGGACCCGTGAGATCGGGATCCGGAAGGCCGTAGGAGCGAATCGCCAGGAAATCCTGTGGCAGTTCCTGGTCGAATCCGCCGCTCTGACGGTCATGGGCGCCGTGGCCGGTCTCCTGCTCGGTGCCGCGCTCGCGTTCACGGTCGCCTCCTACACACCCATCCCGGCCGAGATTCCGCTGTGGTCGATCGTCATCTCGATCGTCATGGCGATCATCACCGGGATGCTCTTCGGGCTCGTGCCCGCCTACCGGGCGTCACGCATGGAACCCGTCGCCGCGCTGGGTCATGAGTGACCTCGACCCGAGCGCGCTCGACGTTCTGGCCATCATGGCCCACCCCGATGACGCCGAGCTCCTGTGTGGAGGTGCATTAGCCCGATCTGCCCGGGCGGGTGAGCGGGTGGGTGTCCTCGACCTCACGCGTGGAGAGATGGGGAGCTGGGGCACGGTAGAATCGCGCGAGGCGAGTGCGCGGAAGGCGGCAGACGTGCTCGGCCTCGTGATTCGCCGCAATGCAGGACTCGAGGACGGCGCCCTGGAGAACTCTCAGGAGTCCCGAGTTCGGGTTGCCGGTCTGATCCGAGAGCTGCAGCCCCGCGTCGTCGTGACCCACTGGAGGGTCGGACGGCACCGGGATCACCGCGTGGCAGCCGAGCTGGTACGGGATGCGAGCTTTCTCGCAGGCCTCAAGAACTTCCCGGCGTCGGGAGACCCCTTCCGGCCGCAGAAGGTCGTCTACGCCACGCTCTTCCGGGAGGATGCTCCCAAGCCGACGTTCGTGATCGACATCACCGATACGATCGATGCGAAGCTCGATGCGCTGAAGTGCTACCCGAGCCAATTCGATGCACGTCCAGGCATGGGAGAGGTGTTCCCGGCCGGCGACCGCCCTGTCTACGATCAGATCCGAGCCCACTGTGCCGTCGCGGGCTCTCGGATCAGGACCGCCTACGGCGAGCCGTTCTGGACCGAAGAAACCGTCGCCTGCGACACCCTCGGCACCGCCGGCAATACGACGTTCTGACCTCCGACCTCGGGGGGATCAGGCGAAATCACCCTCACAGGACACCTCGAGCAGAAGCCTGCGCCAACTCGGGGCGTCCGACCCTCGCACCTTCAACGCCCGCGCTACCGCTCGTCCACCTCGTTCGAGCCAGGGTGCCAGCCACGCACCGATCTCTGGAGGAAGGTGGCCCACCAGCGCGCCTCCCCTGAGGTGCACCCACACGCCCGGATCGTCCTGGCCGGGCGGGTCCGGAATCAAATAGACCGGATCACCCGGGTGCAGCGCTTCGAGGTGTCGGTCGCGTCCGGCGAATACCGTCCCATGCACAGTGGCTCGGAACTGCATCGGGCGTCCCGCGGGAAAGGGAGGTGGCTCCATCAGCACGGCGGTCCGTTCGCTTCGGGATTCTTCGGTCTTATCTTCGGTACCTCGGAACATAGAGAGCGGCCGATCGTCCCGAAACAATCGGCCGCATCCCATCCGAAAGAAGACACGATGGACCCGATCTACCTGGACCATGCATCCACGACACCCGTCCGACCCGAGGTCAGGGCGGCGATGGAGCCGTACCTCGCCGAGATTTTCGGCAACGCCTCGTCGGTACACCGATGGGGTCGGAAGGCCGCGACCGGGCTCGAGGACGCCCGCACCCGTGTCGCAGCCGCACTGGGCGGCGACCGCAACGACTTCTACTTCGTTCGAGGCGGGACGGAATCGGACAACCTGGCTGTCTTCGGGCGTGCGCAGATCGCACGAAGTGAAGGCCGGACACCACTGATCGTCGCATCGGCCATCGAGCACACCGCGATCCTCACGGCCGCAGAGATCGCGTCGGGAAGCGACGGACAGTGCGTCCTGCTGGACGTTCGACCCTCGGGAGACGTCGACGAGGAAGAGCTGGACCGCCTTCTGGAGCGCAAACCGGACTTGGTCTCGTTCATGATGGTCAACAACGAGACGGGCTTGCAGCTACCGGTCGAGCGCATCGCGCGGAAGGCCCGCGCGGCCGGCGTCTGCGTGCATACCGATGCCGTTCAGGCCGTCGGCAAGATCCGTGTGAACCTGGACGAGGTCGCGGTGGATCTGGCCAGCTTCACCGGTCACAAGATCTACGGTCCGAAGAGCACCGGGCTCCTCTACAAGCGAAGTGGCACCGAGCTGGAGCCACGTGTGGTGGGTGGCGGACAGGAGCGTGCCGTCCGGTCCGGAACCGAGGACGTGGCGGGAGCCGTGGGTATGTCGGTGGCAATCGAGCTCGCCGTGGCTGAGCAGGAAGGTGAAGCCGAACGCCTCGGACGACTCAAGGTCCTCCTCCTCTCGGTCCTGACGGAAGGTGTGGAAGACTTTCGGATCCACGGCGATCCCGAGGTTTGTGCCCCCCACGTCCTCAACATCGGAATCCCCGGCGTTGATCGGCAAACGCTCCTGATCGAGCTCGACTTGGCCGGCGTGGCGGTCTCCAGCGGACCGGCCTGCTCGAGCGGCAGCAGTCGAGGGAGTCATGTTCTTGCGGCCCTCTACGGAACCGAGATCGAGGGTCCGTCCCTCCGGTTCTCTTTCGGCAAGCTCAACGACGAGGTCAGCGTCCGTGAAGCGGGCCGCCGAATCGTCGAAGCGGTCGCTCGGACCCGCTCGAACACCGTGGTCTGAACGTGGCTCAGCGCATTCTCGTCGCCATGTCCGGCGGCGTCGACTCGTCCGTGGCCGCCGCGCTTCTGTCGGAGGCCGGCTACGAGGTCGTCGGCGCGACCATGAAGACCTTCTGCTATTCGGAAGTCGAGGGGCCCGGTAAGACCTGCTGCGGACTGGATGGGATCACCGACGCCCGTCGGGTCGCCGATACGCTCGGGATTCCCCACTACGTGTACGACGTCGAGGAAGACTTCGAGCGTGACGTGATCGAAGATTTCGTCAACGAGTACGCCTTGGGACGAACGCCGAATCCATGCGTCCGCTGCAACTCGTTCACCAAATTCCGGGATCTGCTGACCCGAGGTAGACTCCTGGGCTGTGAGGGCATCGCTTCGGGACACTACGTCTGGATGGATCGCGGCGGTGAGGAGCCACGCCTGCGTCGTGGCAGAGATCCGCGCAAAGACCAGTCGTACTTTCTATGGGGCCTTCCCCGGGAGATGCTTCCCCTGCTTCACTTCCCCTTGGGGAAGCTCACCAAGAGCGAGGTGCGGGCCCGCGCCCGCGCGCTGGGTCTCGTGACGGCCGAGAAGCCGGAGTCGCAGGAGATCTGCTTCGTCCCGACCGGCGACTATCGGGATTTTCTTCAGAAGCGGTTGCGGGATCGCCACCCCGCCCTGGAGCCCGGGCCGATCGTCGATCGGGACGGGAAGACGATCGGGGAGCACGAGGGATACGCCAACTTCACGGTCGGCCAACGCAAGGGCCTCCCGGGCGGACATGCGGAGCCCCTCTTCGTGGTCGAGATCCGCGCCGAACGGCGGGAAGTCGTCGTCGGACGCTACGGGGATTGCTTCAGCGCCGGGGTGGAGGTCGGGGAGCTCAATTGGTTCGGCGCTCCTCCTGCCGAGGGCAGCCGGGTATCGGTCCAAATCCGGTACCGCGCCGTCGCGGTGCGGGCCACCGTGGCCGAATCGGATCCTACGCTTCGGCTGACCTTCGACGAGCCACAGCGTGCCGTGACTCCCGGTCAATCGGCCGTGATCTTCGACGGAGACGTGGTCCTCGGGGGTGGGAGAATCGCCCGGGCCGTCGAGGCTGTCGAATCGAGCGATCCCGCGCTCAGTGCTTGAGTCCGGCAGCCTTGGCGAACCGCTCCATGGCTGCCTGCTGCTCCTCGTCGAGTGACTCGGGAATCTCCACGCGGACCTCGACGTACTGGTCTCCGACGCGGCCACTCTTCTCCACACCCTGGCCACGAATCCTGAATTTCGTCCCACTCTGCGTGCCCGGCGGAATACGGAGGTGCACTCTGCGACCATCCACGGTTCGGACGGCCATCTTCGAGCCGAGCGCCGCCTGAGCGAGGTTGATCGGAACGGTCACGTGGATGTCCAGCCCCTCCCGCCGGAAAAAACCGTGGGACTTGACCTTGAACGTGATCACCAAGTCCCCGGGCTTCCCGCCCGAGCTTCCACGCTCGCCCTGACCCGAAAGCCGGATCTTCGATCCCGTCTCCACACCCTGCGGCACGTTGATCTGAATCTTGCGGGTCTGGCGTACCTCTCCGCTGCCGCCACACGACCCGCAAGGTGACTCGGGTATTCGTCCCCGGCCGAAACAGGCCGGACACGGCCGATTCACGGCGAAGCCACCCTGCCCGAAGGTTACGGAGCCGGACCCCCGACACTCGTCACAACGCTTCATCTCCGTCCCGGGAGCGGCGCCCGAACCACCGCAGGTCGCGCACTCTTCGGAGATCGGGACGTCGATGGAGATCTTGCCCCCCTTGACGGCCGTTCGGAAAGAGATCTCCACGACGTACTCGACGTTGGCACCTTTGGAAGGCCCCGTCTTCCTCCCATCCTCGGCTTTCTTTCCCCGATCGAAAATCGAGCTGAAAATGTCGCCGAGTCCTCCGAGGTCGTCGAAGGAAAAGCCTGCGCCGGGCTGACCTCCGGGAGCCGAGGCCGAGGCCCGTGGGCCGCCGGCGCCGAATGAGAACGCGCCGAGACGACGCATCTGATCGTACTTCTTGCGCTTGTCCGGATCGGACAGCACGGAGTAGGCTTCGCCCACTTCCTTGAAGCGATCTGCGGCCTTGGTATCATCCGGATTCGCGTCCGGATGATACTTCTTCGCCAACTTCCGGTAGGCCTTCTTGATCTCTTCCTGCGAGGCCTTCTCGGAGACGCCGAGGGTCTTGTAGAAGTCTTTCGTCGAGGTCGCCAACGTCTCTTCCCGATGCTGTCTAGTCGTGCTTGTAGACGCCGACCCGAGCGGGACGCACGAGATGGCCGTCGAGCAGATACCCCTTCTGTACCACCTGAGCGACCTGCTCTTCCTGGTCCTCGGACTCCGCCGGCACTCGGAACATGGCCTCCATGTGGTTGGGGTCGAAGATCTCACCCTCGGGACTGATGACCTCGACACCCGCCGCTTCGAGGGCCTGGCGGATCTTCCGTTCAACGAGATCGACACCCTCGACGAGAGACTCGACCGTGGTCGTCTCGGGCTCCCATGCACCGACACGCTGCAGGTCGTCCAGCGCATCGAGAAGGTGCCTCAGCAAGTCCGCCTGTCCCCGGCTCCACGCCTGAGACATCTCGGTCTCGGCTCGCCGACGATAGTTCTTGAACTCCGCCGCCAACCGAAGGTGTTGGTCGTTGAGCTGCTCGAGCTCGCCCTGAAGATGGTTCAGGCCCTGCCCGAGCTCCGCCTCGACCGAAGCCTCCTCGAGCTCCTCCGGGGTCGGATCTTCAGTCTCCTCCACGTCACTCATTCCGGCGTCGTCCAGGCCGAGATCACCTTCCTCCTGCGACTCGCCGGACACCCCGTCCGAGCTCTCGTCCCGAGGGTCGGCCTCGTCGGGCCCCGAGATATCTTCTGCTCGCGATTCCACGCGCTCGCTCATCCGTCTAACCCAATCATCTGTTCCATTTGATCCGCATACTACGGGTCCGAGAATCTATCGGTTCGACCGTGAAGCCGGGATACCCTCGACCGAGGTCGTGTCAGTCCGGGACAGCCCGTAGGAGCAGGGCCAGGCAAGCCTGCGCAGCGCGCTCTCGCACGGCCTCGCGCTCCCCCGGCAGACACCGTCCCTCGGTGTGGGTCTTCTCCTTCGTGGCCACCGCGTACCAGACCGTACCCACAGGCTTCTCCGCCGAGCCACCTCCCGGTCCGGCAATCCCGGTCACACCCAGGCCCATGTCCGCGCCGAAGACGTCACGCGCTCCTTCGGCCATCGCTCGGGCGACCTCCTCCGACACGGCACCATGCGCCTCGATCGTTCCTGGATCGACACCGAGGTTCTCGATCTTCACGGAATTTTCGTAGGCGACCAGGCCTCCGAGGAAGAACCCCGAAGAGCCCGGGACGTCGGTCAGGCGCTTGGCGATCAAGCCCCCCGTGCAGCTCTCCGCGGTCGCCACGGTCCGACCCGACGTCAGGAGCTTCCGCGCCAGCGCTTCCACGATCTCTCCCCGCTCGGAATCGTAACGAAAGGGTGCCACCACAGGGTCGAGCGCTTCTTCGATGCGGGCGAGCCACTCGGCGGCGACATCGGACCGCACACGGCTTGTCCGAAGGGTGACCGTGACACCTCTCAGGTCCGGGTAGAAAGCGAGCTGGACCGGGCCCCGGTCGGAGGGAAGCGCTTTCTCCACCTGGTCGCAGAGTACGGACTCGGAGATTCCGGTCGTAGCGATGCGCACTTCGTGGATCGGCTCGAGACGCCCCTCGAAGCGGGCCCGGAGCGCCGGCTCGACCGAACCCTCGAAAATCGCGCGGACCTCTCTCGGCACACCCGGTAGCGCCACGAGCCAACACGCGCCTACGTCCAAGCTCAGCCCGGGCGCGGTGCCCTTCGGATTCGGAAGCGCCTCACCGCCCTCGGGCACCAGCGCCTGCTTGCGGTTGGCCGGCGGTAGCGTGTCGAAGCCGCGAGCTCGAAAGCGCTCCTCGAGCCGCGCCACGATCTCGGGGTCTTCGACGAGCCTCGCACCCGCGAAGCCCGCGAGCGCATCACGGGTCAGGTCGTCCGGCGTGGGCCCCAGCCCGCCACCCAGGATCACGATGTCCGCGATTGTTGCGCACCGCGCGAGTGCCGCCCGGATCTGTTCGTCGACGTCTCCCACGGTGACGCGCTCCAAGACCTCGACCCCCAGTCGGGTCAGGCGGCTCGATATCCAGCTGGCATTGGTGTCGACGGTCTGGCCCAGCAGAAGCTCGTCTCCCACGCTGACGACGGCTGCTCTGACGCCCTCATCCACCAACGGTCAGTCCCGGACTCCGATCAGCGTCCGATAGCTCCAGAAATAGTCGAGCATCGAGTAGACCGTGAGCACGATCGCGATCGTGAGGGTCAACCCGATCCAGACACTGTGGACCCAAGAGAACAGGAGCCACTGCGGTCCACTCCACTGACCCTGGACCGCCGCCTCCTGCAACGGATACCAGAGTAGAAGGCCTCCGGAGAAGAGATTCTGAATGAACGCTTTGTACTTGCCCGACCTTCCGGCGGCGATCACGACGTCGCGTCGCACTGCCCACTGCCTGAAAAGCGTCACGACGAGCTCGCGTCCCAGAATCACGACCATGACCCAGATCGGAAGGGCACCCCACCAAGGGATGAGCCACTGCTCACCCGGTCGGTGTGAGATCATGTAGAACGGCACGAAGGTCGACAGAAGCAGCAGCTTGTCCGCGAGAGGATCGAGCAGCTTGCCCATGTCCGTGATGAGCCCGTGCTTCCGCGCCAGGTAACCGTCCCACAAGTCGCTCAGTGCCGCTGCCACGAACAGGACGAAAGCGAAAAGCCTCGCACCGACAGACGCTTGGAGAGCGAGATAGAAGATCGCCGGGCACGCGGCGATCCTGGCGACTGTGATTGTGTTGGGGAGGTTGAACCGGCTCCCAGCCATCTCGGTTCTCAGCTCAGAGCCTGAACCACGAGTTTGCTGACCGCACTCAGCGTCTCGAAGACGCCAGTCCCTTCGATCGCCACACCCTCGAAGTCGGGCACGCCGTTCGGATTCAGCTGGGCACGCAGCTCCTCGACGGACATCGGATCCGGCATGTCCCGCTTGTTGTACTGGATGGCGAAAGGGATCTTCCCGAGGTCGTAACCATACGATTCGAGATTCTCGTACAGGTTGTGCATCGCCTCGATGTTGGCCTCCATGCGATCCCGCTGCGAATCCGCCACGAAGATCACGCCATCGACACCCTTCAAGATCAGGCGCCGACTGGCATTGTAGTACACCTGGCCGGGCACCGTGTAGAGGTGGAAGCGGGTCTTGAAGCCCCTCACCTCTCCGAGGTCGATCGGCAGGAAATCGAAGAACAGAGTCCGTTCCGTCTCCGTCGCCAGCGAGATCATCTTACCCTTCGTGTCCGGGTTGACCCGGGAGTAGACGTACTCGAGGTTTGTCGTCTTCCCACCCAGACCGGTGCCGTAGTAGACGATTTTGCAATTGATCTCCCGGCTGGCGTAGTTGATCATCGACATGATCTGCTACGCTCCTCTCTGCCCCACGAGGGGGGCCCTACGATCCGGAAGTTCCCGCACGTTGCGCCGTCCCTTTCGAACGGTTGACTTGTCCGCCACGCATCCCCTTAGGTAAATGCGGCCACAGAAGATGCGAGGAATTCGACCGAAATGAAAGACTTTCGCCCTTTCCCCTGACCTCACCCGACACCGTCACCGTCGGGCATCGTGACCGTGTTGGCCTCCCGCTCCATACGCAGAATAATGGCCTCGGCCCTCCTGCGCAGGCTCTTTCTGGGCTCCCAAGCGACAAAATCACGCAAAAGGTTGATGCTGTCCACGCCGGCTTCGACCCGTGACATGTGCCCCAGGGCCGCCAGCCTCTTCACAAAATAAGGACTGAAGAGATCGCGGCTGTGTCGATTCATCTGGTCACGGATGACGAGCGCGAGGACGGCGCCGGCAGCTGCAGCCGCCAAGACCACAATTCCCGTATTTCGGGACCGTTTCGACATTGTCATCACATCTCCCGTCTTCCCGCCAGAGCCTCCGCGATGGTCGAGCCATCGACGTACTCGAGGTCACTCCCGACCGGGATGCCCCTGGCGAGTCGGGTGACCTTCAGACCCATCGGGCGTAGCACACCCTCGAGGTAGACCGCCGTCGCCTCGCCCTCGACGCCCGAATTGGTGGCGATGATGACCTCCTTCGGCGCCGACTCGTCCCCCCCGAGACGGCCGAGCAGCGGCCGGATACTGAGCTCGTCCGGACCAACTCCGTCCAACGGGGAAAGACGCCCTCCCAAGACGTGGTAGAGGCCCTGGTAGGTGCCCGTTCTCTCGATTGATCCGACTTCGTAGGCCTCCTCGACGACGCAGAGCACCGAAGCGTCTCTTCTGGGGTTCGCGCAGACGTCACAGAGGTCCGCCTCGGTGAAGTTCCCGCAGGTGCTGCAAGGCCCGACCCGCTCGGCCACGTCTCTGATGGCTCCCGCGAGCCGAATCGATTCCTCGCGCGGACGCTTCATCAGGTGATAAACGAGGCGGAGGGCAGTTTTGGGACCGACTCCGGGTAGCCGCGACAACTCCTTCGTCAGCTGATCGATCAGAGACAAGGATGTGCCCTCCGAACGGTCCGACCCGGCGTGCAAGTCACGGTCTGGAGAGACGTCTAAAGGCCTGGAAGCTGAATCGGGAGGCCTCCCGCCGCCTTCCTCATCTCGCTTTCGTATTCCCGCTGTGCCTTGCCCTGAGCCTCGGAAACCGCGGCCAGCACGAGATCCTCCAGCATCTCCACGTCCCTCGGGTCCACGACGGTCGCGTCGATGGCGATCTTGGTCACCTGCCCCTTCCCGTCGACTGTCGCCGTGACCATGCCGCCACCCGAAGAAGCCGTGATTACCCTGGCTTCCAGGTCGCTCTGCAGCTTGGCCATGCGTGCCTGAAGCTGCTGACCCATCTGCATGATCTGCTGGAAGTCTGTCATCCTAAGTCCTTATGAGGCAGGGGCTTGAAGGCGATCATTCCATCAGTTCCAGGTCGAGTTCTTCTACCGCACGCTCGAGCAGTGGTTCCCGCTCTACGAGCGATCGGACACGGTCCGCCTTGACCTTCTCACTGGTGATCCGGCCGTTCTCCCCCTCCGGGACGTCCTTCTGGACGCGTACCACCAGCTTGGGCTCGCGCCCCATCCGCGCCTGAAGCGCGTCGAGGACCATCCGCTGCGACAACGGGTCCGCGAGGCGCTCGACAGCCGGGCCGTCGGGCAGCTCGATGATCACCGCTTCCGCTTCCTCCCGGACGACTGCCGCTCTGAGGAGTGGTGTCATCCCCTTGGGAAGACTCCCCGAGTCCAGGACGGAACGCCATGCGGTGACTCCGTCCATCGGCTCCGGGCTTTCTTCCTCCGAAACCCCCGGGGCGTTCGCCTCCGGCGCCGAAGTGGCCTGCTCTTGCCGCTGATCATCCGAGGTCGGCCCCTCCCGAGTCTCCGAGGCGGAGGGCTCGAGATCGCCATCCCCCGAAGTCCGCGCCCCCGCGTCACCGCCCGGGTCCGGGGCACCACCCAGCCCTCCCAAGACCTCTTCGAGTGAAACCGTTCGATCGAGATAGCTCAGCCTGAGCAGGAGCATTTCGATCAGCACCTGCGGCTGGGAGGTTCGGCGCAAACTTCCCCCACTCTCCAGATCGGACGCGAGCGAGAGCATTCGCACGAAGTCGGCCGGGTGAAAGCCGACCGTCTTGGCCTCGAGCGCCTTCTTGAACTCGGTCGTCAGATCGGGGAGGTCGTCCCCCAGCGAGAGTCGCAGGGCATGTCGAAGTGCCTCGACCAGGCCGTGGTAGAACTCGACCAGATCGTAGCCTTCGTCCAAGAGGTCCTCGACGAAGCGGAATACGTCCGAATGGCGACTCTCTGCGAGGATCTCGAACAACTCCAGATACCGCTCCTCCTCCACCAAGCCGAGGACGCGCCGAACCGAGTCCGAGGTGATCTCCCCCCCTGTCAGGGCCATGACCTGGTCGAGCAGGGAAAGTCCGTCGCGCATGCCACCGTCGGCCTTACGAGCCAGGATCCGCAGGGCGTCCTCGGGAGCCTTCGCACCCTCGCTCTCCACGACGGCCGTAAGCTGGTCGACGATGTCCGTGACACCGATCCGCCGGAAATCGAACCTCTGACAGCGGGATAGAATCGGCGCTGCCGATTGCTGAATCTTCTGAGGCTCGGTCGTCGCGAAGACGAAGATCACACGCGCAGGTGGCTCTTCGAGAATCTTGAGAAGCGCGTTCCACGCTTCCCTGGTGAGCATGTGAGCCTCGTCGACGATGTAGACCTTGTAGCGCCCCTCCTCGGAGGGTGCGTACATGGCCCGCTCCCGCAGCTCACGCGCGTCGTCGACACCTCGGTTGGAGGCGGCATCGATCTCCACGACGTCCAGCGCCGTCTGGCCACCCCAGATGCGTCGGCAGCTGTCGCAGGTCCCGCAAGGCTCCCCGTCCTCGGTCCGCTCGGGGCAGTTCAGCGCCATCGCGAGCACCCGAGCCAGCGTCGTCTTCCCGACCCCCCGAGGTCCGCAGAACAGGTAGGCGTGGCCGACCCGGCTGTGCGCCACCGCTCGCCTCAGCGTCTCCGAGACATGCTCCTGGGTCGAGACCTCGGAGAACCGCCGTGGTCGATATTTTCGAGCTAATGCAGTGTGGGACACAGACTTACAGGGCGCCTGGGGGATGGCGCGGGAGACGACCCCGGGCTTTTCCCGGGGTCGATCCCGAAAAGAAAGTGCCCCAGGCGACCCGCAGCAACGATCACCACACTTACCGCTGCTACCGGCAAGGTCCTGACGGAGTTCGCGAGCTTTCGTCCTACGGACCTGGGGCAACCAAAGCTAGAACTTCACTCTCCCCGACGCCAGGCATCCTCCAGGTGCTCGACCCGCCAGCCGCCCTGCCCGTCCGGCAGCACGGCGACCGCATCGAACCGATATGCGAACCTCGGACGCCCCTCGAGTCGTGCCCACGCCGCGGCCGCCTTCGAGACCTCACGACGCTTGGCCCGGTCGATCGCCGAGAACGGATGACCGAAGTCGGAGCGGCTGCGTCCCTTGACCTCGACAAAAGCGACCAAGTCCCCCCTCCGGACAACCAGGTCGATCTCCCGAGGTCCATCCCGGTAGTTCCGGGCCAGCACCGCGAAGCCCCGGGCCCCCAAGTAGGTCGCCGCAATCGCTTCGAAGTGGTCGCCTTTGGCGCGTCCGATCTCGAGACTCCGTCCGCCGGTGGACTCCCCTGCCAGGATGAAAACGAACAGCCCGGTCGGGCCGGGTCCATGTATGGACCGGTCGATCGAGAATCGGGCTTGCGGTAGGTGGGCTTTCGGCAAACGCCGGTCAGAGCGCTGTCGAGACGACCTCTGGAAGCGCCGGAACCAGACGGCGGCCGATTGCGGCGGCGATGTCGGACAGCTGCCCCATCAGCTCCTCGAACTGATCGGGGTAGAGGGACTGGGCCCCGTCGGAGAGCGCGGAAGGCGGGTCCGGGTGAACCTCCACCATGACACCATCCGCCCCGGCCGCGACAGCCGCCCTGGCCATCGGGATCACCTTCGCCCGGATCCCCGTTCCGTGACTGGGATCGGCAATGATGGGCAGGTGGCTCAGTGCCTTGACCACAGGAATGGCGGTGAGGTCGAGCAGGTTGCGCGTATGGTTGTCGAACGATCGCACGCCCCGCTCGCACAGGATCACCTCGCCGTTGCCTTCCGCCAGAAGATACTCCGCCGCGAGAAGCAGCTCGGTGATCGTGGCCGACATTCCGCGTTTGATCAGCACGGGCTTTCCGCAGCGTCCGGCTCGCCTGAGGAGCGGATAGTTCTGCATGTTGCGGGCGCCGATCTGAATGATGTCGGCGTACTCGCTCACCACGTCTACGCCCTCCGGGTCGATCGCCTCGGTGACGATCGCCAGACCCGTGGCCTGTCTCGCCCGTGCGAGAAGTGCGAGCGCCTCGGTGCCCAGACCCTGGAAGCTGTACGGCGAGGTTCGGGGCTTGAACGCACCTCCGCGGAGGACGGTGGCACCGTCCTCGCGGAGCCTCTCGGCGATGTCCATGATCTGGGCTTCGGACTCGACCGAGCACGGACCCGCCATGATCACGATTTCGTCTCCGCCGATCCGCGTCCCGTTGTCGAGCTCCACGAGGGTGTCGTCCTCCCGCCATTCCCTCGAGACCTGCTTGTAGGGCTTGGTAACCGGAATGATCTCCAGCACCCCCGGAAGGCCCTGGATTCTCGACGAATCCACGCGCCCGTCGTTGCCCACCAGTCCAACCGTGGTACGCTGACGCCCCGGCATCGGACGCGCCTCGTACCCCATGGCGTCGATGATCTCCACGACCGCCTCGATCTCGTCACCGGTCGCGTTGTGATTCATCACGACGAGCATGGTGTTCCCGACCTCTGGTTGAGAGAGTGTCCTGAGCCCCGGTTTCGGGCAAAGAAGTCTAAGAAAGGCGCGTGCCGGGGTCTACGGGAGGGTCACGCAGTCTCCCGCCTCGGCGATGACGATTCTCCCCCCGAAGCCCGCCGCGCGCAGGCCGTCGATGATCGTGTCCGGCGACAACCCCGGATACACGTGCGTGACGAATAAGTGATCCGGGGCGGCTCGTGACGCGAGAGCGCCGAGGGTGTCCGGCGTGAGATGGGTGTCCATCGGAGGCGGATCGGCGAAGCTGCACTCCGCGATCAGCACGTCCACGCGGGTCAGGTGCTCTGCCAAGCCCTCCATGGGCCCTGTATCGCCCGTATAGCCGACTGCGACATCACCCACCTGCAAACGAACGGCGACCGCCTCCGGCGTGTGCGCAGCGGGGTGGGTCCTGAGCTCGAACTCACCACCAGGCGGCACCCATTCCCCCCGCCTTCCGATCTCGTTCACCTCGAGCGGGAATCCAGGCTCCAGAATGAAGGAACCGTAGCTTCGAGCCAGCGCCTCGACCCGCTCCCGGATCCCGGGCGGGCCGATGACGGAGAGCGTTTCGTGCCTTCGCGGATGGCAGGCGTGCTTGAGCGCGGCAAGCAGGTCCGGGAGACCTCCGAGATGGTCCACGTGGAAGTGGGAGAAGACCAGGTGCGTGAGCCCACACCACGCGATACCGAGCCCTTCCATCTGGCGGACGGCACCCGGTCCCACGTCCAACGCGAGTGCGAAATTGCTGCCCTCGAGAACGTGGCAGGCCGAAACGCGTGTGGGCTCGGGCACCAAAGTCCCCGAGCCCACGACAGTCACCTTCATGCAGGTGCCCTCGCCGAGGTCGGCCGATCAGGCCGCCGAGCCACTTACGATCGGTGCCTCCGACAGCGACACGCCGACGATCTTGCTCACACCGGGCTCCTCCATCGTGACACCGTAGATCCAGTCGGCCGCCTCGATGGTCCGGGGATTGTGCGTGATCACGACGAACTGACTGTGCGCCTTGAACTCCTGCAGAAGACGGATGAAACGGCCGATGTTGTTTTCATCGAGAGGGGCATCGACCTCGTCGAAAACGCAGAATGGACTCGGCTTGACGAGGTAGATTCCGAAGAGAAGCGAAAGCGCGGTGAGCGCCCGCTCTCCACCTGACAGCAGGTCGATTCGCTGTGTCTTCTTCCCGCGCGGAGACGCGTGAATCTCGATCGGCGACTCGAGCGGATCCTCGGGATCGGCCAGCCAAATGTCCGCCTCCCCTCCCTCGAAGAGACGCACGAAGGTCTCCCGAAAGTTCTCCCGAATCTGCTGAAAAGAGGATTCGAACAGATCGATCGCGGTGTCGTTGATCTCACGAATGGCTGTCCGAAGGTCGTTGCGCGCCTGCATGAGGTCCGCCTGCTGTTCCTGGAGGAACTCCAGCCTCGCGCTCTCCTCGGCATGCTCCTCCACGGCAAGCATGTTGACGAGGCCGATTCGCTCGAGGTTCGTGACAATCTGCTCGAGCTCCTCTTTCAAATCCTCCGGCTCCCCTTCGACCGGCTCGGCCTCCTGCAACAGATGCTCGAGAGGCCGGCCCCACTCTCCCTCCAGCCGCTCCTGAATCAGAGCGATCCGACTTCCCACCTCCTGGCGCTCCAACTCCAGACGGTGCAGCCGATCGGATGCGGCCCGCTCGGCGTCGCGCGCCTCACGCATGCTCGCCTCGGCGGACCTCAGCTCCTGCGTCACAGCCCGAAGCTCCTCGTCCCGCTCGTCGAAGTCGAGGCGGGCGGCATCTCTGGCGGCAAAAAGCCGCTCTGTCGCCTCGGCCCCACGCTCCTCCAGCTCCGCCACCGTCTGGGTTTCCAGGTGCAGCTCGGACTCTTCCGTATCGAGCTGCGCCTTCCTCGCGACCGCCGTGTCCCGCTCTCTGCGCAGGTCCCCCAAACGCTGATCCAGGCGTCCGACGTCGCCCTCGATGCGGGCCAGGTGAACCGAAAGGCGTGACTCTTCTTCGCGCGCGGCCTCCCACTCCTCTTGCACGGCTTCCAGCATCGCGACGGCTGCGGACCGGCGCTCCTGGACGAGCTGCTCCTCCGCAGCCAGCGTGGCCCGATCCTCACGCGCCTGCTCCGCACGCTCGACGACGCGGGCTCGCGTCGCACGCGTACCTTCCAGCTGCCTCACGAGATCGTCACGATGCGTATCGAGCCGAGACCTCCGGTCCACTTGGGCGTGCGCCTCCGCCGATACGGCGCGCAGGTCGTCCTCGGCTTTCAGGAAACGCTTGCGAGCCTCGTCGGCGGAGGCCGTCGCCGCTTCGAACCGGGCCTCGGTCTCTTCCAGCACGCGATCCGCCTCCCCGGAGAGCTTCTGCAAGTCGGGCAGCGTATCGCGTAGCTGCCGGAGCCGCTCCTTTCGGGAGAGCACTCCGGCGCCACCCACCGCGTCCCCGATTCGGAAGATGCCTCTCGCGTCGACCACGATCCCCGACCGGCTCACACGGTCGTGCGAGGGCACCTCGCCCGTCAGGTCGGCGTCATCCACGAGATCGGCCTGCGCGAGCAGCGCGCGGACCCAGGGCGCTCCCTTTCCGACAGCGCTCACGGCATCGCGCAATCCACCGGCAGAGCCCTCGGTCCGGGGTACGCAATCGAGAGGCAACAGCACCAGCCCCCCACCCTTCCCCCGCTTCTCGAACCAGCGGCCGATCCTCGTCACGGCTTCCCGGTTCTCCACCACGAGAGCCCGGGTCAGCGAGCCCAGGTATCGCTCCACGACCGTCGCCAGCTCCGGCGTGCACTCGATGAAGTCCCGCAGGACGCCGTGCACGTCGTCGGGACGTTCGCTTACGAGCGCCTCGATGACCGGCTCGACCCCACCCTCTTCGAGTGCCTCGAGGCCTTCGATCTCGGCGCTCGAGCGCTGGAGTCGAGCAGCGGCCGAAGCATGTTCGGAACGTGCGGCCTCCAGCCTCTCGCGAGCCCCGGTGAGAGACGACTGCGCCCCGTCGAGCAGGGCGAGCGCTTCGTCGAGGTCACTCGAAAGCGACGTGACACGGCCGGAGAAGAGGTCTCCCTGAGCTTCCAGGTCGGTCAGGGTCGAGGACGCATCCTCCAGCTGGTTCTGAAGCTGCTCGACCCGGCGCTCCA
The DNA here is from genome assembly GCA_039587515.1 of Gemmatimonadota bacterium. Taxonomy (GTDB): domain Bacteria; phylum Gemmatimonadota; class Gemmatimonadetes; order Longimicrobiales; family Gaopeijiaceae; genus JBDHII01. Next base: position 128,606 of record JBDHII010000003.1, read on the forward strand.
GCTCGGCGCTCTGGGCGTCGGCCGCCGCCGCGTCGCCCTCCAGTTGAGCTCCCCGCCTCGCGAGGTCGCGTTCCATCCGCTCTGAATCGTCGAGGTCAGAGCGTGCCGCCTCGAGCCGCGCGCGGACCTCACCCGCCTTGGACTGGCCCTCGACCAACGCTTTCCGAGCCGTTTGCAGGCCCTCCTCGAGCGAACCCCGCTCTTCTTCGACCTCGAGGAGCTCTCCGGCGAACCGCTCCACACGCTCCGTAGCCTCGGAGCGCTCCGTGCCGATCTGGCTCAGGCGTCGCTCCGCTGCCGATCTGCGCTCTCCCGCTACCGCGAGATCGCGCTCCCACCTGACGAGATCCTCACGGATGCCTTCGAGGACCGTCGCCACCTCGGAGCGCTTGCGCTGGAGATCTGCCTCCTGGAGCCTCAGCGCCTCGTATCGGGCCTCGGCCGTGCGCAGCTCCGCAATCATGCCCTCACCCGTCTTACGATCACCGCTCAGTGCTGCATCGAGCTCCTGCATGCGCTGCCGAAGGTCGGAGAGGTCGTTGCGCACGACGGCCACCTCGACCGCCAAACGCCGCTCCCGCAGCAGCTTGAAGCGCTCGGCCTTGCCCCTCTGACGGGCCAGCGAACGCACTTTGGTCTCCACCTCCCCGATCACGTCCTCCAGGCGCTGCAGGTCCGCTTCGGCCTGCTCCAACCTCCTCATCGCGGCCTTGCGCCGATCCTTGTACTTGCCGATGCCGGAGGCCTCCTCGAAGAGGCCACGCCGCTCATCGGCCCGGTCCGAGAGGATCGAATCGATCATCCGGTTTTCGATCACCGCATAAGCGTTGGTCCCGAGCCCGGTATCTCGGCAGAGATCGTGTACGTCCCGGAGTCGGACGGTGGACCGGTTCAGGGAATAATCGCTCCCCCCGTCCCGATAGACGGTCCGGCCGATCTCGACCTCGTCGTAGGGGATCGGCAACTTGCCGTCTTCGTTGGACACGACCATCGCGACGGAGCCCCGTCCGACCGGCCGCCGATGTACGCTGCCCTGGAAGATCGCCTCCTCCATCTTGGCACCACGGATCGCCGTGGGCCGCTGTTCTCCGAGCACCCACCGGATGGCGTCGCTGATATTCGACTTGCCGCAGCCATTCGGGCCCACGATGGCGGTGATGCCCTCATGGAAGTCGATCGTGGTGGAATCCGCGAAAGACTTGAATCCGTGGACCCTCAGGGATCTGAGCTTCATTCCGGCAGCTTTCCTCTGCGAGAGGTGAGCTGGGCGTCCGAAAAGCCACTCGCACGGAGCAGCCGAGCCATCGGCCCCGCATCGTTCTCGTCGACGTGCGCTCCCGCGTACACCCGATAACCGGCGGATCCGTCGGGATAGTCGACCTGGAGGACGTATGTGGGGACCCCCTGGTCCATCAACGCCGCCGCAGTCTCGCTCGCGACGGCCGCCTCGCCCTGCTCTTCGATGAAGAACGCGTAGGAGGTGGGGAGCACACGCCATTCTGCAGGGTCGAGTCGATCTCGGACCTCGCCGATGGTCTCGCGCAGCGCGTCGGCCTCCGCCGCGCCGTATGCCGCTGCGTACAGCGCGAAGAGTTGACGGTCACCCTCCATCACCGGGGCGACGAAGAAGAGCACACCCGGCACACGCTCGGTGAGCACCTCGATCAACGCCCGCGGCGTCTCGAGCTCCCGGTGGGTGTCCATCATCAGCGAGTGAGAGAGCTCGGGCGTCGTCGGTTGCGGCCCAGGCAGATCGACCGGCGGCAGAACGCCGGACCCCAAACGCTCCTGCGGCGTGATCCCGGGAACCTGCAGGATGCCCGTGAATGCCAGGGTCCATCCAAAACCGCCGAGCACGACCAGCGCGAAGACCACCAGAGCCGCGACGCGCGCGCGCGCGCTCCGCTTCTGCTGTTTTTCGAGCTTTTCCAGACCCGCGAGTCGAGGCTCGTCCTGCACACGGAGCTCGCCCGATCCCGCACCCGTAACGACCGTCGGGGTCTCCTGCGACGAGGCAGGTGGCTCTTCCTCTGCAGGTACGGCCTCGGCCGCCGTCGACACGTCCTCGGCAGGAGCCGCTGTCTCGGCTTCCCGAGCCGGTGCCTCCACGGCGGGCTCCTCGGCCGCCGGCTCCGGGACCGCCGGGGCCGTGCCCAGCTGTTCCGCACTCGAGGTCACTTCGAGCTCCGGCTCCTCTTCAGGGGACGCGTCGGCCGGCTCGGGCGGACCTCCCATGCTGAAGCCGGCCCCCGTCTCCAGGCCCTCCATCATCGGCGCGCTGTCGGCGAGCTCGTCGAGCTCGCCCTCGTCGACGATCATCGAATCCTCGACCTCGAGGCGCTGCATCCCGGCATCGTCCGGCTCTTCCGGGGGTGATGGCTCGGCAGGCTCGGGAGGCCCTCCCATCGAGGCCGCCTCGGGCCTCGGAGGCGACTCCTCCACGGGGGCCGCGCCGTCCGCCGGCGGAGCTCCGGCTCCACCGGAAGCATCGTACTGCGAGCCCTCGACGCCGGAGAGCGAGAAGGTGTCCAACTCGTCTGCGGCCTGTTCCGCGCCGGCTTCCGACTCGGGAAGATCGTCCAGCGAGAACGTATCGGATCCGGCCTCCGAATCTTCCGGCTCTTCAGGCGCTAGACGGGAGATGTCCGTTGGGTCTGCCACTTCCATAGCCTCCGATGAAGCGTACTCAGGCTCTGTAACGTCCAGTTTTGTTTCGATGTCCGGGGCCAGCGCGTCGATGTCGACCCCCTCTACAGTCCCCCCGACGGAAGCTGCCGTTTCGACCTCCGCCTCTGCAGGCCCGAACCTCGCCACGACCCGCGCCCCGCCCATCTGCATGGATGGAGGGCCAAGCAGCACGACTGCATCCGCCCGTTCCAGAAGCGATGCAGCCCCCTGGGCGTCCGCAGGCATGTGGAGGAGCGCGACCGCTCCAGCCTCTCGAACGCCCCCGAGCATGGCGATCCAGGCATCGCTCTCGAGCACCCGTCGGGAGTCGCCGACCACCGTACCGGCGGAAACCAACAGGAATTCTCCCTGCCGGATCGGCTGGGCGATCTTGCGGATCGAGACGCCGTAGAGCATCGCGTCGCTGACGCCCTCACCATTCTCGACCCCGGCCGCCCGGTGCAATCTCGGCGTGTCGAGGTCCAGGTCGAGCGCAAGGACGTTGCGTCCCGACGCCGACAGGGCCCTTGCGAGCCCCAGCGTCACGTCGGCAGCCCAGCCGCGATCCAAGGTCATGTCGCGCGCGACCGCGATCACGGCAACGTCAGGCGTGAGACCGCTCGGCAGCTGTGGCGAATGCACCTCGAAAGGCCGCCAGTCGGGAGAATCGGGGTTCATCGGTGGAGACGGTGTGCGACAGTTCCTCGGTAGCGGGAAATCGCCGCCAAACTAACCGTCGCACCCGGCAACGGCCACGCAAGCGACCCGATAACTCGTGGGGTGGGGGTACCGGTACCGGCACCGTCGAGTGGAGTGCCGGTTTCGAAGGGCTCCGGGAGACCGCCCGGTGCAAGCCACGCATTGGATGACGGAGGGACCCTCTTCAAGGCACCCTCACGCTCCCGATACGGCGATGAAAACCTCCGGAATACGGTTTTCAGAACCTAAAGACCGAGGACGAAGCCGGCAATCACCCGGGCTCGTCTTCGAACCCCCTGCTCGGCGCATCACCCCAGAGCACTTCGAGCTGGTAGAACTGGCGCGCGGTCGGATGGAACACGTGCACCACGAAGTCCACGTAGTCGATCAGGACCCAGTGTCCTCCCTGCAGTCCCTCGACATGCTCAGGACGCACCCCCTCTGCCTTGAGCTCGTCGATGATGTGCTCGGCAATGGCCTTGACCTGCACGTCCGAGCCGCCAGACGCGATCAGGAACGCGTCCGTCGCAGACGAGATCCCCAGCAGATCGAGGGCCAGGACATCCGACGCCTTGCGCTCGAGGGCCAGCTCGGCCGCCCGAATCACGTCCATCGGGAGCTCGACGGCGGATTCGTCCTCTCGTGGTGCCCCGACCTCCCCGCGCTCGTCCGACATCGCGATGTCCCGCCTAGTCCTCTTGGCGCTCGATGCGGACCTCGATGGGCGCCTCGACCTGCCCATGCAGCTTGAGAGCGACATTGTAGACGCCCAGCTGCCTGAGCGGCTCCTCGAGCTCGATGTGTCGCCGATCGATCTCGAAATCGAGCTCCAGCTCCACGAGACGCTCGGCGATGTCGGCGTTCGTGATCGAGCCGAACAGCTTCCCGTCGTCGCCGGCCCGTACGCCGAACGTCACGGAAACGTTCTCGAGCTGCGAGGCGCGCCGACGCGCCTCGAGGTAGTCGCGCTTCGCCCGCTCCTCGACGTCCTTCTGCTCCTGCTCGAGGCGCCGCAAGTTCGCCTCGCTGGCGACATAAGCGAGACCGTGTGGAATCAGATAGTTGCGGGCATACCCCGGCTTCACGTCGATGACGTCTCCAGATTCCCCAAGCGTCTCGACGGCCTTCCTCAGGATCAGCTTCATATCTCGTCTCCAGACTAGCTTCTCGGCTCACGCGTCCGATCGACGTGAGCCCGAACGTCCAACCAAGTGTCTCCAAGCCCCAGGATCAGGGCCCCTCCAACGACCACCGGTGCGAGGAAGAGCATTCCCAGCCCCAAGAACACCGCACTCACCATCGACAGTCCTCCCGTGAGGAAAGTCACCACGGCGGCTCCTCTCAGGGCATACAACCCACCCATGAACACCACCGTGTTCGTTCCCGCTCGAGACCAGGCGTCTCCCATCCCGAGCACCAGCGATCCGAGTCCGGCCACGAACAACCACACGAGGTGGTCATTGAACCGAAATTCGGCCAGCGGTGCCAGCCCCCGTCCGCTCCTCCACCCCAACCTCACGTAAAGCCACCAGGCGACGGCCAGGGCCGCCATGGAAGACAGTCCGAGCAGCGCAGGAAAAAGCTCTCCTTGCTGCTCCGCCGTCCGCATCACCGCAGCGACCAAAGCGGTCGACGCACCCGCACCCTCGCCCTGGAACAACTGCAGAGCCGCCAGAGCATTCTGCGCCCCCTCCAGCAGGCTCTGCCGCATGCGCCAGTCCACCTGTGACCAAGCGCCCGTCCGCGTGCCGAACAGCACCCCCGTAACCAGGAACGCTCCGGCGATCGAAACGAGGGCCCGCGTAAAGAACCGGCTCTTCGGACGAGCCAGCGTCAGCGACGCGAACCATCCCGCGACCAAGACCGCCCACCCCCGCTCCAAGTACCAGAGGCTTCCACGAATGTCTGCCCCGAAAAGCACCACGATCGCGAAGCCGGCCAGAAGCAAGCTGGGGAGTCCCCGAACACCCACGGCGAATGTGAGGAACAGGAACGGAGCCGCAATCAGCGGAGTCGGGCTCGTCACCGACAGTAGCATCGCCACGAGCAGACAGGCGCCACCGCGACGCCATCCTCGGTCCCGATCCGGTGACTCCTCCGACAAGCTGCCTGCCTAGACCTCGTGGTTCCGGACGTACGGAACCAGCGAGAGATAACGGGCCCGCTTGATCGCTCGACCGAGATCCCTTTGGAAGCGGGCGGTGACCTTGGTCGTCCGCTTGGGAAGGATCTTGCCCTGCTCCGTCATGAAACGGGAAAGCGTGGCCACATCCTTGTAGTTGAGCAGTTCCACGGGCGGACCTTCCATCCTGCGGCGACGACCGAAGCCACCTTGGAACTCGGGCGGGCCGGCCGCTGGCGCACCCTCCTCACCCTCGTCTCCGTCCGCAGCGGCGTCCTCGTCGCCCTCGTCGTCGTCATCATCCTCGCTGACGCGTGCGGGCCGGTCAACGAAAATCGAGCTTCCCGATGTGGGTTCACCCTCGTTGGCAACCAGCAGGTAACGCATCACACCCTCGTCGAGCTTCAGCAACCGCTCGAACTCGGGCAGAGCCTCGACCGCCGTGCGGAAATGCGCGACGACGTAATAGCCGCTCTTCTTCTTCTTGATCGGGTAGGCGAGCTGGCGGACGCCCCACAGATCGATGGCGACGATCTCGCCACCACCCTCGGCGGTGAGCTGCTCGTGGAACTTGTCCATCTTCGCGGTGAGCCCGTCCTGATCGAGGTCGGGATCGAAGATGTAGACGATTTCATACAAACGCATTCGGATTCTCCCTTGGTCCGCCGCGTTGAAACGGGCCCCACAGGCCGGCGGCTGTTCGCCTCCGCCGATCCCTCCGGAGCGGGATGAGCCGATAAATATACATGGATCCGACTCGGCCGGAAGGCGCTCGGCGTGCGCTCAAGCCTCTCCGGCCAGTGTCCGCTGCAGGGCTGTAAGGAGTGCCGGGTGGCGCTCGAAAGCCCAGCGAGCCTCTTCCAGATCGAGTCGCTCCCTGTTCGTGTGCGCATACCGCTCCTCACCCGGAGCGAATCCGATCGTCGGAATACCGTGGATTCCGCAGCTCCATCCCCCGTCCGTCGCGAACGCCCACGGACGGATGGTGGCGGAGCCCTCCACGCCACGTCGGCCCACAGCCTCGGCTGCCGCACGGACGACGGCAGCCTCGGGATCCATGAGGAAGCCCGGTGTGAACAGGTCGCGGACCGAAGTGAGCCCCGTGAAGGCCGATTGTGATTCCGAGGCCATCCGGACCTCTATCGTGAGTCCGTCGGTGCGATTCACCGCGGTCGCTCCCAGCGCCCCCCGCACATCCCCGAGCATCGAGTCGGCATCCATGTCGGGAAGTACACGCCAATCGAGGGTGACGACGACCTGATCGGGGATGACGTTCCGGCTCTGGGGCAAGACATCGACCATCGTCGGCACCACCGTAGCCGTCCCGAGATACGGATCCGAAGCCTGGCTCTCGGCAAGCCGCCGGACAGCCGCCAAGACGTCTCCCGCCGCATCCAAGGCGTTTTTCGCCCGACCGGGAGCGCTCGCGTGACCTGCCTCGCCTCGAATCACGATCTCCACCTCTCCCCGACCCCGATGACCTACGCAGACATCGCCGTGGGTCGCCTCACCGATGACGACCGCATCCGGCCGCACCGCACCCGACTCGAGCAGATGCTTCATGCCGAGGCCGCCCCGCTCTTCGAAGACCGTGTGAGCCACCACGATGTCGTACGGGGTCGTTCCCCGAAGTGCCGCTGCTGCGTGGGTTTGCAGGGCCAGCGGGCCTTTGATGTCCATGGCCCCACGTCCGTGCAGGCATCCCCCCTCGACCACGGCGTCGAAGGGACCATACTCCCACTCCGAGTGGTCACCCTCCGCCACGACATCCATGTGACAATTCAGGAGCACGACGGGACCGTCACCGCGCCCGGGGATTCGGCCGATCGCGTTGCCCACCTCGTCGAGCCGGACATCGACGTACCCGAGTGCCTCCATCTCTTCCAAGACCCGAGAAGCCACCACCTCTTCTCCGCCCGACAAGCCGGGGATTCGAATCAGATCCTGGGCGAATGCGATCGCGTTCTCGAACGTCGCCTTTTTCATGGGGTCACTCCTCTTCGAGCGCAGTCAGGACAAGGGTCATGAATTCGTGGACGGCGGTGGCCTCCATCCAGCGCGTGACCACCACCAGATCATGTTGGGGCTCCACCCAGAGTACGTTCCCGGCCGCCCCGATCGCGAAGAACGCGTCCTCCGAGGCGCTCGCAAACATCTGGCGGTCTGTGTTGAGCCACCACAGGTAGCCGTGATCGGTCCGGATCTCGCTGGGCGACGTCGCCAGTCGGATCCAATCCACCGACAAGAGATCCTCTTCCCGCCACTTGCCTCCGCGCAGGAAGAGATATCCCAGACGCGCCAGGTCACGCGCAGAGATCCAGAGTCCGCCGCCCCAGCGCCCGCCCCCAGCGACGGAGTAGGTCCGTTGTCCGGCAACCGCGACGCCCGAGTTTCGATAGCCGTGCCATTCCCACAGGGGGGTCGCTCCAATGGGCTCCATGACGAGCTGGTCCAAGACGTCGGGGAGCGGGAAGCGCCAGAGATGGAGCAGGGCATGCGCCAGGACATTGGCCCGCACCTCGCTGAATTCCCAGTATGAACCAGGCTCTCCGAGCTCCCGGTCGCGCGGAAGCCGGTCCGCCACATCGGGCTTGCCCCAGATCAACCCCTCCCACTCGCTCCGCTGCTCGAGGAGCATCTCCCAAGTGACCTGGCTGTTCCGATCGCTCCTGAATTCCGGAAAGTCCTCCGGCAGCACCTTCGCGACGGGGTCCTGGAGATCTTCGATCATCCCCCGGTCCCAGGCTAGACCGACAAGCGTCGAGAGCACGCTGCGGGTGATGCTGAAGGACATGTCGACCCGGTTGGGACTCCCCCACTCGGCGACCCGATACCCGTGTCGGACGATGACCCCGGTCGGCCCACCGCGACTCTGGACAGGCCCGATGATTTCCCCATACGGGTCGGTGGTGAGCTGTGCCGTCATGTGGCTTTCCAGGTCGGGTCCGAAGCTCGACTCGCGCTCGAAGGCGAAATCGATCGCTGCTTGGAGGCGCGTCTCGTCGAAGCCCGCCTCCTTTGGACTGAGCCAGCCCCAATTGGACCCGTAACCCGGAAAGTAGAAAATCCCCGGGTTCGCCTCGGGCTCCGATCGGGGCAAACAGCCGGCGCAAACGAGCACGAGGGTGGCGAGACAGGCATGACGGCCCGCCTCCACCACCCTCGTGCCGGGTGCTCGACCCGCCGGGGCCTCGTAGGTCATTCCGAGATCAGCCGAAGAGACCTCCGACCCAGGAAACGAGCTGCGAGAGCGCCCCGTCGGTGTTCAGATCGTGGATCTGAGCAAACCAGGGAGCGAGGACCAGGGCCACCACACTCATCAGCTTGATCAAGATGTTCAGGGAGGGGCCACTCGTGTCCTTGAACGGATCGCCGACCGTGTCGCCGACGACCGCCGCCTTGTGCGGATCGGATCCCTTGCCACCGTAGGCACCGCCCTCGATGTACTTCTTGGCGTTGTCCCACGCACCGCCGGAGTTCGCCATGAAGAGCGCCATCAGCACACCCGTCACCGTTGCGCCGGCGAGAAGACCACCGAGCGCTTCCACACCCAGCAACGCGCCGACGATCACGGGAGCCAGCACGGCCGTGATGCCCGGGAGGATCATCTCGCGCAGGGCGGCGCGGGTCGAAATGTCGACGCAGCGCGCCGAGTCCGGCTTGGTCGTGCCCTCCATGATTCCCGGGATCTCACGGAACTGCCGACGCACCTCGTCCACCATCCCCTGTGCCGCACGCCCCACCGCCGTCATCGTCAGGGCGCTGACGAAGAACGGCAGCATGCCGCCCAGGAAGAGTCCGATCACCACGAGCGGGTCCACGATGTTGATGCCCGTTTCCGCCAGGCCGACCTTGGACGAATAGGCGGAGAACATCGCCAGCGCAGTCAGGGCAGCCGACCCGATGGCGAAGCCCTTGCCGATCGCGGCCGTCGTGTTGCCGATCGCGTCGAGCGAGTCCGTGATCTCACGCGTCTCCGGCCCGAGGCCACTCATCTCACTGATCCCGCCGGCGTTGTCGGCGATCGGACCGTACGCGTCGACCGTCATGGTCACGCCGACCGTGGCCAGCATTCCCACGGCCGAGATCCCGATTCCGTAGAGCCCCGCCGACATGAAGGAGATGTAGATCGCCGCACAAATCAGAAGGAGCGGAATCGCCGTCGATTCCATGCCCACGGCGAGGCCTGTAATGATGTTCGTCGCCGAACCCGTCTGGCTTGCCTCCGCGATCCTGCGGATCGGCTTGGCAGCCGTGTAGTACTGCGTGACCAGCCCGATCAGGACGCCGACCAACGTACCCGAAACGAGCGCTACCCAGGGACCGAGCGTGGGATACGCCTCGCCCATCGCGCTGACCATCTGGATGTCCATCACGTTCACGACCATGTACATCGCCGCGAGGAAGAGCCCGGCCGCGATGAAGGTCGTGTTGTGGAGCGCATGGGCAGGATTCGTTCGCTCCAGAAGCTTCATCGCGCCGATGCCGATGAGGGAGGCCACGAGGCCCACCATCACCGTCACAATCGGCAAGGCGACGGCCTCGGTCACACTGGCCGCGATCCCCGGTGCCGTGGCGGCGATGGCGATCGTCGCCACAATCGAACCGACGTACGACTCGAAGATGTCGGCACCCATCCCGGCCACGTCACCGACGTTGTCTCCGACATTGTCGGCGATCGTCGCCGGATTGCGCGGGTCATCCTCCGGAATCCCGGCCTCGACCTTGCCGACCAGGTCGGCGCCGACATCGGCGGCCTTGGTGTAGATCCCGCCCCCTACACGGGCGAACAGCGCGATCGAGCTCGCGCCCATGGCGAAGCCGGAGACGATCTCGGCGAACCGGGCATTCTCCTGAGCGCCGATCGCACCCGCCCCGAAGATCCAGTAGAGGATGCCCAGACCGAGCAGACCGAGCGCAGCGACGGACAGGCCCATGACGGCACCACCGAAGAATGCGACTCGCAGCGCCTTGCCCTGACCCTCCTGGTTGGCGGCTGCCGACGTACGCACGTTCGCTCGGGTCGCGGCCTTCATGCCGAAGAAGCCCGCCAGGACCGAGCACACCGCACCGCTCACATAGGCGATCGAGGTCTGAGCCGAGATCGCGACGCCGAGCAGTGCCGCAACGACGACCACGAAAATGGCGAGAACCGAGTATTCCCGACGCAGGAACGCCATGGACCCGTCGTGGATCTGATCCGCGAGCTCCGACATTTCATCGGAGCCGGCGTCTTGGCCCTTCACGTAGACGTACACGAGTCCCGCCACGGCGAGCCCGACCAGACCGAGGGCCCACGCCCACCCGGCCATGCTAACGAATGCAGTCATCGTCTCTCTCGTCTGATGATTTGCTGCGGACCCGAGCCTTTCGGGTCCTGTTCTATCGGTTGAACCGGTCCATCGCTTCTTCGACTCCCTCCGCCATCCACACCTCGACCCCCTTCGTGAGCTCCGGCAGGAGCCCCACCACGACTTCCTCGTCCTCCGGAGGCATCTCGGACAGCACCCACTCCGCCAGATCCAACCCCGGGGGCGCCACTCCCACCCCGACTCTCATCCGGGCGTACGCGTCGGTGCCCACCGAAGCCGTCACCGACTTCAAACCGTTGTGACCTCCCGCACCACCACTGGGTCGGAAGCGCACCCGGCCGATCTCGATTGCCGCATCGTCCACGACCACCAGGAGGTCGGTCTCCAACGCGAATCCTTCCAGGAGGCGCAGTGAGACGAGCGCGGCCCCGCTCCGGTTCATGAAGGTGGTGGGCTTGACGAGACGGACCGGCTCTTCGGCGACGGTGCCCTCCGACACCAGCGCCAGCCGCTCCCTCTCGTACGCTTCGAAACCCCAGTCGTACGCCAGTCGGTCGAGGACCCACCAGCCCACGTTGTGTCTCGTGCCATCGTACTCGGACCCGGGGTTGCCGAGTCCGACGATCACCTTCATGGTGGCGGAAGCCGAGCGGCCTACTCGCCCTCGGCCTCTTGCTCGGCCTCCGGTGCGGCCCGCGCGTCTCCCTCGAGCTCGCCTTCCTCCAGCTCGCCTTCGATCGCCTCCTCGAGCTCGGCCTCCTCGACCACCTTCGGTAGCGCGACCGAGCAGATCGTACGCATGTCGTCCGACACGAACTCGACGTCCTCCGGAGCTTCGATATCGGATACGTGCAGCGAGTCACCCACCTCGAGCCCGGTGACGTCGATGACGATCGTTTCCGGGATCTTGGAAGGCATGCACTTCACGCGGAGGTCGTGGAGGATGACCTCGAAGAGACCACCGCCTTCACGGACGCCCGACGGAGTGCCCTCGAACTGGACCGGAATGTCGACTTCGATCGCGACGCCACGCTGAATCCGGTAGAAATCGACGTGTAGAAGGTCCGCGCGGAACGGATGGACCTGCACCTCTCGGACGAGCGTCTCCATATCTTCCGCTTCGCCCTCGACCTGCACGTTGATGATCGTGTTGTCGACGGAAATCGCCTGGAAGAGGTGCATGGCCTCACGGGCGTCGATGCTCACGGCCAGCGGATCTTCATCCTTCCCGTACACGACCGCAGGTACTCGACCGGCCGCGCGCAGCTTCCGGGCCACGCCTTTGCCTGTCTCGTCTCTCTTTTGCGCATTCAGCGCCGCCTTCACCCTCATTCTCACCTACCTCGGAAAACGACCCCGCCGGGGCCTGTCGTTTTCGGCGAATCCGACTCTAGAAGAGCTGGCTCACCGACTCGTTCAAGTGAATGTGCTGGATCGCCTGGGCGAGCAACCCGGCCACCGACAACACCTTCATTCCTTCGAAACGCCGCTCCTCGGGGATCTGGATCGTGTTCGTCACGACAAACTCCTCGAGCGGCGCAGCCGCCAATTTCTCTTTTGCGCTCCCCGAAAGAAGCGCGTGCGTGGCCGCCGCGAAAACCTGTCGCGCGCCACGCTCCTTCAGCGCGTGAACCGCGTTAGCCAACGTGCCTCCGGTGTCGACCATGTCGTCGACGAGGATGCACGTCTTTCCCTCCACCTCGCCGACCACGTTCAGCACCTCCGCCACGTTCGGCGCAGGACGCCTCTTGTCGATGATCGCGAAAGTCGCCTCCAGGCGCTTCGCATACCCTCGAGCCATCTTGGCCGAGCCGACGTCCGGCGCGACGATCACGAGATCGTCGAGCTGCTTGTCCCGGAAATACTTCGTGAGGACCGGTGCCGCGTAGAGGTGATCGACGGGAATGTCGAAAAACCCCTGTATCTGGTGCTGATGGAAATCCATCCCCAGCAACCGATCGGCACCCGCCGCCACGATGAGGTTCGCAACCAGCTTGGCACCGATCGCGACCCTCGGTTGGTCCTTCCGGTCCTGCCTACCGTACCCGAAATAGGGCACCACCGCATTGATCCTCGCCGCAGAGGCCCTCTTCGCCGCGTCGATCAGGAGCAACAGCTCCATGATGTAATCGGCAGGGGCGACCGTGGGCTGAACGATAAACACGTCACGACCACGTGCATTCGCTTCGATCCTGACGAAGATCTCCCCGTCCGCGAAGTCGCGAACCATCGCGGAGTCTACGTCCTGGCCGAGAATCTCGCCGATCTCCAATGCCAGGGGGCGATTGGCCCGCCCGGAGAGGATGAGGAGCGGTCCCCTTCGAAAGGTGTCGTCCATGATCTCCACGACGCTGTGCGCTTCATTCGACAGCCCACAAACCTAGAGATACCAAAATGGGTCGTCAACGCCCGATTTTCCTTGGTTTCAAGGCGTGATCCTCACGGCCCGCTTCATCTCCAGCTCCTCCCTGCCCTGGAGCCGAACCGAGAGCCTCAGAACGTACTCACCCGGTTCGACCGTCGGCAGCTCCAACCTCGTGGATCGGAACCACGGTCCCGTCTCGAAGGGTCCCGGCTCGACCCATGTCAACCGGAGCGGTTCCTCACGCCCGCCGCCGAATCCGAGCCAGCGGCCTATCCGACCGAAAAAACCCTCACCGGCCGGATAGAGGGAGAGCGAAAATTCGACGGCTTCGGGCTCCCATCCGAGACCCGTCAGCTCCCAACCCACCCGGACCGGCTCCTCCACCCGCAAATCGGATCCCGTGCGCGCCGTCGGGGCCGCTTCCTCCAGACTTTCGATCTCCCAAGGACCGTCATCCATCAGAAGGAGATCGGAGAGGGTTGCGAGATCGGGTGCGACCGTGTCCGATACCAAGCCGTGGCGAAGGCGGCCTGCCCGTCCCGCGCGGGGGCTCCATGCTTCCACGCTGATCAGGTATCTGCCGGCCGCAGCTCGAACGATGAGCGCCCCCGACTCCGTGTTCGACCGCTCCGCGCTCGCCTCGAGCGATCCATCCTCGGCAAGGAGGAACGCGCCGATACGCGAAGGCATATCGAGGAGGGTTGCGAGCGGCCAGGGCACCCCCGGCATCGTGTCCGCCCGTGCTTCCCATTTCCCCTCGGAAGGTGGAACACGCGTCGCAGCGACCACGAGGACCGAGTCTTCCCTCGGAAACACCGCGACCTGACCCACCCCTGAGAGAAACTCCGGCGCATACGGGGGGACGTACGCCGTCCGAGGCGAGTCGTCGGTCGTGGTCCATTCCCCGGGGGACACGGACGTCGGATCTTCCAGGACCTCTCCAGGCGGGACGAACGCGCGACCTCTGGAATCCTGATGCCCGATCACGTCCTCGAAACCCGGACTCGAAGGCCTCGGTCGCGAGCGTTCCCAACCTCGCTCCCACCCATATCGTGCGTTGACCTCAGCCAGGTCGTCACCCCAGCGGATGCCCCAGGGAGCACTGGCCTCCGACTTGATCTCCTCGACGACGCGGCGGGCGAAGTGCTCCGTGAGCCGATCGTTGCCCGGTGCGAGGAAGAGCGGATCGGCCAGCCTCCAGAAACGGTCGACCAGGGTGGCATCACCGGCCTCTGCGGCGTCCTCGAGACGCCCACGAGCGTTGCGGTCCGCCACACGTCCCAGAGACGTCCATTCTTCCGCGGTGACCGAGTCCATCTCGGCCAAACCCCGACGGAACGCCCTCTCCGCTCTCTCATATTCCCCCAGGCCGTTCAACGCGAAGCCCTGGAGGGCGTCACACCACCCGTCGGGCGCGCCGCCGCACCGCTGCGCGGCCCGAAGCGCGGACTGCCAGGCACCCGCCTCCGCACGGTAGAAGACGCGCTGTCCGAGCACCCAGGGGTCGCCGGGAATCTTTCGACCGATCTCGTCGAGCCCCTGCACGAGCCTGAACCGGAGCTCGATCAGCTCCGACGTGTCCGGCTCCGGCAGCCAATCATCCGAGTCGTGCCAAAGACAGATTCTTCCGATCAGCTCTTGGCAGGGCGCGTACCCCGAGTCGGCGACCCGTGGCATGAGGCGTCGCCTGCGTCGCTCGAAGGTCGACTGGAGATCCTCGGCCTCGTGGCGAAGCCGTAGAGAGTCTTCCGGCGAGGCGCTGGCCTGGCTCGCCTGCGGCAGGGCGAGAGCCAAAAAGAGGAAATGCGGCGCGAGGTACACGACTCAACCGCCTTCGCGGCACTCTGGTGCCACACCTCCCCGCGCGCCTCCCAAGCGGGGGCTGAAGTCGTTCGACATGACTGTGAAAGTCAATCGATCCCACCCTGCAGCGCAATCCACGGTCTTCGCCACCGCGCGGCCGAGCGATTCGTATTCGCGGCCACCGATCCCGTTATTTTTCGGATAGAGCTCGATACCCGCCCGTACCCAAACGCGGCGCTGTCGCAAGGAGGTCGACATGAGCCTTCGACCCCCCGTTCTGGAGCCCCCGAAAACCGAAGAGCCTGCCGCGGAGTCCAGGACCGAGCAGGTCGCCGAGACGGAACATCCTGCCGACAGGATCGGAAACGTCGGCTGGGGGCTCTTCCTCGTCTGGATGGGCATCTTGTTCCTCGGCGGGCTCAGCACAGCCGCCGGCCTGATGGGAATCGGCATCCTCACGCTGGGCGTGCAGACCGCTCGTCACGCCTTCGGTCTCCCCCTCGAGCGGTTTTGGGTGACCGGGGGGACCCTCTTTCTCGTCGGGAGTCTCTGGGAGTCGATCCAACCGACCTTACCGCTCGTCTCGGTGGTGTTCGTGTTCCTGGGAGCGTGGGCGGTGTACAGAGCATTGCGGCGGTGAGTTGCGCAGTCCAGCCAGCTGTCGTCTTGGATCCCGAGCATACCGCAGACCGAGACGGCGAGTCAGCTTCCGCCATGATCGCACCCTCAACGGGTCGCCCTCGGAATCGACAGTGCCTGGGCGGCTCGGCAGGAGCGCGTGGACGAGCGGGAGTACCTGGAGGCCCTGGTCGAGGAGATCGAGGGCAACATCACCGCGCTCCAAAGGACGCTCGACAGCGCAGCGGGAGCGCACGCCAACTTGGAGCGGTCCCGTCTGATCCTGGACGCGGGCCTACCTCCCGACAGCGCGGGAGCGTTCCTGACAGGCCTCGTGCGGGCGACGAGCTTCTCACCTCTGCCGATCGTCTCTCGGGCCGTGATTCAGGACCTGCTGAGCACCGGAAATCTCCGGCTCATTCGCGACCGTGGCCTGCGACACGAAATCCTCTACTGGGACGCCTTCCTCGATGCCCGTCTCACGGGAACCGCCCGAGCCGAAGCGACCACGGGATCGGAGTTGAAGTCACTGCTCGCCCACAATCTGCCCCCGAACTCCTCCTCACGGAGCCCGGCGACCGGTGTGTTCGACGACGGGAGTGGAATCGATGCGGCCGAGATCGTGTCAGCGGCCCGCCGGCTCGCCACCGACCCCCGGTTCCCGGAGGAGCTGCGCGCCGATTACGTGCGCGTCGATCAGGCCCGGCGCTGGACACTCCTGATCCAGGAGGTCTTCCGCGAATGGCGTACCGCGCTGGAGAACCACGTCCCCTCGTGAGGCCACGGCCCTGGGCGCGTCACCACCAGTTGGCGTGCCCGTCCAAGGCGTCGTTGTGCGTCAGCTGGCTCAGCCCGGACCCGTCGACGTTGATGATGTACAGCTCGGTGCCGTCGAAATCGCCTTCTCCGGGCATCCGGTTGAAGACGAGCCTCGTTCCGTCTGGAGACCAGACGGCGTAATTCGCCATGCCGTCGACTGCGGTGACCTGCCGGGCGTCCGAGCCGTCGGGCCTCATGACGTGTACCTGGCGCCCCGGTCCCCAGTACGCGATCCACTCACCGTCGGGCGACCACCGCGGTTGACCCGCCCAATTCGAGAGCACCGTGGCTTCCCCGGTCTCCAGATCGAGCACCTGCGTCATCATCGTGGGAGCACGAAATGATCCGAACGCCAGCTTCCTACCGTCCGGGGACCAATCCGGGCAGCAGATCCGACCGCTCGCCTCTTCCTGGAAGGTGAGCCGTCGGACATTCGACCCATCGGCGTCCATCGCGTACAGCTCACGGAACCCGTCCCGATCCGACAGAAAGGCGATGGTCTTCCCGTCGGGAGACCAATCCGGCGTGTAGTCGAACCCTGGGTGGTCGGTGAGCCGACGGAGGTTCGAGCCGTCCGCATCGACGACGTAGAGGTTCGCAGACCCGCCGTCGTCCCGATTGGAGGCGAACACGATCCGGCTGTAGTCGGGTGACCAGGCCGGCACCCAGCTTCCCCGCTCCTCCCCTTCGACCGGCTCCGTCACCGTAACGCGGCGCGCGTTCGAGCCGTCGGCGTCCACGACATAGATGTCCTCGATCCCGTCCCGCAGGGAGACGAAGACGATCTGTGGGTCGGGCGACGGCGCTTCGGGGGGTGCGAACACTGGGAGCGTGGCGATCCCGAGCGCGACCGGCCGGAGGAGACTCCGGAGACTCATCAAGACACTCCCTTCCCAAGGGATCGGCTCGGCGGGTCGTGTCCAGTATGGCAGCCGCTCCCATCCCCCGCTGTAGGGAAAACCCTGCGAGGCGCTCCGCGCGGGGAACTTCACCCCACTGGGTCGACGGACGCCTTTATCCCGATCTTCCGCCTGCTCAGGGCAGATCCGAGAACAGCTTCTCGCTCTCCTCCCTCGTGACTCGAATGTCGAAGGCGTCGGCGAGCAGCGCCATGAGCTGTCCGGCGTCGTCGATCGCGTGGTGGGTCTCGCCCGAGGGCTCGATCACCCGGTACTCCCGATTCCGCAGCGAGCGGATTTCCCCGTCCAGGATTCTCGAAGTCACCAGGTTGTTCACGAAGGCCGCCGCGGGGTGTTTGTGCGAATAGAAATGTCCCAACTCGCAGTCCGCCGGGCCGTAGCGAGCCCGCTCGAACTTGTAGAGCGAGTAATACTCCCCGTCCTTCACCGTCTGCAGGTGGAATTCTCCGGTGCGCGGTTGGAAGACACGGAATTCTCGATCACCCTCGTGGGACTCGGTCCCGGCCATCTCGATCGGCATTCTAGGACCGAGCGGCCCGAATCCCACATCGACGAGCTTCAGGCTTCCCTCGATGTCGACGAGCGTAACGCGATGGGTCAGGCCCGGATGGATGTCCTCGTTGTAGATGACGCGAGCCAGGTAGAGCGTGACGCTGAAGCCCAGCTCGGCGAGCATTTCGAAGAAGAGCCCGTTCTGCTCGAAGCAATAGCCCCCGCGCTCCCGAACGACGATACGATCGTAGAGCGATTCAAGCGCCAGCGGCAGGTCGAGACCGAGGCGCGGCCCCACGCTGCAAAACGCGAACCGCGCGACATGGTGTCGGGTCAGCGCTCCGAGGAACGATGCCGAGGGCGCCTGCATCGGCAGTCCCAAGGCACGGAGGTACCCGGCCGCCATCTCCGATCGGTCCATTCGCACTCCACTTCGGCGGTGGTGAGTGTGACGCAGCGGGACAGAAACCAACCGACCCCGCAAGGCCCTGAACCTTACGGGGTCGTCTCTTCCACGCCTATAGCCCCCGGAGGATTCGAACCTTCACCAACGGCCGGATCGGATGCTTAATCGTCCGATCGTTCGGGCCACGCGGCGTAGATGATGAAGGCGCCGAGTAGCGTGGCGCCCGCGCCACCGACGCGATACACAGCGAGCGGCCAGGACGTCCCCCAGCGGATCAGAGCCGACCAGCTATCGAGGGGGACGAAGGGAATTGCGAGGCCAACGAGCAGAACCAGCACGCCGACGAGCCGGAACCCCTTCGGGTACCGGGTGGCCGAGGCCCCAACAAAGAGGATGAGTCCGCTCCCGACTCGCATGGCCGCGGCAACGAACTGGCCAGTACGCGACTCCCAATCGACCAGAGAGATCCACTGCTCCGGGGAGAGGGCAAGAAACACGCCCATGAGGATCACTGCCCCGCCGAGGACGGTTACGAGCGTGGACATGGCTGTGCCTCCGTGCGCGACCTTGATTTCTGGACCCATCGGGGCATTACCGAATCCCGCACATCCTACGCCATGGGTCCCAAAAGCCTTCGCACTCCCTCCAACCCGTGCTGCGGCGCAATCGACTCCGCAGAAACGCCGCCGGGGACAGCCTCACGGGAATCCCTGAGCCGTTCGAGCTCTCCTAGCACGTACGCCGCGGCCTCCTCGGCTGAATACTCCATCCGCCGAAGGCGCATCTGGAGGTCCCGAACCGGCGTAGTGTCTCCGAGGGTGACAAGCGGGGCCTCGTCCGGCTGCCCCAGCTCGCACGTCGCCAGCAGCCCATTGCACAGGCACATGGACCCTTGGGTTCTCCAAGCGGCTCCTCCAGCCTTCTCGTAGACGCCGGTGTCGTCGGCTGGGCACAACCCGACGAGCTTGCCGTCCTTGGGCCGCCATCCTCGGAGGTAACCCAGATTGCACCGTCTTCGCCGGGCGAGGTAGGTCGCGCGATCCCCGATGGTCCCAGGAACGCGCGCGACCTTGAAGGGATAGGTGCTGGGCGACGCACCGACGCTCGTCACCACATCGAGCTTCCGCTCCCAAACCTGCTCCAAGACCCGCCGACGGATCACCGGATCCATGCCGGAGTCGGAGGACAGGGCGAAGAGCGTGCCCACCTGGCGCCGAAGAACAGGGGCCGCGGACCCCCTATCGGGCGGAGAGCCGTATCCGCCGGCGACCCAAAAAGGGATCCCGAGCGTAGCCACGGCAGCGAGGTCCGCATCGTCCTCGGGACCGTATATGTAGTCTCCGTTATCGTCGCGGCCCCTCTTTGAGGGCGGTGCATTGTGACCGCCCGCAGCAGGTCCCTCGACAACGAAGGCGTCGGGTCGGGTCTGGGGGTTCGAGGCTAGCGCCTCCGCCTGCAGGTGTGAGGAGACGATGGCCATGAAGACCGGTCGTCGTAGAGGTGGCGCTCGCCCTCCGATGAACTCCTTCGGATCGAAGCTGGTCCAGTGTTCTCCGTAGGGGACCGTCGCCACCTGGATCGGTAGATCGACGGATTCGTGGTGTGCCAGACGGTCCAGAATGCCTGGAATCGCACTCGGGTCCCCTGCCCCCATCACCACCCAATCCACATCGGCGAGCATCGCCCCGTAGAGCCCAGGGAGCAGAAAGCGCTCGATCTTCCTGAGGAAATTGATGCCGATGGGCCGACCCGGCGCACGGCGCTTCGTTCGCCATACGTGCGCGAAGGTCGCAGCGACGGTGAAGACCTGCACGTCCCTCGGGGCGGTTGTACCCGCCATGGAGAATCCACGAAAACGGGCCTGTGGGGCTTTCCCGCCGGGAATGTGATAGCTGCTGTAGAGGCGGTCGACGTCGTCGGCCAGGGCCGGTGCGACACGGATGCACGCATCGAAAGCCTCGCGCACCTCGCCTTCATCGTCACCGAGCTGGAGCAACCGGGCGTACGCGTCCGTCAGACCCGTGGCCGAGAGGCTCCCGGAGACCCGTCCACCCGGATAGTTCGCTGCAATCGAAACGAGCTCGATGCCCGAGATGTCGACACCCATTCCACCCACGAGGATGTCGAGCTCCAGCAGCTTGTCCGGCACCCCGCTATTGGCCATCGACATCACTCGGCGGAGTCCGCCCCCGGGTTAGACAAGTATGAGTCGACCGCGACCAGCAAGCCTTCAGGATACGCGCTGAACAGCGGTATCTCTGTAGGGAAACCTCCCATACCTGACGTCGGTGCCGGACCTGCGGTGAATCGTCACGGTGATCGTCACCCGGGGCGCGACTCCACACGCTGCAAACGACCCCGCAAGGACCTGAAGCCTTACGGGGTCATCCCTTCCCTGCCCATAGCCCCCGGAGGATTCGAACCTCCACCAACGGCTCCAAAGG
>JBDHII010000127.1:0-5111 GCA_039587515.1 Gemmatimonadota bacterium
GTCGTCTCCCAGGTGAGGACCATGTGGACGCCTCCCTCCACGTCCTCGAAGGCGATCGTGAACTGATCCACGGGCTCGTCGAGCTCCGCGACGAGACCCTCGACCACGAGGAGGTCGAGCGCCGGATCGTAGGTCTGCGTGAAGTTGCCTTCGGCGCTGAGGCGTCCAGTCCCGTCCATGCCGAGGCCCGGGTGGAAGCGGACCTCCCAGCTCGACGCGCCGGGCACGGTGAAGACCGAATACGTGCCGGCCTCCAACCGCTGACCCGCAACGTGCACCGGTCCCGTGACGGTGATCTCGGTCGCCTCGTTGGCGCCGGTGCGCCATGTCTGGCCGAAGGGCACCAGGTACGTGTTGCCGTCGGCGGGATCGCCGAAGACTGCCCGCCCGCGCATGTAGGGCCGGCCATACGTCACCTTGACATACGTCTCACCCAGGAAGGTCTTGGCGATTCCGGTCGGGCTCGGTCGCCGCGACGGGTGCAGGTCCTGGGCGGCCGCCGGGGCGGCTGAAAGCGCGAGGGTGGGAAGCGCCGCAAAAAGGGCGATCCGCGCACTCCGTAAGAGCATGGAAGCACTCCGTTCGATGTGTGTGTGGAGACCGCGGAATCTACGGGCTGACGCCCGTTCCGTGCAGTGGCCCCCGGAAGGCAGCTTCTTCTTGCGAAGGCGTCTTGGAGTGGGCACCCTAAACCTCACCGCCCGCATCGACCTGCAGCTACCGAACGAGGACGTTGCCCCTCACGTGATCGATCGCCTCAACGCCGCCCTGGAAGGCCGCTATCGGATCGAGCGAGAGCTCGGTGAGGGGGGGATGGCCACGGTCTACCTGGCCGAGGACGTCCGCCACAAGCGCCACGTGGCCCTGAAGGTCTTGAAGCCCGAGCTGGCGGCCATCGTCGGAGCCGAGCGCTTCCTGGCCGAGATCGAGACGACGGCCAGCCTCCAGCACCCGAACATCCTGCCGCTGTTCGACTCCGGCGAGGCGGACGGCTTCCTCTTCTACGTGATGCCCTACGTGGAGGGCGAGAGCCTTCGGGAGCGACTCGACCGAGAAAAGCAGCTGCCCGTGGACGAGGCGGTGCGCATCACCGTGGAGGTCGCCGAAGCCCTTCAATCGGCGCACGACCGCGACGTCGTCCACCGGGACATCAAGCCGGCCAACATCATGCTCAGCCAGGGCAGGCCCCTGGTGGCCGACTTCGGGATCGCCCTGGCCCTGAGCTCGGCCGGAAGCCACCGCCTCACCGAGACGGGGCTGAGCATAGGCACACCCCAGTACATGAGCCCCGAGCAGGCGACCGGCGATCGCGTGGTGGGACCCGCTGCCGACCTCTACTCGCTCGGGTGCATGCTGTACGAGATGCTCGTGGGCGATCCCCCGTACACGGGGAGCACCGCTCAGGCGATTCTCGCGAAGGTCATCACCGGGGACACGGTCCCCGTGACGGAGCAGAGAAGGGCCGTGCCTCCCCATGTGGACGCGGTGGTGAGGAGGGCGCTGGAGAAGCTGCCGGCCGACCGCTTCCGCTCCGCCGCGGCCCTCGCGCAAGCTCTGAGAGACGAGCGTTTCCGGCATGGAGTGAGTGATGCGGGAGCCCGGATGGGGTCACGGCGCGCGCCGTGGCTGGCCGTCGGCGGATGGGTGCTCGCAGCGGCGCTCACCACGGTCGTCGTCCGGGACTCCCTTTCGACGGACGCGCCGCGACCCGTTCGCGAGCTCTCTCTGGCGGTCCCGATCGAGTCCGGGCCCAGCGAGCTGGCCCTCGACGCAGACGCGTCGGTCCTGGTTCTGTCCGACCGACCACAGGATGCCGGAGCGGGGCGCTCCCTCTACGCTCTGGGACTGTACGACCGCACCCGAACGGCCATCCCGGGATCGGAGGGAGCCATCGACTGGGCGGTCTCACCCGACGGAAGCCGGGTCGCCTTCATGAACGGCAGCGGTCTACACGTGGCTCCGCTCGGCAGACCTCCTCGGAGTCTCGACGAGCGTGCCACCTGCTGTGTTCACTGGAGCGGGGATGAGGTCGTCTATTACACGGCCGGGACCCGGATTCGCCGTGCGACGGTGGACGGTGCCCAGCCCGAATCGGTTCTCGAGTCCGACGAGGGTGCCGGCTTCTTCCACTACACACCCGTGGGGGACGGCGGACGCGCGATCGTCGTCTCGTTCGACTTCTCCTCGCCCACGGCCACTGCACAGATCGAGTGGATCGATGCCTCCACGGGGCAGCGGCAGGTCATCACGGAGGGAGACCGGCCGTTCCTCACCTCCGAGGGATACCTCGTCTTCGACCGGGACGAATCGCTCTGGGCCGCCCGGCTCGACCCCGAGTCGTTGGAGTTGCTGGAAGGTCCGGTTCGCATGGTGGAGCGGATCGTCACGACGGTGAGCGACGCCCTGTTCAGCCTCTCGGAGTCCGGCGACCTCGTGTATTGGCTGCCGAGCGAAGAGGGTGTGGAAGGGGAACGACTCGTGCGTGTCGATCGCGCCGGCAACGCCACCCCTCTGGACCCCGACTGGGTCGTAGCAGCCATCGAGTCGGTCGAGGTCTCACCCGACGGCAGTCGGGCAGCCGTCGCGGTGGGATCCATGCTGCAGAGCGAGATATGGATCCACAGCCTTCGCGGCGGCACCAGCGGACGGTTGACGAGCTACGGTGGCATGAACCGAAGACCCGTCTGGGCTCCGGACGGGGAGTCGGTGGCGTTCATATCCGATCGCGGAGGCCGACGAAGCGCCTACACCGTTCCGGTCGCCGGAGTCGTCACGCCCGAGCTGTTGCTCGAGGTTCCGGACCAGGACGTAGACGAGGTGCTCTGGTCGCCGGACGGCAACTGGCTGGTCTACCGAACGGGGACGGGAGTTGGTGCGACCGACATCTTCGCCCGGCGCATGGGCCCCGACACCATGACGATCGCCGTCTCGAACGAGCCCGGCATCGACGAGCGCGCACCGGTCCTCTCGCCGGACGGCCGATGGGTGGCGTACGTCTCCGACGAAGGCGGACAACCGGCCATATGGGTAAGGCCCTTCCCCGAGGTCGACGCGGGACGCCGCCGGGTCTCGTCGGGCTTCGGTGTCGAGCCCGTGTGGTCGGACGATGGAGAGGAGCTGTTCTACCGGGACGATGCGAATCTGATGTCTGTGGCGATCAGCGATCCCGAGACCTTCGTCACCGGTGAGGAGCGTGTGCTCTTTCCGAACTCCGGTTTCTTCGCCTACGAAGCATACCGCGCCTACGACTTCGACCCTGCGTCGGACGGCCTCCTGATGATCGCTTCCTGGAGTCGGTGGAGGAACGACTGGGGCGTTGAGCCCCGCACGCGCTTGCCCGCTTCGGGCTGGCGCGAGCATCTTCTCCACCCCGGTTGCCCCCGACCGACGGCCCCCTCCCTCTTCGGAGTGCTGAAATGACGACGGTCCGGAAACGAACCCTCCCCGCCTGTGCCTCCGCTCTATTCGCCGCGTCGGCCCTCGCGGCGACCGCCCTCGCCCAGGAGGCCGACCGCGCCTGGGTGAACGGCACGATCTACACCGTGGACGAGGACTTCAGCACCGCCACGGCGCTGGCCGTGCGAGACGGACGCTTCATCTACGTGGGCGACGACGCCGGCATCGAGGCGCACATCGGACCGAGCACCTTCGTCGTGGACCTGGCGGGGCGGACGATCCTCCCGGGTCTGCACGACGCCCACATCCACATCCGCCTCGGTGAGCGCGAGCTCTATCCCCGCACGCCGGACGTTCGAACCGGGCTCGGCGAGTGGGCCTCCGTAGAGCGGATGCAGGAGGTGATCCGGCACGCCCTGGAGACAGGGGAGGGCATGCGCCCGGGGCCCGAGCCGCGCTGGATCGTCCTCCACGGCTGGATGTCGGACGTGTGGGATCCTCCCGTCTTCAGAAAGGAGCTGCTCGATGCCGCGGCTCCGGACAATCCCGTCTTCATCACCCGCTACACGCACGGCAGCGGGGCGAACAGCAAGGCGCTCGAGCTCGCAGGGATCGACCGGAACACCCCCGACCCCGAGGGCGGGCACATCAAGAAGGACGCCAACGGGGAGCCCACCGGCGAATTCGTCGAGCGTGCGCCTCCTGAGCTCACGAGGCTGATTCCGCCCCTGCCCCCTTTGACCGACTACGAGCTCAGTCGCAACCTCGTCGAGGGGACCCAGCTCGCCGTGGCCAGCGGGCTCACCACGCTGCACGGCGCCAGCCGGACCGGCTACGCCGAGGTGCAGCGCAGGCTGAAGCTCTACGAGGTGGGGCTCCTCCGGGTCCGCATCAACGAGATGGTCAACGAGAGCGCCGCCAGAATGCTCGGCGAGCCGCTGAACCATGAGGACAAGTACTTCGTCCAGTCCGTGAAGACGTTCGCCGACGGCGCCCTGGGATCGCGGGGTGCGCTCTTCGTGGACGAGTACAGCGACTATGCGGGCTACTTCGGAGAGGCCCGCCGGAGCGAGGACGAGCTGGCGGAGCTGGCGACCGAGCTTCTGGGCATGGGCTTCAACATGCGCGTCCATGCGATCGGGGACGGCGGGAACCGTGTCGCGATCGACGCGTTCGAGCGGGCCCTCGAAGCCACCGGCACCGCCGGTACCGAGGCCCGGTTCGCGCTGGAGCACGCGCAGATGTTCACGGCCGAGGACGTGCCCAGGCTTCTGGACCTCGGGATCGTCGCCTCGATGCAGCCGCTCCATGCCACCGAGGACATGCACTTCGCCGAGGAGCGGATGGGGTCCGAGCGCCTCGATTACGCCTATATCTGGAGCGACCTGGTCGATCTGGGCGTGCCCTTCGCGAGCGGGACCGACTACTCGGTCTCTCCCTACAACCCGTTCTATACGCTGCACGCTGCAGTGACCCGCCAGGACCGCAACAACGAGCCCCTCGGCGGATGGATTCCGGCGCAGGCTCTGACACGGGAGGAAGCGCTTCGGGCCGCGACGATGGGCGGCGCCTACGCCATGAAGGCGGAGGACTCTCTGGGCTCGATCGAAGTGGGCAAGCACGCCGACTTCGTGGTCATTCCGGTCGACTACATGACCGTACCGGCCGAGGATATCTGGAGGATCGAGCCGGACATGACCGTCATCGGCGGGGAC
>JBDHII010000059.1:0-18743 GCA_039587515.1 Gemmatimonadota bacterium
GCTAGTTCCCGCCCAGCCTCGCCCGCAGCTCCTCGAACCAGTTCACGACCACCCAGTAACGGGAGTCGAGGCTCTCTTCTTCTGCCTGGGTGCCGGCCGGCCGAGCGACGACCAGCCGGCCGGTCTGTGGGTCCACGTCGAGAACGGCCGAGCGGAACGTGCCGGCCGTGACGACGTCGCGAGAGAGGACGGTCACACCTCCGGCGGTGGAGATCCGGGCGGCGACGAGCTGAACGCCTCCTTGGCCGGGGCTCCAGTAGTAGATCGTGCTTCCGTCCGGAGCCCAGCGGGGCTCCCATCCGCCGCCGTCGTCCGAGATCCGCCACTTCCCCTCGGGGGTCGGGAAGCCGCGAACGAAGACGTCGCGCTGGCCTGTCTCTGACGACCAGAACGCGGCGAGTGTGCCGTCGGGCGAAACCTCCAGGTCGGACTCGGCCCACTCGGCCTCGAGATAGGATCTGGACACCGTGTCCGCACCGAAGGAGACCGTCCAGAGGTCTTGATTCTGTCCGAGTGTGAATGCCACGAGCGTGTCGTTCGGCCAGGCGGTGGGATGGGGGTCCGGGTCGATCGACAGGAGCAGCTCGGCAGCGCCGCTCCCGTCCGCCGGCTGAACGAAGAGGTCCTCACCTTCGTCCTCGGACTCCGAGGCGAAGGCGAGGCGTGTTCCGTCGGGAGACCAGGCGGGGGAGTGGCTGTCGCTCTCGAAGGTGAGCTGCGTCATCGTACCGAGAGCGATGTCGTAGGTGTAGACCTCTCGTCCCTGGTCCGCGACGACGATTGCCAGGCGCGAGCCGTCCGGCGAGAAATGGGCTTCGACGAAATTCCGCGGAGAGAGTGGGACCGGCAGGAAGCCACCCTCCGGATCGAGGAAGGCGAGCTCGACTCCGCCGCCAGCACCCCCCTGGACGCCCGTGTTGTAGAAGAGGGTGCCCGTATTCGAGACCGCGTAGGCGGCGCTCGTGCCGCGTACGGAGATTCCGTCCTGGATCGGAACCGGTGGGCCCGTCACCTCGCGTGTATCCAGGTCGAAGGGGAGCGCGAAGAGGCCGCCCGCCGGGTGCCCGTACAGGATGTGGCCGGTCGGCACGTACTTCGGCGTGACCGCCTCCTCCTGGAGAAGCAACACCGTGTCCCGTACGAAGTCCTGCAGGTAGATCCGGGCAGCCGTCGAGGCGAAGATCACGCCGGACCCGTCGGGGAGAAGATGCGGCCGGCGGGTCGAGCCGGCCCAGTTGATGTCTTCGCCCTGACCCCCCGTCTCGGGCACACGGTAGTATCCTCCGGGACCGAGCCCCACGATCGTGCCCGAGGCTCCCCAGTCGGACATGAAGAGCGAGCCACCGACGCTGAGCACGGTGAGTGGCTGTCCACCCACGACGGCCACCTTCTGCAGATCGGTACCGTTCGAGAAGAGGATCCACTCCCCGTCCGGTGAAAAGGTCGGCCAGATCGCACCCTCGGTTCCCGGGATCTGACGGAACGCGGCCTCGTCCGAGCGACGGACGAAGAGACCGCGCGTCGCGTCGGCCACGACGAAATGCGTGCCGTCGGGCGACACGTCGAACTGGGCGAAATTGATGTTCAGATCACCTTCGTCGAGTGTGAGGCGCACGGGCGGACGTGCAGGCGTCTCGGGCGTGCGAAGCCACCCGACCGCGGCGAGGCCGAGCGAGACGAGGGTGACGGTGGCCATGGCCAGCAGGGGCGTGCGGCTCGATCGGCGCACCGGGACCGGCGCGGCGGGCAGAGCCGCAGTGGTCTCCCGCAGTCGCGGCTCGTACGCGAAGGACTCGTCGTCGAGGGCCTCCCCGAAGGAGGCCGCGCTCTCGAACCGGTCGGCCGGAAGGCGCTCGAGCGCCTTGGACACCGCCGCCGCCACGTGCGGCGGCACCGACCTTCTGAGCTCGCTGACCGGCCGCGGGTCCTCGGTGAGGATCTTGACCAGGACGCCCTGCGCCGAGGAGCCGTGGTGCGGGGGATCTCCCGCGAGCATCTCGTAGAGCACGCACCCCAGCGAGTAGACGTCGCTGCGTGCGCTCAGGTCGCGATCGGCCGTCGCCTGCTCCGGGCTCATGTAGTACGGCGTGCCTAGGCTCAGCCCCGTCTCGGTCATCCGCCCGCCCCCGGCGGCGCTCACCGCCAGCGCGATCCCGAAATCCGCCACGACCGGGCGCCCGTCGTGCAGGAGGATGTTCTCCGGCTTGATGTCGCGGTGGATGACGTCGTTGCGGTGGGCGTAGTCGAGCGCGTCCGCCACGTCCTTCGTGATCCTGAGCGCCTCGTCCACCCCGATCTGCTTCTCGCGGTCGAGGCGGCCCCGGAGCGTCTCACCCTCGATGTACGGCATCACGTAGTAAAGGAAGCCGTCCGATTCACCCGAGTCGAAGAGCGGCAGGATGTGCGGGTGCTGCAGGTTGGCCGTCGTCTTGATCTCCGTGACGAAGCGCTCGGCCCCGATCACCGCCGCGAGCTCGGGCTTCAAGACTTTCAGCGCGACCCTCCGCTCGTGACGGAGGTCGTTGGCCAGGTAGACCGTGGCCATACCACCCTCGCCGAGGCGGTGCTCGATCTCGTAGCGGCCTTCGAGGGCGGCGTTCAGGCGTTCCAGCTGTTCGGACATGGCCGACAACATGCGGCGTGGGCGGGCGTTTCGACAGGACGGCGGCGTGCGCCGGGCAGCCGTCTCCGCGGAAACGCCTTTTCCCGTCCACGGCCCACGGCGGCCGATGTCCCCGTCATACAGTCCCGTCCACGCATCACGGCGTCCCCTTCCCCCCTTGACGGATTTCGGGGCGCGGAGCAGGCGGGGTCCGGGACCGGGGGCTGACGGCCCGTTCCGGCCCCCTGGGTGGCACCGTGTTCCTCGCCGCGCTCCGCACGACCCTTCAGGGTCCTCGGGCCCGCCCCTCGTGGCTCCTGAAGGCCTCGGGGAGGTCGCCTGAGCGCCGCTTATCTTTAGGTATGACAACACGTTGAGCCGCCGCCACCCCGCTCCGGAGCCCGCCCGCCATGATCCAGTTCGCCGCCACACACCTCGCCGACGAGATCGCGCGTCTGAGCGCCCATCTGCACGCCGCCACCTACCGGCTGCTCGTCCTGATCCACGAGTTCGACCGCACGGAGGGGTGGGCGGAGCACGGCGGCTTCCGCTCCTGCGCCCACTGGCTGAGCTGGCGGACGGGCATCGCACCCGGTGCGGCGCGCGAGAAGGTGAGGGTGGCACGTGCGCTGGCCGATCTGCCAGGCACGAGTGAGGCGATGCAGCGGGGTCCCGTCACGCCTCGGCCTCCCAGCTCGAGCGCATCGTGCGGGCGTGGCGGCGGGTGGACCGCCTGGAGGCGGGCGAGGCGGAGCGGCGGGAGCGTCGCCACCTGCGGCTGCACGTCGACGAGGACGGGATGTACGTGGTGAGGGGCAGATTGGATCCCGAGGTCGGTGCGCTGCTGGAGAAGGCGCTGGCGTGGGCCGAGGACCAACTCTGGCGCGATGCACCCGAAGCGCAGCGCGTGCAGACGACCGTCTCGCAGCGCCGGGCCGATGCCGTGGGGCTCCTGGCCGAGCGGGCACTCGACGGCGAGGGCTCCGCACGCGCGGACCGCTACGCGGTGGTGCTGCACGTGGGCGGCAGCGAGGCGGACAACAGCCTGGGCTGGTGGTGATGACGCACGACTCGGGCGGCGGTGTGCTCGACGTGGGCCGCAAGCGCCGCACACTCCCGGCCGCGCTGCGTCGTGCGCTCGAGGCGAGGGACCGACACTGCAGCTTCCCGGGCTGCGGCGTGCGACACACCGAGGCCCATCACATCACGCACTGGGCACGGGGCGGTCCGACGAAGCTCGACAACCTGGTGCTGCTGTGCCGGCTGCATCACCGGGCGGTGCACGAGGGCGGGTGGGGCGTGGCGCTGGGCGAGGACGGTCGCGCGCTCTTCCGGCGTCCGGACGGCCGACGGCTGGACGCGGTGCCGGGGTCGGTCGCGGCATCCGGCCGGGAGATCGAGGCGGAGCACGAGCGCCGCCGCATCAGGCCCGACGCCTGGAGCACCGCGCCCCGTTCGCTTGTAGGAACGCTCGACCTCCGGCTGGCCGTCGAGATGACGAGGGGTGGGAGCGCTGGCGCTCCCCGGGCGCCCGCTGTCTCTTCCACCGAAGTCTTCCGACTCCGTGAGGCACGTCCATCATGAAGCGCGCTCTGACCGCCGTAGCCGCAGCGCTGTTCGCCTGCACACCACCGCAGCAGTTCGACGTCCTGGTCCGCGGCGGGACCGTGATCGACGGGACGGGAACCCCGGCCGTTCAGGCCGACCTGGGCATCCGCGGCGACGAGATCGTGGCAGTCGGCGACCTCGGCGGTGCCGAAGCCGCCATCGTCGTCGACGCGACCGGTCTCACGGTCGCCCCCGGCTTCATCGACATGCACTCGCACTCCGACCGGACGCTTCTGGTCGACGGTCGTGCGCTCAGCAAGGTCCATCAGGGCGTGACCACCGAGCTGGTCGGAGAGTCGGGCTCGGTGGCGCCGGTCCTCGGTGATCGCGGGGACGACGTCGAATGGACGACGTTCGCCGAATACTTCGAGCGGATCGAACAGTCCGGGATCAGCGTCAACCTGATGACGACCGTGGCGTCGGGCACGCTGCGCGGCGGCGTGGTCGGATACGACGACGTCCCGGCCACGCCCGAGCAGCTCGAGGCGATGAAGGCGCACGTGCGGCAGGCCATGGAGGACGGGGCATGGGGCGTCTCGAGCGGGTTGATCTATGTGCCCGACCGATTCTCCCGCACGGAGGAGCTGATCGAGCTCACGAGGGTCGCGGCCGAGTACGGCGGCTTCTACATGGCCCACATGCGGGACGAGGCGGACCGGTTGGTGAGCGGGGTGGAGGAGATGATCCGCATTGGCCGTGAGACGGGCGTGCCGGTGCACATCCTGCACTTCAAGTTCAGCGGCACGCGGAGCCGCATGGTCCACGACGTCTCGCCCTTCCGTGCCTCGGTCGACGCGATCGAGGCCGCGCGGTCGGAGGGAATCGACGTCTACGCCGACGTCTATCCCTACCTGGCGTCTTCGACGACGCTCTCGATGCGGGTGCCCGAATGGACGCACGAGGGCGGGTCTGCCGCGCTCGCGGCGCGGCTGCGGGACTCTGCGCTCCGCCCCCGCATCCGGCAGGAGATCGTCGAGCACCTGGCGAAGGGGATCCCGGCCGGCACGCCGGAGACCGTCATGCTCTCTCGCACCTCCCATGAGCCGCACGAACGGTATCAGGGAATGACGATCGCCCAGATCGCCGAGGCCATGGGCGCGCACCCGGCCGATGCGATTCTGGAGCTTGTGGAGAAGGCCGAGGGGAGCGCGAGCGCCATCTACTTCGGGATTCGCGAGGAGGACCTGGAGTACGCCCTCACGCTTCCCTGGACGAGCATCGGCAGCGACGGCTCGGCGCTGGCGCCCGAGGGCGAGCTGGCACGGTCGCACCCGCATCCCCGCTCGTACGGGACGTTCCCCAGGGTCTTCGCCCGGTACGTCCGTGAGCGCGGGGTGCTCGCGCTCGAGGAGGCCGTGCACAAGATGACCGGGCTGCCGGCCGACCAGCTCCGTTTGGAGGACCGCGGTACGCTCCTCGAGGGAATGAAGGCGGACGTCGTGGTCTTCGACGCGGACGGGATTCAGGACCTCGCCACCTTCGAGGAGCCGCATCGCCTCTCCGAGGGCGTGACTCACCTCCTGGTGAACGGCGTGCCGGTGATCGAGGACGGCCGCCACACCGGAGCCCGGCCGGGCCGGGTGCTGCGCCGCCGGTAACAGTCGCACGAGGCCCACTTGCCAAAGGCGGGTGCCTCTCGGCACCCTACCGGATGCCAGCGTCCCCCACCGAGACCCTCACCAGCTTCATCGTCCGACGTCCGGACGACGACGAGCTCGACGTCTTCGGCCTGACCCACCCGGGCAAGGTCCGCCCTTCCAATCAGGATCACTTCCTGATCTGCTCGCTGAGCAAGCAGCTCACCGTGCACCAGACGAGCCTTCCGGAGATCGAATCCGTCGGCGGAGGCGCCGAGCGTCTGGCGTTCTTCGCGATGATCGCCGACGGGGTCGGCGCCGGAGCGGCCGGGGAAACCGCGAGCCGGTTGGCGCTCGAGGCCATGAGCGAGTATGCGGCGCACAGCATGCACGTCTACTACACGGCCGACCCGTCGAACGAAGAGGAGTTCAAGTGGGCGCTGACCGAGGCGGCCATGAAGGTCCACAAGCAGCTCGTGAAACGCATGGACGGCGATTCCCGAACGGGCAACATGGCGACGACGCTCACGATGATCCTCAGCGTCTGGCCCCGCGCCTACATCCTCCAGGTGGGTGACAGCCGCTATTACCTCATGCGTGACGGCGAGCTGATGCAGGTCACCCGTGACCAGACCCTCGCGGAGCAGCTCGTGGAGCAGGGTGTCTTCAGCCCCGCCGACGCGTCCAAGACGCCGCTGGCGCACGTCCTCTCGAGCACGATCGGGGGCTCGGAGACCAAGCCCGTGGTGACCGGGATCGACAACGACTGGGACACGGTCCACCTGATGTGCAGTGACGGCCTGACCAAGCACGTGTCCGACGAGCAGATCGCCGACCGGCTCCGCAACATGAAGTCGTCTCGACATGCCTGCGAGCAGCTCGTCCAGGATGCGCTGGACGACGGCGGATCCGACAACATCACGATCATCGTCGGTCGGGTTCAGCAGAAGAAGGACTGATGTCGAACCTGCCTCGGCGATACGGCGAGGACGAGATCGGAGAGCTCCTCCGACGCGCCACGGAGCTGCAGCGGGACGAGGCCTCTCCGAACCTTCCCTCCGGGGGGCTCTCCCTCCAGGAGATCGAGGAGATTGCCGGAGAGGTCGGCATCGACCCCCGATACCTCCGACAGGCGGCGCGCGAGCTCGACACAGTCGTCGACACGGGCGGAATCGGTTCGACACTGGCGGGTGCTCCGGTGATGCTGGTGCTGGAGAGAACGCTCGAGGGAGAGCTGGCCGAAGAGGGGTTCGAGCGCCTGCTCATCGAGATCCAGCGCAACACCAGCGAGCACGGCCAGCCGAGCCTGCTGGGGCGCACCCTGACCTGGAAGGCCGAGACCTCCTCGAAGGTGCGCTCGATCCAGGTCCTGATCAGCTCGCACGACGGTGAGACCCACATCCGGATCGAGGAGCAACTGGGGCAGCTGGCGGGCTCGCTCTACGCCGGGATCGTGGCCGGTGGGGGTGTGGGCGTCGGCCTGGGCGCGGGGCTGCCGATCGGCCTCGAGGTGCTGGGCTCGGCGCTCTTCGCCACGGCGTTCCCGATCGGTGTCCTGACGCTCTCGTACTTCGTGGCCAAGGGCATCTTCTCCCGCATGTCGCACGACCGGAAGGATGCGATGAACCATCTGCTGGAGCGGCTCTCCGAGGCGGCGGAGGACGAGATCCGCCGGAGCCGTGGCGCGCTCCCCTCCGCTGAGGAGCGCTAGGAGCGGGCTTCCTCCGTGAGCCATCCGAGACGTCGTCCCACGGCGTAGACTCCGCCTCCCAAGACGAGCGTCCCGAGGGCCGCACCCGTCGGCACCGGGGCCCCGACGAGCCCGTTGACCCACGCGGCCAGGGTGATCCCGATGAAGACGATCGCCGGCACCGGGTGGAGCGGGGTTCGGAAGACCTCCCGCTCGACTTCGACGCTCCGACGCCGCACCACGAAGAGCGTGGCGATCGTGAGCGCGTTGAAGAGCAGCAGGGAGGATCCGATGTAGACCAGCAGAGCCGAAAAGGCGCCGGTCAGCGCCAGCAGCGCAGCGAGCACGCCCTGGGCCGCGATCGCGGAGACCGGAGCAACGCCGTGCTCCGAGACCCGAGCCATGAACTTCGGCGCCACTCCGTCGCGCGCCATCGCATAGTAGATGCGAGGGCCGACTGCGGTCATCGCGCTCACCGAGCCGAACATGGCCAGCGCGATCACACCGCTCACCGCGAGTGCCCCCCCGGTGCCGAACAGGCGCTCGGCCGCCACGGCGCCGATGGCGATGGTGGGCTCCCACTCGGCTTCCGGCACGGCGTAGAAGAAGAGCGCGTTGAGGAGCAGGTAGGCGACGATCACGAAGAGCGTCCCGCCCAGGATCGCGAGCGGGAGATTGCGTCGCGGGCTCTTCACCTCCCCGGCGATATAGGCCGCGGCGTTCCACCCGGCGTAGGCGTAACTCACCTGTAGGAGCGCGACCCACCAGTTGCTCTGCGGTTGGGCGGTGACCGTCAGCCCGGACCACGCTCCCTCTCCGCTCGCGAACCCGGCCAGCACGAGAATCACGATCGCGCCCAGCACGAGGGTCGCCAGCGTGCTCTGGAAGCCGCCGCTCCAGCGCACGCCGATGCAGTGCACGAGCGTCAGCAGGAGCACGAGCCCGGCGGCGGCTGCCGCACCCTGCGTGACTCCGCCGATGAGCGCCGCGTCCGGATCCCAGCCGCCGATCAGCGGCGCAACGTATGCGACGACGCCCAACGCCGAGGCCGCGACGGCGGCGGAGAACCCGACCACGAAGGACGTCCAGCCGCTCAGGAAGCCCCAGAGCTGGCCGAAGCCCTCGGTCAGAAAGCGGTATTCACCGCCCGCTCTCGGCATTCGGGTGGCGAGCTCGGAATAGCAGAGGGCGCCGCAGAGGCCGAGGAGGCCCGCGGCCAGCCACACACCGAGCGAGGCCACCGCGCTGCCGGTCGCCACGCGCACGAAGGCGGGCACGGTGAAGATACCCGAGCCGATCATGTTCGTGACGACGAAGGCTCCGGCCGCCAGCGGGCCGAGCGTGCGGATCAGGCCGTCGGGATGCGGCGTCTTTGCGTGGTCGTCGGCCATGGCGCCCAAGATGAGGCTCGGCCGGTTGCCGCGACAGTCGGGTCCGTGGCAGCTTCGACACATGGCCACGTTGCTCCACGATCTGGCTGCCTCCCTTCGGGCCATCGCGCGAAGACCCATTCAGTCCCTGGTGACGGTCGGCACGCTCACCCTCGGCCTCGCCGCGGGGATCGCCGTCTTCACCTACCGGAATGGATACTTCCGGCCTTTCCCCGGTGCGGACCCGGACGGGCTCGTACAGATCTTCGAGGTCGACGGAGACGACCGTTACGGGAGCCTCTCCTATCTGGACTGGCTGGATTACTCGATGGCCGGGATGGGTGCGTTCGAGGGTGTGGCGGCGGTTCAGTCCTCCCTCGCGGCGTCGGTGCGGCTGGAGACGATGGCCGACGTCGTTTTCGGGGAGGCGGTGTCGGGCGACCTCTTCGACCTGCTCGGGGTCGAGATGAGCCTCGGAAGGCGACTCCAGGCGGAGGACGACGTCCCCGGTGCGGATCCCGCGGTGGTCGTTTCGCACGCGTACTGGCAAAGCCGATTCGCGGGAAGCCCCGACGTGCTCGGCCAGACGATCTACCTGAACTTCCGGCCCTTCACGATCATCGGGGTCGCGTCCGAGCGCTTCCTCGGGTCGCGCTCGGGCGCTCGACCCGACGTGTGGATCCCGACGGTGCCCTACGCCGACCGGTACACGAACTGGGCGAGCGCGTCGGAGCGCCGGGACGTCCCGCTGGTGCGCGCAGTCGCCCGGCTCGCCGACGGCGTCGAGCCGGACCAGGCTTTGTCCGAGCTTCGGAATCTCGCCCGGGGGTTGGATGAGGCGTATCCGCGGGCCGGGCGGACGCGAGAGCTCCGGATCGAGCCGGCCACCTGGATCAGCCCGCAGGCTCGCGTGGCGGAGATGCCGACCGTGCGACTCATGATGGCGGCAGCGCTCGGCCTCCTCCTGCTCGTGTGCGCGAACGTCGCGAACCTCCTCCTGGCGCTCGCCGCAGGTCGAGGTCGGGAGATGGCGCTTCGGGCGGCGCTGGGCGCCTCTCCCGCCTCGCTGCTCCGACGCGTGCTGGTCGAGAACGTGGTCCTGGCTTCGGCTGCGGGAGCGATCGCGCTCTCTCTCGCGGTGGCGGTCAGCTCGCGACTCGGATC
Organism: Gemmatimonadota bacterium; assembly: GCA_039587515.1. Lineage (GTDB taxonomy): Bacteria > Gemmatimonadota > Gemmatimonadetes > Longimicrobiales > Gaopeijiaceae > JBDHII01. The sequence continues at coordinate 10,012 of JBDHII010000059.1, forward strand.
CTACTTCGCCCGGCCGAGCGTCTGGGGTGCCAACGTCACCAGGGAGCTGACGATCGACGGGAACGTGGTGCTCTTCGCGGTCCTGGTCTCCATCCTCACGGGACTGATCGCGGGGCTGCTGCCGGCGGCCCGAGCGTCGCGCAGGGAGGTGGTTGCAGGGCTCCAGGGCGGCCCGGGTGGAGGAGAGCGACCTCGCCGCGCGTTCGGATGGAGGGTTCCGGGTCTGCGAGATGCGCTCGTCTCGACGCAGGTGGGGCTGTCGGTCGTGCTTCTCGTCGTCGCGGGCCTCGTGAGCCGGACATTGGGGGCTGCGGGGGACATCGATCCGGGCTTCTCCTACGACGGACTGCTCGCGAGCTATGTCTCGACCAGCAGCACCGAGCTGCCGCTCGACGAGCGGCATCGCTTCTTCGACGAATTGACCCGGCGGGTCCGTGAGGAGCCCTGGGTGGCTGCCGCTACGGTCTCGGACAACGCGCCGCTCTCCGGGCACGCATCCAGGCCGTTCAGGATCGACGGCCAGGACGAGCCGGTCCAGGTGACCCGAGCGAAGGTGAATCCGGACTACTTCCAGACGTTGCAGATGGAAGTCCTTCGAGGTCGGCTCTTCGAAGCGCAGGACACGGTGGGAAGTCGACCGGTGGCGGTGGTCAACGAACGTTTCGCCGAGCGCTTCTTCGGGTCGCAGGACGTGGTCGGCCAGAGCTTGTGGATGGCGGCGGCGATCTCACAGGAGGCCGACAGGGACCTGGAGATCGTGGGCGTGGTCGAGGACGCCAAGGTCCAGGACTTTCTGGCCGAGACGGAGCCGGTGGTCTACGTCCCGCTCCCGCAGGAGTATTCCTCTCCCGGCAACGCGCTGGTCGTTCGGGTGAGGGGCGATCCGGCGGCGGCCGTCCCACGCCTGACCACGTGGCTGAGGGACTTCGAGCCGTACATCGCCATCGTGAACATCGCGCCCTACGACGATGTGGTCGGGGGATTCCTCTATGCGCAGCGCATGAACGCCGAGCTCTTCATGGTGCTCGCCGGACTCGGCTTGGCGCTGGCCGTGGTCGGGCTCTTCAGCGTGACGAGCATGGCGGTCGCGCGAAGGACGCGGGAGATCGGTGTCCGGATGGCGCTCGGTGCGAGTCGTGTCGAGGTCGGTCGCGCCGTCCTCGGACGCGCCATGATGCCGGTCGCCGTGGGACTGGGGCTGGGTCTGGCAGGCGCCCTCGTGCTGAAGGAAGCCGTGCGAAGCCTGCTCTACGGCGTGGAGCCGACCGACCCGCTGAGCATCGCGGTCGGCTTGGGCATTCTGGTTGCCACGGCCCTGCTGGCGGCGAGCCTCCCGACTCGCCGTGCCGTGGCCGTCCATCCGATCGAGGCGCTCAAGACGGAGTAGGCGATCAGGGGGCCGACGTTAGATCAGCCAGTTCGCCAGGAAGGCGCCTCCGTACGCCAGCGCCAGCATGTAGCTCCACTGGATGATCGGCCATTTCCATCCCGCCGTCTCGCGCTTCATGATCGCCACCGTCGACATGCACTGTAGCGCGAAGACGAAGAAGATCAGCAAGGCGATCGCGCCGCCGAGGTCGAGGTCCTGCTTGAGGTTCGCCTGGAGCTCCATGGAGCCCTCGTCGGCCTCCTCCACCCCGTAGATCGTCCCGAGCGTCCCGACGATCACCTCACGCGCCGCGAGCGAAGAAACCAGACCGACCCCGATCTTCCAGTTGAAGCCGAGGGGCTCGATCGCGGGCTCCATCACCTGGCCGACCTGTGCGAGCACGCTCTCCTCGAACGGCGGCGGCTCGCCGCCGACCCGCGGAACCTGCGTGAGTCCCCACAGGATCACGGTCACCATGAAGATGATCTTCCCGGCCCGCTTCAGGAAAATTCCGCTGCGGTCCCAAAGCCTCGTGGCGAGCGAGCGCACGGAGGGGACGCGGTAGGGAGGCATCTCCATCACGAATGCGCCCCGCTCGCCGCGAAGCAGCGTCCGGCGGATCAGGAACGCGGTCACGATCGCTGCCAGCGCACCGAGTGCGTAGAGCCCGAGCAGGGTGGCTGCGCGGGTCCCGAGCAGGGGTCCGAGGAGCGGCTGCTCGGGGATGAATGCGGCGATCAACAGGGCGTAGACCGGAAGCCGTGCCGAGCAGGTCATGAAGGGTGCGACGAACATGGTGGTGAGGCGATCCCGCTCGTCACCCACCGTCCGGGCCGCGAGGATCGCCGGCACGGCGCAGGCGTAGGCGCTGAGCAGCGGCAGGAACGCCCTTCCCTGGAGCCCCACCCGGTACATGAGCCGATCCGCGATCACGGCGGCACGGGCCATGTAGCCCGAGTCCTCGAGAATCCCGAGGAAGAGGAAGAGGATGAGGATCTGCGGGAGGAAGACGATGACCGAGCCGACCCCGGCCCAGACCCCGTCGACGAGGAGCGACCGATACCAGGCGTCGGGAAGCGTGCTCGCGAGCCAGCCTCCCGACGAGGCGATCAGCACCTCGATCCCGTCCATGAACGGGGTGGCCCAGGTGAAGATCGCCTGAAAGACGAGCAGCCCGATTCCGATAAAGACGACCGGCCCCCACACGCGGTGGAGGAAGACCGAGTCGAGGCGGCGCGTCAGCCGCGAAGGGCCCGGCGGTCGGAAGTTCGCCGCCTGGCTGAGCTCCCGGATGTGCTGCCGCCGCTCCGTGAAGGTGTCCAGTACCGGAAGCGTGCGCGCGTCGAGCACGCGATGCTTCTCGTGCGCCGGATGTCTCAGCCGGCCACGGTCCGCGACCTCGGCGAGGAAGCGGTGGATCGCGTCCATGCCGACGCCGGTCCGTGCCACCGTGGGCACGGCTTCCAGCCCCAGCTGCTCCCCGAGCACGCCGACCTCGAGCCCGCCGTCCCGCTCCTCGAGCTCGTCCCACATGTTGAGGGCCAGCATCGAGGGCAGACCGAGGTCGAGCGTGGGCTCGACGAGCATGAGGTGCGGCTCGAGACGGGTGGAGTCGACGATCAGGAGGACGGCGTCCGGGGCGCGGATCCCCTCGGCCTCTCCGTGCAGCACGTCACGGGTCACCTGCTCGTCGAGCGTCCGGGCGCTGAAGCTGTTGACCCCCGGGAGGTCGACGATCTCGACCTTGCGCCCGTCGGGAAGCTGGCAGGTGCCGACCCGTCTCTCCACGGTGACGCCCGGGTAGTTCGCCACCTTGTGGCGCAGGCCGGTCAGACGGTTGAAGAGCGTCGTTTTCCCGGCGTTCGGAGGCCCGACCAGGGCGACGAGCGGGACGTTGCCGTTGGCGGAGGGACTCTCAGGGGTGGCGTCGGGCGCCGAGGATACGGCAGTCACGCCAGCTTGGGATCAGGTGGTCGACGACTCGGGGGCGAGCTTGACGCAGAGGCAGTCGGCCATGCTCCGGCGGAGCGCGAGCATGCTCCCGTCGACCATCACGATGGGATCACCGGAGGGGGAGTGGCGCACCGGACAGAGATGACAGCCGGGCATGACGCCGAGCTCGAGGAGCGGAACCATCTGCTCCTCCGGCAGGTCGATGCGCACGAGCTCCACGATCTGGTCGAGATCGATGTCGACCAGACGGAGATCCGGCGCCTTGGCGCCGTTGCTCTTTACGACCGGTAGCTCCACGCTGCTCATCCTGACGGGGTACCCGCCTGAGAATGAAATTGGTTCTCAATCAAGTATAGGGGGCCGGCGCATGGAGGGAAAGCGGCGCGTTCAGTTGCCGAGCTGTGCGGCGACCTCCTCGAACCAGTTCTGCACGACGACGAACTGGTTCGCGTCCCCCGCGGTCGAGATCCGGATCATGACGAAGCGCTCGTCGTCCGCCGAGACGTCGTATTGGGGCTGGTACGCGTAGCTGTAGTATCCCAGCGCCGAGAAGAGCTCACGCCGCTCCCCGACGGAGAAGGGCTCCCCTGGATTCACCTCCGCGGCGATGAGTGTGCTGGCGGAGCTCTTGTAGAAAAGCTCCCTTCCACTGTTCGCCCAGACCGGCTCCGTGCCTCCATTGATCGAGACGAGCCACCGGCCGCCGTCGATGTCCGGGAAGGGGCGGACGTAGACCTCCCACCGTCCCGATTCGTCCGAAACGTAGGCGAGCCACCGCCCGTCGGGCGAGAGAGCCGGGGAGTGCTCGTTGACGTCCGGGCGGGCGAGGAGGCTCACGGGGGTCGTGTCCCCCTGGACTCGGCGGGCGTAGATGTCCAGCGCGTTGATCCTTCCCGTGCGGTAGACGATCCACTCTCCGTCGGGTGAGTAGAATGCCTGGTTCACGGCTCCCTCGAGATCGAGCACGAGCTCCGCCTGCCCCACGCCGTCGGCGCGCAGCCGGTAGGCGTCACGCGTCTCGCCCCGCTCGGTGATGAAGACCAGGGAGCTGCCGTCCGGAGTCCACCAGGGCCGGTGATCCTGGCCTTCGGCGAAGGTGAGGCGATCCAAGGGGCCCTGGTCGAGCTGCTTGACCCAGATATCCCGGGCCTGAGCTCCCGCGACCGCGATGGCCAACCGGCCGCCGTCGGGCGAGACGGCCGGCGTGAAGAAGCCGCCGGTCCATCCCGGGTCGATCTGCGTGGCGCCCCCCGCCCGACTGACCCACACGGGCTCGGAGTTTCCGATCGCCCCGGCACCGGCCCAATAGGCCAGCATGCCGTTCTCGGAGACGCTGAAGTACGGAAACAGGTTGCCGCTCACCACCACGCCCGAGAAGAGCGGAACCGGCGGCCTCGTCAGCTCCATGGTCTCTTCGTCGAAGGTGGACGCGAGAAGCTCGCCGCCGACCGAGGAGAAGACGAGGTACCCTTCGGGTGAGAGGTAGGGCTTCATCCCCTGGGTCACGACTTTCCGTTCGCCGGTCTCCATCCGCATGGCTTCGACGCGAACGGGATTGCCCCACACCGTGAAGACTCCGGTGCTGCCGCTCGCCGAGACCTGGAAGTCCCCGTGCGGACCTCCTCCCTCCTCGTCACGCGTCGTGACCTGTTCCGTCGCTCCTCCCATAGCCGGCACGCGGATGATCGTCCGACCGGCATCCGAGAAATACACGTAGCCGTCCCGACCCCACCGCATGCAGCACACGGCACCCTCCGCAATCTCTCTGGCGACGCCGCCGCGGAGCGGGGCTACGACCACCTCGCCGAGGTTGATGAAGGCGACCTCCTGCCCGTCCGGCGAGATCGTCGGATTGGTCGGTTGGCCCTCGGTGCCCGGAATCGGCGTCGGCTCCAGATTGTCCCAGGTGCGGAGGTAGAGCTGCACGAGCCCGGCGGCGCTGGTCGCGCGGACGACCAGCGCGCTCCCGTCGGGGGAGACCGCGAAGTGCGGGTCGGTGATCTGCCCCTCCCCGATCGCCAGGGCGAACCGCCCCACCTGCTTCGGGGGCTCGGGCGGCTCGGGCTGCACGAGCACCCAACCGAGCCCGAGCGCCAACACCGCCGAGAGCCCGGCGAAGGCGCTCGTCAGACGATTCCAGCCGCCGCCGGCCGACACGCCGACCGCGGCGGTCACACCGTGTCGGAAGCCGGGATCGTTCAGCGCCTTCGCGAACGCGCCGGCTGTTCCGAAGCGGTCGGCGGGGAGCTTCTCGAGCGACCGCCGGATCGCCGCATCCACGTGGATCGGGATCATCGGCCGGATCTCGGTCGCGGAGACCGGCCCGCCCGCGATGATCTTGCCGAGCACCGCCTGAGCCGTCGCGCCCGGATAGGGGGGTTCGCCCACGAGGCTCTCGAAGAGGACGCAAGCGAGCGCGTAGATGTCGCTCTGGGGTCCCACGTTCTGATCGCCGGTGGCCTGCTCGGGGCTCATGTAGTAGGGCGTTCCGACGCTCAAGCCCGTTTCGGTGAGCCGGGCCCCACCGGCCGACCCCACCGCCAGCGCGATTCCGAAGTCGGCGATCAGGGGCCGGCCCTCGTGCATCATGATGTTGGCCGGCTTGATGTCGCGGTGGATGACCCCCTGCCGGTGCGCGTAGTCGAGCGCCTCGGCCAGGTCGGTGGCGATCCGCACGGCTTCCTCGACGGGCAGCTGTCGCTCCCGGTCCAGGCGCTCCCGTAGGGATTCGCCCTCCACGTAGGGCATGACGTAGTAGAGGAAGGTGTCGGCCTCGCCCGAATCGTGGAGCGGAAGGATGTGCGGGTGCTGGAGATTCGCCGTCGTCTTGATCTCGGCGAGGAATCGCTCCGCGCCGACCACCGCCGCCAGCTCCGGCTTCAGGACCTTGAGCGCCACCCTGCGCTCGTGCTTGAGGTCGTCGGCGAGATAGACGGTCGCCATGCCGCCCTCACCGAGCTGGCGCTCGATCTCGTAGCGGCCCTCGAGGGCGGTGTTCAGCCGGTCACGGATGTCTTCTGCCATGGCGGGCAAGATCCCGGGTCGGTGCCCGGCTCGCAAGCACTCCGGCCGGACGACGACTCCGGCCCGGCCGGCCCGGGATCACGCGCGGTGGCCCCGGACCGGTCGTGCCGTGCCTATTGCTCCTGGCTGATCAGGGGATTCAGCCCCCGATCCCGCAGCTGGCCGTTGAAGTCCGCCAGCTCGGAGTCGATCAAGGCTTGGAGGTCCGACTCGGCCTGTCTCAGCAGCCCGCGAAGCAGCGCGTGGACCTCTCGCTGCTGATCCGTGGGCGCGAAGTCGGCCGACTCCACACCGTTGCGCAGGTGGCCCAGCTTGCTCACGACCTTCGCCGGATAGCGCACGCCGTCCTGGCCGGTGCCCGTGAGACGGAGCTGGATGAGGACCTCTTCGATGTCGATGAGTGAGCCCTCCAGGCCCTGTGCCCCCTCCGCGAGATCTTCGGCACCGCCCTGGTCCTCGAGGATCGTCACGAGGTCCTGCAGCTGACGCCGGATCCACTCGATCCGGTTGATGGCGACCGCGGCGTCGTCGAGGTCGTTCCGGATCTCCGTCAGCATGGCGAACTGTGCCTGGATGTCGGCCATCGAACCTTCGGCGTGCGGGTCCTGGAGGACCGTGAGCGGCTGGCTGTATGCCTCGCCGTTCACCTCGAGCGTGACCGTGTAGGCTCCCGGCGGTTGGCGGAGCGACGCCTCGCCCCCGCGGATCCTCACCCGGTCCGGCCCGAGGTCGACCCAGTCGGCGTACATCGGCGTCGTCCGCATCCGGATCGGGGTGCTCGGCTCGCCGTCGAAATCCCAGAAGACCCGGTTGATCCCCGCTTCGCTGGTGCCGTCCATGGTGCGGACGGTCTCGCCGGCCGCGTTCGTGATGCGCAGGGTGACCTCGCTGCCCGCTGTGCCCTCGCTCAGCCAGTAGTTGAGGAATGCGGCGGTCGGTGGATTCTCACCGTTCGTCATGTCGGCGGGCATGACCTGTGGGGTCGTGCGGTTGTTGAACCGGTAGGCGTCCCGTGGCTCGAAGAGGTGCGCGCTCGACGCCATCACTTCGTCGGTGAGCTGACGGAGCGGCGTGAGATCGTCGACGATCCAGAAGCCGCGACCGTAGGTGCCGACCACGAGGTCACCGAAGTGCTCCTGGACGACCAGGCCGTAGATCGGGGAAGGGGGCATGTTGTTGATCATCGCCTGCCAGTGGTCCCCGTCGTCGAAGGAGACGTAGACCCGGTTCTCCGTGCCCATGAAGACGAGCCCGGGGCGCACGGGATCCTCCTGGATCGAGCGGGTGAAGCCGAGGGGGTGCTCGGGCACGCCGTCCGTGATCTGGGTCCAGCTCCGACCGTAATCCTCGGTCCGGTAGGCGTAGGTCGCGAAGTCGCCCACCTGGTGCGCCTCGACGACCAGGTAGGCTTTGCCCGCGTCCCACTTCGAGGCGTCGATGCCGCGGACGACCCCGTCCGTCGGCCAGTTCGGGAAGTTGCCGGTGACGTCGGTCCAGGTCGCACCGTCGTCTCGACTGACGTGGACCCTCCCGTCGTTCGAGCCCGCATAGAAGACACCCTCCTGAGCCGGCGACTCGTCGAAGGCGTAGATCACGCAGCAGTACTCGACCCCGATGTTGTCGGGCGTGAGACCGCCGCTGATGCCCTGACGGCTCTTGTCGTTCGTGGTGAGGTCGGGGCTGATGACCTCCCAGCTCTGCCCGCCGTTACGCGTACGGTGCACGTGCTGGCTGGTGACGTAGACGGTGTTGTTGTCGTGCGGCGAGATCAGCAGCGGGAAGGTCCACTGGAAGCGATAGCGCAGCTCCTCGGCGGGCCAGCCGCCGGTGCTCTCGGGCCATACCTCGACGTTGCGGAACTGTCGGTTCCGTTCGTCGTGGATCACGACGATGCCACCGCGCGCTCCCGAGCCGGAAGCGCTCGACCAGACGATGTTCGGATCGAGGGGGTCGGGCGTGGCGAAGCCGCTCTCCCCGCCGCCCACCTCGTGCCACTCGCCCCTCGGGATCCCGTCGGCCCGGCCGAAATAGAGCGTGTTGCTCGGGCCCCGGAACGACGGACCGTCCTGCCGGTTGCCGAGGACGTTGTACGGGATCGCGTTGTCCGCGGTGACGTGGTACATCTGCGCGATCGGAAGCTGTCGCCACGGTTTTGCGTCACGGCAGTCCCGCCGTCGTTGCCGACGATCATCCGGTCGGGGTTTTCCGGGTCGATCCAAAGGTCGTGGTAATCCCCGCCGGGGCGTTGATCGCCCCTATGGACGATGTAGGTGTGCCCACCGTCGAGCGTACGCGAAAAGGCGGCCGTCAGGAAGAACACCTCGTCGGCGTCGTCGGGCATCGCACGGCAGTTGTTGTAGTAGCCCGTGCGCCCGCCCAGGTCGCG
>JBDHII010000018.1:0-59776 GCA_039587515.1 Gemmatimonadota bacterium
ATCCCGACGGCCAGAGTCGAGACGACGGCGAGGGTGAAGCCGGGATCGCGACGGAGGATTCGGAGCCCGAACCTCACGTCCATCAGGAACGAATCCCGTCCGTACCCCCCTCCCCCAGGGCTGCCCGAGAATCTCCGGCGATTACGGGAAATGCTCCGGCGGCGGCCGCCGCCGAACACGCCGCTCCATCGCAGCCGAATCCCGGTTGCGACAAGGTCGAGCGCCTCGCCGGACCAGACGTGCCACACTCCTCTACCCGTGCCGGCGCGAGCGTCGTGAAGCATCCGACGAAACGTCTCGTCCATCTCGGCGCCCCGTAGGCGGCGAACACGCGGAGGCAGTGCGAACACGCGGAGGCAGTGCGAGGCGCAGTATCCGGTGCAGGGCCACCTGCCACCGCGCGCTCATGCCGTGCCGGGTTCGGCGACGATCCTTCGGGCCCGTGCCAGATTCAGGAGCCCTCTCAGTCGCTCCGCTTCGACGCTGGCGGCACGCCGCCCTTCGGCAGTCAGTCGGTACGCGTTACCCCGCCGCCCCGACGCCTGCTCGTCGTCTCGTACCACCACGATCAGCCCGTCGTCGACCAGCCGTTGCACGGCGGCGTAGAGCGATCCAGTCCCCGGACGAACACGACCGGCGGACTGTTCGCCGATCGCCTGCATGAGCGCATACCCGTGCAGGTCCTGCTCCGCCAGGGCAAGCAAGATGTGCATCGAGAGCGGTGTAAGGGGGGGCGCCTCGGAATGCTTGGTCATATGATATTCCGATGATCGACATGTTGTCGATCGGAATATCCGATCAGATCGTCCAGAAGTCAACGGGGCGCGGGAGTGTCAGGCAGTGTGGATTGCAGAGCCATGGGCCACCCACGAGTACCGGCTTGCAGTTCACGACGCAGGTCGGCATCGTGCCGGGCAGCAGTGTTCTGCGCGAGTCAGAAGGCTTAGAGATGAGGATATCACCAGACTCGGCTTATTGGATTCGACTGACCGCCGTCTACGCCCTCCACGGAGGCGTACTCCTGCTGTGCGGATCGGACATGGCTTGGTGGCAGGGCTGGGCCTTTTCCCTCCTCTTCCTCTCAGTGGGAATCGGGTCGCGCTGGTGGGCTGAGCGACGGCACCCAGGGCTCATGGCCGAGCGAGCACAGCATCTGAAGGCTCCCGGTGTGAAGCCCTGGGACAAACTCTTGGCCCCGCTGATGGCGTTGAGTCTCGGTTTTCCCCTCTTCGTTGTCGCTGGGTTGGATCACCGGTTCGGATGGTCGCCACACCTTCCGATCTGGCTCAACGTCACTGGACTCGTCTTGGCCGCGGCCGGCTATGCCTTTGGGGCCTGGGCGTTGGCTGAGAACCGATTCTTCTCGGCAGTGGTGCGCATTCAATCGGAGCGCGGCCACGTCGTCTGTGACACGGGACCATACAGGATCGTCCGGCATCCCGGCTACGCAGGGAACACCCTGCCGCCGTTTGCCATGGCAGCGGCATTGGGATCGCTGTGGACTCTGATTCCGGCAGGGGTCGCTCTCGTCATCACACTGGTCAGGACTGAGCTCGAGGACCGCACGCTGGCGCGAGAACTTCCTGGGTATCAGCACTACGCACAACGTGTGCGCTACCGCCTGTGGCCGGGGGTCTACTGAGGGGGAACGCCCGATCCTCAGATCAAGTAGAGGATCGGCCACGTCGCCAGGTCCACCAGCCACGCCAGGGATGGCCTTGTACTCTGGGTGGGCGCCCAGACGCTTCGCTTGTCATCGTGGGCGCCGCGCAGCAGAATCGCAGTCCGTCAGATGGCGCCCGATCTTGGCGACTGCCCTCGGAGAGTGGAGATCACTTCTCGGGGGGACAGCGACCGAAGGAGGTCAGTTGAAGGGGCTGAGCGATTCGCCACACTCGTGCCATCTGCCCTTCTGGCGGAAGCGCTCGGGATAGGCCGGGGTTGAGCCAGCATTGATGGATCGCGTGGAAAGCCGCTCTCCGGTGTTGTCCGGGGCCGTGTCCGGGGCAGGAACGGTCGTCGGCTTCACCGTGCTGCATCAGCTGCTGATCAGCGACATCTGGTTCTCCTTCGTTCCCATGCTTGTCGCGGGCCTCGCGTGTGGAGCGAGCTTGGCCTGGAGCTATCGCCTCCAATTCCAGCCGGCGACGCCGCGGCGATGGTGGAGCTTCATAACCTTGCACACGGCTCTGCTGTTGGGTCTCGGAGGGGCCTCCGTGGCCATCTTTGATCCCGCCGTTCCCATGGCGGCCTTGATCGCGGCGAATGAACCGCCCGCAGAGCTGATCGCGCAGGCGATGCCGCTGACCGTCGGGTGGATCATCCTCGCCGCCGCGTCTCCTACTCTTCTTTGGGGGAAGAGCATGAAGGGACTCGCGTCGAACTCGCTGACCGCGACGCTCCTCATCCTTCTATTGGGGCTCAACGTCTCGGTGCTCGGGCTGGTGGACATGTCCGGAGGCTCACCGTTCGTCATCCTCGAGTTCCTCGCACTACTCGTGGTGATCATGCTCGGCTACGGCGCCGCCTTCCATTTGATGGAACGAGAACGACTATTCGCAGAGGCGAGTCAAGCGGGCAGGCTGGAATCCGGGTGACATCCAACAAGGAAGTGCTTCAGTGAAGGATCCCGCGCGCACTCGTGAAATGTCCGGACTACTCAATGCTCACGGGAGGACGGAGGCACGATCCCGTTCATTCGCATGTACGTCACGAGGTTGCCGTAGTGCTCGAAGTTGTGTGACGAGTTCCCAGCAAGCACGCCGGAAGATGCGTAGGGCGGCCCGAACAGGGTGGTCATGAGGGTGCCGCTCTCATCGGTTGTGCTCGCGTACACTTCGTCGCAGTAGGCAAAGGACTCTTCCAAGGCGGAGATGATGGACGCCTCATGGGCAGGTCCGAGTGCCTGAGGCGGGGGCGGCAAACTAAACTTCATATTCCTACATTGTGAGGATTAGGCTGGCTGGATGCACAGCACCCGCCCACCACAGAGGCGAACGGGGCGCTTAGGGAGTCTCAGTGCTGCACGTCGTCCGCGTACCTCACGAGTAGCTCTTGGAAGCGCGGGTGCTCGCGGAGCGGATCGAAGATCGGATCGATTTCGAGAAGGTGGACCGTCAGGAAGGAGGGCGCTGGGAGCCGAAGTGAGCCAGCGCACGGACGGCGTTGACGCACCACATGTTCCCCCCTCTGCTTCGGCATGCGTCGCGACCGCCGATAGTGGCTACCATGGCCCGGGCACTCGCAACTCCGGCCTCTCGATCGCCCAAGCCCATGGACACCCACCAACTGTGCCAAATCTCTGGCTTCCCTGCGCGCAGCGAATCCCATACGGCTCTCGCCCGTACCGGTGAGCCCACGTCGGTCTCGTGTATCGCTCGTCTCAGGCAGAGGCCCCACGCGATCCCACAATCGTCCCGCCAGCCCTCCTCCGTGTAGTAGACCGTATAGGCGTCGAGCGCTGCTTGGCGCTGTTCCGGGGTCAATAACCGGAGAAGCACAGCGCTCATGTTCCACGGCAAATTGCCGTAGAAAATTTGCGGGGACTCGGCCAACAACTCATCGATGCCGAGTTGGGCTGCCTCACGTTGACCAAGCAGCAGGTGGATGCGGGCCCGCATCAAGGTGGAACGTCGGCTGGGGACACGTAGGTCCGTCCTGGCTGCCTGATCAGCGAACGCTTGCAGCGCCTCGTCGAATCGGTGGAGGAACATCAGCGTCTCGCCACGAAGGCGCGGCAGGTAGGGATCGCGTGGATTGAGTCGCTCGGCCTCCTCGATCGTCGCGAGTGCCGTCTCATCGTCACCGTTGAGGATCTGAAGCTCTGCAAAATTGTGGGCGAGAATCGGATGGTGGGGCGCGACTTTTTGGGCCAACTGAAGTTGGCGGAGCGCTTCAGCCAAGTCATCTTCCCCTGCAGGCCTGCGGTGGTATCTCGCGAGCGCAATCCGTGCCTCCGGCACCTCTCCAGCCAACTCCAGTGCCCGCTCCGCCGCTTGGCGTAATCGTAGAAGTCTAGCCGACTCCTCCGGGTCGCCCCCCTGCGTGTAGCTGAGTGAGAGCGCCAGGTGGGCATGCGCCAACGCGAATTGCGGATCGCGCTCGACCGCTGCTTGGAACAACCGCCGAGACGGGAAGTCCACGAACAGCAACACGCCGCGACCTTCGCTCGCAAACTCGTCCAGACCCCTGAGGTACAACTCCCACGCTTCGCGACTCTGAGTGGGCACTTCGTTCAGCCAGGCGAGGTCGTCGGGGGCAATCTGGGACCTGAGATGAAACGCGATCTGCTGCACGATCTCCTTCTGCAGCTGGACGTAGTCCTCGACCGACCAGGGCGCCGAGAAGTCGTCGGCCCACACGTGCACGTCCGATTCACCCGCAATCAGCTGAACCGTAATCCACACCGAGTCGCCACCGATTCGGGCACTGCCCTCCACCAGGTAGTCCGCACCAAGCTCGGCTGCGATCTCTCGACCCGAGAGCTCCGAGTCCTTGTAGCTGTCGGCGTATGCTCTAGGTCTGACGGCGATCGACGGGATCCGACCGAGCTTCGAGGTCAGTTCCTCCTGCACGCCGCCCGCGAAATACGCGTCGTTCGGGTCGGGGCTCAGGTTATCGAGAGGCAGCACCGCGATGACGGGCCGCTCGTCCTCGCGCTCTACAGGAATGGTCCCGCCCGCGTCGTAAGGTGGACCAAGCGTGGCCAGCAGGCTGCCCGCAACTACCACCAAGAGCGCGAGCATCGCCAACTCAGGCCCGCAGACGTGTTGGCGACCCTTTTCGCCGTGGTACCAGGCCAGGACGAGCGCCGCAAAGAACCCCAGCACGAGCAGGATCTGGACGACCTGCTGAATGAAGTCGCTGAGGTTCCAGGCCTGGGCGATGGGATCGAGGGCCTGCAGCACGACAAACGCCCCGGCCAGGTAGGCGAGAACCCACTGCACGACCTTGCGCTCTTTGAAGCGCTGGAGCAGAGGCTGAGGCATAAAGGACCCCGAGGCCACCGTGGATCACGAGTGGGCCGAGGGGTCCAGCGTCAGCAGGACTGTCAGTCGGCGGAATCTAGACAGGGCGTTGGGCCAAAACGGCCCATATCAAATGCCGAGGTCCTGATTATCAGGATAAAAGCGATGCCGGTGCTTCGGCTGTAGGGAAAAGCCTGAATCCTGAGATGCCAACTCCCGGTCGACGATGCGGTGCAGATCGAACCTCGGGTCCGAACCGAGCCACCCAACGAATAAGGCCAGGGCCCCAGAAGGGGCCCTGGCCTCATGCGCCCGGCAGGATTCGAACCTGCGACCTCATGCTCCGGAGGCATGCGCTCTATCCAACTGAGCTACGGGCGCTCCGCTCCCAACGGCATTACCCGGCGGGAAGCGCCGCGAAAGATAGTATCAGCGCGGACCCGCTGGTAGCCGGCCGCGCGGCCCTACTCGGGCTCGCCGCGCTGCAGGCTGACGCGAAATTCGGTCCGTCCCGGCTCGGACTCGACGGAGATGTCGGCCTTGAATTGGCGGAGGAGACGACGCGTAATCTCCAGGCCCAGGCCGGTGCCCTGCCCCGGGGCCTTGGTCGTGAAGAACGGGTCGAAGATCCTGGGAAGGACGTCGGCGGGAATGCCCTCTCCGTCGTCGACGACGCGGACGACGATCTGGCCATTCTCGAGGCGTGCGCTTACGGCAACGTGCCCTGAGTCGGCAATCGCGTCGAGGGCGTTGTCGAGGAGATTCATCCATACCTGGTTGAGCTCGCCGCCACTGGCACGAGCGGGCGGGAGATCTTCCTCCAGGTCCGCCGTGATGGTCGCTCCCTTCGCCTTCGCCTTCGATGCCAGGACCCGGATGGTGTCGCGGATCCCCGGTGCGATGTCGACGAGCTCGGGACCTCCGCGGCTGTCCATGTAGGTGAACCGCTTCACCGCTCCGACCAGGTCGTATATCCGGTTTCCGGCCTGCTCGATGTCACCCGCGAGAGAACTGCCGAGGGAGCTGGCCGCGATCCACCGGACCGCGGTCTCGAGCGCACCGCCGGACACGGAGGCCACCTCCCCGAGCGTCTCGACCGTGATTCCCATCTCGGCAAGGGTCGCCGCGTGCATGGTGTCCAGCCGATGGAGCTCGAGCCAGTCGGCGATCTCGTCCTCACGGTCCGCCAGCTCCATCGGCGACAGCACGACGGCATCGGAGTCCCCGAAGCCGGCGGATCGAGCCCGGTCGATCACTTCGAGCGCAGCGTCGTCCAGGCCACGACTCCCGAGCGCTCGAGCCGCCGCCTCCATCTCTGCAAGGCCCGCCCCGAGCTGCTTCGCGCTCCGCACGATCGCCGACGCGGGATTGTTGAGCTCGTGCGCCAAGCCGGCCGACAGCTTACCCAGGGAGATCATCTTCTCGTCCTGGAGGTCGCTGGTCTTGAAGCTGCGAGCCCGATCGAGCATGAGGTGAACCGTATAGGCCGTGAATCTCGGGCAGCGGTTGATCATCTCCGGAAACTGATCGGTGTGGATCGCGAGGACCTCGGCATTCACATCGACGCGGTTGTTCCCGGGCGATGACTTCATGCGCGAATAGGGCAGCATTCCGGTGACCTCCCCAGCCCCCCAGCCGACCACTACCCGCGGCCCGGTCCCACGGTCTACCCGCACAGCGACCTGACCCGAGAGGATGACCCACAGTTTGTGGATGGGCTCGCCCTTGGGAGCGATGACGGTGCCCGCCTCGTGCGACTCCAGTTGACCGCGGGTCGCCAGCCACTCCAGCTCGTCACGAGGAAGGCTCGAGAGACTGGGGAGCGCGGCCAGGCGGTCGACGAGGTTCGGGTTCGGCGATTCGGACACTCCGGTCTCTCCTCCGAAGGGGTGGGTGCCCGAATCTGGGGGACATCGGCCCCCGGTACCACTGCCCCCGCATCATCCCGACAAAAAGGTCGCGCCCGCCACCCTCTCGGGTGACGGGCGCGTCGGTGCGCACGGAATAAGCCGAGTTCTGTCCCCGCCCGAGGGCGGGTGAAGATCATTTATCTGGGACGCACATCGCTGCGCGCCTCGTGCAGCCTACCCGGAACTCAGCGGGGCGGGCGACCCCTCGTTCCTGCTTGGCCTTGCTCCAGGTGGGGTTTGCCGTGCGACCCCTGTTGCCAGGGACCCGGTGCGCTCTTACCGCACCCTTTCACCCTTGCCTGTACCCGGGACGAGCCCGGGCCATCGGCGGTCTGCTCTCTGTGGCACTTTCCGTCACCGGCCGAAGCCGGCGCCCGGGTGTTACCCGGCACCCTGCCCTGTGGAGCTCGGACTTTCCTCCGCCGGCACCCGAAGGCCCGACGGCGATCCTCACTCGTACGCACCCGAAACCTCACTTCGACGGACCGCCGAATCAAGCTTATTGACAAATTATTTTGTCAAAAGAAGATTGGGAGCATGGTAGACATCGCATCCCGTCCGCAGACACCCATCCACGTCATCGATCACCCGAGTGGCGCCGCCGCCGTGATGCACCCGCTCCGGAGACGGATTCTCCAGCAGCTGGAGACGGCGGATTCGGCGACCGGGGTCAGCAAGCGCCTGGGGCTTCCCCGCCAGAAGGTCAACTACCACCTCCGCCAACTCGAGGCCGAGGGCCTCGTGGAGCTCGTAGAGGAACGTCGGAAGCGGAACTGCACGGAGCGGGTGGTCCGGGCGGTGGCTCGCTCCTACCTCATCAGCCCCGAGACGCTGGGATCCCTCGCCTCCGACCCGAGCCGCGTGAGGGACCGCGCGTCTTCGGCCTACCTCGTCGCCGTCGCCGCCGAGCTGATCCGTGACGTCGCGACGATGAGGGCCGCAGCGGCCCGAGAGAAGAAGAAGCTCCCCACCCTCACGATGCAGTCCGAAGTCCGCTTCGCCACCCCCGAAGACCAGAGCGCCTTCGCCGAAGAGCTTTCCGCCACGGTCGCCGATCTCGTCGCCAAGTACCACGACGAGGCCGCCCCGGGGGGCCGCTCCTTCAACCTCGTGGCCGGTGCGTATCCAACCCCTCGCAAGGAGACCTCATGAACGCGACTGACAGGCCGGCCGACGTCGGTGGGCGCACGGTAGAGCGCACGATCGAAATCGACGCCCCCGTCGACGTGGTGTGGGCCGCCCTGACCGATGCCCGGGAGCTGATGAACTGGTTCCCGGAGCAGGCGCGGGTCGAGCCCGGTGTCGGCGGCTCGATATGGATGTCCTGGAACGGACACTACGAGTCGGATTCGGTGATCGACCGCTGGGAGCCCGGCGAGCACCTCCGGATCCGTTTCCCGTCGGGCGGCGAGAAGGCCCTGGTCACGGACTACCACCTCCACTCGGAAGGCGGGCACACGGTCCTCAGAGTGGTGACTTCGGGATTCGGGCCCGGCTCGGACTGGGACGACATGTACGACGGCGTCACCCGCGGTTGGCGCTTCGAGCTGATGGGCCTCAAGCACTACCTGGAGCGACACGGGGGCACGGTGCGAACGGTCGCGAAGGCGATCGCGAAGTACTCCATACCGGTGGCCGAGGCCTGGGCCCGCCTCACCTCGCCCGGCGGGGTGCTCCCGATCGAAGGGCTCGAAGGCCTGCGTGCCGGAAGCCGCTACGAGATCACGACCCGGTCGGGGCCGCCACTCGCGGGGGAGGTGCGGATCGTGGACGCACCCAAGCAGCTCGTGCTCACGGTCGAGAGCCTCAACGACGCGCTGATGCGCCTGGAGCTCGAGACGGGCAGCGCCTGGGTCTTCCTCTCTGGCTACGGTGTGGACGCGGGCGAGATCGCGCGGCTCGAGGACGACTGGCGAAAGCGCATGGCATCGCTCCTCGAGGACTGATCAGAACGTGTAGCTCAGTCCGACCGTCTTCTCGATGTTCGTGAAGGAGGGCGCGCCGATCGTCGACTGATCCCGGCGAATCCGGAACTCACCCCGGAGGCCGATCCGGTCCGTGACGAAGACCCGCAGGCCCGCTGGAAATCCGAAGGTCGACCGGGAGAACCGGAGTCCCTCGGGCTCGTCGTCCCTGCGGAAGAAGAAGCCGAAGGAGACACCCGCGTACGGCTCGACGAGACCGATGCGATAGCGGCCTTGAATGCCGAGCGAGAGCGTCACGAAATGGCTCTGCTCGGTGGGCAGGTCCGGGTCGTAGATGCCTGCGGCATCGGCCTGTACGTCGGGCCTCGAGTAGGACGTCTCGAGCTCGACCCTCGTCCACTTGCCGGTGGGCCGGTCGGCGCGCACCGCGTAGATCGGAAAGTTTTCGTCGTCCGCGAAGTCGAAGGCGAAGAGCCCGTACATGGGCGTGATCGTCCACGCCGCTCGCTCACCCGCGGCCTGGGCGGTGCCTGCGAGCGGCGATGCCGCGATGATCGCCGTTGCGGCTGCCGCCAGGCGCAGGCTGCGACCGATGCTTGAGCTCATTTGCCGGGTCCTTGTCCGTATCGGTGATTCGGTCAGGAAGATTAACGATCCCGGTGTGTCTCGGTCGACCCACGCGAGTCCGCAACGTATTTTCGCCCCGCCCACTCCTCGACCCGGCGCCGCGCACTTGAGCCACAGACCCGAATACGACATCGCCGCCTGGCGCAGCCAGATCGGTCTCCTCAGGCGAGCGGTCCCGATGAACAACTGCTCGCGCGGCCCCCTTCTCGACCGCGTGCGGGAGGCGTCCGGGCGTTACCTCGCTTCCTGGGACGAGGAGGGGATGGACTGGGAAGCCTGGATCGCAGAGGTCGAGGCCGCCAGAGGGGCTTTCGCGCGACTCATCAACGCGGACCCTGCCGACGTCGCCGTCACCGGCTCGGTGACGCATGCCGTGGCGGCCGTCGCGGGCGCGCTTCGCTACGATTCCCCGCGAGACGTGGTCGTCCTGTCGGGCGCCGAGTTCCCGACCGTCGGGCACGTCTGGGGCGCGCACGAGCGGTTGGGGGCGCGCCTGCGGTGGGTCGACGTGGAGGACGGCCGGGTGTCCCTGGACGGCTACGCTTCGGCGCTCGGGGCAGACACGCTGCTCCTCCAGGCGTGCCACGGCTACTACCAGACGGGATTCAAGCAGGACCTGACGGCGCTGGGAGCGATGGCTCGCGAGGCCGGCGCACTCTTCTTCGTCGACGCATACCAGACGATCGGCACCACGCCGATCGACGTCGGACGCCTGGGCGTCGATTTCCTCGCCGCCGGAGCGCTCAAATACCTCTTGGGCTCGCCGGGCATCGCGTTCCTGTACGTGAGGCCCGAGGTGGCCGAGCGGCTACAGCCGTCCCTGACCGGCTGGTTCGGCCAGCGCGACCCCTTCGCGTTCGAGCCCGACCGGCTCGATTTCGCCGCTGGAGCGCGCCGCTTCGATACGGGCACGCCGCCGATCTGGAACGCCTACGTGGCGCGGGCGGGAATGGAGGTGATTCTGGAGGTCGACCCCGCGAAGATCGGGCGATGGACGGAGCACCTCTCGTCGTGCCTCGTCGAGGGCGGGAGGGCCCGGGGACTCGAGCTCCTCGGACCGGACGACCCGCGCGAGAAGACCCCCAGCACGGCCTTCCTCTGCCCCGGCGACGCGCACCGGGCCGAGGCTCTGCTGCGGAACCGGGGTGTGATCGGTTCGGCACGCGGGCCCGTGGTGCGACTGGCTCCGCACTTCTACAGCACCGAAGAGGACGTCGAGATCGCCCTGGACGCGCTGGCGGAGGTGTACCGCTCGATGAGGTGAGCCCTAGGGCACGATGCCGGGCGGTGTGCTCAGGATCTCCGCGGCCACGTCGGCACGGGAGGCGAAGACGGTCACGAAGAGGCCGACCCCGATCACCAGCGCGATCATGAAGACGTTGTAGGACACGCGGAGCAGCTCGAACTTGCGCTGAAGCACCCTCCCGAGCCCGTACAGGTCACGGATCATGTTGACGTACAGGTGCTCCGTCTCCTGCATCAGATCGACCATCCCCTCCACGAACTCGTCTTCGTCCATGTTCACGAAGTTGCCGAAGAAGAGGATGTTGGCCCGGTTGGACTTGATGTCCTCCAGGGTGAGGTGCTTGGAGCTCACGCGGGGTCGGGCGGCGAGCACGGCGAAGACCAGCGCGATGAGACACCCCACCAGCAGCACGGCCGTCGGCACCACGATGAACGGGTGACGCGTGAGGTTGGGAGCCACCGCCGCCAGCGTGATCGAGATGATCAGGCCGTTGATGCTGATCATGATGTTGGCCTTGGCGTCGGCCAGGCTGCTCAGATCCATGTGGACCCGGTAGCTGGTCCGAAACATCGTCTCGATCCCGCGCGACGTCCCGAGTCCGAGGTCCTTCTTCTTGCCCTTCTTCTTCTTGGTTTCCTTTGAGGCTTCCGGAACGTCGCCCCCCGAGGCGGCCCCGGGGTCCTGCTGTTGCGCTTCCGCCGAAGGCTCACCCGACTCTGAGGGCTCCAGCACGTCGTCTGCCACCTGGGCGTTCTCCTTTGAGCGTGCTCCGACCGCGGGCACTGATCGCATGTTGCGGCTGTCGCGTCGGTACGCCACCCCCGTCAAAGGGAGCTTCGTGCCGATCAAGCTTCACGATACGTGGTTTCGGCTCGTCCATCCACTGAATCTCGGCGCGTCGGTCACCTCGGGCCGGCTCCCTCCCACCGGATTCGCCGGCAAATCGAACGTGATGCTTGAACTCAGACCACCTTGCATGGCACTTTCTGTAAACCCTTCTTCACTTCTCTCCGGGCCTAATGGGACTCAATGGGCGGTTTTTGGCGGCGTGGGCGTCGGTCTTGGTTCTCTGCCCTGCGATCCAGGCGCAGGAAGACGGTGTCGTCGTCTACCTCGTACGCCACGGGGAAACCGCTCCGGACGGGACCCGTGACCCGGCTCTGGCTCCCGCAGGACAAGCCCGTGCGGACCTGCTGGCATCCATGCTCGTCGACGCCGGGATCTCCCACGTCCACAGCTCGGATTACCGTCGCACCCGACGGACGGCCCGGGCGGTGGCGGAGCGCCGCGGCCTCGAGATCCTCTCGTACGATCCGAGAGACCTGGAGAGCTTCGCCACCCGGCTCCGCGAAACCCCCGGGCGGCACTTCGTGAGTGGGCACAGCAACACGACACCGGAGCTCGTACGTCAACTGGGTGGTGAGCCCGGTGAACCCATGGACGAGCGCGAGTTCGACCGTCTCTACGTGCTCAGCATCGCCCGGGATGGCACGACAGCCACGGTCCTTCTGCGCCACGGAAACCCGAGAACGAACCGGCCATGACTTCAGACCCAACGTCCCCGCAGGAAGCGGACTCCGTCCAGGACGCCCTACTCCAGCTGTGGAACGAACACCGGGACACGATCCGGGCTCGAGTCGATGCGATCGAACGGGCCGTCGTCGACCTGATGCAGGACGAGCTGACCCAGGACACACGTGAAGACGCCCGTCGGGAGGCTCACAAGCTGGCGGGCTCTCTGGGGACTTTCGGTTACTCGGACGGTACGCGCCTGGCCCGGGAGCTCGAGCGTTTCCTGGAGGGCGAGACTCCGATTCCCGCCAACAAGTCGGTGCAGCTCTCCGAGCTGGTCATCGCCCTCAGACGTGAGCTCGACAGGGAGCCGGTGCTTCAGGTGGACTCCAGGTCGGTGGCCGAGGCGAGCACGGGAGGTGTGCCCCTCCTGATCGTGAGTTCGGACGAGCAGTGGTTGAAGGATCTCGAAGTCCAGGCCGCCGGCAAGGGATTTTCCGTCACGATCGCGCCGAGCGTGGAGGAGCGACCGTTCGGTATCGCCGCCGAGGTGACGATCCTCGATCTCGACTCCGTCGATCCTTCGCAGCTCGAGGGATCCGTTCTCGCGGTGGACGAGGCTCCGACGCTCATTCTGGCCGGAAGCGACGACCGCCTCGGTGCCCCCCTGGAGATCTCGCACCGAGAGGGCCGCCTCTTCGCGCGCAAATCGACGGGTGCGACCGGGCTCCTCCGTCTGGTGGAAGAGGAGTCTTCGAAGCGGCAGCAAGGGACGGTGACCGTGCTCACGGTGGACGACGATCCGGCCGTTCTGGCCGCCGTCGACACGCTGCTTGGCGCGAAGGGGATTCGGTCCGAGACCCTTCAGGATCCGATCGACTTCGAGAGGGTGCTCGAAACCGTACAGCCCGACCTCGTCGTCCTGGATCTCGACCTTCCCCACCGTAGCGGCATCGAGCTGTGCCGCCGGATGCGATCCGATCCGGCGTGGAGCGCGCTGCCCGTGCTGGTCTTGACCGCATCCACGGATCCGAAGGTCGTCGAGGAGGTGTTCCGCTCGGGCGCCGACGACTACATCGCCAAGCCGCTCGTCGGCCCGGAGTTTCTGACGAGGACGAGCAACCGCCTCGAGCGGGTCAGGCTGCTGCGCTCCTTCTCCGAGCGGGACCCGCTGACCGGCTTGCTCAATCGTGGCGCGGCGAGCCCGGCGATGAACAACCTGCTCTCCCTGGCCGAGAAGCAGAGGAAATCGGTGGCGATCGCGGTGATCGACATCGACTCGCTCTTCAGGATCAACGAGTGGCACGGTCACGCCGCGGGGGACCACGTTCTTCGCCGCGCCGCGAGGCTGCTGACGACCGAGTTCCGGGAATCCTCGGTGCTGTCTCGCTGGAGTGGCGTCACCTTCGCCGTGGCGGCATTCGACTGCGACGCCGCGGAGGCGCAAAGCCGGATCAGGGGCATCTCCGACGAGCTCTGGGACCAGACCTTCGCCGGCCAGGCCGGGGAGACCTTCCGGGCATCCTGCTCGGCCGGCATCGTCGAGTTTCCCGGAGACGGCAAATCACTCGAGCCGCTCATCCGTTCCTCGGACCGGCTTCTGCAGATCGCGAAGTCCCAGGGTACCGGCGTGAGCCTGACCACGACCTCCGATCCCAGTGGACGGCTGGCGACCGATCGGGTGGACATCCTCGTGATCGAGGACGACGAGCCGATCTCTGCGCTTCTCCAGCACTCCTTCGAGACCCGCGGCTACAACGTGATGTGTATGGCCGACGGCAAGAAGGCGCTGCACGCGCTGATGGGAGAGCCTCCGGAGGTGGCGGCGAAGGTGATCGTCTTGGACGTCGGGCTCCCGGGACTCGACGGGCTCTCCCTACTCCGCAAACTCTCGAAGGAAGGCATGCTCGACCGCACACGCGTCGTGATGTTGACGTCCCGCTCCGAGGAGTCCGAAGTGCTCAAAGCACTCGAGCTCGGCGCTTTCGACCACGTGTCGAAGCCCTTCAGCCTCCCGATTCTGATGCACAGGATCAGAAGGGCACTGGACAGCTAGGTGCTTACCACCCCGGTACTCGCGTGGATCTTCGGGATCCAAGTCGTCGTCCTGGCCATCCTCCTTCTGTGGTTCTGGATCCATGGAATCGTGTCCCGCAGGTTCGAGCAGCGCGCTGCTCGACTGGTCAGGGAGGTGAGGGCGGTCTTCCTGGATGCCCTCGTGACGGGCGCAGAGCTGGCTCCGGTCGTGACGCTCGTCCGCGACATGCCCCGGCGGGTCCAGATTCAGCTCTTCACCTCGCTCTGGCCGACCCTCAGCGGCAGTCAGCGTGGTTACCTGGGCGAGCTGGCCCGCCAGAGCAAGCTCGTGGACCATGCGATCACGCTCTGCAGCCACCCGCGCTGGTGGAAGAGATTGTCCGGATCGAGGCTTCTCACGGCTCTCGGCAGTGACGCGCCGATCATGTTCCGCCTGATCTCCGACGCCCACCCCCTGGTTCGAGCGCAGGCGGCCGAGTGGGCCGGAGACGACCCGGACGGACGGGCGATCCCGCAGTTGATCGATATGCTCAGCGATCCGATCGGCGTGGTCCGATACACCGCTCAGGAAAGCCTGTTGAGGATCGGGAACGAGTCGGTCGAGCCGCTGGTCGAAGCGCTCGAGTCCGGACGTGCGGACCCGGCCGCGGCCCTGCCCGTGGCGGCGGGGATCGCCAGTCCAGGGTTGCTCCAGGCGACGCTCGTGATGGCCCGACACGAGCGTGGCGAGGTCCGCGCTCTCGCGGCCCAAACGCTGGGTGCGATCGGTGCCGAGGCCGGACTCGAGCCCCTCACCGACCTGCTCGGCGACCCGGAGCCCGAAACCCGAGCGGAGGCGGCTCGTGCGTTGGGCCTGCTGGGCCACTGGCCCGTGGGGAAACAGGTTTCGGAGATGCTCGCGGACCCGGACTACGCGGTCCGAAGAGAAGCCGCCCTGGCCCTCAAGTTCATGGGCCCTCCCGGCGAGCTGCTCTTGCGTAGGATCGCAGAAGGCGGAGATGAGCGGGCTTCGGCGATGGCCAAGCATGCGCTCGACACTCCTGGATCCGTGGCGGCGGGGAGGGCTCTGTGACGGAAGTCATGCTGGACATTCTCGTCGCGATCGAGTGGAGCGCGCTCGTCTACTTCTTCATCACCAACACCTTCTACGCCGCGCTTCTCATCAGCGCCGCGATCGAGCTCCGCGACTACGCTCGGCGTACCCGGGACGAGAGCAGTTGGAGAATGTTGGGCTCCAAGCTGGCACCTCAGATCTCGGTGATCGCACCGGCATACAACGAAGAGACGACGCTGGCGGAGAGCACCCGGAGCCTCCTCGGGCTTCATTATCCGAACTTGGAGGTCGTCGTCGTCAACGACGGATCGGTAGACGACTCCCTCGGTGTCCTTCGGCGGGAGTTCGACCTCGCCCAGGTCCACCTCGTCCACCCCGGCTATATCGACACGCACGAGATCCAGGGTCTCTATCGGTCGAGAAGCCACCCGAACCTGATCGTGGTCGACAAGGAGAATGGCGGGAAAGCCGACGCGCTGAATGCGGGCCTGAACGTCGCCACGGGGGAGCTGGTCTGTGCGATCGACGCAGACACGCTGATCGAGCCCGACGCGCTCCTGCGGATGGTGCGACCCTTCATCGAATCGACCGACGTCATCGCGGCCGGGGGAACCGTCCGCGTCGCGAACGCCAGCGAAGTCGAGGACGGCCTCGTGAAGGTCGCGAGGGTTCCCGGGAAGTGGCTCCCGGGATTCCAGGTCGTCGAGTATCTCCGGGCTTTCCTGTTCGGGCGTCTCGGATGGAACCGGCTGGGCGGCAACATCCTGATATCCGGTGCATTCGGACTCTTCAGGCGCAGCGTGGTCCTCGACGCCGAGGGATATCTCGAGGAGACCGTGGGTGAAGATCTCGAGCTGGTCCTGAGGCTGCGCCGACACGCCTACGATACCGACACGCCCCACAAGGTCATCTTCATACCCGATCCGGTGGCCTGGACCGAGGTCCCGGAGACGCTGCGCGTGCTCGGGCGTCAGCGCGACCGCTGGCATCGCGGTCTCACCGATGTCGCGATACGACACCGGAAGGTATTCCTCAATCCGAAGTACGGCGCGATGGGGATGGTGGTGCTGCCGTACTACGTCATCGTGGAGCTCTTCGCGCCGATCGCCGAGTTCATCGGATTGCTCGTCTTGGCGATCGGCATCCCGCTCGGCGCGATCAACAACTCCGCGGCGATCCTGTTCTTCCTCGTCGCCTACGGGTACGGAATGCTGCTGTCGGTGTTCTCGCTCGTACTCGAGGAAGTCGGTTATCACCGCTACGACACGCTCAAGGACCGGTTGAAGCTCACCTTCTTCGCGGTCTTCGAGAACTTCGGGTACCGTCAGCTGACCGTCGTCTGGCGTCTCAACGGGCTCTGGAATTTCTTCCGGGGAAGTCAGGACTGGGGCGTGATGGAGCGGAAGGGCCTGACGGCCGGAGACGACGACGAGGCGTCGGAGAAGGCCGAGCGTCCAAAGACTACGGCCTGAGCGCGACGGCTCGGCCGTCCAGTCCCCAAGCCGGATCCAACGGAATACCCAGGTGGACCATCGCGGTGACGGCTACGTCCACGATGCCGGGACCCGTCATCAGCGGGCTGCGGTCGACCGAGGGACCGCTGGCCAGGAAGAAGATCGTTCGCTCGGCGGGCGTGTTGCCCCCGTGGCCGCCATCCGCTCGCCGGCCGTGATCGGTGCTGATCAGGACGAGCCAATCTTCCCGCTCGAAGCTGGCGCGCGAGCGCATCGCGTCGACGAGCTCACCGACTTGTCCGTCTGCGGCCGCCAGCGCAGCTCGGTACTCCGGCCCGATCGAGCCGTTCTGGTGGCTGGTCTCGTCCGGATTGCCGAGATAGACGAAGAGCGCATCCGGATCGGCGCTGCGAAGATGCTCGGCCGCGATCCGCGCGCTCTCGGCGTCCGCCTCGAGCCACCCGAGCTCGTACCCGTCGAGTACGTGCTTCACGTCGATCCCGTCCGAGATCACGGGGCCGTTGTGGTCCTCGGTCACGAGCGGTAGCCAGTCCGCCACGGCGAAGGTCCCGAGCTCCGGTCGCACCTGCTCGATTCGGGTGAGGAAGTCCGGGTATTCGTCGTAGCGCTTCCCCTCGAATTCGTTGTTCGTCACACCATGCTTGTCGGGCCAAACCCCGATGAGGAAGCTCGACCATCCCGGACCACTGACGCTGGGAAGGCCCGTGCGCGCGTTGTTGCTGAGCACGCCTTCGGCTGCCAACCGGTCGATGTTCGGGGTATCGACTTCGGCCAGCACGTCGGGCCGCACGCCGTCGATCCCGATCACGAGAACCTTCCTTACGGGTGCTTCCTGACCGGCCGAGGGTGATGCGAGTCCCGACATCGGCAGCGACGTCAGGAGAAAGACGACGGACAATCGGACGAGCGACTTCGACGCGATGGGATTCATGCGGGAAGAGTGCGTGGTCGATGCGTCGAAAGAAAGGGCGCCCCCTCCGGTCGAAACCGGAAGGGGCGCTCGGTCACGAGGTCGCGACGATCAGTTGCCGGACCGCAGCCACTCCTCGAACGCCTCCCGGCTGTTCACCTCGAAGCCGAAGCCGCCACCCGGACTGTAGGAGTCCATGCGCTCGACGCGGAATGTCCGCGAATGCTCGGTTCCGTTCAGCGTGAGCGTGACCGTGTAACTGCCCGGCTCGAGCATGTCTCCCTGGCCTCCGCCTCCGAACCGTCGGAAGGCCCGACCCACGCCGCCGGTCTGGCCGGGGAAGAGGAGCGTGGCGTACTCACGCATCCGGCTGAACCGGAAACCTCCACCACGCCCGCCGAAGCTCTCGCCCGGCCGCTCCTCGAAGGACTCCGGATCGCGATCCTGCCCGCCCCCGAAGCCGCCGAAGCCGCGCCCGAAGCCCATGGACTGGCGGTCACCCGAGACGATCCCGCCGACCATCCGCCGAACCTCGGCTTCGTCACGGCCTGCGGCGATCAGCGAGTCCTGAACGAACTCGGCGCGCTCGGCGAGGTTGATGCTGTCGCGCACCTCCGAAGGCCGCTTCGCGGTCGGCTGTGCTCCGCCGGCGGGGCCCCCACGGAAGTTCCAGCTCACGGTGTGGAAGCCCTCGGTTCCGGGCCCCTGCATCGTGCGCAGGACCCGACCGTTCGAGTCCTTGATCGCGATCGTCACCTGAGGACCGCGGTTCCGGCCGAAGCCGCCCGGGCCCCCCGGGCCACCGGGACCGCCGGGACCACCCGGACGCGCACCGGGGCCTTCGCCCCTCGCCCTCCGTCCCTCGGCCGGAGGCGTCTCACCCTCTGCCTCCGTGGGCTCGATCTCTTCCGCCTCGGTAGGCTCGACCTCCTCCGCCTCCGTGAGCTCGATCTCTTCCTGCGCCTCGTTCAGGTAGTACGAGATGGTTGCACTCATTCCCGGCGTGGGGCGCTCGAAGTTGTTCTGCGCCATCGACTCCCCGCCCCGGGCCTCCATGCCCCACTGGAAGGTGTGTGTCGGCGCCATCAGCACGGCCGCATCGGCCATACGGTCCGCCGTCAGCTCCTCGAGGGGCTGAATGTTCGCGATCCAGATCGAACGACCGTGCGTCCCCGCGATGATCTCGCGGTCGCGCGGGTGAATCTGGAGGTCGTGCACCGGCACCGTCGGCAGGTCGTTCATGAACTCCTGCCAGTGGCCGCCACGGTCCGTCGAGACGTAGGCCCCCACGTCCGTCCCCACGAAGAGCAGGTTCTCGTTGTGCGGGTCCTCGCGGACGACGTGCGCGAAGTCCACACCACCGGTCGGGAGATCGCTCGAGATCGAGCGGAAGTCGTCCCCCCCGTTGTCGCTCACGTAGACGTACGGCGTGAAGTCGTTCGTCCGGTGGTTGTCGAACGTCACGTAGACCCGGTCGACCTCGTGGTGCGAGGGCTCGATCCGGCTCACGTAGGTGCCGTCCGGCACCCCGGGGAAGCGACCGGTGAGCTCGAACCAGTCGTCCCCGCCGTTGCGCGTGACCCAGACACGCCCGTCGTCCGTACCGGCGTAGATCAGGCCCTTCATCAGCGTGGACTCGGCGAGCGAGACGATCGTCGCGTAGGTCTCCGCGCCGGTGGCGTCCACCGTGATCCCGCCGGTCGTTCCCGTCCCGGACGCGCTGATCTCGATCTTCTCGGGATCGGCGTAGGTCAGGTCGGGCGAGATGATCTGCAGGTTGTCTCCGCGATCGGTGGAGCGCAGGACCCGGTTCGCGGCGGCGTAGAAGGTGTGACGGTCGTGGGGGCTGATGAAGAACGGCGTGTTCCAGTTGAACCGGAGGTCGTAGATGTCCCGGAGGGCCGCCACTTCCGCTTCCCAGGCCTCGACCCGGTCGCCGGCATCCGCAAGCGGCTCACCATCCTCGCTGGTGTGGACCGCGATCGAGTCCTTCAGCCGGGCGATCTCCTCGTCCGCGTTCGGCGCCTGCAGGGAGTTGCGGGCTCCCGTGCGCACGTTGATGCGCGCCATGCTGCCACCCTGGGATTCGGCGAAGACGATGTCCGGATCCTCGGGATCCTGAGCCGTCACGAAGCCGTCCCCGCCGTTGATCGTGGCCCAGTGGTAGTTGCTGATGTCGCCGGTCACCCGGCTCGGCCCGCACCAGGTCCCGTTGTCCTGCAAGCCGCCGCAGACGCGGTAGGGGTAGTCCATGTTGTAGGACACGTGGTAGAACTGACCGAGCGCCATCTGGTTCAGGTAGCGCCAGTTCCCGCCCCGGTCCCAGCTGATCGCGACGCCCCCGTCGTTGCCGACGATGATCCGCTCTCCGTCGGTCGGATCGATCCACATGGCGTGGTGATCGACGTGCACCTCGTTGGTGGTCGTCCCGTAGGTCTCGCCACCGTCGATCGAGACCTGGACCGGCGTCGACGAGAAATACACGCGGTCCGGATCTTCCGGATCGACACGAACCTGCGAGTAGTAGAACGGGCGCGTGTTCACGTCGTTCTTCTTCTCCCACGTCGTGCCGCCGTCCTTCGAGCGGTAGAGCCCGTTCCCGCCGGAGCCGTCCTCCTCCCTCTCCGCTTCCACCATGGCGTACATGATGTCGGGGTCGGATTGGGCGATGGCGAGGCCGATACGGCCCTTCATCGCCGTCGGGAATCCGTTGCCCTCGATCTCCTCCCAGCTGTCCCCGCCGTCCGTCGTCTTCCACAGGCCGCTGCCCGGTCCGCCGCTCTGCAGGAAGTACGGACCCCGGACACGCTCCCACGCCGCCGCGAACAGGATGTCGGGGTTTTGCGGATGCATGACGAGGTCGACGAACCCGGCCTTGTCGCTGATGCGCTTGACCCGCTCCCAGCTCTCCCCGCCGTCGGTCGTCCGGTAGAGGCCCCGCTCGTCGTTCGAGCCCCAGATGTGGCCGAGTGCGGCCACGTACACGATGTCACTGTCGATCGGGTGAACGATGATCCGGCCGATCGCCTGCGTGTCCTCCAGGCCCATGAGCTCCCAGGTCTCACCCGCGTCGGTCGACTTGTAGACACCGCCGCCGGCCGAGATCGAGTTGCGGGAGTCTTCCTCCCCGGTCCCCACCCAGATCACGTCGTGATTGTTCGGGTCGATCGCCAAATCACCCATCGCGACCACCCGCTCGTCGTTGAAGAGCGACTTGAAGGTGATGCCGTTGTTGGTGGTCCTCCACACACCCCCGGCCGCCGTCGCCACGTAGAAGGTCTTCGACGG
Organism: Gemmatimonadota bacterium; assembly: GCA_039587515.1. Classification (GTDB taxonomy): domain Bacteria; phylum Gemmatimonadota; class Gemmatimonadetes; order Longimicrobiales; family Gaopeijiaceae; genus JBDHII01. The sequence continues at coordinate 20,952 of JBDHII010000018.1, forward strand.
ACTCGCGATTCCCTCGACGTCGGAGACGCGGCCGCCCATGTTGGCCGGGCCGATGGAGCGCCAGCGCATCTCCTCCATCAGCTCCTCGGGAATGTCCTGCATCGACTGGGCGCTCAGGGGCGCGATCGTCGCCGTCGTCACGACAAGGGCGAGGGCAAGGCGCACGCTGGCTCGAATCATCAGTATTTCCTCCTATGGAGGGGGTCACGACAACGGGTAGGCTGTGGGGCGACCGCAAGCGGTCCACCCGCTCTTTTCGGACACCCGACGATGCGAGAGTGTTAGGGAATCCGACCTCGGCGGGAATTGCGCTCCCAGACGGGCGTCGATCCTGCCGGGGCCACTTCGCGTGTAGCGGCCGAAAAGGATCTTGAGCCCGCTCCCGTAGTACCGTATGTCCACGTCAGTTCACGTCGAAAGGTCTCGACCGCCTTGAGCACCGTCGCATTAGCCGAGCAGGGATCCGATATCCTCTCCGCCCTCCGTCGCATGAAGGGGCGTGGAACGGTGGGCGACGTCGTGGCTGCTACGGGCCTCCCGAGAGACGAGGTGGAAAGCGGCCTCAAGTCGCTTCTCGAGTCGCGCCAGGGGCACCTCGAGGTCTCCGACTCGGGCGAGCTGCTCTACAGCTTCCACCCCCGCTTCATCGAGCGCGGCACCGAGCCGCTCCTCGCGCGGGCGAAAAAGGCCGTCTGGGCCCTCTTCCAGAAAGGCTTCAAGGCGTGGATCAGCGTCATGCTGGTGGTCTACTTCGTCGTCTTCGTCGTCCTCGTGATCGCCGCGATCTTCGCCTCCAACAAGGGAAACGACCGGGGAGGCGGGCTCGGCGGACTGGGTCGCCGGGGCCATGGACACCATCACGGATTCGGCAACTTCTTCTTCTGGTATTGGCTGATGGGCGGGCCCCGCTGGCAGCTGGGGCGGCCCTACTACGGCCGGCGCTGGGAGCGGACGCTGGAGAAGGAGAGCCGGGTGCCCTTCTACAAGAAGGTCTTCGCCTTCGTCTTCGGACCGGACGAGCCCACACCCACGCTGCAGCAGAAGGATCGAAGCCTGCTCAGGCTCATCCGAGCCCGCCGGGGCGTGCTGGCGGCCGGCGAGCTCGTGGAGCACACCGCCCTTCCTCTCCCCGAGGCCGAGGAAGAGATGGGTCGGCTGATGGGTTCCTACTCGGGAGAGCCGGCCGTGACACCCGAGGGCGAGCTCGTCTACGCTTTCCCCGAGCTGATGACGAGCGCGCACGGCAAGGTGAAGGTGCGTGAGCCGAATCCCGCCTGGATGAGGCTGGAATACCCGAAGGAGCTCACCGGCAACGACAGCGGCTCCAACGCGATCATCGCCGGCATGAACGGTTTCAACCTGCTCGCCGGTGTGACGGCCCCCTTCTTCATCTTTCCGCGACTCGGCATCGGCGGACCCGCCGCGTTCATCGCGCTCGTCGTGATCCCGGTCGTATTCAGCACGATGTTCTTCGGTGTGCCGCTGCTGCGGTCGCTCGGCATCAAGACCGAGAACCGGCGCCGCGTGCGGAGGAACGTCCGACGCCTGCTCCTGGGTCTCGTCCACAAGGAGAGCCTCGGTACCGTCGAGTGGGTCTCTACCGCGAAGGCCGTGAAGCACGTTCAGGCACGCCTGAAGGACGCCCCACCCGCACCGAGTCTGGTCGAGTCGGTGCTCCACGAGATCGCGGCGGAGTTCGACGCCGACGTGGAGGTCGATGACGACGGGACCCAGCGCTTCCGCTTCTCCGAGGTCCGCAACGCCTTCGTCGCCAGCGAGCTGGTGCGCCGCCGGCTGAAGCTCGAGGAGCGCGAGATCGGAGACATCGTCTTCTCGTCCGCAGACGATGCCGTGGAGGAGAGCGAGCGGGACCTGGCCGCATTCGACCGAGAGCTCGCCGCTGCGGAGTTGGACCTCTCCGGCTACCTTCCGTCGCCCGACGACGTCGGCTACGAGGACGACTTCGAGATCGTCGTGTTCGACGAGACGCTGAGCAAGAAGAAGTCGACCCGGCGATGACCCGTCTCGGGTCCGCACTCGAGAGGAGCCAATGTGGGCCGTTCAAACGATCCCTTCTATTTCGTGAAGGTCGGCAAGCGCTGGATCAACATGGCGCTGGTCACCGACATCCGAGACCACGGCGGCAAGATGGCCGTCTATCTGACGGCGCCCATGTTGACGAAGGCCGGCGACGACACGATCGCGACCGGTCGACGAATCGTCCTGACGGACGACGACGAGGTCGCCGCCTTCCGCAAGTGGATCCTCCTCCACGACGAGAGCACCGGCATCTGACGTCTCCGCCGCTGCCGACCTATCCCGAAAGCGAACCCCTGCGCGGCACGGCCGCGCTGTAGGTTCGGCCGAAACGATCCTCCGCCTCGATCGTGATCTCCGCATCGGATCCCGCACCGGGCGCGTAGAAGAGGTGATCGGTCGGAGAGGGGTCCACCCAGGAACGGTGGGCGGGTAGATCCGGGCCCAGGTGCCGCTCGACACTGAGCGGGTCCCGTCCCGTGCGACGAGCCATCAAACCGCGCCGGTCCGCTCCCTCGTACCAGGTGACGCGCCAGCCCGGATCCCAGTCCCAGACGTTCGCGACGAACTCGTCGGGGGCACGTTCGTCCACACCCGCCGGATACGCACGAATCTGGTAGTCGTCGCTCCATCCCGTCGACTTGTAGCGCCAGGAGACCTCCTCCCCGCGCACTTCGTAGACCGAGTAGCCGTTGGGCGTGCCGTCGCGGGTGATGTCTCCGCTCCACCATGCCCCGCAGACCGTCCCGCTGACGTGCTCATGGACGCCGTGGCTCCACCGATGCTCGTTCTCGTGCGTGTGACCTGTGAGCACGTGGGCCTCGAAAGGCTCGAGAAGCCGATAGAGCGCGTCGCGGTTGGCGATGGAGGTGCCGAGTTGGGGCGACGCCGCGCCCGCCCGCATGGGCAGCGTCGAGACGACCGGGATGTGCGCCGACACGATCACCGGCGTGCCGGGCTCTACACGCTGGAGATCGGCCTCGAGCCAGGCCAGCTGGTCTGCGTCGAGGTAGCCCATGTAGCCCTGTCCGTGCCAGAAGACGTCGTCCAGGACGACGTAGTGCACGGCACCCCGATCGAACGAGTAGTAGCGGGGGCCGAAGTGACGGGAGAAGGTCCTCGTCGAGGCTTCGTCCGTGCGGTTCTCCTGATCCAGGTCGTGATTCCCGATCACCTGGAAGAACGGGACGCCCATCCGCTGCACACCGCGCTCGTACTCCGGGTACAGCTCGAGACGGTCGTACATGATGTCCCCGCACGACATACCGAAGACCGGACGATCGCCTTGGGCCTGGATCGTCCGGACCATGTCGGGAACCGATTCGGCGTGGAAACGCGCCATCTCCCAGGGCAGCTGCGTCTGGATGTCGGGGAGCAGCAGCAGCGTGTGCTCCGTCTCGTCTCGATCCGAGCGCTGCAGATCGAAGGTCACCTCCATCTCGCCGTCGGCATTCGGCGAGATCGGCTCGTAGAAGCGCGCGGTTCCCGTCGGGTTCAGGGGGATGTCGTAACCGGCGGGAAGGCTCACCGACACGAAGTCACGATCGGACAGGGAAACCAGCTCGAAGCGACCGTCTCCGTCCGTGTCCACGACGCTGAGCCCGTCCGTGACCGCCACGCCTCCGAGCCCACGGCCCGCCCCACGCACGATGCCCCGGATCCGGACCGGGCCGCGCACCGCCGCCGCCTGCCGCAGGGTCGGCGCATACGGATCGCCCCGCATGGAGGCCGGCAGTGAGAGGGCTACGACTCCCAGGGCAGAGTGCCGCAGGAAGGACCGGCGGTCGAGGTCATTCGGGCGCGACGTCATGAGATCTCCTCCGGATCGTGGGTCCGGACAAGATGCGGGGGAAGACGCCCCCGCGCCTCCCCCCCTATGCCTTATCCCCGCCCGGAGTCCTCGGCCTCAAGGTGCGCCCGGCTCCGAGCCGGGCACGGCCGGCAAGTCCCGCATGCTCCAGTCGTGCCAGCTTCCGTCGTAGAAGACGGTCTCGTAGCCGAGATGGCGCGAGACGAGATAAGTCACGCTGGCCCGCATTCCGATCATGCAGTAGGACACGACCGTGTCTCCGACGTCGACTCCGGCCGCCTCGTATCGGGCGGCGAGCGCGGAGAGCGGGAGGTACTGCCCCGTCCCGTCCGTCTCGACGAGCTCCTGGTAGAAGACGTTGTGCGCTCCCGGGATGTGACCGGGCTTCATGGCACGGTCGTCGAGCTGCCCTCGCTCGCCCGTGTACTCGTCGACCGGGCGGGCGTCGACGAGCGCCAGGTCCTCACGCCCGAGGTTCTCCATGATCCAGTCGGCCGAGACGACCACTCCCTCGTCCACGACGGGATTGAAAGAGCCGGTGGCGGGTGTGCCGGGTCCGGTTTCGGTCGCGTAGCCGGCCGCTTCCCAGGTCTCCCAACCTCCGTCCAGCACCGACACGCGATCGTGCCCCAGGTGGTCCATCGTGACGAAGCCTCGGGCCGCCCAGATCGGGTTGCCGCTTCCGTAGAAGACGACGTGCGTATCGTCCGAGACGCCGACCGACTCGAAGAGCCGATCCAGGTCGGCCGCGGGGGGCATCTCCGTGCCGACGTCGTTGTCGAGCGTCATCTCGCGCCACGCGACGAAGCGTGCGCCGGGAATGTGGCCCGCCTCGAAAGCGGCCGCGTCCCGGGCGACCTGCAGGACGACGAGCTCGGGGTCGTCCAGACGCTCGTTCAGCCACTCGGCGGTGACGATCACGGGTACCGAAGACTCCTGCGGTTCGCTGGGCGGATCTTCCGTCTCCGGAGTGGAGTCCGCACACCCCACCAGGGGCGCCATGAACGTCAGGGCGGTCAGCACACGCAACGCCGCGTTCAGCTTCCTCATCTTCTCACACCTCCCTCGAGAATCGGCGGGCAGCCCATCGGGCCATCCTGTAGGTAGGGATCGGCAGAAGATGGCCGCAAGCCTTCGCCCCCTCGGGCCGCACCAGCCTTCGGGGTCTCCGCACGACCGAATGCCGCGAAGACGACGATCGGCCCCGACGCCATGACGGGGATCCCGCACGCTCCGCCGGCCATCCGCCCTACGGCCAGCGCCATCCAGGGCCCCGCGATGCGCCCCGACCAGCACAGCCGATCCCCCGATGATCGGTGCAAATGGGAAGAACGACCGCCAAGCGTTCATCGACGAGCTTCTCTCGAGTCGACCGAGCCTGCCTCTCACGTGCCGCGCGACGGCCGGTGGCCTTCTTCAGCAAACCCGTGCCCTCGCGGTGGTCAGCTCTCGGAAGGCAGCGGAGACCGAAAGCGCTCCGCGTTCTTCGCGGCGCCCACCGCGTCCGTGGCGATGGCGTCGACCATGTCGCTGAAGATCACCGAGTGCAGGGGGTAGATCCCGTACCAGTAGAGCCACCCGAGGAACCCGACGGGCACGAAGAACGCGGTCTGGATCAACCGCGTCTTGCCCTCCTCGGGAACGGCCTCGAACTGCAGCCAGGCTTTCCCGGGTACCTTCATCTCGGCACGCAGACGGAGCTTTCGGCCCGGCCGTACCTCTTCCACGCGCCAGAAGTCGAGCGCCTCACCGGGGTACAGATCCACGGGATCGCGCCGGCCCCTGCGGAGACCCGGTCCCCCGACGAGTTGATCGAGAACACCGCGCACCTCCCAGAGCCAGCTCCACACCCGCCAGCCGCGCTCGCCGCCCAGACTCGCGAAAGCGCGGTAGACGGCTTCGGGAGGGGCGTCGACGAGCCGGGTCCGAACCTCTCGGACCATCCCTTCCCGGTCCTCGAGACGCACGCCCCGGGAATCCCCTCCCGAGAGGCTCCACCGTGTCGCGACGTTCCCCGTTTCGGTCCTGTGGACCGCGCGCTGGACAGCATCGCGGTAGGAGATCGGCCGGACCTCCGGGAAGCACGCCTCCGCTCGTGAGGTGTCGCCGACCACGGGCTGCACCACACCCTTGACCAAGGGGACGGCAAGCGAGTTGGGGATGGGCGTGACGAGCCCGACCCAGAGCGCCGCCAGACGCGGGGCAAGCACGGGAACCGGAAGGATCAGACGGGGCAGGCCTCGCACACGGGCGTACTCCTGCATCATCTCCCCGAAGGTGAGCGGATCGGCTCCGACGTCGAAGACCCCGAGAGCATCCTCCCGCCCGAGGGCGGCGATCAGGTAGTCGAGAATGTCGTCGATCCCGATGGGCCGGACGTCGTTGAGAATCCACCGAGGTGCGATCATCGCCGGGAGCCGTTCCGTCAGATAGCGGACCATCTCGAACGAGGCCGAGCCGTTCCCGATGACCGGCCCCGCCCGGAACTCGGTGGTCGGAAGCCCCTCGCCCAGAATGCGGCCGACTTCGGAACGGCTTTCGAGGTGCCGGGACCGCTCGACGCGAGGGTCCGTCTCCGGCAGGATGCCACCCAGATAGACGACCTGCTTCAAGCCGACCCCGGCCTCCACGAAATTCTGCGCGGCAATCCGGTCCCGCTGAGCGTAGTCCTCCCCAGCATACATCGAGTGGACCAGATAGTAGGCGGCATCGATACCTTCGAGCGCCGCACCGAGCGTTTCCGGTCGCGTCAGGTCACCCTCGACGAGCTCCACCGCCGGTGCCCAGGGGCGAGCACCCGCCGCCTCGAGGTCGCGTACGAAGGCCCGGACCTGGTGACCTTCCGCAAGAAGCCTGTCGATGACGCGACCCCCGACGTATCCTGTCGCACCCGTGACGAGAACGTTCATCTTCACCTGTCGCTTGAACCGGCTGTACAGTTGTTGTTCAACATTATAGGTGACTAATTTCTTAATGTCTAGGCTTTGTTAAAGTTTTGGCGCCCGGCAGGCCGGGGCGCAAGCACCGACACTTGGAGTCCAAATGCCCCCACTGGCACGGCAGCTCGTCAACGCGCTCACGCTCGGGCTCGTACTCTGGCTCAACGGTCTGGCCGGGTCGGGTGCTTTGAGCGGCGAGTCGATCGGACTGATCGCGAACCGCTACTCCTCGTTCTTCCTGCCGGCGAACTACGTCTTCGGGATCTGGAGCCTGATCTATCTTGGGCTGACGGCCTTCACCGTGTTCCAGCTGCTGCCCGGTGAGCGAAGCAACCCGGCGGTCACCGCGATCGGTTGGTGGTGGCCGATCAACGGCGCACTGAACATCGGGTGGATCGTGGCGTTCTCGTTCAGCCTGTTCGGGACGGCCCTCGTGATCATGGTCCTGTTGCTCGTCTCCCTGATCGCCATCACGGAACGTGCCGGAGCCGACCGGGGAGCGCTGCGGGCCGCGGACCGGCTCCTCGTGATCTATCCCTTCTGGCTCTACCTGGCGTGGATCTCCGTGGCATTGATCTCGAACACGTTCCAGTACATGACGGTCGTAGGCTGGGGGGGCCTCGGGATCCCGGGAGAAGTCTGGTCCGCGGTGATGATGACCGTCGCCATGGCTCTGGCCGTCGCCATGGTGCTGCACCGGGGCAACTGGGTCTTTCCCCTGGTCGTGGCCTGGGCCCTCTGGGGGATTGCCGTGCGCTTTCATGAGGTGCCGCTCATGACCTGGACGGTCTGGATCGTAATGCCCCTGGGCTTCCTCGTGTCGGCGGCGATCCTCTGGCGGGACCGGGATCTCGGAGGCCGCTCTCAGGTATTCGGGGGGGCATGATCTTCGCCATCCAAGCCGCGAACGGACTCGCAGAGTCCCTGAGCGCCAGCCCGGTGCTCTCGCTAGTCACGCTCTTCGGAGCGGGCGTGCTGACCAGCCTCACGCCCTGCATCTACCCGATGATCCCGATCACGGCGTCGGTGATTGTGGGGACCACGGAAGGTGGTGCGCCCCGTGGAAGGGTCGTCGGCCTGACGCTGACGTACGTCGTCGGGCTCGCGATGTTCTACGCGGTCCTCGGCCTCGTCGCCGGCCTCAGCGGGACACTCTTCGGCACCGTGAGCGCGAGTCCGTGGGCCCGGCTCGCGATCGGGAACCTGCTCGTCCTCTTCGGGCTTGGAATGCTGGACGTCTTTCCGATCCGCCTGCCGGAGAAGATGACGGCGTGGGCAGGCGGTCTCGGTGGCGGAACCTACCCGGCCGTATTCCTGCTCGGAGCGACGTCCGGGATCGTCGCTGCGCCCTGCGGCGCGCCTGCCTTCGCGGTGGTGCTCACGTGGGTGGCGGCGACACAGAGCGGGATCATGGGTTTTCTCTACCTGTTCGTGTTCTCGCTCGGAATGACGAGCTTGCTGGTCGCGGTCGGGCTGTCGTCCGGACTGGCGTCCAAGCTGCCCAGGGCGGGCGCGTGGATGACCTGGGCGAAGCGGGCGGCCGCCGTCATCATGCTCGGCATGGCCGAGTACTACTTCGTTCAAGCCGGATTGGGGATGTGATGAGGGCTCAGAAGATACTTCCGGGTGTGCTCTTGCTGACGCTGGCACTGCTTCCTTCGCCCCGCACTCTCCTGGCACAGGAGCGGGGGGAGGTGGGGATCGCGATCGGAGAGACCCCGGAGCTCGTGCAGATCGAGGACCTGGACGGTAATCCGGTGTCTCTGGCGAGCTTCGCCCGGGGAAAGCCGGTGCTCATCGAGTTTTGGGCGACCTGGTGCGAGAACTGCGAAGCGCTGGAGCCCCAGATGGAAGCGGCTCACCAGGCGTACGGCGACCGCATCGAGATCGTGGCCGTCGCCGTGGCCGTCGCGCAGACCAAACGCCGCATCAAGCGGCACCGTGCCGATCACTCGGTAGCCTGGCCGACGCTGTGGGACGAGGGGGGCGCGGCCGTTCGGGCCTTTCTCGCGCCGGCCACCTCCTACGTGGCCATCCTCGACGCGGAGGGAAGGGTCGCGTACTCCGGGATCGGTCACGACCAGGATATCGTCGCAGCCGTCCGGAGCGTGCTCGACGACACGGACTGAAGCGGACTCCTCGGCTGATTACACGGAGGCCCGGCGGAGTAACTCCGCCGGGCCTCCGTTTCGTTGGCGGGCGCTCGACTCAGTCGCAATCCCCCGCGACATCCGCGTCGAGAAGCATCTCGAGCGAAGCGGCCTCGTCCGCACCGCCCTCATCCTCCAGCGGCGGCGCCACGGCCGCGATCGCCTCACGGAGCTCGTCGTAGGCGGCCGGATCGAGCTGACTGAACGGCGTCATCCACTTGGCGATCTTGCCGTCCGGACCCACGACCACCACGGCTCGCTCGAGCGTCATGCCGTTGTCACGAACCTCACCCCCGAACGCCCTGACGGCCGCTCCGTCGTCGTCGTGACCGAACAGGAAGGGGAAATCCGCGTCCCTGGCCCAGGAGGCGAGCTCCTCGGCCGAGTCGTTGCTCACGCCGATGAGCGTGACGCCCCGTCCACCCCGAAATACGCTGGCGTACTGATCACGGTACGCTTCCATTTGAATCGTTCACCCACGCGTTCGGGCGCGGAAGAAGAACGCGAGCACGACCACCTGCCCGCGGTACTCGCTCAGTCGGACGTCTTCGGCGAGGACCCCGTATCGTGTGGCGCCCTGCAGGGTGATGTCGGGCGCGTCGGCCCCCACGGGCAGCACGTTCACATTCTGGGAATCCTGAGCCTGAGTCGGCCCTGCTCCCAAACCGAGGCCCGCGGCGAGGGCGATCCCCATCACAGTTCTTCGCATGCGTATTCTCCTCCAAGGCGAGAGTCGTTCGGAAGTATAGGGCCCGTCCGACGGCCCGTCACCGCACCCGACCGGCCCGGGAGCGCCCCCCGATGAGCACGGGGGGCCACAGCCGGGGAACGGATTCTGCGGGGTCTACTGACCTCCACCACTCGGCATCGGTGCCGTGCGCGGGCCCCAGAAGTAGATGTTGTCTTTGTGCGCGGTGCACGACGCGAAGAGGTTCGGAGGGTTGTCGTGCCGAGCCTGCACGCGTGAAGCGACCTCGGCCATGGCCGCCATGATCGCGTCCAGGTCCTGCCCGAGGCGATACCAGTTGACGTTCCACTCGTCGCCCCACTGGTGCAGGAACATCCCGGCACCGACCAGCATCCCCTCGGCCACCAGCTCGTCCTCGATCGGGCGGGTGATGGAGTCGTACTGTGCCACGATGGTCCCGATCTCCGTCTGCGGGCACTGCCACTGCGAGACCGTCATCCCGGTGGGCTGGTCCTCCTGGGCCTGGAGCCCGGGGGCCAGCAGGAGGAAGAGGGCGAGGGCGGCAAAGCGTGAAGCCTTCATGGGAACTCTCCATCGGAGGTGAAAAAGTAGGAAACCGCGCTTCTATGAGCCGAGCCGTGGACGGCTCAGAGAGTCCTTGGGATGTGAAGAGAGGCCAGTCACGGTCCGTTGGCAAGCGAAGATGGACGGGGCCCGGAGCGGAAGAGTTGATCTATCCGATCGTCCGACGACATTACGTCCGCCCGTGCGCAACCAGACCACGTCTGACCGACCCTGCAGCCACCGTCTTCCCGAGGCCCCACATGTTCGCTTCGACCGTCAGAGGGGCTGCGCTGCTGTTGGCCGCATGGGTCGGGCTGTCCAGCCCGACCCATGCACAGGAGACAACCGGGCGGCTCGAGGGACGCGTCGTCGATGTCGGCCAAAACGGACTCGACGGGGTGAGGGTTCTCGTCGAGGGTCCTGCGCTGCCCGTCGCCCGCTCAGCCATCAGCGTCCGTTCCGGGGTCTTTCGGCTCACGGGGCTTCCCGTCGGACGCTACAGGGTGCGTGTCGAACGCCTCGGTTTCCGAACGGTCATCCTGACGGATGTCGAGGTCCGGCTCGGCAGGAACAGCTCACTCGGGAGGATCGAGCTGGTTATCAGTGCGGTCGAGCTGGACCCTCTTGTCGTCCGGGCGAATCAGACGCTGATCGATCCGACCAGCACCGACGTCGGCACGGCGCTCCCGCGCAGAAGCTTCGAGCGACTTCCGACCGAAAGAGATTACAAGTCGATCGTGACGCTGCTGTCTCAGGCCAACGAGAGCTTCCTGGGAGACCCGGTCAACATCGCCGGCAGCACAGGACTCGAAAACATGTACTACGTCGAGGGCGTCAACGTCACCGACCTCTACCGCGGGCGAACGGGCACCGACCTGCCCTACAACTTCATCGACGCGATAGAGATCAAGCAGGCCGGCTACCAGGCGGAGCACGGGCAGGCGCTCGGCGGACTGGTGAACGTGGTGACGCGCTCGGGTACGTCCGAGTTCGAGTGGGGTGCCGTCGGGTACTATACGGGCAGTGCGGTGTCGGCCGATGCGCACCCCATCTCTGGTGTCGTGGCGCGGAAGTCGTTTAGCGACTTCGACCTCGGCCTCCACGCCTCGGGACCCCTTGTCGATCGGCGCCTGACCTTCTTCACGGCCTACAACCCGAGCTTCAGGCGCGAGGATTTCCGCCTACCCGGGCTCGGTGTCGAGCAGGCGACCGTCACGAAACACATGTTCGCCGGAAAACTCCGGTGGACGGTCTCGGCACGGACGGAGCTCGCCCTGTCGGTTTTCGGTGATCCCACGGACGAGCGCCGGGTCAGCCCGGCCCCCGGCGTCACACTCGTCAACGCCGACCCGATCCTGACATCCGCACGGGAAGGCGGCACCAACTTCACCCTTCGGTGGGCGACCCAGGTCAGTGACCGGCTGCGCCTGGAAGGAAGCGTCGGGCGCCACATGAGAAGCGAGGACGCCGAGGGCGCCACCGAGCTCGGTCGAACGCAACCGAGTTTCATCGATCGCACGGACCTGCCGACCATCCGACTGTCCGGCGGAAATGGAACCGATCAGGACATTTCGAGTGCACGCACCATGGCCAAGTTCACCGCGGGCCTCCAGGCCGGTCGCCACGATCTCAAAGCGGGGCTCGAGTTTCAATTGAACTCCCTCGACGTGCGTAACGAGGAGGCGCCCGGACAGATCGCGCGTCTGGGTGAGGCGCTCTACCGGTCGTCGATCTTTGTCCAGGACTTCAACGCCACGAACCGCATCTGGAACCTCTTCATTCAAGACGGCTGGCAGGTCTCAGACCGTATCCGGTTGAACGCGGGAGTCCGCTGGGACGCCCAGTTCCTGATCGATCAGAACGGGAACGTGGGCCAGTCGATCACAGACCAGCTGCAGCCCCGTCTGGGACTCGTGATCCGCACCGGCGAGGAGGGCGGCGGCAAGATCTTCGGCCACGTGGGTCGCTACTACCAGCAGCTCGCCCTCTTCTGGTCTACCATCGGCCTGGCTGGATTCGACCAGAGGCAGGTCTTCTCGAGCTCCGATCCTCGCGAAGCCCCGGGCCAAGTCGATTCCACACTGGTAATCAGCGACCCCGAGGACATCCGGGGAGGCACGGACGGGCTTCGCGGGGAGCACCACGACGAGTTCGTCCTCGGCTTCGAGCAGCAAATCGGCAGCTCCGTCGTCCTGGCCGCGCGGGGTATCCACCGCGCACTGAAGGAGAGCATCACAGCGGCGTTCCGGCCGGACCGGGAATTCGCCGGCGGTAACCCGGGCCGCGGCGAGCTAGAGCACCTTCCACGCTCGGAACGGAAGTACTGGGCGCTCGATCTGAGCCTCCGCTCCGAGAGCACAAGATGGTCGGCTCTCGCTTCCTACGTGGCCTCACGAAACCGGGGAAACTACCCGGGACTGTTTGTCGCCGAAGCGGGGGGGCTGCGGGGAGGGAGCTTCGGACCGAACAACAACCAGCTCATGTATTTCCCTGCTCAGTCGGTCAACAGCTTCGGGCCCCTCCCGAACGACCGACCGCACGTCTTCAAGGCGGCCCTCGCCCATGCCTTCACGCCTGAGCTCGAAGTCGGGACCTTCTTCACCGCACAATCGGGAAGCCCCTTGAGCGAGCTGGGCCGTGTGACTTCAGGCTTCAATGCCCCGCTCTTCATTACGCCCCGTGGGAGCGAGGGACGAACTCCGGCCATTTGGGACCTGAGCTTTCGAATTCGCTACGCCGTAACGCCCATCGGCGGGCGAGTCGTCCTCGACCTTCTCCATCTCGGAAATCCGCAGACGGTCGTCAACGTGGACCAGAGACGCTTCAACGGCGCGCGGGGCTCGCCTTTCGACTCCTACGAGAATCTGGTGGCGAACCAGAGAGGAGAGCGGCCGGGCTTCGGCGTGCCGGTCGGCTTCCAGCCGCCCTTCCAGATCCGTATCGGGTTCTCCGTCGTCCGATGAGAGCCCCGGGTGCGCCTCGAGAGGGAACCGCCTTGCTTCGGTAGCCGCGCAGGTCTTCTTTTCAGAAACAAGCAACGTTACGAGAGATCGGAGAGCAGCAACCGTGAGCCGAATCCCGCCCGACGGCCCGCAGGTCGATCTGGAGCGCCGCAAGTTCATCAAGCTCAGCGCGACCGGTGTGGCAGCCTCCCTCGCGGGTTGCGCCACTTCGGCCTCCCCCGAGGCAGCACCCTCGACCCCCGAGCCGACCGCCCCAGCCGAGCCCCCGGCCGCGGAGCCTCCGCGACAGGAAGTGCAGCGGGCACCCGAAGTCGGCAACCTGGTCGGGCCCGACACGCCCTTCCTCTCCGAGAATTGGCAGGAGCCCTGGACGTGGCGCCCGCACGAGTGGCCCGACGCCCACCTGGAGCTGAACGTCATCCGCAACCAGGCGCCCGGCCACTCCACGTCGCCCGGCAATCCCACGGCGGAGCTCTTCAGCTACAACGGTACGAGCCCCGCGCCCACCGTGCGTGCGAAGAGCGACGGCGTCGTGCGAATCCGGGTTCGCAACACGCTCGGCCTCAACGAGCAGGACACCCAGGTGGGTCCGGCCCCTGATCCGGTGGACGTCGCGCCGGGGAGGAATCGGGACATCTGCAGCCTCGCCGAGGACGAGATCCGCGGCGGTGACCCGAACAATCCACGCAGGTGCAACGCGTTCTTCTTTCCCGACCAGCTGATCGAGGTTCTGAAGCCGGAGACCCGGCCCGGCTGGAGCTTCAAGCACCACATCAACGGGCAGCACGCGGCGCACACCACCAACCTGCACACGCACGGCCTCCACGTTCACCCCGAGACGAACCCGGACGGCACCCATTCCGACAACGTGATGCTCCGAGTCATCCCGAAGGCCGATTGGGAGGCACGGAAGCAGTCCGACGATCCGGACCTGCACGAGCTCGGGGACCACGAGCACGTCGGTGAGCTGGACTACGAGATCCGCCTCGCATTCGAGCGCGACGGCGAGCCGATGGCGCATCCGCCGGGAACACACTGGTATCACCCGCACTCACACGGTGCCACACACGACCAGGTCGCGAGCGGGATGGCCGGCTTCCTGATCGTCGAGGGCGACGTGGACGAGGCGGTGAACCGCGCGATGACCGGAGAGGCGTGGCCCGACCCGGCGGTCAAGACCGGGCCGTACGACTACCGCGAACGCCTGATGTTCGTGCAGAAGAACTTTCTCGGCTCGGCCGATCCGGACGCCGGAGCACGGCGGGATCTTCGCTTTCCGCCTCCGGTCGCGGTCAACGGGGCCCAGGCTCCGCCGGTCATCTTCATGCGCCCCGGCGCCGTGGAGCGCTGGCGGGTGCTCAACGGCGGGGTGGACGGCAGCAGCACCATCCGTTTCATGGTGCTGGAAGGTCAGTACGTCCACCGACAGGGCAAAATGTGGAGGGTCGTGACCGAGGGTGAGGGAGACGAGCGCTCACGCCGTCTCGAGCCCGTCTCCCAGCAGGAGATCGAGGATGCGAAGCTCGACCTGCACCAGCTCTCCTTCGACGGCATCACGCTCGTCACCGAGGAGAACGGCCGGGCCAGACACACGATCCGGGACCTCTCGCAGCAGAACGCGGGGACCGTGAATCCGTTCGCCCGCGAGCCGAAAGAGGGCGAGGACGACGTCGTCGCCATGCTCAAGGCGTACGAGGACTGCTTCAGGAACGGTGACTCACTGCGCAAGGCCTTCGTGCGGCCGAACGAGGTCTTCCTCGGCAATGCGAACCGTGCCGACCTCTTCGTCGAGGCGCCGCGCGATGCGGCCGGGAAGATCTTCACGGTCTTCGCGCAGGAGGCGCACCTGCACACCGACAACCTGCCGCGGCAGCTACAGCGCATCATCACCAATCGGCGCGCAAACCCCCGTCGGCCACTCGTGGACGTGGTGCTCGGATACGTTTTCGTCCGAGGCGACGCGGTCGAGGGGGAACGGTTCGACGTCCAAAGCCTCGCGGAGCAGCTGCCCCCCGTTCCGCCGCTGCTCCAACCCGTGAGGGAGGAGGAGCTTCGCGTGCCGGCCGACGAGGCCAGACGTGCCCGCGTGCCCGTGGGCAGCGCCCGCACCCGCGTGATCGGCTACTCCGGTACGGGGGGAGCGGACTTCCCCCGGGTGATCGTGCCCGAGGAGTTCGCCCACGACCATCCCGAGCTGGAGGGTCTCGTGTGGGGCATCCACCAGGGTGTGCCGATCCTTCTGCCCAACCTCACCCGCACGATGGCGATCAGCTCCGATCTCGACCTGGCACACACGCCCGAACCGAAGCTGCCTCGCAAGTTCATGCCGGGCGATCCGCAACGCTCCCGCATGCTCGTGAACACGGCCGAAGAGTGGGTGCTCTACAACAGCTCCCAGACCCTCTGGAGCCACACGGACCGCGAGCGGTACCCGCAGCCCGGGTCCTTTGCGGGTCACTTCGAGAGCTACCCGGTTTCCAATGCGGAGGGGCAGCGCAGGTTCTGGGAGGACCCGGAGTTCCGGATCACCTCCAAGGGCGCCGACCACCCCTTCCACATCCACATCAATCCCATGTGGGTGCTGCGGATCGACGTCCCGGACGAGAACGGCGACCTGCACAACATCCTGCCGCAGCCGCAGTGGATGGACACGGTCCCCATCCCCCGTAACGGCGGCCGCGTGGTCTTCCGGACGCGCTTCGACGACTTCGTGGGGACGTGGGTGCATCACTGCCACATTCTCCTCCACGAGGACATGGGCATGATGCAGGTCGTGGAGTGCACCGACCGGGTCGAGGACGCCAACTACCACCCGCGCGACGTCGTCGCCTCTGCCGACATGGAGGCCGCGGCGATCGACGCGATCTACCCGAAGCCGTCGCCCGAGCTGATGTACCGTCTGAACATGTGCTTTGTGGACCCCAACGAGTTGGGCTACCAGGTGTATCCGGGTTTCGACTTCGAGGTCCCGGAGCTGGTGGACGAGTAGCGTTGCGACGGCCGGCGCTCGTCTGCCTCTCGGTCGTGGCATTTTCAGTGGCCCACGCTCAGGCGCAGACCGTCGATCACGTCGGCGGCCACCTCGGACGCGCCTCCTTCCAGCAGACCTGGACGCTGGACCGCGAGACGGATCACCGCCGGGGCTGGACGGTCGGAGCCTTCGTCGACGTGCGCACACCGAAGCCGGCGATCAGCGTGTTGGTCGAGGCCGGTCTCACCCGCCGGGGAGGCGCTTGGGAGGTCGCCGATCTCTCCGAGATCCTGGGCGCCGACGCTCCGGGCGCCGGTGCCCTCTCCGAGTCGGTGGAGACGGGCGTCACCTATCTCACGTACGGGGTCTTTCCGACCTTCCACACGTCGGTCGGACCGGTCGGCTTCTTCGGCTATCTCGGGCCTTCCCTCGACCTGGTCCTGGACACGGAAGTCGACCCGTCACTCGGCTTCATCTACGCCGAGGAAGGCACCCCGGTGTTCTCGGGAGTCGCCGGAGCCGGGATCGGGGTCTCCGTCCGAGAAGGCTGGTCCGCCCGGCTGGAGGCCCGCGCCGTCCGAAACCTGTCGGTCGCGTACGAGGGAGACCTGGGCGACATGAAGCACCGCGGTTTCGAGCTCCTGGTCCGCGTGGGGAAGCGCCGAGACTGAGGCTCCGCACCGCCCTGTCCCGGGGCCGGTGATCTGGGTAGTCTGATTACTTCGACTCACCCTTACCGACCTGGAGGTGACGAGCATGGCGGCCTCTCAAGGCTCCCCCGAAAGCCGCAGATCGTTCATCCGGAAGTTCGCCGCAGGGTCCGTCCTCGCGGCCGGCACGCCCACGATCCTGTCCGCGTCCGAGCGCGCCGAGCGACGTATCCTCGCCTCCCGCCAGCAGGTGGCGGCGAACGATCGCATCCAGCTCGCAGTGATCGGCGCCGGAGGGATGGGCATGGCCGACGTGAGCACGGCGCTTCGGGTGCCCGGTGTCGAGCTCGTCGCCGCCTGTGACGTCTTCGACGGGCGTCTGCGCGAGGCCGAGGACCGTCACGGCGATGCCGTCTTCACCACGCGTCACTACGAGGAGGTCCTCGCCCGCGACGACGTGGACGCCGTGATCGTCGCGACCCCGGACCACTGGCACGCGAAGATCTCGATCGACGCGATGATGAGCGGCAAGGCGGTCTACTGCGAGAAGCCCATGGTGCACCGGATCTCGCAGGGCGCCGACGTCATCGCAGCCCAGCGGGAGTCCGGCATGACCTTCCAGGTGGGCAGCCAGGGCATGAGCTCGCTGGGCAACGAGAAGGCGCGCGAGCTCTATCTCGCCGGAGAGATCGGCGAGCTCAACTACGCCGAGGGATTCTGGGCCCGAAACTCCCCGATCGGCGCGTGGCAGTACGTCCTCCCGGAGGGCGCCTCCGAAGAGACCGTCGACTGGGAGCGGTTCCTCGGCGACGCGCCGCGGGTGCCCTACGATCCGCTGCGCATCTTCCGGTGGCGGAACTACCGGGACTACGGCACCGGGATGTCGGGCGACCTCTTCGTGCACCTGTTCAGCAGCCTGCACTTCATCGTGGGGTCGACCGGGCCCAACAAGGTCATGGCGACCGGAGGCCTTCGTTATTGGGAGGACGGGCGCGAGGTGCCGGACGTGCTGCTCGGGATGTTCGACTACGGCGAGCAGCCCAGTCACCCGCCCTTCAACCTTTCGCTGCGCTGCAACTTCGTCGACGGCACGTCGGGCAGCACCTTCCTCCGCCTGGTCGGGAGCGAGGGCGCCATGGACGTGACGTGGACCGAGGTCTACCTGCGCAAAAACGTCGCCTCCGATCCGATGGACGCCTTCACGGCGGGCAAGGAAGCGGAGGCCGCGGGCTTCGAGTACGAGCGCAAGCGCATGCTTCCTCCGGCGGAGGTGGTCTACATGGTCGAGGACGGCTATGCCGGCGCGCACTTCGACCACTTCTACAACTTCTTCGAGGGTGTACGGAACGGCACGCAGGTCGCGGAGGACGCGGTCTTCGGGATGCGGGCATCCGCCCCGGCGCTCGCGTGCAACAACAGCTACTTCGAGGACCGGATCGTGAAGTGGGATCCAGAGGCGATGAGGCTCACATGAGAACCACGACGACCGCACTCCTTTGCATGGCCCTCGCGGGGTGCGGGGGAGAGCCGGCGGAGGAAGCGCCGGAGACCGTCCCCACGCCCGAGCACAACACGCTCACCGACGCCGAGCGGGAGTCCGGGTGGGAGCTGCTCTTCGACGGAGAGACGACGAATGGTTGGCGGGCCTATGGCGGAGATGCCTTCCCGGAGCACGGGTGGAGCGTCGAGGACGGTCAGCTGATCTCCGTCGCGGGTGATCCCGAGGCCGACACCGGGGGTGAGGACCTCGTCACGACCCAGACGTTCACCGACTTCGACCTTCGCTTCGAGTTCAACGTTACTCCCGTCGGCAACAGCGGGATCTTCATTCGGGTGATCGAGAACGACGAGCCCATCTGGTGGAACGCACCCGAGTACCAGGTGATGGACGACTCCGCCTACGCAGCAGATGGATGGACCGAGGAGCACATGACAGGCGTGCACTACGCCATCGAGGGTGCCGCCGTGAACGTGTTCCGACGCGCCGGTGAGTGGAACGAGGGCCGAATCGTCGTCGATGACGGACGCGTGGAGCACTGGCTCAACGGTGCCAAGCTCGTGGAGTACGAGCTGGGATCGCCGGAGTGGGCGGAGCAGGTCGCCGGCAGCAAGTTCGCCGAGTTCCCCAAGTACGGCACAGCGGAGTCCGGTCCGATCGGGATTCAGGACCACGGCACGCGCGTCACCTACCGCAACATCAAGATCCGCCGCCTGGACGAGGAGTCCGTCGGTGTATCGATCTTCGACGGGCACGACCTCGAGGGCTGGCAGATCCACGGCACCGAGCTCTGGTACGTGGAGGACGGCGAGCTCGTCTGCGAGAGCGGGCCGGACGCCCAATACGGCTACCTGTCCACCGAGAAGCAGTACACCGACTTCGAGCTGACGCTGGAGTTCAAGCAGGATGCCGACGGCAACTCGGGCGTCTTCTTCCGCTCGAGCATCGAGGGCGTGCGGATCACGGGCTGGCAGGCCGAGGTGGCCCCGCCCGGGCTCTTCACCGGCGGGATCTACGAGTCCTACGGTCGCGGCTGGCTCATCCAGCCCGAGCCGGAGAGAGACAGCGCGCTCAGGATGGGCGAATGGAACACGATGCGCGTTCGCGTCGTGGGCGACCGCGTCACGACGTGGCTGAACGACGTGGAAATGATCGACCTCACGGACGGGAAGATCGGTGAGGCGACCGGCTCGATCGCGCTGCAGATCCACGACGGCGGAGGGATCAAGGTCCGCTGGCGGAACCTGCGGGTGAGGGAGCTTTAGGCCCCACCACCGTCCGCCCAGGACGCGGTTGCGGGCGGGGGACCCGGACGCCCATGGTTTCTTCATGTCGATAGCCCGCTGGATTCTTCCGCTCCTCGTTCTGGCCGTTACCACGCAGGGCGCCGCGCAGGAGGCCTCCCACGTCGTGGACGGGGAGATCCTCGACGCGGTCACGGGGCTTCCGGTGACCGGTGCGCTCGTGCAGCTGCCCGGCGTGAGCATGCGCACGTACGCGGACTCGCTCGGCTACTTCCGTTTCGACGGCGTGCCCACGGGCGTCCATCCGGTGTCCGCGCACGCCCTCGGATACCTGACCATGGAAACCATGACCGAGGCGGGCGCCGGAGCTATCGTGACCGTGTACCTGTACCCGTCGCCGGTTACCCTCGAGGAGATCAGCATCACCGTCGACCGGCTCGAATCCCGCCGCAAGGCCACCCCGTTCAGGGTCATCACGATGAGCCAGGAGGACATGATCCGGCTCAATGCCTTCGACGCCTTCGAGGCGCTCGAGCGCACCCCCGGCCTCTTCCTGCGCTACTGCAGCAGCAGCGCCTCGCTGGAGTGCATCTGGAGCCGGGGGCGCTCTCGACGTCTCCGCTTCGTGATCGACGACATGCCGGCGTGGGCGGGAGCCGTCGAGCTCGAGTCCTACGACGTCGCGGATCTACACACGATCGAGGTGATCCGGGGCTGCAGCCTGGTGCGGGTCTACACGAACCGCTACGTCGAAGGCCTGGCGAACCGGGGCCAACGCCTCGACCCCTTCATCTGCCGCTATCCCTAGAATCCGATGAGCATCGGACGAACCTCACACGTCTCCCTGCACCGCAGATCACGCTTCCTGGTGACGGCGCTCGCCGTGGCCGTACTCTGCGCCATCGACGCCACGAGCGCGGCGGCACAGACCGACCTCAGAGGGGCTCTGCAGGCCAGGCTCGACTCCCTCGTCGCGAGCTCCGGCATCCCCGGCATCACGGTCGGGGTCGTCCTGCCGGATGGAGCACACTTCGGCCTGGCCGCCGGCGTCTCGGACCGGGCATCCGGCGCGCCGATGCGTCCGGACGACCGAATGCTCCAGGGCAGCGTCGGCAAGACCTATTTCGGCGCGGTCGCCCTGCAGCTCGTCTCGGAAGGCCGGCTCGATCTGGACGCCCGGCTCGCGGACTACCTGGGTGAGGAGCCGTGGTACCCACGCCTGCCCAACGGGTCCGAAGCGACGATTCGGCAGCTGATGAGCCACACGAGCGGCGTGGTCCGGTACGAGTTCAATCCGCGTTTCCTCGAGGATCTGCTGGCCGATCCCATGAGGACCTTCACGCCGGAAGAGCGTCTGTCGTATCTCTTCGACTCCGACCCGCCCTTCCCCGCCGGTGAGGGGTGGGAGTACTCCGACACCAACTTCATCCTGCTCGCGATGGTGATCGAGAAGATCACCGAGCGGGACGCGTACGACGAGATCGGAGACCGGCTTCTGGAGCCGCTCGGGCTCGACGACACCGTGCCATCCCGCTCGCCGGTGGTCGAGGGCCTCGTCCAGGGTTACGGCGGCGGCGCTGCGAACCCGTTCGGAGGGTTCGACGAGATGCTCGTCGAGGGGCGCCTGGTGATCAACCCGCAGTTCGAGTGGGGCGGCGGCGGGTTCGCTTCGACTTCGGAGGATCTCGCCCGCTGGATCCATGCGATCCACGAAGGCCGGGCGTTCGACGACTCGCTGCTCGACGAGGCCCGCAGCGGCGTGCCGGCCCCGTTGGGACCGCAGGGCAGCTACGGCCTGGGCGTCATCATGATGGAGCTTCCGGTCGGGGCCGCATGGGGCCACAGCGGTTTCATGCCGGGATACCGGACCGAGGGCTACTACTTTCCCCCCGAGGGGTTTTCGGTGGCCCTACAGATCAACACCTCGGATCCCGGCGCGCTCGAGGCGTCGCCCCTGGCGATCCTGAACGATCTCGCGACCATCGTGGCTCGGCACGTAGCCGCTCCCGGAGACTTCTAGCGTCCTCCGCCCCCGCCTCCGCCTCGGAAGAACCGACCGATCCCGACACTGCGGAAGCGGTTGTTCACGACGTTGTTGAAGATCGAGCCGAACTGGAAGGAAAAGCCGACCCGGACGCTGTAGTCGAAGTTCGTGGCTTGCTGCCTGAGGCTCAGCAGCGCCTGTTCGTCACTCACGCCGCCGGCCGAGAGGTAGATCTGGTCGTCCACCCAGGCGATGTCGCCCTCCAGGTTGATGCTGAACCCGCGCACGATCCGGAAGTCCAGCTCACCGTTGAGCGAGAGTCGGTGCCGATCGAGGTCGTGCAGATAGTGAGATCCCTCGATGCTGACCGAAGACTCGCCCCACGTCTCCCGCTGGGAGAGCTCGATCTCGAGCGATTGATCGTAGCGGAGTTCCTCGCTCTCGCCGAATACGGTCTCCTCGAGGTAGTCGCGGTATCCCCCCCCGACCTTGTAGAGCACCGTGAGCGAGCGCCGTGTCGCTTCTTCGTACGGGAAGAAGCTGTATTCGATCGCAGGCTTGACCTCGACCCTGAAATCCTGATTGAATCGGGTCGAACGGGCGCTCTGAGCGTCCACCCCGATCGACCAATGCTGTCCCAGGGAGTAGGCGATCACCTGGTAGAGCCCCCAATCGGTCCGCGTGTCCGTGAAGGTCCCGTCCTCGAGATCGAACTCGACCCGGTTGAAGTTCGTGTACCAGAAAGTGCTCAGCTTCCAGGTCGGGCTGACGCGCGAGGCGGAGAGGCTTCCGTCCAGACGCGTGGTCTGCCGAGCCGACTCCCCATCCAGGTTGGCGCTGCCACCGACCCTGAAGACCCAGAGATCCCAGGGGTCGTCCACCTGGGCACCCGTCACGACGACCTCCGTGGCCCCTGGAATCCGACCTTCCACGCTCACGATGCCACGGTACCCCGCCGCAGTGGCGAAGCGCGCGAGTCCCAGCCCGATGATGTGCGTGATCCCATCCAGCGCCTCCCGCTCGGTGTCGGTCGGGAGGGTCTGATACACGAGGCGGTCCTCATAGCCCGCCTGAGGTCCGAGCCCGAGGAAGTCGAGCTGGTACTCCATCCCACCGGCGCCGGTGGAGACGCTGGTCATGATCAGGTGGACGTCCCCGTCCCGGCGGTCTCGCACCCAGTTCACCCAGTCGATCTCCGTGCGGTAGTAGTCGGAGCGACAGTTGCGTCCATCGCAGTCGAAGAAGACGGTGGGACGCTCGTGGGCGGGACCCTCCGAGGCTTCCTGGGACGCCGCCGGACCGGCACCTGCCGAGAGGAAGAGCGCCGCGAAGGCGAGAGATCTAGACGTGACGTGCATTATGCCGGGGCGCGAGGTGCGTTGTCGTTGGAGCGGTTCATGATGACGACACGAGAGCGCCCGCTTGTGTTGAGGATGGCCGCGGCATCTCGCCAGGCCCACCTTCGCCCCGGCCACCCTGGCGGCAGCCCGATGCAGGCCGCAGACTCCTGCGTCGAACCCCACAGGAGCCTGCGATGAGCTCGATCGACGCCTATCGGGAGGCGGAAGCGCATTTCTGGAACGAGACCGTCGGGTCGCTCCCCTCCGAGCGCATCCTACACCTCGAGCACCTCGGAGCGGACGTACGGCTCCTCGAGCACGGCGAAGGGCCGAGCATCCTCTTTCTGCACGGGGGTCCGAACGCGGGGTCCACCTGGGCACCCTTGATGCCGTTCATGGAGGGCTATCGGTGCGTGATGGTGGACCGGCCCGGCTGCGGCCTGAGCTCGACCGCTCTGGAGAGTCCGAGGGCGGTCAGGGCCTACGTCGTCCAGCTCGTCGACGAGCTGCTCGGATCCGTCGATCCGGCCCCTTCCGCGATCGTGGCGAGCTCGTTCGGGAGCTTCGCGACGCTCGCCCATGCGAGTGTCCACGTCCACGAGGCGCCGCCTGCCGTACACTTCGGGTGTCCGGCGCTCGTGCCTCGCTCTACGCTTCCCCTGGGGTTCATCCTGCAGATGCTTCCCGTCGTGGGTGCCCTGATGGCGAGGATGGCACCTCCCCCGCTGGAGGAAGCACGCAGGGTCCTGAAGATGATCGGGCATGGAGCCTCGATGGACGCCGGGCGCGTGCCCGAGGTCCTGTTCCAATGGTACGCGGCCCTGCTCGAGCACACGGAGACACGCCCCAACGAGCTCGAGCTCTTCCGACGCATCCGAAGAAAGGACCGCCTGACGGACGCCGATCTCGCTCGGGTCTCCGTGCCCATGACCTTCTTCTGGGGCGAAGACGATCCGTTCGGCGGCGTCGCCGTAGCCGAGGCACTGACCCGTGTGATCCCCGAGGCTGCCTTGGAGACCGTGGCGGGCAGCGGTCACCTTCCCTGGCTCGATTTCCCCGAGGCTGCGGGCCGACACGCCCGCGCGTTCCTGGACGAATACGGCGGCCTCAGCGGCCCTCACCGGTGAGCGGCGGCGCCGTCGGCGCCGGCCGCCGATGCATCGTCCCCTGCTCGTAGGCATATCCGAGTCCCAAGAGCATCTCCTCGCTGAAGGGCCTGGAGAGCAGCTCGAGCCCGACCGGGAGGTCGTCCGAGGTGAATCCGGCCGGCACGGTCAGCGCCGGAAAGCCGATCGCCGGACTGAGGCTGCGGTTGTCTCCCCACCCGTAGTCGTCGTCCGGGTCCGGATTCGTCTCCGCATCGTGCGCGATGAGGCTCGGCTGGTGGTCGAACGTGGCATACACCAGGGCGTCCAGATCGTGGTCGGCCATGACCTGAAGGACGGCCAGCCGCAGACGCTCGCGCCCTTGCATCACCTGTAGGTAGCCGGCGTCGTCGGTCGATCTTCCGACCGCACCCATCATCCCGCGCGCCCTCCACGGAACGACGACGCCCGAGAGGAGGATGTCGCGCAGCGTCGCGACCGGCGCCTCGGGATGCTCGGCCAGGTAGGCGTCCATCGCCTCCTCGGTTTCGAAGCTGTTGCCGATCTGGAGGCTGGCTCCGAAGTCGGGAACGACGAGCGGGTCGATCACCTCCGCGCCGAGCCGGGCGAGATCCTCGATCGCCCGGTCCATCACCGCACGGACCTTGAGGTAGTCGTCCGACAGCGTGTCCGTGCGGGAGCTTTGCGGCTCACGAAGGACCCCGAGTCGCGCTCCCCGGAGTCCCTCCGTGCTCAGCGACGCCGTGTAGGACGCCGGAACCCTGTCGACCGCGTACGCGGTGATCGCATCGTTCGGATCGTAGCCGGCGATGGCGTCCAGGAGGATGGCGGCATCACGGACCGTCCGGGTCATCGGACCCATGGTGTCCTGGGAGGGGTTGGCGGGCATCATGCCGAAGGTGCTGACGAGCTCGAGCGTGGGGCGCAGACCGACCAGATTCGCGACCGCCGCCGGCCCGCGAATCGAGCCGCCCGTGTCCTCCCCGATGCCGACCATTCCGAAGTTGGCGGCCACCCCGCTGCCGGTCCCGCCCGACGAGCCGCTGGGATTGCGGTCGGGGTCGTAGGCGTTGCGAATGACCCCGAACGCGGACCCCACGTAACGCGATGCGAACTCACCCATGTTCGTCTTGGCCAGGATGATCGCGCCCGCATCCTTCATGCGCGTGACGATCGTGGCGTCCCTCTCCGACACGAAATCCTTGAAGAGCGCCGAGCCGTACGTCGTCGGCATGTCGCTCGTCTCGACCTGGTCTTTGAGAAGGACCGGGACGCAGTGGAGCGGACCCGTGACGCCGTCCTCGCTCAGGGCGACGTCGAGTCGATCCGCCTCGGCCAGAGCGTTGGGATTGATGGTCTGGACGGCATTGAGCCGTGGTCCGACCTGATCGTACGCCTCGATCCGGTCCAGATAGCCCTGCACGAGCGCCCGACAGGTCAGGGCGCCCGACTCCATGGCCGCGTGCACGCCCTCGATCGTGGCTTCCGAGATCCGGAACGACTGGGCCGTCGAGCCGGTCGGCACGACCAAGGCAGCCAGAAGAGGCAGGACGGTCGCCAATCCCGCCGTGGCGCACGGGTTTCGCAGGCCGAATCGTCGCTCGCTCATGATCTCCTCCGAAGGCTTCGGTCGGGTGGGTCCGGGGTATTTGCGATTCTGACGGAGGCTCACCATGCTGACCCGCGCCGGATGCGGCAAGTCGTCGCGTGGGGCTCCGGCTCCCCGAACCACCGGACGCGCGCGCGCGTTCTTCATCGGAGGCACGATGCCAGGCCTGTTACCCGACGTCGATCCCGACGGGCTTCTCGAATACTCGGTCGTCTACACCGACCGCTCCCTGAACCACATGTCGCAGTCCTTCCAGTCGGTGATGCGCGACATCTCCGCCACGCTGAAGAAGGTCTACCACGCGGACACCGTCGTCGTCGTGCCCGGCAGCGGCACCTTCGGGATGGAGGCCGCGGCGCGCCAATTCGCGACCGGCAAGAAATGTCTCGTCATTCGCAACGGCTGGTTCAGTTTCCGCTGGACGCAGATCTTCGAGATGGGCGACATCCCGGCCTCGCACTCCGTGCTCAAGGCCCGCCCCTGCGAGGAAGCCGACCCCGCGAGCTTCGCGCCCGCGCCCGTCGAGGAGGTCGTGGCGAGAATCGAGGCCGAGCGGCCCGACGTGGTCTTCGCTCCCCACGTCGAGACGTCGGCCGGGATGATGCTCCCGGACGACTACATCCGTGCCGTCACCGCCGCGGTCCACGCGGTCGGCGGCATCTTCGTCCTGGACTGCATCGCGTCCGGCGCGATCTGGGTGGACATGGAAGCGTGCGGCGTCGACGTGCTGGTGAGCGCGCCCCAGAAGGGCTGGAGCGGCTCGCCCTGCTGTGGGTTGGTGATGCTGAGCGCCCTGGGACGCGAGCGCATGGAAGCCTCGACCAGCACCAGCTTCGCCTGCGACCTCGGTAAGTGGCATCAGATCATGCAGGCCTATGAAGGCGGTGGGCACGCGTACCATGCCACCATGCCGACGGACGGGCTGCGCACGTTCCGAGACGTCATGAGGGAGACGGAGGCCTACGGGTTCGAAGCCGCCCGAGCCCGGCAGGAGGAGCTCGGGACCCGGCTTCGCTCGATCCTCGAAGCGAACGGTTTCAAGAGCGTGGCCGCGCCCGGATACCAGGCACCCGGCGTGATCGTCAGCTACACCGACGACGATGGAATCCGCACCGGGAAGAAGTTCGCCGAGGCGGGACTCCAGATCGCCGCCGGGGTGCCGCTGCGTTGCGACGAGCCCGAGGATTTCCGGACCTTCAGGCTGGGGCTCTTCGGCCTGGACAAGCTCCGGAACGTGGACCGGACGGTGGCGACCTTCGAGGAGGCGTTGGGCCGAGTGGTCTGAGGCCGTACGGGCCTCTAGCGCCGGACCGCGATCGCCTGGATCTCGAAGCGGGCGTCGAAGAGCAGGGTCCCCGAACCCAGGAACGCCCTCGCGGGGAACTCCGTCGTGAAGTACGTGCGGTAGACGCGGTTCCAGGCGTCGTAGTGTGCGACGTCCGAGCAGAACACCTGCACGAAGACCAGATCGTCCATCGTCATTCCGGCGGCCTCCACCCTGCGCTTGATCGTGTTCAGCGCGTTCCGGGCCTCGGCCTCCGGGTTCGACGGCACCTCACCATTCTCGTCGAGGCCGAGCGTGCCGGAGAGATAGAGCGTGTTGTCGACGAGCACCGCACCGCTGAAGGGCCCGGCATCCGTGTCGGCCGGGGTGCGCGGCTCGATGTAGGTACGTGACTGCGCCTCGAGCTCGTGCGAGAGCGCCGAGAGGAGCAAGAGGCCGGAGACCGTGAGTAGCGAACGGCGCATCGTGAGTTCCTCCTGGAGGTTTCGGGGGTGGGTGGGAGAGCGAGGTACGGTAGAGCTGCCGTGCCGGAGACACCAGTCGCGTCGCGGGGGTAGACCCGCAAGCCTCCGTCCGGCTCGAGAAGCGGCTGGTCATGGTCGCTCGAGGGGACCGCCGAGTGCCGGCTGTCCTTCCCCGAGGGCGGCTGCCTCCCGAGCAGGACGCGGCTACAGCTCGGAAACCGAAGGTTACGGGGCTTCTCCAGCGGTATCGATCTTGCTCCCGAAAAACGTAGCTGGACGTCCCGCTCGGTGGTGGCCGAGAGCAGCTGCCCCCGTCCCGGGCGGCGCTGCGAAGGAGGAATCATGGGCGCTCGAACCCCATGGCTGCGTCCACGCTCGGCGCTCCTGGTCGTCGCGCTGGCGTCTCTCGCGACCGCGAGCTGTTTCGGACGCTACGCCTTCATCGGAGTCGGCACGGCCATCGACGTGCTCCCCGACAGCTACGTGACCGTCTCCGTCGGCACGATGCCCTACTACTACTACGGGGGCGTCTTCTACCGCCCCTACCGGGGAGGATTCGTCGTCGTGCCGGCTCCACTCGGAGCCGTCATCCTGGCACCGCCGCCCGGCCACGTGATCGTGCTGGTCGAAAACGACCCGTATCGCTACTACCACGGCGTCTTCTACGCCCCCCGCCGGGGACGCTTCGTCGTGGTCCGGCCCCCGCTGGGGGCCTTCGTGCGCACGATCCCGCGAACGGCGGTGTCGAGACGCGTTCGTGGGGTCGAATACAAGGAGTACGCCGGCACGTACTTCCGACCGGCCATCCGTGACGGCCGGCGGGGATACCAGGTCACCGAGCGGCCCCGGGGGGGTCGAGGACTTCAGCCCCCCGAAGCCGGATAGATCCCCAGCCGCTCCACGCGGTGGAAGGTGATCCCGAAGGGCGCGACCGGAGGCCTGATCGTGGCCTCGAAGACGACCGTGCGCGTGGTGTAGTCCACCTCGATCATCTTTCCGTACCGGTCCTCGCCCGAGCGGGCCGCGCCGGGCATGAAGACGACGTTGTCCTCGGCCTCGTGGTAGTCGACGTCGGAGACGATGCGCGAAAACGTCTCGCTTCCCCGCTCCTTCCCGTACTGCCAGACCTGCTGGACGGTCATGGCCGCCTCGTCGATCCGGTACGCGACCGCCCGGCTGTAGAGCTCCGCCTCGTTGTAGTTGCGGTTGTCGCCGTTGTCGAAGAGCAGGAGCGTCCCGTCGGGCATGAGGGCGGGCGCGTGCTGGTACCACGCCCATTCGAAGTCGGGATGATTGGCCGTGCCGTCGAGAACCGCGGCGTCGGCGATCGGCCGGCCGGCCGCGTCGAGCGGCTGCAGCAGGCGCGTCGTCAGGTCGACGCCGTTGCCCGCCGTCCCCCAATCGCGATGCGGCGCGAGAATCCAGACCACTTCGTTGTCGCGCGTCAGCTTCACGGTGCCCTGGGTCCGTCCGGAGACCACGATCGTCTGGTCGGACGCGTCGTAGAGGATCGCGTTCGCATGGAACCAGTCGACGTTCAGGTCGGCGAAGCTGGTCGGCCAGCTGCGGCGGGTGTTGTCGAGTGACCGGTTCAGGTCCCACTCCCGGACGATGTCCCCGCTCGCCCGGTCGATCTCGATGACGTAGTCCTCGACGGTCGCCTCCCCGAGCTTGTCGACGGTGACGAGGAAGTTGCCATCGGGCTTCTCGAGCACCTGATGGTGGAAGGCGTAGCCGGGAAACGGCCACTCGTTGACGACGCGGCCGAGCATGTCCATCTCGATGATCCGCCCGGAGCTTCGGTCGCCGAAGTAGAGGTTGCCGTTGGCGAGGCGCTCGACACCGTTGTCGTAGAAGAGGTTCGAGAGGGTCGGGTGGTCCCGGAGATCGAGATACCAACGGATCGCCCCTGCCCCGTCGAAGATGAACGCCCGCTGCGGCGCCAGCTGGCTGTC
Source organism: Gemmatimonadota bacterium (assembly GCA_039587515.1). Classification (GTDB taxonomy): domain Bacteria; phylum Gemmatimonadota; class Gemmatimonadetes; order Longimicrobiales; family Gaopeijiaceae; genus JBDHII01. The sequence continues at coordinate 50,209 of JBDHII010000018.1, forward strand.
GTGCCCGAAGTAGCTCACGAGGTTCAGCCCCGGCTTCATGGATGCGGGAACCGACACGTCGATGGTGATGTCGGGAAAATCGGAGGGGACCGGGTTGGTGGCGATGCTGTGGCTGGTCTCGCCGAGCAGCCCTCCACGCTCGTCGAAGTAGCGCAGGACGACGGTGTTGACGAAGCCCGCATGCAGTCCGAGGACCGGAAGGGTCGCGGCCTCCCCGACCTCGCCGAAGTCGTGTCGGATGTCCCCCGCGGGGCCGTCACGCCCCACGACGACGAGCTCGACCCGGACCGGGCGACTCGCCGTGAGCGAGATCTCGGCCGTGAGCGGAGCGTAACCCGACGGATTCTGCGCGATGGTGACCGACGTGACGAAGTCGGTATTGCCGTCCGGACCCCCGTCGACGGGGTCGTCGCCGCAGCCCAATACGAAGGGGAGCGTGCAGATCAGCGGTGTGAGCCGAAGCGTCTTCAATGGCCGAGCAGGGTGGGAGAGATGCGACGCCGAACGGCGGCCCCTAAATCTCTCCCACCCTGTTCGTTCGTCCAGTCTCGGTCTACTCCGACCGAAATGCCGCCACCGGATCGACTCGCGCGGCCCGCCGCGCCGGGATCAGGCAGGCGACAACGGAAACCGCGAGGACGAATACGGCCACCGCGGCGTACGTCGGCAGATCCACGGTACCGACGCCATACAGCCGACTTCGGATGAGTGAAGTCGCCGCGAGGGCAGTCGGAATCCCCAGACCCAGCCCGATGCCGGCAAGCCGGAGTCCCGAACGAAGAACGCCTCCCGCCACCTCCCCTACGCTAGCGCCGAGCGCCATCCGCACCCCGATCTCATGCTGCCGTCGTGCCACCTGATAGGCGAGGACGCCGTAGACGCCTACGACCGCCAGGAGAATCGCGACGAAGGAGAAGAGACCGATCACGGCGGTGACGGACCGGCGATCGGCGACCGAGGCGGAGATCACTTCCTCCATCGTCGCGACCGCCGACAGAGGGACGCCGGGGTCCACGTCCCGCAGCGCGCTCCGCACCGCCGCCGCAGGGGCCGAGGTCTCTCCCGCCGTGCGGACGGCCAGTCGCATGGCCCGCGCGGGGCGCTGATGGAACGGGTAATACATGGCGCCGGACACTCCCGACTCGAGCGACGAGGTGACGAGGTCGCCGACCACGCCGACGACTTCGCGGATCTCGGGTTCCTCCCGCCCAACGTCGACGCCGACCAGCCGGCCGATCGGGTCCTCCTCCCCGAACACGGACCGCGCAGTCTGCTCACTCAGCACGATCACCGGCGCATTGGCCTGGTCGTCCGTACGGGCCACGTCACGCCCCGCTACGAGGCGGATCCCCATGGCTTCGAAGTAGCCGGGCCAGACCACGCGCTGGTAGGCGTCGATCGCGCCGCTCGACGCGAAAGCCTCCGGCTTCGCCACGCGGACGTTGTTACCCGGATCCCGGATCGGGAGCAACGACACCAGGGCAACGTCGGTGACGCCGGGGATCTCGGACAGTCGCTCGGAGAACTCGGCGAAGAACCGAACGGTCGACTCGGCGTCCGGATAGGTGTCGCGCGGGATCATGACCTCCGCGGTCATCAGCCGCTCCGAATCGAAACCGGGGTCGACCGATCGAAGCGCCGCGAAGCTGCGAAGCAGCAGCCCGGAACCGGCGAGGAGCACCACCGTCAACGCGACCTGCCCGATGACCAGCACACGTCGGAAGGCGGCGCTCGAGCGTCCGGCCGTCGAGCGCAGACCGCTCGAAAGCGTGGCCGCCCGGCTGTTGCGTGCGACGCGCCAGGCCGGGAGCGCCCCGAACAGGGCAACCGTGCCCAGGCACAGCAGCGACGCGAACGCGAGCGTCGCGGAAGAGAGTCCGGGCTCCACCCGCCCCAGCCGATCCATCGCGACGAATCCGACGATCCCTCGCTGCAACCACATCGCCAGCGCGACTCCCACGATCCCGGCCCCCAGCGCGAGAAGCGCGTTCTCGGTCAGGAGCTGCCGAGCCAGCCGGCCCTGCCCCGCCCCCAGCGCGGAGCGGATCGACATCTCCGCCCGGCGCGTGCTCCCCCGCGCGAGAAGAAGTCCCGCCACGTTGCCGCACGCGATCAGCAGAACGAGTCCGACCGCGGCGAAGAGCATCCCGAGCACCCCGCGGTAGTCCTCGACCAAGGCGTCACGCAGCGGGGTGAGCAGTACGCCCTTGTCCGCATTCGTCTCGGGGTAAGCCTCCTCGAGACGTCGTGAGATCACGTCGAACTCGGCCTGGGCATCGTCCAAAGCGGTGCCCCGGGCCAGCCGCCCGACGAGGAGGAAGTTGTGGAACTGTCGTGCGGTCGCCCATTGGTCGTCCTCGCGAAAGACGATGAACACGTCGGCGTCCTGGACGATCCTGAAGCCGGGAGGCAGCACCCCCACCACGGTGACCGGAGTCCCGTTGACCGAGACCTTCTTGCCGACCACCCCCGGATCCGCCTCGTGCCAGCGCTCCCAATACCCGTGCTCGAGCATGGCCACGAGCGGTGCGCCGGCAGATCCGTCGGAGGCCGTGAAATCACGGCCCAGGAGCGGCGGAACGCCGAGTGTCGAAAAGACCTCCGGCGAGACGAACATCGAGCGGACACGGTGCGCGTCGCCCGATCCCTGAACCGTGCGGCTGAGTCCGAAAGGCGTGATCGCCGCCAGGCCGGAAAACGACTGCGTCTCCACCCGGTAATCCAGATAGTCCCGACCCGAGACGACCCAACCCACCTGCCCGGACCGCGTGACACGGCCGAGCACGAGCTCCGAAGACTGCGGATACGGAAGGCTGCGGAAGAGTGAGGCGTCGAGAACGCTGAACATCGCCACACTGCCCCCGATGCCGATCCCCAAGGTGGCCAGCGCCGTGAGCACGAAACCGGGCTGCCTGACGAAGGAGCGGAGCGCGACACGCGCGTCCTGCACCAGGTCGTCGGCGATTCGGGCGCCGCGCACGTCCCGGACCTGCTCCTTGTGCCGCTCGATTCCCCCGAAGCTCACGAGCGCCCGCCGCCGAGCCTCGGCCGGCTCCAACCCGGACTCCACGAGATGGCGGATCTCCATGTCCAGGTGGAACCGGAGCTCCTCGTCCATCTCCCGTTCGACGGAGTCCTTGGCGAAAAGGACCTGCAACCGTCTCACCAGCCAGCGCCACCCGCTCATCACGCCCCCTCCCCTTGTCAGCCCGTCGCCAGAATCGCCTCGACCGCGTCACTGAAAAGGCGCCAGCCCTCTTGCTCGCGCTTCAACGCTGCCCGTCCCTTCGCCGTGAGCGCATAGACCTTCACACGCCGCCCCGATTCGGACTGGCCCCAGTCGGAGTCGATCATCCCGCGGTCTCGGAGTCGATAGAGCGCGGGATAGAGCGAACCCTGATTGACCTCCAGAACGTCACGGCTGAGGAGCTGGATGCGCTTCGAAACCGCCCATCCGTGAAGGGGCTCGAGCGCGAGCGTCTTCAGGATCAGTAGATCGAGGCTCCCTTGGAGCAGATCCGCTCGCGAGCTCACTCGTTCACCTCCTGGGTGACGGACGTCGTTTCGGTGACCGGCGGGAATTGTCGATTGTCTTAGTAAGACAGACGACAACTGGAGCCCGAAGGTTGGAAGGGGCCGAATGAGGAGGAGCAGCCCGGCCGGGCCGGCACCCCGTATCCTTGCCCGCCGGGAAAGCCCGTCTCTACCTTGGCCGTCACGCGCCGCAGGGCGCTCGGGTTCCTTCCGTCGGGGACACTCTTCGATGACCATCGGGCACACAGCCTCGCAGCAGGTGGAGGAGCGGTGAGGCACGTCCGCGTCCTGCTCTCGATCGCGGTCGCGACGGCGACCGCAGGCTGCTCGGCCGACCTTTCGCTCCCCGACGAGGTCGAGTTCAACCGACACGTCCAGCCGATCCTCTCCGACCGGTGCTTCTCCTGTCACGGGCCGGACGCCAACGCGCGCGAATCGCAGTTCCGGCTCGACACCGAAGAGGGCGCCTTCGCGGTGCTGAAGGGAGAAGAGGGCGCCCACGCCATCGTGGCCGGTGACCTCTCGAGCAGCGTGCTCTATCGTCGGATCTCGTCGGCCGACCCGGCCGAGGTCATGCCGCCGCCCGAGTCGAACCGCACCCTGAGCGATCGCGAAGTCGCGCTCATCGCCCGCTGGATCGAGCAGGGCGCTGCCTGGCAGCGCCACTGGGCCTTCATCCCGCCCCGACCGGAGGACCCGCCGGACCCGATACGCGATTGGCCGACCGTGAACGCGATCGACCGCTTCGTCCACGCGCGGCTGGCCGAGGCACGCCTCTCGCCCTCCCCGGCCGCGGATCGGGCCACCCTGCTCCGGCGCGTGACCTTCGACCTGACCGGCCTTCCGCCGACGCTCGAGCAGCTCGATGCCTTCGGGGCAGACGACGCGCCGGACGCCTTCGAGCGCGTCGTCGATCGGCTGCTGGCCGATCCGGCCTTCGGCGAGCGGATGGCCTCTCTCTGGTTGGACGCCGCGCGCTACGCGGACAGCCACGGCTACCAGGACGACCTCGAGCGCACGATCTGGCCCTGGCGGGACTGGGTCATCCACGCCTTCAACTCGGGCATGCCCTACGACGACTTCGGCCGGCTTCAGCTCGCGGGCGATCTCCTCCCCGAAGCGACGCTCTCGCAGATCCTCGCCACCGGCTTCAACCGGAACCACATGATCACGCAGGAAGGCGGCGTGATCGACGAGGAGTTCCGGGTCGCCTACGTGTCGGACCGTACGTCCACCGTCGGCAGCGTCTTCCTGGGGCTCACGATGGACTGCGCCCGCTGCCACGACCACAAGTTCGACCCGATCACGCAGTCGGACTACTACGGGCTCTTCGCCTTCTTCAACCAGGTCGACGAGCAGGGCGTCATCGACTACCAGACGCGCGTCCCGCGCCCCGCGCTTCGCGTGCCCTACGAGCGGGTTCGCTCCGAGCTCGGCTTCGTCACCGCCCTCGCCGACGGAGACTCGCTCGCCTCCATGGTCATGGCGGACATGGACACCCTCGTCCGCCCGACGCACGTCCTCGAGCGGGGTCGCTACGACATGCCGCTGGAGGCGGTCGACCCCGGCACTCCGGACGCCGTCCTGCCCTTCCCCGACGACCTTTCCCCCGACCGCCTGGGTTTCGCCGAGTGGCTCTTCGACCCGGCGAATCCGTTGACCGCTCGCGTGGCCGCCAACCGCTTCTGGAGCATGCTCTTCGGCCGGGGCATCGTCAGTACCGAGGACGACTTCGGAAGCCAGGGAGCGAGGCCCACGCACCCCGCCCTGCTCGACTGGCTCGCCCTCGAGCTGGTCCGGTCCGGATGGGATACGAAGGCCCTTCTGAAGACCATCGTCCTCTCGGCCACGTACCGGCAGTCGTCGCAGGCCGGCGCCGAGCTGCTGGCCGCCGACCCGGACAACACGCTCCTGGCGCGCGGCCCGCGCTTCCGTCTGCCCGCCGAGGCGCTGCGCGACCACGCCCTCGCCCAGAGCGGGCTCCTCGTGCGGACCATCGGCGGACCGAGCGTGAAGCCCTACCAGCCCGAGGGTATCTGGGAGGAGAAGACGGGCGGCGGCGGCGGCTCCCTCGCCCGCTACGAGCGGGACAGCGGGGAGGCGTTGTACCGCCGGAGCCTCTACACCTTCTGGAAGCGCACCGTCCCACCCCCGTCGATGATGACCTTCGACGCCCCCGACCGGAGCTTCAGCTCGGTACACCGGCAGACGACGAGCACGCCGCTCCAGTCGATGGTCCTCATGAACGACCCGCAGCTCATCGAGGCCGCGCGCGCCCTGGCGTATCGCATGATCGACGAGGGCGGAGCCACGCCCGAGGAGCGCGTCACCTTCGCCTTCCGGCTGATGACGGCGCGGCACCCCGACTCGGAGGAGACGGCCGAGCTGACCGCCTACTTCGACGAAGAGCTCGAACGCTTCGGCACGGATCGGGAAGCCGCCGCCGATTTGCTCGCCGTGGGGGAGCTCCCGCATCCTGAGATGCACGACGAGGCCGAGGCCGCAGCGTACACGATGGTCGTGTCGGCGATCTTCAACCTCTACGAGACCATCACACGGACCTGACATGGACGAGATCGAGCGCGAGATCCACTACACGATGAACCGGAGGCACTTCCTCGCGAAGGGAAGCCTCGGGCTCGGAGGCGTGGCGCTCGGGTCTCTGCTCGTCCCCAGGCTCTTCGGCGGATCGGGCGAAGAGGTTTCCGGTGAGGGGGCCGACGCGCTGCTCCGGGGCGTGCTGCGGACCCCGCACATCGCCCCCAAGGCCAAGCGTGTCATCTACCTGTTCCAGAGCGGCGGCCCGTCCCAGCTCGAGCTCTTCGACTACAAGCCGCTCCTCAGGGAGCGCAACGGTGAAGAGCTTCCCGCCGAGGTTCGGATGGGTCAGCGCCTGACCGGCATGACCTCCGGACAGGACTCGAAGCCCCTCGCCGGGTCGCAGTTCGAGTTCAGGCAGGCCGGTACGGAGGGCATCTGGATCAGCGAGCTGCTCCCGTACACCGCCGAGATCGTCGACAAGCTCTGCATCGTGAAGTCGATGTTCACCGAGGCGATCAACCACGACCCGGCCATCACCTTCTTCCAGACGGGATCGGAGCAGCCCGGACGGCCCAGCATCGGGTCGTGGCTCAGCTACGGGCTCGGCAGCATGAACGAGAACCTCCCGAGCTTCTGCGTGCTGCTTTCGCGAGGCACCGGGCGACCCAACGGCCAGCCGCTCTATTCGCGGCTGTGGGGCAACGGCTTCCTCCATTCGCTACATCAGGGCGTCCAGTTCCGCTCGGGCGAGGACCCCGTGCTGTACCTCAACGACCCGCCCGGCACCGACCGGGAAAGCCGGCGGCGCTGGCTCGATCGCCTCAACGCGCTCAACCGTCGCAAGCTCGCCGAGACGCAGGACCCGGAGATCACGAGCCGGATCGCGCAGTACGAGATGGCCTACCGGATGCAGACCTCGGTGCCCGAGACCATGGACATCTCGAGGGAGCCGGAGTGGGTGTACCGGATGTACGGTCCGGATTCGGCGACCCCCGGCACCTACGCGGCGAACTGCGTGCTGGCCCGCAGGCTCATCGAGCAGGACGTGCGCTTCGTGCAGCTCTACCACATGGGATGGGACCAGCACGACAACCTTCCCGACCACATCCGGAAACAGGCCAAGGACGTCGACCAGGCCTCGGCGGCACTCGTCATGGACCTCGAGCAGCGTGGGCTTCTGGACGACACGCTGGTGATCTGGGGCGGTGAATTCGGTCGCACGAACTACTCGCAGGGCGAGCTGACACGCACCAACTACGGGCGCGACCACCATCCCCGATGCTTCACCGTCTGGATGGCCGGCGGCGGCGTGAAGCCCGGTGTGTACGGCGAGACGGGACCGTTCGGCTACAACATCGTGCGCGACCCCGTGCACGTGCACGACTTCCAGGCCACGCTGCTCCACCTCCTGGGAATCGACCACGAGCGGCTGACCTACAGGACGCAGGGCCGGCGGTTCCGCCTGACCGACGTGCATGGCCGGGTCGTCCAGGATCTCCTGGCCTGAGTCGATCGCGAGAAGCGGATCGTGAACGGCATCGGGCTCTTTCTCGGGCGCTTCCACCCGCTGGTGCTGCACTTCCCGATCGCGCTGCTCTCGCTCGCTTTCGTGCTCGCCGTGCTCGCCGGCCGCGAGCGCTCCCGCGTGGGGCCGGGTGCCGTCCGGACGCTGCTCGACGTCGGGGCGCTGACCGCCGTGCTCGCCGCCGGTCTCGGGGTGCTGCTCGCGCTCGAGGGCGGCTACGACGAGACGCTGGTCGGGCAGCATCGCCTGTCGGGCGTAGCGGTGGCGGCGGCGGCCGTGGTGCTCGCCTGGATGCATCGGCGGAGCGAGCAGTCGCGGATGTTCATGCCGCTCTTCACCGGAACGATGGTCCTCGTCCTGTGGACCGGGCATCTCGGCGGCACGCTCACGCACGGCTCGGGCTATCTGACGGCGCACGCGCCCGCACCGCTGCGCGCCTTGCTGGGAGCCGACGGACCCCGGCAGGCGGGTCTCGTTGCGATCGGGGACCTCGATCGGGCCGTCGTCTTCCTCGACCTCCTCGGTCCGGTCGTCGAGGAGAGCTGCGCGGAGTGCCACAACCCGGTCAAGCGAAAGAACGGGCTCGACCTCACGACCGCCGAGGGCTTCACGGCGGGGGGCGACGAGGGGCCCGTGCTCGGCGAGGGTGGTGCGCTCGCGAGCCCGCTATTCCGGAGGCTGATCCTTCCGCCGGACCACGAGGACGCGATGCCGCCCACGGGCAAGCCGCGCCTCGACCCGACCGACGTCGAGCTGATCGGGTGGTGGCTCGATCACGGCGCACCCTTCGACGCCACCGTCGCGGCGCTGGCCCCCGAGCCCCGGCTGAAGCGGCTTCTGGAGGAGCGGTTCGGCGAGCCCGACCCGATCTCGCTGCTCCGAATCCGACCGGCGAGCGGGCGGGCGGTCCGTCGGGCGAGCGGGGGCGCCTTCGAGGTCGAGCGGATCTCCCTGGACGCTCCCTATCTGCGCGCGCGGCTGCGGCCGGAGGCCGTTGATGCGGAGTGGCGCCTCGAGGAGCTCGCACCCGTCGCCGACCAGCTGACGGAGCTCGACCTGGGCGGGTCGCCCTTCGACGACGCCCGGGCCGCCGGCCTCGAGAGCCTTCCCCACCTGAAGCGGCTCGAGCTGCAGAACACTGCGGTCGGGGATGCCGCGATGTCGTCCGTCGGCCGGCTGGAGTACCTGGTCTCGCTCAACCTCTACGGCACCGCCGTGGGCGACCGCGGTCTGGCGGCCCTGACCGGCCACGAGCACCTCGAGGCCGTCTACGCCTGGAACAGCGGTGTCGGTCCGGACGGCGCAGGCGAGCTCGAGACCTCGAACCCGAAGACGCGTGTCGATCTCGGCGCCGACCCGAGCCTCTTCGCGTCGACCCGGCTGCCGGTCCCGCGCATCGAGATCGACAGCCTCCTCTTCATGGGCCGGGCGATCGTGGAGCTCGAGGGCGGCATTCCCGGGACCGTCCTCCACTACACGCTCGACGGCTCCGATCCCGGGGTCGACGCGCCCGTCTACTCCGGGCCCTTCGAGGTGGACGCGAGCGCGGAGGTGCGGGTGGTGGGACGCAAGCCGGATTGGGCGGACAGTCCCGTGGCATCGGCGCAGCTGCTCCGGGTCGAGCTTCCCGCGCGCTCCGTGTCTCTGGAGCGGCCGCCGAGCGCCGACTACCCGGGCCAGGGCGCCCTGACGCTCTTCGACGGCACGCTCGGCACGACCAACTACCGCGCCCCCGACTGGCTCGGGTACCGGGGAGACGACCTCGTGGCGACCCTCGATCTCGGGGAGCCCCGGTCGATCGGGAGCGTCACCGTGGGCACCGTCGAGAACCTCCAGTCTTGGATCTTCTTTCCGCGCGGCCTCGAGGTTTCCGCTTCGGACGACGGCGAGACGTTCCGCACCGTGGCCTCCGCGAGCTACGAGGTGCCGGACGGGCCGAGAGACACCTCCCGCCGGCTCATCACCGAG
>JBDHII010000128.1:0-3218 GCA_039587515.1 Gemmatimonadota bacterium
ACGCGAGTAAAGCCCACGACCCAGGACAGCCCGGCCTTCAAAGGTCACGGCTGCGACGCCGAGAAGTGCGGACGTCGCACCCATCGCAAGGCAGATCCCGAAATACACCGAAAGCCAAGCACCTGAGGCCCACAAGAGACAGTACGCGATGCCCCGCCATTCTGCGGACGTCAGCCCCGGGCCGGGATCGACCCCGGCCACTCGACCGCTCAACCGAGAGTCCGGGCAATTCGAACACGCATGCGCTCGATCAGGCCCCAGAATCCTCGAATCGGCGGACCTGCAAGCTCCATGTCGATCGTCCGCCGGGCGGCTTCGTCGAAGCTCAGTCGGTCTTCGTGATCGATCAGGGACCAGAAGCGATCGTCCCTGGCGATCAAATCCGTCTTGAGCCCCACGACGATCTCGCGGGCCACGGACCACTCAGCTCTCGTGACGAATCGCACCCAGTGTGATGAAAGCCCCGGAGAGAGGAACGGAACCTGGATCACGAAGGCCCGTCGTACCCCGAGGGCCTCGGCGGTCCGCTCCAGGATCTCGCGACCGGACAGGATCTCGGGTCCCGGCACGTCGAACCACGCGCTGCCCGAAATCTCGAGATCCAGAGCGCGAACGACGGCGGTGACGACGTCGTCGATCGCGACGGGCTCCGTGCGCGACTCGAGCCACCGCGGCAGGATCATGATCGGGAGTCGCGCAGCGAGATCCCGCACGATGAGCCAGCTCAAGCTTCCGTGGCCTACGATCATGCTGGCTCTCAGCTCTACCGTCGGGACCGAGCCGGCCCGAAGTACTTCCCCGACTTCCTCGCGGCTTCGCAGATGGTCGGACGCGTCGCTCGGCGCTGCCACACCCCCGAGATATACGATGCGATCGAGTCCCGCCTCGGCGGCCGCCGAGGCGAACACCTCCGCCTGCCGAACCTCGGCCTCTCGGAAGTCTCCCTCGTGCGAGGCCATTCCATGGATCATGTACAGGGCCGCTTCGCAGCCCTCGAGGGCACTCGCCACCGACGCCTGATCGGCGACATCCAGGCTCACCCAATCGCGCTCCGGCCAGCGCCGATAGGCGCGGTCCACGTCGCGAGTGGCGCACCGTACATGCCAGCCGGCATCTCCGAGCGCTCCATGGGCATGTCGTCCCACGAAGCCGCTGGCGCCCGTGAGCAGCAGGGTCCGATGTGTGGCTGATGACATCACCAACGGCTCGGAGTTTGGGAGGGTCCGTCCACCGCAGGAGACCGCGGTCTTTCTAGCCTGCTTGGCTGGGTCAATGTGGAGGGCACGCTCGACAATGTCACGGGCCGGCTCGCAGGTCACGCCGAAGCGATCACTCGATCCGCGATCACAACGCGATCTTGAACATCTTGGCCCACCTCCTCGGTACTCAGGTAACGACGGGGGTTCTGTCCTCGACACCCCTTGCTCCCGATCGGGCCGATGCCCCTTGAGTGCTTGCTAGAGCATGTGCCAAGTTCCTCGCGGGTGACCGAATCAATCGGAGTCCGCCGAGGAGGCAGACCTTTGAAGCCGTACGACTTCCTGGCGCAGCTGTTGGTCGAGACGTTCGACGTTCCGAAGGATAAGATCACGCCTGAGGCGAACCTCACGGACCTCGGCCTGGACTCCCTCTCCATCGCCGAGCTCGTCTTCGATGTGGAGGACGAGTTCGATATCGAGATTTCTGAGGAAGACGCGGATTTCACCACCCTGGGTGGGGCCGCCGAGCTGGTAGAGAAGTTCGTCGAGGCGAAGGACGGCTGAGCGCTCCCGTGTCCCGCAGGAGGGTCTTCATTACGGGACTCGGCATGGTCACGCCGCATGGGTCCGATCCCCACCACGTGTTCAGCCGCGTCTACGCTGGGGAGTCGGCAGTAAGGGATGTAGAGCTCGACGAGCCCGTGTCCGGGGTGCCCGATTCGGTGCCCCTGGCCCCCGCGCATCTGGATGGCAAGGGCATCATCTCCAAAGCCCAGCGAATCTTCATGGCTCGAGCCTCGGAGTTGGCTGTGGTCGCTGCCCACGGTGCACTCGGCACGGCGGGTTTGCTCGAAGATGGGCTCGGGCCGGGAGAGGCGGGGGTCTACGTGGGCTGTGGGCTGGGTGGGTCCGAAGCACTGCAGAAGGCCTATCGCACCCACTACCTGAAGGGAAGGCGGGTGCGGCCGACCACGGTGCCTCTGACCATGGCCAACGGGCCCACCTCCCACATCTCCATGCAGTACGCCCTGCGAGGCCCAACGGTTTCGTACTCCATCGCGTGTGCTTCCTCGGCCGTGGCCCTTGGCGAAGCCTTCCGAGCCATCCGGGACGGCTACCAGGATGTGATCGTGAGCGGGGGCACCGAGGCCATGCTGAACGGCGTAACGGTGAGCGCGTGGCACCTGCTCGGCGTGCTTGCCCGTCCGCACCCTGAGGGAGTGGAGACATCCAGTCGCCCGTTTGACGCTCAGCGCACCGGAATCGTCCTTGGCGAAGGGGCAGTCATGTTCGTTCTCGAGAGCGAAGAGCGGGTCCAGCGGAGAGGTGTGGTGCCGCTGGGCGAGATCGTGGGCTATGGCATGGGCAGCGATGCTCACAACCTCACCGACCCGCACAAGGACGGTCAGATTCAGGCCTTCACCGCGGCCCTGCGGGATGCCCGCTTGGATCCCGAAGCCATCGGGTATATCAACGCCCATGCCACAGCGACGCCGATCGGGGACCTGGTGGAAATCGAGGCCATCAAGGAGGCGTTCGGTGACCATGCGGAGAATCTCCCGATCAGTTCGACAAAGGCCGTCCACGGACACCTTGTCGGCGCTGCCGGGGCCATCGAGGCCGCCATCACTTGCATGGCTCTGGACAAGAGGATGATCCCGCCCACCGCACACCTTACCGACCCGGATCCGGCCCTCGACCTGGATTGTGTGCCGTGCATCGGGCGGGCAGTGGACGACCTCGAGTACGGGCTGTCGAACTCCTTCGCGTTCGGGGGGACGAACGCAGCCCTCATTTTTCGGCGCGTCTGACTCCGAGAAGTCCGGGGTGCTGTATCCGATGGGCTCCTGACGTGGGAGCCCCCTCAGTCGCCGTCATTGCTCGTCTTGATAGCTCTCGACCGACTCGCGCGCCTGATCCCGCCGCCGCGCGTCAACCGGCATCGGTTGGCTTTCCCTTAAACCGCCCTGCCCGGGGCGAGGATGGCACGCGCTACGGCGCACGTTCGCATCAGACCTG
>JBDHII010000060.1:0-15178 GCA_039587515.1 Gemmatimonadota bacterium
CACGTTCATCGAGCTGGCCGGCGGCCAGGTCCCCGTCGACGTGCACGGTGAGTCGCTGGTGGGGCTGCTGAGCGGGGACACGCCCGACGAATGGCGCGAGAGCATCTACTACCACTACTACGAGTATCCACGGCCGCACCGGGTCGCCCCGCACTACGGCGTCCGTACGGAGCGCCACAAGCTCGTCTACTACTACCAGACCCAGGAGTGGGAGCTCTTCGACCTGGAGACCGACCCTTCGGAGGTGAGGAGCGTCTACGCCGACCCGGGCTACGCGGGCACCGTGGCCGAGCTGAAGGCCGAGCTGGGCAGGCTCCGCGCCGAGTACGGAGACACGACCGGCGAGGAATTCGAGGCGTGAGATGCGTTCCGGCCGTGGCTGCGGCGCTCCTCTCCGTCGCAGCGGCCGGCTGCGCGCCCGCCCCTGCCCCCCCGCTCAACGTCGTCGTGATCGTGATCGACGACCTCGGTTGGACGGACACCGGCGTCTACGGAAGCACCTTCTACGATACGCCCAACATCGACCGGCTCGCCCGGGAGGACGAACTGGATCGGTGGTGAGCAGAACGGCCTGCTGCTCCAGGCCGACTACGTCCGGCAGCTGCCGCTGGAGGAGGTCACGGTCGGGGAGGCATTCCAGGAGGCCGGGTACGCCACGGGCTACGTCGGCAAGTGGCACCTCGGCGCCGAGCTTCACCTTCCGCACGTGCAGGGCTTCGACTTCACCTTCGCGGTGAACCACGCGGGTCAGCCCGGAGCGTATTTCCCACCCTACGAGAACCCGAACTGGCCGGTCACCGACGTGCCCGACCTCGAGGGTGATCCGCCCGGATCGTACCTCACCGACCGGCTCACGGACGTCACGCTCGATTTCCTGGAGAACAACCGGGGCGGGCCCTTCTTCTTCGTGCTCTCCCACTACGCCGTGCACACGCCCCTCGAGGCGAAGCCGGAGAAGGTGGCGCGCTACGGGGAGGAGGCAGCCGCGCTCCCCGAGCTCGGCGACGCCGGATTCGAGGCGGAGCACGAGGCAGTCACCAAGCTGCGTCAGGATCATCCGACCTACGCCGGAATGGTGGAGAGCACGGACGAGAGCGTGGGACGGATTCTCGACAAGCTGGAGGAGCTCGGGATCGCCGACCGGACCGCCGTCGTGTTCGTCTCCGACAACGGCGGTCTCAGCACGCTGATGCGGAGGAGCTTCAACCACGCGACCGCCAACGTGCCGCTGCGGGCGGGCAAGGGCTGGCTGTACGAGGGCGGGATCCGAGCCCCGCTCATCGTCCGGTGGCCGGGCGCGGCGGAGGCGGGAAGCGAGTCCGGCGTGCCGGCGCAGAGTACGGATCTCTATCCGACGCTTCTCGAGATGGCGGGGCTTCCGACACGCCCCGACCAGCACGCGGACGGGGTGAGCCTGGCCGGCGTGATGTCCGGCGAGCCCGCACCCCCCCGTGACGCGCTCTTCTGGCACTTTCCGCACTATCACGGCTCGGGCAACCGACCGGGCGCGGCCGTCCGGGAGGGAGGCCTCAAGCTCGTGGAGTGGTTCGAGGACGGGGCCGTGGAGCTCTACGACCTCGAGCGCGACATCGGAGAGCGAACCGACCTGGCCGCCCAGCGACCCGAGGATACCGCCCGACTCCGGGCCCGTCTGGAGCGCTGGCGCCGATCGGTCGGGGCCAACATGCCCAAGTCCCGCTGAGCCTCAGCCGCCTCCCGCAGCCCGTGTGTCCAGCTCGTCCATCCGGAACCGGACGCTGACGACGTAGGGCTGCTCGCCCTCCGTCCAATACCCGTACGTGGTGGTCACGAAGGTTCCGTCCGGGAGAAGCTCCAGTCCGGGATACGCCGTGTCCCAATCGTGCCGGTTGTCCATCAGACGGACCCGGTACTGTCCGGGCCGCCCGGCTTCGAGGTCTTCCCAGGTGCCGACCCAGCCGACCCAGTCCCCCTTCGTCGCGCTCTCGCGGGACTGGTCCCGGAAGGTGATGAAGAGGCGCCCGTCGGGGGCGTACCGACCCACGTGCCGATCGCCGGTCAGCGCCGGCGGAAGCTCGATGGGCGCCGACCAGGTCTCTCCCTCGTCGTGCGAGAAGATCACGTGGGACTCGTATCGGCGGGCGTTCTCGCGGAGCAGGACGGCGAGCGTCCTTCCATCGGGTGAGCGCACCAGACCCGGCTCGCTCAGGTCGGCGTCGGGCAGCGAGGCGATCACCTGCGGCTCCGACCAGCTCAGCCCTCCGTCCTCGGACAGGGTCTTGTACACGTAGAAGCGGCCCGCCGTCCCGTCGGGTCCGATGAAGCGCCCGTCGTCGTGGAACAGCGCCATGTGCCGCCCGTCGGCCAGCCGCTCCACGGAGGCCATCGCCACGATCCCGCCGAAGTCGCCGATCGGCTCGAGCTCCGACCACGAGCGTCCGTCGTCCTCGGAGACGGCCATGCGAACCGGGTAGAGGCCGCTGAAGAGCACGAGGCGTCGGACGCCCTCCCGGTCGACCACACGGTAGATCGTGGGGACCTCCTTCGAGCTCGCCCAGCTGGCCGGGACCGGGAGGCGCTCGCTCCACGTCCGACCTCCGTCCGTGCTGCGCTTCATGACGATCGCCCCGCTCCCGTGGCCCTTGGGGTAGACGGCGATCATCGTGCGTCCGTCCTCGAGGAGCACGGTGGTGGGGTGGCCCAGGTACTGGCCGGGCTCCCGGTCGACGACGACCTGGCGCTCGGTCTCGGCCGCGAGGTCGATGAAGGTGGGGACCGACTGGGCGTCGAGCGGCCCCACCACCCGGCAGGCGAGCAGCAGTAGTCCGGCCGTGGGCCGGGAAGCGCTCACGGCCCCCGCCGAAGCGGGAAGAGCTCGGACTCCGTCCGGCCGACCGTCATGATCTCCTCGATGCGGGCGACCACGTCCGCATGCTCGGCGGCCACGTCGGTCGTCTCGTCCCGGTCGGCCGCGAGGTCGTAGAGCTCGATCGGGTCGTCGACGCTCAGCCGGATCCCCTTCCAGTGGCCCAGACGGACCGCCTGTCCCCCGATGAACTCCCAGTAGAGGTACGCGTGCGTCTCCTGCTCGCCGGCGCGGCCCGTCAGCGTGGGAACGAGCGAAACGCCGTCGCCACCGTCCGGAGGCGCCGTTCCAGCCAGCTCGGCGAAGGTGGGCATGAAGTCCCAGAAGGCCGAGGGGAAGTCCGACACGGATCCCGGCTCGATCCGCCCCGGCCACTTCGCGATCAGGGGCACACGGATCCCGCCTTCCCAGAGCTGCGCCTTCCGGCCCCGCAGCCCACCCCGGCTCTCGAAGAACTCCGTGTCGGCCCCGCCGACCCAGGTCGGGCCGTTGTCGCTCGTGAAGAAGACCACGGTGTCGTCCTCCAGTCCCAGCTCGGCCAGGAGCGACAGCACCCGTCCGATGTCCTTGTCCATGCGCGTGATCATCGCCGCGTAGGCCGCACGAGGCGTCCGATGCGGCGTGTAGCTCGCGTCACCGACGTAGGGGGTCTCCTCGAACTCCCCCTCGTACTCGGCCAGGTCTTCTTCCGGGATCTGGAGCGCCACGTGGGGGATCGTGAAGGGCATGTAGAGGAAGAAGGGCCGCTCCGCGCTCTCTTGGATGAAGCCCAACGCCTCTTCGATGATCCGGTCCGGGGCGAACTCCCGCCCCTCGTACGGCTCGTACGAAGCCGGATCGTCGGGATCGGTCCCTTCGGGGAGACGGGCGTGCGGGTGGAAGTAGTCGTTGTCGAGCTCGTGCTTGATCGAGTCGCGCCAGAGATGGACCGGGTAGTAGTTGTGGGCCAGGCGCTGCCCGAGGTAGCCGTACCACCGGTCGAAACCCTGTCGGTTCGGGGCACCCGTGCTTCCCGGCCCCCCCAGACCCCACTTCCCCATCGCACCCGTCGCGTAGCCCGCGTCCTGCAGCACGTGACCCACCGTGGTCGTGCCCTCCGGCAGAGGGCGCTGGCCCTCGAGCGTCAGGTCGCGCCACACGTCACCCCGGTCCGACATCTCGTCGTTGCCGCGGATGTAGGCGTGGCCCGTGTGCATGCCCGTGAGCAGCACGCACCGGGACGGTGCGCAGACCGGGCTGCCCGAGTAGTGCTGGGTGAAGCGCATCCCCTCCTCGGCCAGCCGGTCGAGGTGGGGCGTGCGGATCTTCGTCTGGCCGTAGGAGCCGAGCTCACCGTAGCCCAGATCGTCGGCCAGGATGAAGACGATGTTCGGAGGGCGCTCCGGTTCGGTCGCCGCGCATCCGGTCTCCGTCACCACGGCCATGGAGGCCGCCGCCATACCCATGGCACGCAGGAAGTCGCGGCGGTCCAGGGGACGGTCGATGAACATGGGCTCAACCCCCTCCGGCGTCTCGTGATCGTTCGACGTGGCCCAAGCGCTTCTCGAACTGGGTCTGGGCGAACTCCACAAAGTGGTCCTGACTCAGACCGAAGGGAATGGCGTTCGGATCGTAGGCGCCGAACGCCTCGTGGATGATCCCGATCGCCGGCTCCAGCAGCTCGTCCATCCGCGTCTCGATCGCCGACCAGAGCGGGTCGCCGTGCTCGCGGACCAGGCGAGAGAGCAGATGGACGCCGTATGCCAGGTGGCGCGACTCGTCCTGCTTCAGCAGGTCGGTGACCCGCTGCATGCCGGGCAGGATGCCGTGCTCGACCAGCACCCGGTGGTACATGTGGTACCCGGTCTCCGCCAGCACGCCCTCGACGATCAGGTTGTAGGTCACCGAGGCACGGGCCTGGGCGGCGGGGGAAGCATCCGTCTCCAGAGCCGTCATCGAGGAAGGGAGCTCCTCGTAGAAGATCTTCCGGTAGCTCGGCGTGTGGTATCCGGACAGGTCGGATTCGGACTCGCCGATCGCCTCGAAGAAACGGGCGAAAACCTCCACGTGCTTGGCCTCCTCCCAGAGGAAGGACGTCAGGTAGATCTCCTCTTCGAGGCGACCCTCGCCCGCGATCACACGGATGAGCGGCAGAAGGTCGAGGGCCACCGACTCCTCTCCCGCCTGGAAGAGCGACGTGAGGCGCAGGAGAATGTCCCGCTCCATCGGCTCCAGACCCGCCCAGTCCACGACGTCCTGCGAGAAGTCGATCTCGCTGGGATTCCAAACGCCGAACGTCTTGGCCTTCTCGAAGAGCTGCATCGGAAAGGACTCGAGGTCGAGACGTTCGGGACTCGTGGTCAGGAAGCGGCGCGCACCGTCCTGCGGTGCCGGTGCCGGTACGGGCGGGTCCGTCGCCGGGTCGGCTGGCCGCACGTCCGGCTCGATGCGTCGCGCCGCCTCGACCAGCTCGCTCGCTGCACGGGTGAAAGGCATGAGGGAGGCGAGGCTGCCCTTCGACAGCTTCAGCTTGCCCCGGAGGATGGCGCTGATCGGCGACATCCCGTCGAGCACGCGCAGCCAGTCCGCCTCGGTGGCGGTCAGCACGTAGCGGGCTCGCTCGCCGTCGCCCGCACGGGCCGCCCGCGCCTCGAGACACGCGCCGTGTCGCAGGTCGAGGAAGACGGCCCGAAGACCGTCGACGGCGAGACTGTCTTCGAGGAGCACCGCGCCCTCCCAGTTCTCGGCGGCCTCCCGATAGGCTTCACTCTCGTTCAGACGCTCGCCCCAGGCGCGTGCCCACGGATCGGTGAAGATCTGCATCCTCAGGCCAACTCCTCCTCGACGATCAACGCCACGACCCGTCCCGGGCCGTGCACACCCTTGACCAGAATCTGTCCGATGTCGGCCGACTTGCTGGGCCCCGAGTGCAGCCCGATCGCGGATCCGAGGTCGCCGGAGACCGCCTCGAACGCGTCAGCCATGGTCCGGTGCATCGTGCTCCGGGCGAGCAGGACCACGTGGGTCGGCGGCAGGAGCTGCACCCTGCGTCCGTCCCGGGCGTCCAGGATCAGCGACCCGGTCTCGGCGATCGCGCCGCGTGCGAGGGAGATCCCCAGAGCGGCCTCCTCGGGGAGCGCTCTCTGCACCGCCAGCCCGAGGTCGAGCCCGTCGGGAACGGTCTGACCGACGACGACGCCCACGAATGCCGCGCGAAAGTCGGCCAGCCAGGCCCGGGCCTCCGCGACGGTCTCCAGACGGACCACCTCGCCCCCCGCCGCCGCGAACAGGAGTGCGAAATCCTCCACCGGATCCGCCTGCGTCTCGCGGCCCCAGCTCTCGAAGGTGGTCGGGTGCGCGACGTCGGCGCGGCCCTCGAGGGCCGCCCGAACCCGCGCCAGGATCGCCTCGCGGCTCACTCGATGCCCTCCCGCCAGAGCGCCCGGAACGACTTGGGGCTCGGCCGCAACGGCGCCCTCACGGCGGACCAGGCCCCGAGCACCGGCAACCGTCGAGCCAGCCCATCCGGCACGACGCCCAAGGCCCGGCCCGCACGAGCGAAGAGCCCCGGCCGAGCCGAGAGCGCGCGGAAGGCGCGCATCGCCGTCTTCTCGAACGGCCCGGCGCTTCCGTTCCGGACCATGCGCTCCCGCCACGTCAGGAGGAGCTCGTGGATCGGGATCCGCACCGGGCAGACCTCCGAGCACGCCCCGCACAGGCTCGAAGCGAACGGGAGCGGGTCCGACGCCTCCAATCCGAGGAGCCCCGGTGCCAGCACGGAGCCGATCGGCCCCGAATACGCCCAACCGTAGGGGTGTCCTCCCGTCTGCCGGAAGACGGGGCAGATGTTCAGGCACGCCCCGCAGCGGACACAGCGGAGCGCCTCCCACGCGTGCTCGTCGGCGAGGAGCTCCGTACGTCCGTTGTCGACGAGGATCACGTGCACCTGCTCGGGGCCGTCCACCTCGTCTCCTCGACGGGGCCCGTGGATCAGCGACACGAAGTTACCGACCGGCTGTCCCGTGGCGGCCCGGGAGGTCAGCTGGAGGAATCCGGCGAGGTCACTCAGCCGCGGAAGCAGCTTCTCGATCCCCACCAGCGCCACGTGGATCCGCGGCGCCGAAGTACTGATCCGGATGTTCCCCTCGTTCTCGATCAGCGCGAGCGTACCCGTCTCGGCCACCAGGAAGTTGCCACCGGTGATCCCCATGTCGGCCGCCAAAAAGTCCGCACGGAGCGCATCACGCGCGGCCGAGGCCAGCGTGTCGGGGTCCGCGTCGAGCGACGTCCCCAGCTCCTCATGAAAGAGACGGCGGATGTCGTCGACGCTCCGGTGGATGGCAGGCCCCACGATGTGGCTCGGGGGCTCGCCGAGCAGCTGGATGACGTACTCCCCCAGATCGGTCTCGCTCACCCGGACGTTCCCGCTCTCCAGGAAGTCGTTCACACCGAGCTCCTCGCTCAGCATGCTCTTTCCCTTCACGACGCGCTCGACCCCCTCGGCTTCGACGATCCGTCCCAGGATCTCGTGCACGTCCGACGAGCGCTCGGCCCAGTGCACGACGGCACCGTTCTCCTGCAGCCGCGCCTCGGCCTCGACGAGGTAGTCGTCCAGGTTCATGAGCAGATGGCTCTTCACCGCCTCCGCCCATGCTCGCCAGCGCTCCGCGTCGATCTGCTCGAACGCCCCGACCCGATGGGTGTCGAAGGTCCGGGTCGCCCGGGTGACCGCGTCTCTGACCTCCGGCGCGCCCGAGAGGATCTCCCGCGCCCGGATACGGTAGTCCCGGCTACGCGCCTGCACCGGTCGCCTCCCACAAGAGGTGTGCGAGATGGCGGAACGGCCCGCCGATCGCCCGGTTCTCGGCCCTGCCCGCCAACTGCATCAGGCATCCCCCGTCGGCCGACGTCACGCAGTCGACGGCCGGCAGCGTGTCGAGCTTGCGGTCCGCCATGGCGACCGAAACCTCCGGCTGCTTCACCGAGAACAGCCCTCCGAAGCCGCAGCACTCCTCGGCCGCCTCCCACACGACAACCTCGGCGCCCGCCTCCCGGAGCAGCGTGACGGGCTGGTCCCGGACGCCGAGCTCGCGCAGGGCGTGGCAGCCGTGGTGGTAGGCGACCGTTCGGCCCTCGAGGCCGCGGCCGAGGTCACGCACCCCCAAGACGTCCACGATGAACTCGGAGAGCTCGAAAGTCTTCTTCGCGAGGGCCGCCGGCCCCTCCCCCTCGTCCTCCAGGATGCGTGGGTAGCCCGACCGGAGCATTCCGGCGCAGCTGCCCGAGGGGACGACGACGTAGTCGGACTCGCGGAAGACTTCGACCGTCCGGCGCGCCATCCGTTCCGCCTCGGCCGCGTGGCCGCTGTTGTAGGCCGGCTGGCCGCAGCAGGACTGCGCCTCCGGAAAGTCGACCTCGACGCCGAGGTGCCGGAGCAACCGGACGGCGTCCGCACACGCTTCGGCGAAGAACTGGTCTCCCAGGCAGGTCACGAAAAGGGCGGCTCGCATGGCGCCAAGGTGCCGCCCGGCCGGGAGTCGGGCCAGGGGGCCCGTGGACGCCCCGACTCGCATTGCCGCCCCCTGCGCCCGGCAGTACCCTCCCAGACGTCCCGTGTCGGACGGCCTACCTGACCTCGAGGAATTTGAACAGATGTCGCAGAACACGTGCGCGAACGGCCTTGGTAGCCTGACGATCGCAGTCGCCCTGGGCTCGGCGTGCCTCGGCGCCCCTCTGAGCGCTCAGAGGGTCGATCAACCCGTCGACGAAGAGTACACGCAGCTCATCCGGGAGCACCTGACCGACGCCCGGATCTCCACGGAGCTCGTCGACTACCTCCCGTACTCCGCGACCGTGCCGACGACGTTGGAGTTTCCCGGGATCGAGCGGATCGTAGGCACGCCCGGAGAGCTCACGTATGCGGAGGACATCCACCGCTACATGCGGGCGATCGCGGACGCCGGTACCGGGCGGGCCGAATACATCCGCATGGGCGAGTCCGAGGAGGGCCGTGAGATGATCGTCCTCGCGATCTCCAACGAGGAGACGATCGCCAACCTCGAGGACTACAAGGCCTACCTGCACGAGCTCACGGACCCGCGCATCACGAGCGAGGAGCGGGCCCGCGAGCTGATGGAGATCGCCAAGCCGATCTACTGGATCACGAGCGGGCTCCATTCGACCGAGCGCGGGGGCCCGGAGATGCTGATGGAGCTGGCGTACCGGCTCGTCGTGGACGAGTCCGATTTCATCCGGGAGATCCGCGACAACGTGATCACCTTCATCACACCCGTCCTCGAGGTGGACGGCCGGGAGCGCATGGTCGACACCTACCTCTTCAACGAAGAGCTGGAGGCCGCGCGTGAGGCCAAGGCGGAAGAAGAGGATGCCGAGGGCAGCCCCGCTGCCCGCAGTGGCGGTACCCTGCCCCTGATGTACTGGGGCAAGTACGTGCAGCACGACAACAACCGGGACGGCATGGGGCAGTTCCTCGCCCTGACCCGGCACACGCGCGACGTCGCGCTCGAGTGGAAGCCGACGGTGATGCACGACCTGCACGAGGCCGCGACGCTCCTGTACTCGTCGACCGGCACGGGCCCGTACAACGAGCAGCTCGACGCCATCACGGTCAACGAGTGGTGGATGTTCGCCCAGAACGACGTCATGGAGATGACCAAGCGCGGCGTGCCGGGGGTCTGGACGTACGCGTTCTACGACGGCTGGACGCCGAACTACCTCTTCTACGCCGCGCACTCGCACAACGCGGTGGGGCGCTTCTACGAGGTGATGAGCTACGGCCCCGACAACCGCACCGTGAACGGAAACCAGAGCCGGGAGTGGTACCGGCCGAACCCGCTCCAGGAGAGCATCGAGTGGGGCCCTCGCGCGAACACGAACATTCAGCAGTCGGGTGTGCTCTTCTCGCTCCACTTCACCGGCAAGGAGAGCGACCGCTGGCTCGAGAACTACTGGATCAAGAACAAGAACGCCGTGGCACGGGGCACCGAGAGTGACGTGGCGGGCTGGGTGATTCCGGGCTCGCAGCACAGCAAGGCCGACGCCGCAATGGCCGTGAACGACCTCATGGACCAGGGCATCGAGTTCCACATTGCCGAGAGCGACTTCACCGTGGGGGACCTCGACGTGAAGGCCGGTGACTGGATCATCCGCGGAGATCAACCCTACCGGACGGTCGCCGACATGTACTTCGCGGTGCAGAACTTCCCCACCACGAATCCGCGACCCTACGACGACCTGGGATGGACCTTCCAGCTGATGCGGGACATCGAAATCGAGGCGGTCGGTGACCCCGAGCTGCTCTCGGCCTCGATGTCGTACCTCTCCGAGCACGTCGTGGCGGAAGGTGGCGTGACCGGCGAAGGCTCGACCGTCGTCGTCGCCCACACCGGGGACAACAGCATGGTCACCTTCCGATTCCGTTTCGCCGATACACCGATGGCGGCCGCCGAAACGGACTTCGAGATCGGCGACCACCGCTTCCTGGCCGGTTCGTTCATCATCGAGAACGGCAACACGCCCGACATCGCCGAGGCGCTCTCCGCGCTGGGCCTCACTGCCGTCGCCACGAACGAGGTTCCGTCGGAGCTGCCGACACACGACCTCGACGTCCCGCGGATCGGCTACATCCACAGTTGGACGCGCACCCAGGACGAGGGCTGGGTTCGGGCGGCCTTCGACTACTACGGCGTACCGTACACGTACTTCGGTGAAAACGAGGTGCACCGGAAGGACCTGCGAGCCGACTTCGACGTGATCGTCTACCCGGTCGGAGGGCGGGTCGGAGAGATCGTGGAGGAGGGCGATCCCATCCCGTACCAGCGGACCGACCGCTATCGTGCCCTCGGCTATCCGGACTCGACGCCCGACGTCCGGGGCCAGCTCGGCGAAGAGGGACTCGCGAAGCTGTACGCGTTCGTGCAGGCAGGCGGTACGCTGATCTCGGAAGGGAGCACCGCGGCGATCTTCCCCGAGTACGACCTCACACCCGGGCTCGAGGTCGTCACCGACTCCGAGCTGATCGCGCGCGGGTCGGTCTACCGAGGCGTGTTCGCCGACGAGACGAGCCCGATCCGATACGGCATCGCGAGGAACCAGATGCCCGTCTACTTCAGCAGCGCGCCGATCTTCGATGCGGGCGTCGCGGCAGCCGCGCAGGCGCCACAGGACCTCAGGCCCGAGCCCCCCCCTCGGGGTAGCAGTGGGCGGTGGCGACGCAGCGGCCCGAATCCCTACCAGAACACGAGCCCCATGGCGTCGGCCGTGGTCGTCTCGCCATACGACGTAGCGAGCGACTGGCCGGAGGAAGGCAGCGTCGAGCAGAAAGTCGCTTCCGAAGGGAGCGGCCGGAGCGCCCCCGGCGGGAGCGCCGGCAGCGGCGTGCTCCCGGGGATGAAGCCCCGGGTCGTCCTGCAGTTCCCGGCCTACTCGGACGACATGCTGCTCTCGGGCGGCCTCCAGAGCGGGCAGGTGCTTTCGAACAAGGCGCAGGTCGTGGATGCGCCCGTCGGTGACGGGCACATGGTCCTCTTCGCCATCCGCCCCTTCTGGCGCTGGCAGACGCAGGGAACGTTCATCCTCGGGTTCAACGCGATCCTCAACTGGAACGATCTGGATGCCGGCCGCTGAGATCGGGCGCCTGAAGCGCGCCGGGGTGACAGCCGCGGGGCTGCTCGTGCTCGCTCCGGCGCTCGTCCAGGGACAGGTCGACTGGCCGGAGTACGGCGGACCGGGCAGCAGCAAGTACTCGCCGCTCGCCCGGATCACACCGGACAACGTCGGTACGCTCGAGATCGCGTGGCAGTGGGAGAGCGGTGAGGAGCGGCGCCCCGCCGAGAGCCTCGCGTTCCCGGACAAGCCGATCGTGCCGGGCAAGTTCCAGGGGACACCCGTCGCCATCAACGACACGCTGTACGTCAGCACGTCCTACAGCGCCGTCGTCGCGATCGACGGACGGACGGGATCGGAGCTCTGGCGGTTCGACCCCGAGGTGTACGCCTGGGGACCGCAGGAGCGCGGCTGCCGCTTCTGCCACCGGGGCGTGGCCGTCTGGAGTGGCGATTCCGGGCGTCGGATCTTCATCAATGCCCGCTGGCGCCTCTTCGCGCTCGACTCGCGAACGGGGGAGCCGATCGCGTCGTTCGGAGACGGTGGCTCCATCGACCTGACCGAGGACCTGCTCTGGGAGGTCAATCGGCTGCACTACCTGAACACGTCGCCACCGGTCGTTTATCGCGACCTCGTGATCACGGGCAGCGGCATGCCCGACAACCGGGTGTATCCCGGTCACCCGCCGGGCGACATCCAGGCCTTCGACGTAAGGACCGGAGAGCGCGTGTGGACCTTCCACACCATTCCGCAGCCCGGGGAGCTCGGCAACGAGACCTGGGAGGACGATTCGTGGTCGTTCACCGGTGCGACCAACGTGTGGGGCCCCTTCACGGTGGATCACGACCTCGGGATGGTCTACCTCCCCGTGGGAACGCCCAACAACGACTTCTACGGGGGTAACCGCAAGGGCGACAACCTCTTCGCAGAGTCGGTGGTGGCCCTGGACGCGGACACAGGCGAGCGCGTCTGGCACTTCCAGACCGTGCATCACGGCATCTGGGACTACGACCTCCCGGCGGCCCCGAACGTCGTGGACATCGTGGTGGACGGCCGTCCGGTGCAGGCTCTGGCGGTCGTGGCAAAGACGGGCTTCACCTATGTATTCGACCGGGTGACCGGTGAGCCCGTCTGGCCGATCGAGGAGCGGGCGGTGCCCGTGTCCGACATCCCCGGGGAACGCAGCGCGCCGACGCAGCCCTTCCCGACGAAGCCGGCGCCGTTCGCCAGGCAGGGCTTCACCGAGGACGATCTGATCGACTTCACACCCGAGCTCCGAGCCGAGGCCGCGGAGGTCGTGCGGGCGTATCGGATGGGGGCGCTCTTCGACCCGCCGACGCTGCAGGGGACCCTCATGTTCCCCGGTGTCTGGGGAGGAGCGAACTGGGGCGGGGCGGCCGTGAATCCGACCACTGGCGTGCTCTACGTACGCGGTACGGATTGGCCCCAGGTCTTCCGAATCGTCGAGGCGGAGCCCGGCGCCGTGGCGAGCCCTTACGTGATGCGGGGCGGCCGTCTCAGCGTGGCCGACGGTCTGCCCGTCCACAAGCCGCCCTACGCCACCCTTACGGCGATCGACCTCAACTCGGGCGAGCACCTCTGGCAGGTGCCGGCGGGGGACATGCCCTCCCTTCGCGCCCATCCGGCCCTGGCGGGAATCGACATCCCGCCCACGGGCGAGGGGCCTCCCGAGCACGGAACGTCAGGGCCGCTCGTCACCGCCAGCGGGCTCGTCTTCCTCAGCGGTGCAGCACCCTCCCTCTTCGCCTACGACGAAGAGAGCGGAGAGCTGCTCTGGGAGCAGAGCCTCGGCGGCTCCGAGG
This sequence comes from Gemmatimonadota bacterium, assembly GCA_039587515.1. Taxonomy (GTDB): domain Bacteria; phylum Gemmatimonadota; class Gemmatimonadetes; order Longimicrobiales; family Gaopeijiaceae; genus JBDHII01. Next base: position 13,273 of record JBDHII010000060.1, read on the forward strand.
GTTATGCGAACCCGATGACCTACGAGACCCGTGAGGGTCGACAGTATCTCGTCATCGGACGCTCGAATGCCGACGGCTCCGAGGCGGGGCTGACCGCCTTCGCGCTGCCGCGGCGCTAGGCGGCCTGCCCCGTGGCGGCCGATCCGGAGAGGTGGTCGTGCATCGGCCGCTGCGGACTGTTCACCTTCGTCATGGAGATAAGCCGGGAAACGTTCCCGCATGAGCTCACGGCCAGGAGGACGCCCGCCCCCATTGCATCCTACCGGGCCCGTGCCCACGCTATGCGGTGACAAATCAGCTCATCAGCTTCGGAGAGCGTTAGCGACCCGAGCGCTCGACGCCCTGGAGACGCCAGATTCATGTCCGACCCGACCATCTCGTCCGGAGTCGTCATCCACGGCGGCGTCGGTACCCTGCCGCCCGACCGCATGACGCCGGAGCTCGAGGCGGCCTACCGTGAGGCGCTGCGTGAATCCCTGCTCGCCGGCTCGGCCGCCTTGCAGAACGGCGGCTCGGCCCTGGACGCGGCCGTGGAGTCCGTGAAGGTCATGGAGGACTCGCCGCTCTTCAATGCGGGCCGAGGGTCGAACTTCGACGAGCGCGGCGTGATCACGATGGACGCCTCGGTCATGGACGGGGCGACACTCCGCGCAGGGGCCGTGGCCGGCGTCGTCGAGACACGCTACCCGGTCGAGCTGGCCCGAACGGTGATGGAACGGACGGAGCACCTGATGCTGATCGGTGAGGGGGCCGACGCACTCGCCCGCGTGGAGGGCCTGCAGCTGGCCGAGCCCGCCTTCTTCCATACGGACCGTCGGTGGGCCGACCTCCAGCGTGCGAAGGAGCAGGTGGGAGCCCGGCCCAACGTGCTCGGCGGAGACCCCTCCGAGAAGTCGGGTACGGTCGGGGCCGTCGCCCGCGACCGGAACGGGCACCTCGCGGCCGCGACGTCGACCGGTGGGATGGCCAACAAGACCTGGGGGCGGGTCGGAGATTCGCCGATCATCGCGGCCGGCACGTACGCCGGCCCGCACTGTGCCGTCAGCTGCACGGGCTGGGGCGAGTACTTCATCCGCAACGCCGTGGCCTACGACGTCCACGCCCGCATGGAATACCTCGGCGTGAGCCTCGAAGAGGCTACGCGTGGCGTGATCCACGGGAAGCTCGAGCGACAGGTGCCCGGCGCGGGAGGGATGGTCGCGATCGATTCGGAGGGCGCGATCGCGTTGTGCTTCAACACACCGGGGATGTATCGGGGTTGGATCGCGGAGGAAGGAGAGCCTTCGGTCGCGATTTTCGGGGAAGGCTAGTCCCCGCCGGGAAAGGGTGTCCCGGGTCGCCAGCCCTCCTCGAGCAGCCATTCGATCAGTTGGAGCACACCCGTCCGGTCCGACTGGGTCGAGAGTACCAGCAGATCGCCCGGCCGAGCCCACTCGAGCAGGGCTCGGGCGGCCGGCACCTCGTCTCCGTGAACGCTCACGACGCCGTCGGCCGCGCCCAGCTTTTCCATCTCGTCACGGATGATTCCGGACACCTCCCCGGACGCTCGTCCGCGCAGGTACTTGGGAAGCTCCTTGGCCGCGACCCGGCCGGGGGCCATTCGCCAGGCGGCGCGTGCGAGATCGCGGATCGCCTCGTCGTCCCGGTCGCCCGCATGGCCGAGCATCACGCCGATGCGCTCGGGCGCGAGCCCACTGGCCAGACGCCCGACCGCCTCGAAACCGTGCGGGTTGTGAACGAAATCGACGAGCACCTGCACGCCCGCGACGTGGAAGAGGTTGGTGCGACCCGGACTCTGGGCGGGTGTGGGATCGAAGGCGACGAGCCCCGCCCGGATCGCCTCGTCAGTCAGGCCCAGCGCGTGCGCGAGCGCAGCGGCGCCGAGGGCGTTCGAAACGTTGTAGAC
>JBDHII010000129.1:0-4066 GCA_039587515.1 Gemmatimonadota bacterium
CGCCGCCTTCACCACCTTCGACGTTCCGCGTCCGGAGACCACCCCCAAGGAGCCCGCCTACGCGGAGAACTCCGATCACGTCGTCGCGCCCGTCGCGCTGCGTGAGTACGAGGGCGGCCACTGCGTCGTCGAGTTGGGCACCAACCTGACCGCCGCGAACGTCTTCCTCGACAAGGTGGAGATCGTCAAGCTCCTGCCCACCCCGCAGAAGGGTGTCGCCGGCCCCGGCGGCGCGCTGTTCCCCTCGGGCGCCCCGAGCGACGAGACCCTCGTCCGCGTCCTCCTCGACCGGGGGCAGGCCAACGACCTGCCGACCGACGCGGAAGCGGTCCTCGGCTTCCTCGGCCAGGCGAACTTCTCGAACACGGTTCGCAGCTACCCCGGCATCACCCTCCGCTCGGGCGAGTTCGTGCGGATCACCCTGGGCAACACTTCGGGTGGCGACCTGACCGACGCGGTCACCGCGACCTACAAGTTCGGCCTCAACCAGCGGGACACCGGCAAGCCGTAAGCGGCTAGTCGATCCTGAGAACCACCTACACGGACACGAAACAAGGAGTCTGAATCATGCTCGGTCGCGCGAAGATCGACGAAGACATCACGATGGCGGTCAGCACCGCGTTCGCCGTTCCGGCCGAGTCGGTCGGTCCCGAGCGCCTGGGCTGCAAGTTCACGGTCGAGGAAGAGGGCGGCATGTTCGTCGAGGCGGAAGCCTTCGCCACCCTCGCGCACTCGGCGGGCGGCGAGAGCATCGAGTTCACGCTGCTGCTCAACGGCGTCGACACCGCTCTCGGCGCCGAGGGTTGGGGCACCAACTGGTACGCCACGACCAACCCCGACACCATCCACTTCCGGCACCTCCTCCAGCTGGACAAGGGTGAGTACACGCTCGAGTTGGCCCTCAAGGCGGCGACCGGCCAGGTCGAGCTGCCCGGCGCCACCTGGCCCTCCTGGCTGACCGTCAAGCGCACCAGCCACGACGCGGTCCTGGCCCAGGGCGTCAACGCCAAGAGCGACGACATCTACTAGCACTCCCCGACCTATTCCCAGCTAGTACTTCGAGAGCCGTCCGTGTGGCGCCGTACGCTTCTTTGAAACGCTCGTCGTCAGCGCTGACGTGCGAAAAGAACCAGCAGAGGCAGAAGAACGTCCACCAGACGCGCGGAACGAACTCCCGCATGTTCGGAGCGTCCGGGTCGTCGAACTCGGACCAGAGCCTCCACCACTCGCCCTCGTCCTCGTAGTACTCGTTGCCGCAACGGTCCTTCCACTCGGAGAGCATCTCCTCGGCGCGATCCAAAGCCTTCTCGTCCAGCACGGTGCTGGTCTTGGCCTCCTCGACGCGCTCCTTGAGGTAGTCGGTGGCCGCCTCAGTTGAGAACTGCTCGATCCGATGCGCGGGCGAGAGCTTCGTGAGCGGGTAGTAGGTGTTGTCGGGGTGGAAGTTCCGCTTGCCCCAAACGATGCTCGACCCGCCGTAGATCATGTAGATCGTCTCGCCCATGTCGCCCCACATGAGGATTGCGCCGTGCTGGGTGGAGACGAAGAAGCTGCCCATCGAACCGTGACCGGGCCGGTGGCAGAACCACGTCGTCGGGCCGACCTTCTTGATGACGTGCTCGTCGAACTGGCGGTTCCGCTTGATCTGCGCGAGGATTCGGTCGTAGGTGCTCATCAGTCGCCCAGCAGGTCATCGAGACGCTCGGTGATCTTCTTCAGCGCGGGCTGGTAGCGCCTCTGAAGGCCGTGGTCCTCGGGTAGATCTGAGAGATTGTCCAGAAGATCGGCGCGCTTGATGACGAGCGCCGCCGTCTCGGAACGCTTGAGCAACCCGTCGATGTAGTCGCGGTAGGTTTCACCGGCCGGGCGGGAGACCTGCATGACCAGCGACGACACGCGCTCGCCGAATCGGCGCTGGATCTCCTCGGCCATGATCTCCTTGCAACTCTCGTCGGTGTCCTCGATCACGTCGTGCAGGACGGCCGCCTTCTTGATCGCATCCACGCTGATCGGGCCGTAGAAGCCGCCGTAGCTGTTGGCGATCTCCTCCGCGCGTGCAGCCACGCGCAGGGGATGCACGATGTAGGGGTCGCCGTTCCATCTGGTCTGATCGCCGTGCTTGTGTAAGGCGAAGATGATCGCGTCTTCGTAGGTGCTCACTTCTCCGGTTCCTTGTCGTAGGGCAGCGTCTTGATCTCCGGCTCGTCGCTCATCTCCAGGGCCGGGCCGGCGGCCTCCCACAACGTCTCGGCGTCGATGGACTGCTGGCCAAGGAACTGGATCGCAGCTGATTCCATGATTCCGGTGATCTCCTCGCGCGCCTGATCGACGGTGAAGGCGGCGTTCGCTGCCGAGTGACTGACCGCGCGGTCGATGCGGGTGGCCAGGTCCTTCAGCATGGTCTTGCGCGCCGGCTTGCCGCTTTCGGCCTGGGCCTGGATCTCCTCGATGATCGTGCGCAGCGCTTCGTTCTGCTCCTTGAGCCTGTGCTTGAGTCGCTTCTCCATCCGCTTGCGAATGGACTCGGGCTGGCGCACGCGCTCGGTGAGCAGGACGTTTTCGTCGGTGATGCTCCAGTAGCGACTGAGTGTGCAGGGCGTGTGGGAGTTTCCGAACAGCGCCGAAGCGAACTGCTCGGGGCTCATCATCACCTCGCAGAGACGCCGGCCGTCGGGATCGCTGATCGAGATGTTCACCGCGTAGCGGTGCCGGATCTTCGATCCGTTGAGGCACATCCCGGGCGGCCCGATGGACGACAGCCCGATGTAGATCGTGGACCGGCTCTTGTCGATGTCGAAGTCGTCCGACTGTTTGTGGAGCCCGTCCTTTGCGGAGTCGACCGCGTCCGTGCCGGGGTGGCAACGCGCACGAGCCCTCTCGAACGCTTCTTCCTTCTTCCCTTTCGCGCCGGTCATCTTCCGCTGCGCGCGGATCGCAGCGGCGTAGTGGAGGATCTCCTCCTCGCTGAGGTAGGTTCCGCCCTGGGGCAAGGCACGCTTCCGCTTCGGGTCCTCGCCCTTCTTCTTGCGGATCTCCGCGACCTTCTCGTCGTAGATCCGAGCCTTGCTCTTGGCCGAGAAGCCGCCGTGGGAGATGAGGAATCCGTCGCCCGGGATGTAGTGGGTCTCACCACACCCCGGGTTCCGGACCGTTTCCACGATGTCCGCGTGATCGTGCGTGTTCGGGATCACGTCCGCGCCCGTGACCCCGTCTGGATGCAGTTGGCTGTCGTCGTGGGTCTTGCCCATGCTCACCCTTCGATGTCCTGGTGCAGAGCGTAGAGCCGCTGCGCGAGCAGCTCCAGCTCGTCCCGATCCTCGACGCAGTCGATCCAGTCGGCCGGGACGCCCTTCTCGCCGCCCAGGCCCCAGTACGCGCCCGCGAAGCTCCCGGCGATGGCCGCGATGCTGTCGCTGTCGCCGCAGGTGTTCGCGCCGTAGCGCACGGTCTCGACGTAGCCCTCACCGCGCCGGTAGGCGAGGAGGAAGCAGTAGAGCGCCGAGGCCACAGCCGAGTCGCCCTTCCACGCTTCGCCCAGCCCCGCGCGGGACAGGTGCTTGTCGATCAGCCCCGGCGTCTTGATGGCCGCGTCGACGTAGGTCTCCACCTCGCTCATCAGCGCGTAGAAGCGGTCGTCCTTCGCGCAGACGTCGATCAGGATGCCGGGCAGCTCGTCCGGGTTGGTCCCCTCCAGCAGAGCGCGGACTCCGAGCGCAGCCGCGTGCGCGGCGTCGAGCGCCGACTGCGCCGCGTGGGTCACCACGCTGCTGGCACGAGCCATTCGCTCGATGACGTCCGGCTCCTTGAAGGCCAGGCCGACCGGCGAGGAGCGCATGGCGCTACCGCAGCCGTCTCCGGTCGGGACTCCCGACTCGGTCCAGGGCTTGCCAGCGCGGAGCGCGTAGCACCCCGCCATGCAGGTGTTCCCCGGTGCGCGGTTGTTGTCCGGCCCAAAGGCCCACTCAACGAACCGCCGGGCAACCCAAGGCATGATCTGATCGGGGTTGGCACTGCTAACGAGGTTGCTCGCGTCGAGCAGTCCCTCGGCCAGCGCGACGGTCATCTG
>JBDHII010000175.1:0-2171 GCA_039587515.1 Gemmatimonadota bacterium
CCTTCGGGTAGCGTGACCGACCCGGTCGCCTCGAGCGCCCAGCGCTCCTGCGGGACGCCTTCGACGGTCGGGTAGTACCACATGTAGTCGAGGCGGTCCTCCGTGCGCGTCAGGAGGGGGTCGCCTTCGAGTGTTTCGGGTCCCGAGTCCGCACCGTCTGCGAGCGCGTGGAAGCGCACGTCCCACCCGATCTCGGGCTCGAAGCGTTCGAATGCGAAGCGCACGGGCTCGCCGGCCGGCGTCTCGACGCCCCGGGGGGAGACGGTCGCGTCGCCCACGTACTCGAGGTGAACCGCCCAGTCTCCCGACGTGGACGGGACGACGCGCAGGGTCGGTGCGGCCCGTCTCCGCGGAGACACTCGCCACGCCTCGTCGATCGGCGATTCGCCACGCACCCTCCGGCCCCAGGACGCGCAGCGGCACGGGGGCGCGGGTCGTATCCGCCGGCCAGAGCTTGGGCGAGCGCCAGTCGTAGGGGCCCCAGGCGTCCACGACCATCGCCGAGCGATCCCACGCGGCGGCCTCGACGACGGGCACCTCGGGCGGCACGTCGGGGAGCTCCGGTGCGAGGAAGTCGTAGCTCTCCCCCAGGAGCGCACGCGGGTCGCACGTCCCCTCGGGCGCTTCGGGCGTGATGCGGTTGGCGGCGATCTCGAGCCCGATGGTGCGGTCCAGCTTCCAGACCTGGTCGTGCCCGCCCATGACGTTGCCGGTGACGCGGTTGTCCCGGCTTCGGGTGTCCCGCTGCTTGGGGTAGCCCCAGTTGGGCGCTTCGGTCTCGTTGGCCCAGAGCTGAATGGCGGTCTCGTCTCCGCTGAACCAGTTCCGGTCGATCACGTTCTCCTGCCCGTGCTCGATCGCGAGGCCGGTCTCGTTGCCGCCGAAGCAGTTGCCGGCGATGAGCGTCTCCCAGCTGTATCCGCCCCGACTCCCGATCGCCCTGTTCGCGACGATTCGGTTTCGGCTGAAGGTGACCTCGATGCTGTTTGTCGGGGCCCAGCTCACGTCGTTGCCGAAGAAGGTGTTGTCGTTCGCGCCACCCTCTCCCGTGTCCATGGTGGACTGGCCTGCCCAAAGGAAGACGCCATCGCCACCGTGGGTGATCGAGTTGTAGGCGACCACGTTGTTCGAGCTCTGCTCGTAAAGCAGGAGGCCGGCCGAATCCTGCCCCCGGTTGTAGAAGCCATGGCTGTAGCCCCGGACGTTGTAGTCCATCCGGTTGCGGACGATGGTGTTGTGGCTCGAGCGGTACATCCCGATGCCGAGCGCGGAGTTGAAGGCGAGCTCGTTGTCCTGGATCCTCCAGATAGACGGCCGAGCCGAAGCGCATCCACTCACGGGCTTCGTTGTCATGGAAGGACATCCAATCCACGAGGCTCTCGTGCGCGACGAGGCTGAAGAGTCGGGGCTTCCAGTTGTACGAGACGTCGAGGTCGCGGAGCGCCAGGTTCCGGGTCCCGCGTGCCACGAGCGCGAAGCGGTAGCCGCGGACGGTGCCGCCCGTGATCGATACGTTCGTGCCGCCGTCGACGAGGATCGCGATGCCGCGTGCCTGGTCTGGATCGGCGTCGACGGGAGCGCCCGCGATGCCGCGTGCCTGGTCTGGATCGGCGTCGACGGGAGCGCCCACGAGTGTGAAGCCGGTCATGTCGAGCGTGAGGTCGTCGCCCCGCACGGTGATGAGCGCCTCGTCGGGGTCTGCGGGACCGGGCGCGGCATGGGTGCCCGGCTCGATCCGCACGGACTCGGTCACCACCATGCCCGGCTCGAAGGGTACGGTACGCTGGGCGGCGAGGGGGGCGGTCGCGATCAGCGCGGCGAGCGCGGACAGGGCCGGCCGGGGTCCGAAACGTGGGCGTGCGGTCATCGGGCTAGGGTGCCGTCCGAGCGCCTAGTCCGCAATCCGCTCCACGCCGGGAAGCCCTCCGAGGGCGGTGTCGAAGGTGAAGACTCTCCGCAGGCCGTGCTGTTTCATGACGGCGGCGTGCACCGCATCCCTCGCGCTCAGGTCCGGATGCTGAAGGAGCGTCCTCCTGGCCTCCTGTACGTCGGCCAGACCGACCGCAAAGACCCGATCCACGATTCCTTCGAGCAGGCGGAAGGCCGCGGTGATCGCATCGGGACGGCGGATCGCCTTGTAACGATGGAGGATCTCCTGGAAGACCTCTGCG
>JBDHII010000130.1:0-5586 GCA_039587515.1 Gemmatimonadota bacterium
ACGCCCTCTACGGCAAGATGCTCGGCGGTAGCGCTCTCGGTCTCGGTGGTCTCTACGCCGGCAGCCAGCTCGGTAAGCCCGACAGCCCGCAGTCCAACCTGCCGCAGATCGTACGCTACGGATAGAACAAGAACCCTAGGTTTCCTCGAAGGACAGGTGACCAAATGAACCAGAACAACGACCGAGAGGTCGCCAAGATGGCCGCTAAGGCCATCCGTGCCCTCGAGGCCGAAAACCGACAGCTGCAGGACGACAACTCCCAGCAGTCCGAGAAGCTCGCAGCTCTTACCAAGGAGCGTGAGTGCTTCACCCTCGCCAAGGAGATGGCGGACCGTGGTCAGATCGATCGCTCGTTCGAGTCGATCGAGAAGACTGCCGCTGCTCTGATGGACAAGGATCTCGACGTGGTGAAGGAAGCGATGAGCCTCGCCCCGAGCCTGACATCCATCGGCGAACCGGACACGTCTAGCACCGATGCTAGCGGGTCCAACGCCATCGTGGAGGCGCTGCTGGGCATGGCCTAGTAGCGAGCTTCCCGGAACTGTTGAACTGAACCCACAACCGAAAGGACAAGGAGAAGCATGTTTGTTCTGCAGCATGCGCTCACCCAGGGCGTGATCCGCCGCCGGGCTCCGCTGGACGCCAGCGTGACCTCGGCCGAGCGGGATCGCCTCGAAGAGGGTGACTGGCTGACCGTCCGCTCCGACAGCGGTCTCTTCGAGCCCGTCGCGGACGGCCCGGCGACTGATGTCGCTGCTCGTATCGCCTACCCGATCGTCATCGAGCCCTCGCAGCCCGATGCCGTCTCGGCTGGCCTCACCGTCGTGCACGGCGACTACATCGCTCAGACCGACCGGTTCCTCGGGACCGCTCTGCTGAGCGCCTACGGCGCTGGTGACGTTCCGGGTGTGCGGTCCGTGACCGCCTACCTGCAGGGGACCCCTCTGCTGGCCATGGGTGCTGAGCCCACCGGCGGCAGTGGTACCGACACCGGGGAGCGGGTCTACCACCTCGCCCCCCTCGCCGCTACCGACACTGCGGGGGCCGCTGTGGCCGTCGCCTACGTCGAGCGGGATCAGGCTGATAACAACGGCCTGCTCCAGCTCGTGGTCTTCTAGGAGGAGGTGACTCAAGATGCAGGTTAGCAGCGCAACTCTCAACACCCTGTTCACCCAGAGCCTCGACTCGAGCGAGGGACGGGAGAAGCTGGGTGCCGCCGGTGCCAGCTACATCCGGGAGCGCCTTCGGGAGACCTCGTTCGCCCGTAAGGTGATCCCGCCCGAGCAGGTGACCAAGGCCGACTGCCAGCGGTCGGTCAACCACGAGGGCCTCACGAAGGTCGTCGACATCGAGCCGCAGTCGGCTGCGATGGCGATCAACTTCCGGTCCGAGCCCGACGGCCGCTTCATCGATGCCCCCCGCTTCGAGCTGCCGTTCTTCACGATCTCTTCGGAGCGCTTCGAGAAGAGCGAGCAGGAGCTGCAGTCCTACGAGATGCCGATCACCAAGGTGATCGAGCAGAACTCGGTCAAGGACATCCAGTCGGTGGAGGACTTCCGGTTCCTCGAGGCCTGCCGTGTCGCCACGGTTGGCACCGAGAAGATCGTGGAGTCCAACAGCGGTGCGAGCCCCGACTTCTTCGGCATCCAGACGAAGTCGGATCTCACCGAGCTCTTCGACCAGCTCGACGACGATCGCCTGGCGGTCGGTACGATCCTGATGACCAAGAGCCAGTTCAACAAGTGGCTGGCTCTGCCCAACACCGAGATCGGTGATGTGCTCTCGTCCGAGGTTGCCAAGGACGGGTACCGCTACAACACCATCCTCGGTCACAAGCTGATCACCACGATCAAGACCGACATCCTGTCGCCTCGTGAGATCTTCGTGTTCGCTGAGCCGGACTTCCTCGGGAAGTTCTACATCCTCAACAACACGAAGTTCTACATCGACAAGCGGGCGAACATGATCGAGTGGCAGGCCTGGGAGGACATCGCTCTCGGCCTGGGCAACGTCCGAGGTGTGGCCCGCCGGGTCTACACCGACGGCCTGCCGACCCTCGGCGCCGGCTCCGTCGCCTTCACCGATCCCGCCTGGGTGACCCCCAGCGAGCTCGGTGTGATCGAGCTCGACGAGGGCGTCACCTTCGCCAAGTAGGTGAACCCTTCGTAGGGTGGGGGTCCTTCGGGGCCCCCGCCCTACACCAATACTGAGGTAAGAACCCCCAACAGGAAGGAGGACCCAGTGGGATACGCCGTTATCAACCTGTCCGGAAGCTACGTGGGCCGCATTCCGCCCCGCCACTTCTCCGTGGTCAAGTCCGAGGCCGGTCTGGCCCAGTACCGCTCGGCCCTCGAGGCCGACCAGCCCGTCGTCGTGGCGCTGCCCTTCAGTGACCGCCGCCGTGTCGGTCCTCGCCCCCTGCGGGGTCGCTTCGCCTACCTTCTCCTCGAGGCTGCCGCAGCCCTCAAGGCCAAGGCGGAGGGCGCCCCTGAGGCTGCCCCGGAGCCGGCCCCCGAGCCCGCCCCTGAGCCTGATCCGGCTCCTGCCCCCGAGCCCGAGCCCGAGCCCGAGCCCGAGCCCGAGCCGCCGTATTCGGCACTGGATGAAGGACTTCGCTCATCGCAACCAGCTCATCGTTGGTGAAGAAAACGATGACGCTGCGTTGCTGGTGTACCTCGAGATGGCGATCGACGACTTCAACAACGCCACGACGCCGAGTACCAACTACACCCTCGACAATTTCCCGTCGTACTCCGTCTTGGTCTGGGGCACTGTCATCCAGGCCTTGATGGGGGAGAGCCTTCTGCAGATCCGCAACCGCCTGAACTACAGCGACGGCGGACTCACGATCGCTACTTCCGACAAGGCTGGGGACTACGCCGCCGCCATGCAACAGCTGGCGGTGGTTTACGAACAGAAGAAGCGGGACGTTAAGACCCAGATCAACGTTGATATGGGCTACGGTAACGTTCCGTCCGAGTATGCTACCGTGGACTTCTTCTACTAAGACCACGCCCGGAAAGGAATAGCGCACGATGAACGCCGAGCAGATCGTAGGGACGCTGGCGTCCCAGCTGGACGACGACGGGCTGGTTGCCCTCCAGACTCTCGTGAAGCAGGCCTCTATGCAGGCCGTGCAGGCTGCCCAGGTGCAGCAGGCTCACCAGGAGGACGCCGTACAGAAGCTCGCCGCCGACCTGGCTAACGCTGGCTACGAGCTCCACGAGGTCGAGGCCTACCTCAACAAGGTGGCCGAGGCCCAGAAGGAGGCGGAGGACTGCCAGGCCATCAAGGACGACTGCGATGCCATGGGCGTCTGGATCGGCAAGACTGCCGGTGAAGTCGCTTCTCAGGTCATCCTCCAGAACCTCTCGTCCTTCGTACAGAAGCACGCCGAGGACGAGGAAGAGGAGAAGAGCAAGGGCGGCAAGATGCCCCCGGAGCTCCTGGCCAAGATGAAGGAGAAGGAGGACGAGGGCTCCGAGGAGGAAGAGGACGAAGAGGAGGAGAAGGAGGCTAGCGCCCGTGCGCAGCAGCTGGCCAAGATCCTGGCTCCCGTCCTGCTCCGCAACGGCTAATCGCCGGACTCGAGCCCAGCCACCATGCTGCGGTTCACTGAGGTAGATGTCCGGGGCTTCGAGATCGATGCCCTGACCGTCACTTGGGAGATCGAGCCGGCTGATCCGGGCGCCTTCGATCCCCTCGATGTCGAGTACCGTGTGTACCGCAGCAACTCTCCGCAGGGACCCTTCGACCTGCTGACAGAAACTCCGCTGATTGATACGTACTCCTTCACGGATACGTCCCTCAACCGGCGGAGTTTCTGGCGTAAGTTCTACTACAAGGTCGAGGCCACCCCCGTTGGGGGAGGCACCTCCCGGGAGTCCATCGTCCACCGCTCCGAGGTCAACCCAACAGCAGCGGCTAGGATGATGGAGGCTTACGAGATCGTCCGCCGGGAGCGCATGCTCCTCAAGGGCATCGGCGTGACCCCCGGGTTCGTCGGCGTTCCGTGCGCTGTGTTCATCCGGCGGTCCTTCGGCCAGAGGTGCATGGAGTGCGTGAACCCCCGCCTGGGGCGAGGCTCCGTTGAGAAGTGCCTCCGGTGCTTCAACGCTAAGTACGTCGGGGGGTACTTCAACCCCATCCCCCAGCACTTCAACTTCAACCCGTCTCCGCAGATCCTACAGTCGGTCAACTGGGGCGAAGCTCAGCCCTCTGAAACCGATGTCTGGACGACGAATTACCCGCTACTGACCCCGGGTGACGTCATCATTGAGCCCACGAACCGTCGATGGCGTGTGGCTCGGATGCAGCCCACGGCCCGTCTTCGGGTCCCGATCCGCCAGATCGTGCGCCTGGCCGAGATCAACCGGAGCGACGTCGAGTACCTGATCCCCGTCTCTGAGTCCCTGTTCGAGGAACTGGAGTTCCCCGAGCTTCAGTCTGACAACACCGAGTTCTTCTCGAGGAACCGCTGATGGCCAGACCTTCCGGAGGGAGCCTGCTGGCGCAGGCAGTAAGCGGGGGAGCTGCCCCGAGCGGACTCGGGTACCGAGGGCCGTCCGCCAAGCGGGAAGACTACGGGTCCATCGAGGACATGGCCTCAGACCTTCTTGGCCGGGACGAGGCGAACTTCTTCGCTGGCCGCTGGGACGAGATCGAGGAGTCCAACGAGCAGGCCCAGTCCCGCAAGCCCCGTAAGGGCATCAAGGACGATCCCTACAAGGTCGTAGTCGCAGCGGCCCTCGAGGCTGTGATGCCTAAACTGGCTGGGCCTAACTACTTCTTCGGGTCGTTCCTACCTAACCTGAGCAAGAGAGACTCTGCCTACAACTTCGGCGGGTCTAGCGAGCTCATGCCGGACAATATGACCCAGGCAGGCCGACTGGAGCACCCGGACTACTTCTACCACAGCGGGTTCGAGACCGTAGAAGGTACGAACGCTGCTGGAGCTGGCGGGGCCATCAATACCTATGACCAGGGCTACGTACCGAACGAGCATCGTGGTCCCTACGAAGCCGAGAAGGAGGTCCGCCGAGCCGTGGCCAACCGAAACACGAGCAAGAAGGTGGCGAGCCTTCTCCAGAAGATCGGTATCGCTTCCCCTCCAGCTGTTGCTGGCGACGGGTACGGGGACGAGTTCCCGAACGGCCCGAACGATATCCACGGTACGGACCAGGAGCGGATCTCCCGGGCGGACATGATCCAGCCCAAGTTCACGCGGTCCCAGAACCTCTCTTCGACCAGGACTCCCTCTAAGAGTCAGTCCTCGAGTACGAAAACAGCTGTCGAGTCAGCGGCTGCAGCTGGCGCTGGCGGCGGCTCCGACTCGTTCACCCTGGAGACTAAGCCCGCTAAGGAGCAGAAGACCACGCAGATGAAGCCGAAGGACCTCATGGGAGGCAAGCCTCGGCGCACCTCCATGGACGCTCTTCGGACCAAGCCCTACACAGAGGGCACCCAGTACGACAAGATCCCCCAAGGCTTCCCGGACTTCGATCCGAAGTTCCCGAACGCTAAGATCGCCTCGCTACTGAAGAAAGCTGGCTTCTAGGTGTCGCTCCAGTTCCGCTACAAGCCTGG
>JBDHII010000019.1:0-67184 GCA_039587515.1 Gemmatimonadota bacterium
CTCGGCCGCCTCGGTCTCGCAGCGAGCGCGCTCCGGTCCGTCCCCGACCATGACCAGACCGATTCCCGGCGCGTGCTCGAGGATCTGCGGCAGCGCCCGGACCAGGTAGATCGCGCCCTTCTTCTCGGAGAAGCGGCCGAAGAAGAGGAGGAAGCCGGCCTCGAACGCCTGCGCCTCCGCGGGCACCTCGAACGCCCCGGCCGCCTCGAAGACGGAGCCACGCACGCCCATGGGACGCAGCCCGGCACCGCTCTCTCGGCCCAACAGGTCGTCCAGGGCGTTCCGCACGTGGCTCCCGTCGGCCAGGACCGCGGCGCTGCGGCCCACCACGTACTTGGCGAAGCGCTGCCCCACCAGGACACGCTGCAGCAGGTACACGTCCCCCGCGTGCACGTGCAGCACCATCGGCGTCCGCCCCTTCCCCGCCCCGCACGCCCAGGCGCTCGTCAGCCCCGAAGGCACGAGCCAGTGGGCGTTCACGACGTCGGCGAGCCACGAGGCCCGGAGGTTGTCCCGCATGCCCTCCCCGAGCGCGAGGCGCTGCGAGCCGCGCGGCCGGAAGTACGAGAACCTGCGCACGTCCACCCCCTCGACCCGCTCGCGCTTCGCGGCGCCGGGCGCATCGGGCGCGAGCACCTTCACGTCGGCGTGCTCGGCCATCGCCGAGGCCAGATCGAGCACGAAGCGCGGGATCCCGTCGCCTTCCCGCACCGGGAAGGTCGAGGTGGTGACGAGAACACGCAGCGGGCGGCTCACGTCAGGAGCTCCCGGGCTCCCAGGGGTCGACCGCGCCGGCACCGTCACGCGCGCCGCGGTCGTAGAGCATCTTCCGCTGCTGGTAGAGCACGCGCTCCTGGTTCACGCGGAGGCGGTCCAGCATGTCCGCCAGCAGCGCGAAGCCCAGGATCAGGATCCCGACGACGATGAGCGCCGTCCCGGTGAAGCCCACGAACTTGTAGGGCGAGAAGCCGCCGGTCCGGAGCCAGTACACGCCCAGCCCCAGGTTCATCACCGTCCCCACGCCGAGCGTGAGCGCGGCGAAGACCCCGAAGAACCGGAGCGGCTTGAAGTCCCGCGCGGTCCGGGCCAGGATCTTGAGCGCGTTGAGCCCGTACACCACGAGGCTTCCCGCCACCCTGGACTTGCGCGTGTCCGCGTAGTGCACGGTGATCGGCACCTCGGTGACCCGGTAGCCCTTGAAGATCAGATCGAAGAGCGACTCCTGGGTGTAGGTGTGCCGCCCTTGGAGGTTGAGGTGCATCAGCGCGTCCCGGGAGTAGGCCCGGAAGCCGCACGACACGTCCTGCAGCCGCTCGACGAGCAGCCCGCTCAGCAGGTTGGAGAAGAAGCGGTTGCCCCAGAATCGGGCTCTCGGCATCTCGGGAGGCCTCCGACCCGTGGGGAAACGGCATCCGGTCGCCACGTCGGCCTGCCCCGCCACGAGCGGAGCCAGAAGGTCGGGGATCTCGGCGGACTCGAACTGTCCGTCCGCGTCGAGGGTGAGCAGCACGTCGGCGTCGCCCTCGAGCGCCGTCTGGACCGCGGTGTTGAAGGCCTGCCCGAGCCCCAGGTTGCGGCGGTGGCTCACGACCCTCGCTCCACGACTCCGCGCCACCTCAGCCGTCCGGTCGGTGCTGCCGTCGTCCACGACGACGACGGAGACCGCTTCGAACCCCTCGGCGGTGGCCGGCAATCCGTCGAGCACGGCGCCGAGCGTCGCCTCTTCGTTCAGGGCGGGTATGGCGATGAGGAGCTTCATGAACCGCCTTCCTGCCGGTGTCCTTCCCGACACCCATGGGCGATCTTCAATTGTCCGCGGACCACCCGCCCGCGGAGCGACTCGAACCGGGAACCTAGATGACCGCGCGTCTGGCCACGACCCTGTCCCTCCTGTTCAGCACGGCCCCCCTCGGCGGGCAGACCGCTGAGGCCGAGCCGGTCATCGCGCGAGTCCTCGAAGCCTACGGCGGGGAAGAAGCCCTCCGCGGCGCCCGCTCCTACGGCTTCGAAGGCACGATCGAGGCCCACGCGCGGGGTGGCGAGACCGGCACCGTGGTGCGGGTCTCCCAGGGAAGCGGCTCGCTTGGGGTGGAGATCCGATACGACTCGCGCTCCGAGCTTCGGCTCCTCGACGAGGGCCAGGCGCTGCGCGGAACCTCCACGGAAAACCTCTCGCATGTGGAGGGACCGCTTCAGGGAGCGATGGTGCTCCAGGACGCTCGGGCCGACCTGCCCTGGATCCTGATGGACCACCGCGACGCGGTCCGCCTGGCCGGCGAAGACCCGACGGTGCTCGAGCTGGACATCCCCGACGGCGGTCTGCTCCGCGTCATCGTCGACGAGGAGACCCACACCGTGCAGCGATCCGAATCGGTGATAGAGTGGGGGCAGACCCAGCTGACCTTCGCCACCGATTTCTCCGACTTTCGAAGCGTGGATGGCGTGCTCTTTCCGTACCGCGAGGATTCCTGGGCGCAGGGCGTCCATACGGCCACGATCACCGTGACGAGGCTCCTGATCGACCCGAGCCCCTGGGAGCTCCGGATCAGCCGATAGCCCGGCGCGGGAAACCGCCTTCCCGACGGGTCGAAGGGCCTTCACGGGCTCACCTCAGCCTCCGCCCCCCACCCCCAGCACGTCCGGTCGAAGCTGGGCGATCAGATAATACGACGAAGCGTCGATCTCCCGCGCGGTGATTCCCGCCACGCCCCAGGTGGGCATCCCGGCCTCGTGGCCGGTGAAGACGAGGTCACGGACGGCCGCGAGACTGTCCGCCCAGTGCCAGCCGGGCTCGACGAGCGAGGGGACCTCGAGGCCCCGGCGCTGTGCGTACTCGGTGGTGCCCTCCCCGAGCGTTCCGTGGCACCGGCGGCATTTCGCGGCGTAGGTCTCGTTGCCTTCGAGAAGGCGCTGCTCCTCGCTCTCCCAGGCGATCGAGTCGAAAAGCATCGGCGTGATCCGGTCCGCGGCCTCGGCGACACGCTCGGCCCGATCGGGGGGTTCGAACTCGTGCTTGCAGGCGACGAGGCCCAGCACCGTCAGGGCAGCGGCAGCCCAGGCTCTCACGGAATCCCTCCGTCGTCTCCGTTGGGGTGAATCAAGGACGCACCGGGAGCCAGGCCCCTGGCCTTGACCATCGCAGAGTCGGCGGCCAGCGAATCTCCGAGCGCAGTGGCCGCCATCGCGATCCCGAACCATGCCGCCGCGTTGTCCGGCATGACCTCGGTCGCGAGGCGATAGTGCTCGAGCGCCTTGGCGAAATCGCCTTCGCTGTAGGCCTCGTTGCCTCCGTCGAGCTGGGCCAGCCCTTCTTCGGGAAACGATTCCCGCCGCTGCTCTGCCCGATCGGGGTCGAGCGTCTCCGTGCGTTGGTCGTCAGGCATGCACGCCATGGTCAACAACGCAAGGAACATCGTGGTCCGGCCTCGCTGAAAGGGAGCTCTGGTCCTCATCGGTCTCCTCCTCCCGGAGCACCCACGTGGCAGGCACGGCAGGTCACCGGGTTCTTGGAACGAGCACGCTCGGGATCGAAGTCGGGTCCGTGTGGACTGACCTTGAAGGCTCCGAGCGCGCCATGGCACTGGGTGCAGTCCCGCTGCTCGTGGCAGCTGACGCAGCTCTCCAGAGTCTGACGTGCCGCCTGCCCGTGGCGGAACAGCCAGGCGGGCTCGGCGTCGTGGAAGCCGGACCCGAGCCGCCCGAAGCTGCCGAAGCCCGACTCCTGGTGGCAGCTCCGGCAGAAGATCTGTGTGCTGTGGCAAGAGGCACATTCCGCCGTCTGCGCATACGCGTCGGCGGCGTGGCGGGCCTGGAAGCCCTCTGGGTGGAACGCGCTCGAGCGCGGCGCGTCGTGGCACGCGACACAGTCCGTCTGGGCGTGGCACGTGGCGCATCCACCCGCGCCGGCGGACGCCATGGGCGCGTGCGCGTCCATGAAGAAGGGCGATTCGTGGGACCCGGGCATCGCCCTCGCCACCTGCACGCCCGGAGCTCGCACGGTCTCCCGGGTCGGCAGTGACGGTACCGGCTCGACAGCCGGCCCCACATGGCAGGCGGCACAGTCGTTCTGCGTGTGACACGTCGTGCACTCGGCCGCCACGATACCCTCTCCGTGCCCGAGGAGGAAGTCGTCGGCCCCGTGCGATTCCGGCACCGGGTAGTGCGCCTCGATCGCCACGAACGGCATGTCGGACGGCGCGGCCGGCACGTCGGGAATCGGCGAGAGCCCGGCGTTCACGTGGCACTGGGCACACTGGTCCTGAACGTGGCACGTGGCGCACCGAGCCACATCGGCCGTGGCCTCCTCGCCGTGGGCTTCGAGGATGAACGGATCGCCCTCGTGTCCGTCGGGTGCCGGAAGAAGCGCCATCGCCTCGCCCGTCAGCCCGGCTCGAGCCAGCGGCACGTGGCAGACCGTGCACTCGGCGCCCTGCAGATGGACGGGCGCGGGATCGGGGTCGGAGTGACAATCGAGACAGCGCTCCGGCGGGTTTCCGTCGACGGCCATGCGGAGCTCGCCGGGCGTCACGTGGCAGTCCGCGCAGGCCAGCGCAGCCCCGCCCTCCTCGGCCACCTCGCGGATGTGCTCCTGGTGGCTGAAGCTCACGATCGAAGCCGTGGCCTCGGGCACACGCCACTCGACCTCGTCCTCCCGCACGCCGTCGTGGCAGTTCGAGCAGCTCGCCTCGTCCGGGAAGGAGGCGGCCCGGTCGCCCGTCGGTATGCCCTCGTGACAGCCCGTGCAGAGCGGAAAGAGCCCCTCGTGCTCCTCGTGGGGAAACGGCTCTTCCACCGACTGGACCATGGCCGAAGCGACGCCGGCCAAGGCCAGGGCGGGAAGCATGAGCCCCAAGGCGATCGCCAGACGTCTCATCGTCTCAGCCCCGGGTCACTGCCGAGCTCGACACGGACCGACATCCAGACTCTGAACTGATCCCAGCTGACCCGGGCGCCGTCACCGATCGGTCGATGCAGGTACAGGCTCGCGGCACCGTCCAGCCAGGTTCGATCCAACACGCGAAAACCCGCTCCCGCGTGTCCGCCGAAGACGCGTCCGTTGCCGAGGCGAAACTCCTCGATCTGCTGGAAAGTCGTCAGTGCCGCATTGAAGTGGACGTCGCCGTCGGACCATCTCGCCCGGGCGTCGGCCGACTCCAGGAACGCACCCGCTCCCCACTCGATGCGGTAGTTCGCGTCGAGCGACCAGGCGTCGTTGACGGTCAGCACGGCGCCCCACCCGGCTCGCCAGGACTCGTTCTCGAGCGGCCCGAAGAGCGGCGAGAAGTTCGCGTCCTGGTAGGACCGGATGCCACCCCAGGCACGCACACCGAGTCGGGATATCGGAGACCAGCTGAAGCGAAGCTCTCCCTCGTGATACGACACGGGCTCGAAGAACCCCCAGATCGTCGACATCTCGAAGTACGGGGTGTAGCGGCGCCCGGTGGCCTCGACCATCCAACGCCCGCTGGGAATCACGTACTGCAGCGTCGCGTGGCTCTTCCCCAGGTGGCCGAAGGCGAAGTCGTAGTCGACGGAAGCATTGAGGCGCAGCGGCTTGAAGAGGCCCGTCGAGACGTCGATCGAGCCGCGCTCGGAGATGATGCCGCGGCGGTCGGTGAAGATCTCACGCTGGTAGCGGGCGCCCCAGTAGGTCGCCTCGGGCAGCTCACCGCGGGCCGACACACCGAGCAGATAGGCATCCTTGTCGGGGAAGAAGTCCTCGATTCCGTTCAGCGCGTCGCTGTGCGACTCACGGAGGCCCCGAGCCAGGCTCCGACCCGCGAACGCCTCGACGCGCGTGTCCCCACCGACCCGGGAGGTGACGCGCAGGCCGTCGAATCCATTGAATCCGAGACCCGACTGGGTCTCCTGCCGCCCGAGACGGAACCGCCACCGACCCCGGTCGAGCTGAGCGTAGGCGAGCAGGACGTCGAGCTCGTCGTCCGATCTGGGCCAGAGCAGCTCGCCGCCGCTCCGCAGGCGGTTTCGGGCGTAGAGCGTGGCGCTCAAGCCCTGGACGCCGAAGCCCCAAGCGGTCAGGCGCAGGTCCTGCGTCGCCCAAACCGTGCCGACGGACCCCTGAGAGCGATAGAGCGTGCAGGCATCGAGCCCGCGCACGCAGCTGACGGGCTCCCCGGTGAAGGTCCTGGTCTCCCCGTCGGGACCCACCTCCACCTGGTTCAGCGGAACCGTGTCGAGCCCGAGCGGCTGGAGCTCCATGTACCGCACCGTCGATCCGACCCAGCCCCGGAACGACTGGGCTCGCGCCTCCGAGGCAACGAGCGAAGAGGCCACGACGAGCGCGAAGAGCACCCGGGCGCGTGCGCCGACGCCGATCATATCAGCCTCCCCCGTCCCGCGGAGCCGGAAGCGTGTGGCAGGCCGCACAGTCCCGATCGTCCTCGATCTTGTGCTCCACGAGATCCTGGTGGCACGCCAGGCAGAACTCCCGAGTGCGCCCGGGCGGGCTGAAGCTCGACGCCTCGTGGCATCCCGAGCCCGTGCAGGTCACGTGCACCTCGTCGACGGGATGCTGCTCGAGGGGCGCCGTGGCGTGGCAGGCCCGACAGGTCGACTCGGCCGTATGGTGATCCTCGTGGCAGCTCGAGCACGAGACGGACGCGGCCGCCAGGACGAGCCCTCCGGCCGCCGAGTGACACGCCGAGCAGTCCTCCGACGCGTGCTCGTCATGGGAAAACGGAAGTCGGCGCGACAGCTCCGATCGGGCCGTGAGCGCGAGGGTGTGCACCCTGGAGGTGTCGCCGGGCACGAAGCTCCCTGCGTCATGACACGCCGCGCAGTCGCGGACGACCGGCTCGGTGTGATGGCATGACCGACAGTCGTTGAGCGTCACGACGGTGAGGCCGCCGTGGCGCTCTTCCGCCGAGTGACAGGAGGCGCAGTCGACGTCTCGGTGCTCTCCGTGCCGGAAGAAGAGGGAGTCGACGGCGCTCTCCCCGGGCCGCGAAGCCGTGAGCTCGTGAGTCGAAACGTACGACGTGAGCGGCGCCCCCAACCCCTGGAAAGCGACGAAACCGACCGCGGCCGCATCCGGGGTCGAGGCGCTTCCGATGCGGCCGGGCTCCGGAGCGAAGGGGCGGCCCGGATCATCGAAGATGTCTTCGTGGCAGCTCAGACAGTTCTCGCCGTCGAGGCTGAAATCGTGCGCCGTGTGGCACGAGACACAGTCCGCGAGCGCATCCGTGTGCAAGCCCTGATGGAAGGGCGTGAGCGTCTCCGAATCGTCGTGGCACCCACCGATCGCGCACGACCCGGCCGCCTCGGCGGGCGTCGTCTGCTCGTGCGGGTTGTGACACGACGCACAGAGACCCTGATGGGGATCGTCCTCGGGCAGCTCGACGAGCACCCGCATCTCGTGGCAGGCCAGACACTCGTTTCGTGTCGGGCTGAGCGCCGCCTGCACGCCCAGGCGATTCCCGATGTCCACCGGTGCGCTGTACGAGTGGCATCCCACGCAATGCACGGTCAGGTCCGACATCGCTCCCAGCTGAATCCCGCTGTCCGTGTGGCAGCTCGATTGACCGCAGGTCTCTTCGGCGGGCGTGAACTGGTGGACCGAGGAGGAATGGCACTCCACACAGCGCAGGCCTTGAAGGGTCGAGTCCGCCGACTCCAGATGCACCCGATGGCCGGACGAGGTCGCGATCGTGCGCCATCGCTCCGGGTCCCCTTCCACGTGGCACTCCGTGCAACGCTCGTTCGGGACCTCCGCGTGAATGCTGATCTCCTCGGGGTTCTCGATGATCTGCGTCAGCGCCATCTGGCTGCGATCGATCATGTTCGGCTGGTGGCAGGCTTTGCACCCCAGGCCCCGGTGCGCACTCTCCGCAAAGAGCTCGTACGGATCCTCCATCAGGTGGCACGACATGCAGAAGTCGTTGTCGTGCTGGACGTAGTCGTAGACCCGGTAGGAGTAGACGCCCGCGCCGGCGACACCTCCGATGACGAGCAACGCCGTGACGGCCATCAACCAGGGGCGGCTGGCCATTGTGCGTAGGGCTCGGTGCATGGAAGTCACTCGGTGGCGGTTCGAGTCAGGACAACGATTGCGGGCCTAGGAAAGATGCCGCCTTCCGGTTGGATGTGCAGGGGGTCACCCGGGCGAGCCCGGGTGACCCCCTGGAAGGGGGCAGGTTGCTCGGCCCCCGGCTTTTCAACGGCTTGCTACTTGTACCAGGACGGCAGCAGCTGCATTTCCAGACTGACGCTCGACATCGCGGCCAGCCCGTACTCGTCCTTGACGATGTCGATGCTCGCCGTGAGCAAAGCTCTCGATTGCCCCGAGACCGGCGTTGAACTTCGCACCCTCCGCTACCGTGTAGACGTCGTCCGATGTGCTGAATTGGTCGTCGGGTACCAGGTCGAGCAGCGCATTCAGCTCCTCCACCAGGTTGGCGATTCGCGTCTGAGCCACGAGCCTGGCCGACCGGGCGGCGTCCTCGGATCCGTGACAACCACCGATCGCGCAGGAGGCGAACGAACGCTCGCTCTCGGCGCAGTCTTCGTCGGCCGTGGGAATCCCCTGCTCGTCCAGGCAGGGAATCGGCTTGAAGAGGTGGCCCTTCGAGCTGAAGACGAACTCGCCGGTGAGCGCGTCGGTCACCTCTCTCGGGAATACGTGGCAGGTCGCGCAGAGGCGCTCGTTCGCTTCGCTGCCGTGCGTGCCGATGATGCGATCCTGGTCGTACGCGAAGTTCGGCGGTATCCAGCCGACGTCCTGACCGAGCAGGAGCGGACCCTGCGGCGAGTGTGGCCCAGCCGTGCGGATCGTGACACACCGCGCAGGTGATGCCCAGCACCTGCGAGTCGCCCTTCTCGATGTAATCCACGTCGATGCCCCAGGCCTGGAGGGCCCCACGGCCTTCGTGGCAGGAAGCGCAGGACTCGCGCTCACGGTAGCTGTCGCTGCCCCCGAAGCCGTGCCGCGACTGGGACCACTCGTCGACGAAGGAGTGATGGGCGCCCTGATGGCACTCGCCGCAGCCGTACGTCAGATCGACGCTCACCGCCAGCGACGCCAACGGCTGCGAGGCTTCCGGGTTGGTCACGTGGCCCAGACCCGAGCCGTGGCAGGACTCGCACTGGACGTCGTGATAGCGATCGTCGGGTACGGCGTTCCAGCCGGCCGTGACCTCGACGACGTTGCCGAGCTCGCTGACGGTGTGGCATCCCTCGCAGAACGTCTGGGCGTGGCCGCTGTTCTGGAGACCCGCCCACGCTTCGGCGTGGTTGCTCTCTTCCCACTGCGCCTGCGAGCCGACGTGGCAGTTGCCGCAGACGGTCAGTTTCGCTTCCTCGTCAGAGTAACCGAGAAAACCGCGCGCTTCAGCTGCCGGCTCCTCGAAAAGAGCTCTGTCTTCGTAAACGATCCTCTCGACGATCGTCTCATCGGTACAGGCGGAGACGACGAGGGCCACGATGGGCAGCGCCACCAATCTTTTCCAGCCGATGCTCGGTTTCATGAAACCAGATCCGGTGAGTTTCAAAGTGAGTCCCTACCCTGCGAAAGAAGTATCAACTGCGGATAAGCTGCAGGATATCAGGTCTTCTGCTGAGCGTCATGTCAGGAATTTCCCTACATTCGTGGATGTCGCCCAAGAAAGATGGGGGTTTTCCCGACAGCGGTTCATCGACCCCTGCGGCGTCTCCGAAGGGGCGGAACGTACAGCAACAGGAATCCGGCTGTTTGCAGGAGGAGTTGGACCGCCAGAGCCAGTGAAAGGCTTCGGCGCACCAGGAAAGCCCCAACCAGGGCCCCTCCGATGAAGACGACGGGAAGACCGATCGCGAAGCGTTTGGGCTCGGCTCGGAAGGTGGCGAAGGGCTCGGTGTCCCAGATCGAGTGAGGCCCGCCCGCGGGCGGGCCCCCATCCGGACGGCGGCTCACCCGACCTGCCCAGTCAGAACGCCGAGAGTCCGGTCACGGCCTGGCCGAGGATCAGGCCATGGATATCATGCGTGCCCTCGTAGGTGTAGACCGATTCGAGGTTCGCCATGTGCCGCATCGAGTGGTATTCGACGAGGATTCCGTTGCCTCCGAGGAGCCGCCTGGCCTCGCGGGCGATGTCGCAGGCCATGTCGCAGTTGGCCCGCTTGGCCAGGGAAACCTGCTGCGGCGTCATCGTGCCCGCATCCTTGAGGCGACCGAGCTGCACGCAGAGCAGCTGTCCCTGCGTGATCTTCGTCAGCATGTCCGCGAGCCGCACCTGCTGGACCTGCTTGGCCCCGATGACGGTGTCGAACATGACCCGTTCCTTGGCGTAGCTGAGCGCCTCGTCGAAGCACGCCATCGCGGCACCGACCGCACCGAACGCGATGCCGTAGCGGGCCTGGGTCAGGCACATGAGCGGGTGCTTGAGACCCCGGTCGGTCCCCGGCATGAGCGCCGACTCGGGCAGGTGGACGTCCTCGAGGTGGAGCTCGCTCGTGTCGCGAGAGCTTGCCCTTCTGGTCGCGGGCGCTGAAGCCCGGGGTATCGGTCGGCACGACGAAGCCACGGATCCCCTTCGTGTCTCCGAGCTCGCCGGTCTGTGCCCAGATCACCGCCACGTCGGCCATCGAGCCGTTCGTGATCCACATCTTCGTCCCGTTCAGCACCCAGCCGTCGGCGGTCTTCTTCGCGGTCGTGATCATCCCGCCGGGGTTCGAGCCGTAGTCGGGCTCGGTCAGGCCGAAACAGCCGATCCTCTCGCCGCTGGCGAGCCGCGGCAGCCACTCCCGGCGCTGCTCTTCGCTGCCGAAGGCGTAGATGGGGTACATGACGAGCGCGCCCTGGACCGAGGCGAACGAGCGGATGCCGGAGTCGCCGCGCTCGAGCTCCTGCATGATGAGTCCGTAGGCGACATTGCCCAGCCCCGCGCAGCCGTATTCCTCCGGCAGGTTGGCGCCGAGCATCCCCAGCTCGCCGATCTCGGGGATCAGCTCCGTGGGAAAGCTACGGTTGATGTAGGCCTCGCCGATGATCGGCATGACCTTGTCCTCGACCCACTCCCGCACCGTGTCGCGGATCATCCGCTCCTCTTCGGTCAGGAGCGAGTCGACGTCGTAGAAATCGATGCCTTCGAACTTGCCGGCCATGGCGGTTCCAGGGTTCTTATCGCGTTCGTGGAGGAGCCGGCTCGCAGGCGCGGTCCGGCGAAACGCAGAAATCTACATGGATGTGGCGCCGTCTCGAAGGCTCCGAGAGGGCGAGGGGGCCCGAGGCCCGGCGGAGCTAACGGAAGCTGACCCGGGGCCGATCGTCGGGGGGCTCGTCGTCGTCCGCTTCGGGAGGGCGCTCGGAGGGCGGCGAAGCCTCGACGGCCGGGGCGTTCCTGACGCGCTCGACCCCGTAGAAGATCTCCCGTGCCATCCGTGCGGCCAGGTAGAATGCGGCGAGCGTGACGCCGATCCACCCGCCGACGATGCGATCCGAAGGCTGAACGACGAACCAGATGTAGGCGGCGAGCGCCGCCGCCACCCCGCCGCCGACCCACCAGCCCTTTCCGGCAGCCCGATTCCGCGCGAGCGCCCTGCAGCGCTCGCACCAGAGCAGCCGGTCCAGCTCCTGCGACTCCCACACCTCCAGACATCGAACGCAGGTGACCTCGGCGGGATACCGTTCACGCCAGGACGTCATCGGACAGAGGCGTTCAGGTGAGCGCCGCGATCAGGGCGTCGGTGAACTCGACGGTTCCCGCCTCGCCGCCCATGTCCCGCGTCCGGGCGGTCCCCTCGAGAACGACCTTGTCGAGCGCCGAGCGGATCCGCGCGCGCGGCCGGCTCCTGCTGGTCGATGTGGTCGAGCAGCATGCACGCCGACAGGAGCAGGCCCGTGGGGTTCGCCACCCCCTGGCCCGCGATGTCCGGCGCCGAGCCGTGCACCGCCTCGAACATGGCTGCGTCGGTCCCGATGTTGCCCGCCGGCGCGAAGCCCAGCCCCCCTACGAGCCCGGCCATCTGATCGGAGAGGATGTCGCCGAACATGTTCTCCATCACGAGGACGTCGAACTGATACGGATCCAGCACGAGCGCCATCGCGGTGGCATCGATGATCCGGTCCTCCCACTCGATCTCGGGGAAGTCCTGGGCGACCTCGTGGGCCACGTCCAGGAAGAGCCCCTGCGTGTACTTCAGGATGTTCGCCTTGTGGGCGAGCGTGACCTTCTTTCGGCCGTTCTGTCGGGCGTACTCGAAGGCGTATCGGCTGATTCGCTGGGCGCCGTATCGGGTGATGATCATCACCGACTCGGCCGCGGCCTTGGGATCGCCCTCCATCCCGATGTAGTGCTCTACACCGACGTAGAGCCCCTCGGTGTTCTCGCGGATCAGAACGAGGTCGATGTCCTCGTATCGGCCGCCAGGGACGATCGTGCGTGCCGGCCGGACGTTGGCGTAGAGGTCGAACTCTTTGCGGATGGCGACGTTGATCGAGCGGAAGCCCGAACCGACCGGAGTCGTGAGGGGCCCCTTGAGGACGATCTCGTTGCGGCGGATCGAATCGACGGTTTCCTCCGGGAGCGGACTGCGAACCGCCTCCAGGGCCGCCATGCCTGCGAGCTGCTCCTCGTATTCGAGGTCGGCGTCGGCAGCCTGCAGGATCCTCAGCGTGGCCTCGGTCACTTCGGGCCCGATCCCGTCTCCCGGGATCACGGTGATGGTCTTGGACATGGATTCCAGTATGAAAAGCGCGACGCCCGGTCGGCGTCAGCGAACGAAGCGAGAGCTGTAGGAGAACTCGGTGTGGTCTTCACCCCAACGCACCAACTCCTCCAGGAGAGAAGGACGCTCGGTGCCGTCGCGGCGCGCTCGTCCAGCGATGTTCTTGGCCCGCCTCCATCGCACGTCGGTCATGGCGTCTCTCCTCAGGAACGCGCGAGCCACCTCACCCCGGCTGCTGGTCGTCGTGACGACCCTCACGCCGGCGAGGCCGCCGAAGTCGACGAGCAGCGACTCGGTTTCCTCGGTGAAGAGGTAGATGTAGGGGCCGACTTTGGCCCAGAGCGTTCCACCCCTGCGCACCTGCGCGTACGGCTGGACGACCGTGATCTCGGCCACATTTCCGCTCATCTCGACCGAGAGCCCCGGCGTCCCCTCGTAGTACACGGCGACCTCTGCCGCCGACGGGACCCTGAGGTCGGGCTCTTCGCATCCCGTCCCTACGACCACCGTGATCCCCGCCAGGAGGATCGATCTATACGCCTTCGTCATTCTTTCTTCCCGTCACTGCATGAACCACAGGACCTGATCGGCGACTTCTTCGACCGCCGAGGCCACCGTACCGAAGTCGGTCGCCGGTCCGTCACTCCCCCTCACCACGCTGAACCAGAAAAGCCGTCCGGTCGGCACGTCCAGCAGCACCATCGTCAGCTCGACCGCACTCGCGCCACCGGGCTCGGAAGCCCCATACCTCGCCTGCACCGGGATCAGCGCGAGCTGGCCGTCCACGAGCGCGGACATCCTGCGAAGCTGACCATAGAGCGGGTCGCCGATCCGTGTCACCTCGGTCATCAGGAAGTTCGAAACGGCCAGACCCTCGAGCGGGACGTCGATCGCCGGTGCCCGCTCCAGCGCTCCCCGCAGCTCGTCGGGGAAGATCCACCCGATCCCACGGCCGCGTCCCTCGAGCGCGAAACGGAGCTCCGGGTCGACGTCGCCCACCACGCCCTGCGTGCGCTGGACCGGGAAGACCATGACGCGACTCCCTCTCAGATCCGGCACCCCCCCGCGCACGTCTCCCGCCGTCGGCGCGGCCGTGGTCGCCTGTCTGCCTCCGCAGCCCGACAAAACCAGGAGCGCAAGGAACATGCCCGACCTGAGCAGGCGACGGTTGAAGCGCATCTTCGCAATGTCCATCGAGGTCCGTGCAGGGCTGGAGGAAAGCCGTAAAACATAGTCGGATCGCCTTATTGGGGTACACCCCGACCAACGCCGGAGATCGGCCTGGGAGAGCGTCTTTCCACGGGATTGGTCCGGGACTAGGATTGTTGGTGATGTCGACCCATATGCTTTCGATCTTCCGCCGGAGCGGGACCGCCTTCTTCGCATTCCCGATGCTGGCGTTCATGGGGTGCGGTGACACCACCGGCCCCGAGGGGACGGTCGTCTTCGTAGACGAGAGCATCAATCTCGGGCTGACGTCCGCGGGGTCGTTCCAGGTGCGCAACGAGAACTCGAGCGACCTGGGCCCGGTCAGCTTTCGGAGCGGCGAGGTCTTCGAGCGTGGGGGCAACGAGGAGATCGGCGGTGCGGACCTCCGGATCTTCGGTGGACGGCTCGAAGTGCTCGAGTCCGGGAAGAAGCTCGGCTTCAGCTTCGTGATCGATCCGCGAGGACTTCCTCCCGGACCGTACTCGATGAACGTCTACAGCCTCGTCGACGGCCAGGTGTCCGACAAGCTCGTCGTGCACTGGGGCTTCGGCCGCACCGCGGTGACCCAGGCCGAGACGGTCAACATCCTACCTCCGGACCTGTCGAACGTGCGCCAGGGTGTCCCTGCCAAGTTCGACGTCCAGGCCTTCGCCTTCAACGGAACACCGGTGCAGACGCAGGAGACGGCCTGGTACGTCCTGCCCACCTGGTCGGGTACGATCACCAGCGAAGGGCTCTTCGTGGCGGACAGCACGGGCTCGATGCGGGTCGTCGCGACCATCGGCACGACGAGGGACGAGGTGTCCTTCTCGGTGCTGCCTGCGAACTAGGGCGACTCCTCCTCCTCGGCCGCCCCGGCCGTCAGCTCACGGTCGAGGTCCAGCGACGCGGAATTGATGCAGTAGCGCAGTCCGCCCGGCCCGGGCCCGTCGGGAAAGACATGCCCGAGATGACCGTCGCAGGCGGCGCAGAGAACCTCGGTACGGCGCATGAACAAGCTGTTGTCCGCCTCGGTGCGAACGCTTTCGGAGGAGACGGGGTCGGTGAAGCTCGGCCAGCCGCAGCCCGAGTCGTACTTGGTCCCGGAGCTGAAGAGCGGAGTCCCACACCCACGACAGCGGTACGTACCGTCGCGCTTCTCGTTCCAGTACTCCCCGGTGAAAGCCCGCTCGGTGCCCTTCTTCCGAAGGATCTGGTACTCGCTCGGAGAGAGCTCCTCGCGCCACTCCTGATCGGTCTTCTCGACTTTCTTGCTCACGCGCATTCTCCACTTCGCCAAGGAGGGGGCGGGCAATTACCCCGCCCCGGGCACGCCGGATCCCCGGGGGACGGGTGCGCTTGAATCATGAGCCGGGTATGCTCGTAGTAGAGAGGAAGCCCGGTCGAACCGCAACGAGGGAAGGAAGCCGAATTGGACGCACTCACTGAGCTGTTCTCGTTCCATGGACGTGCGAACCGGGCTTGGTACTTCTGGCACACCTTCCTCGACAGCGCGGTGGTCTTCGCCGCGATCCTCGCCCTGATCGTGATCGGTACCGTGATCGGGAATCCCGTCATGATGATCCTGCCCGCCCTCGGGATCCTGCTGGGCGGGAGCCTGGCCGCGATCGCCGTGACGGTCAAACGGCTTCACGACCTGGACCGCCCGGGCTGGCACTGGCTCCTGCTCGCGGTGCCCCTGTACAACATCTACCTGGCGCTCGTCCTGCTTCTCAAGCGCGGGTCGTGGGGTCAGAATCGCTTCGGGCCCGACCCCCTGGACACGTTCGACGCCCTGCCTCGCTAGGCCCTTCGCCGGATCGCCCGCAGGTCAGGGTCAGGACCCGCGCTCCACCCGCTCGGTCGCGTAACGCAGGAGGAACACGCTCGCGAAGAGGCACGAGACCGCCAGGACGGAGACCGCCAGGGTCAGAAGCATCTCGGGCTCGAGCGTCGGCCGTTCCTGCTTGAGGACGACGGCCTGGGGATGCAGGGACGGCAGGTTGACGCTGAGGTGCACCACGGGAATGTCGAGCGCCCCGACAATCCCGACCCAAGCGGCCAGCTTCTTGCCCCGTGCCGGGTCCTGCACGCTGAGGCGCACCATGAAATACCCGAGGTAGATGAACCAGAGCAGCAGGCTGAAGGTCATCCGAGGATCGAACTGCCACCACGTTCCCCACGAAGCCTTGCCCCAAAGCGAGCCCGTGATCAGAAACACGAGGCCGAAGACGAGCCCTCCCTCGGCGAAGGAGACCGCGGCCTGGTCGAGGCGGTCCTCGCCCATCAGCAGATACATCGCGGAAGTCAGCGCGACCAAGCCGAAGGCCACGAAGGTGACCCAGGCGAAGGGAACGTGCACGTAGAAGATCTTCTGGATGATCCCCAGCGTCCGCTCGGTCGGGACGTAGAAGAAGACCATCGCGAGGTGCGTGACGACCAGCGCGACGCCGATCACGCCCAGAACGCCGGCACCGATCCTCAGACTTCGAAGTCCCTCCACGCGACCTCCGCTCGGGGTGGGCTGAACGGTCGGAATCTGGCGGGTGCGGCACGCGTGCGCTACGAGCACTCTCGGGCGCTCGGGACGGCGTTAGCGCCTCCAGACCTCCGTGTCCGGCTTGAAGGTCCCCCAGGCGAACCAGAAGTGGTTTCCGTGCACGACCTCGGTCAGCTGCGCGCCGGCCAGCTCACCCCCGATCGCGCGCCCGGCCAGGTTCCAGACGGATCCGGTCTCTCGATCGCGGAACCTCCCGTCTCCCGCGTTCTCGAAGGTGAGGACCCGTCCTCCGACCACCGGATCGTAGGTCGCCGAAGCACCCACGTCCCGGCCCTGGGCCATGTACTGGCGGTCCACGGCGCTCGCGGTGCCCGGTGCCCAAAGGACCGCGACCCTCACCCCGCCGACCTCGACGTTGGCGACGCGTACGTCCTCGAGCTCCGAGAACGGCACCGCCAGCGCTTCGCCTCCGAAATCCAGCGCGACGATTCGCTCCATCGCCTGGAGCCGGTCGTCGTCCCGACCGAAGCCGAAGAACTGCCGGATGGGGCCCCTGCCCCGATCGTAGGTGGCGTAGGGACTTCTGCCGTACGGCGGGGCTCGGCCCTCGATCCCCGTTTCCCGGGAGAGCACCTTCACGCCCTCGAACTGTTCCCTCACGTCCTCCCAGCTCATGACCGACGCGGGCACGAAGACGAGCTGCCGGCCCGCGTACGCGCCGACGATTCCCTCACCCGTGGCCTGCTGCCACCACGACTCCGTCTGCCGGTCGTACATCACCAGATCCGAGTGCCGCAGCCGGCCCGTCGTGCCGAAGTCGAGCAGCCGGCCGTCGAACGCCCGCTCGAAAGCGAGCGTCGTGTTGCAGAGCGGGCAGTAGGTCACCGTGACGGGCTTCTCGCCGACGACGTCGTTCACGATCTCGTGGAAGATGAGGATCTGCAGGGGATAGGCCTTCACCTCGTCCCCGACACGCACCACGCCGACCGGCTCCGGGTCCTCGAGCCAGCGATCGGCCTCGCGCGCGCTGACGAACTTCGGAGCGTCGATCGACCGGATGCCGTCCTTGGGTGGTCCGCCGGAGACGATCTGCTCCAGGGGCACGGTGCGCTTGCTGAAGTCGGTGATCCAGGTGTCCTGCCCCGAGGCCTCCGCTGGCGGGGACGAACAGCCGATCAGAAAGAGCACGCCGATCGCGTGGATATGGGTGCCGGTCGCAGACCTCATGAGGCTTCTCTGGATGTGGGGATCGTCCGGCTCAAAACCCGCGACGCGGCGCCGGAGTTTCCGCGACCATCTTGCTCGGTCGGATTCGACCCCGTCACTTTTCGGATCCCACGATCGACAACGACCGGAGGAGCGAGCCCATGAGCGCCGGAGAAGTCCGGCATTTCGTCTGGGACGAAATGCCGAAAGAGACGTTGACGCCCCTCCTCGACCGCAAGCTGATCACCGGCGCGAAGGGGATGCTGGCCCACGTGTATCTGAAGAAAGGCTGCATCGTGCCGCTGCACGAGCACGAGAACGAGCAGTTCACGTACATCCTCGACGGTGCGCTCCGGTTCTGGATCGGTTCGGAGGACGGCGAGGAGATCGTCGTCCGGACGGGTGAGGTGCTTCACCTTCCGTCCGGGGTGCCGCACAAGGCCGAGGCGCTGGAGGACACGCTGGATCTCGACATCTTCGTCCCGCCGCGCGCCGACTGGCTCGACGGCACGGACGACTACCTGAGGGGGAAGTGACGTGGACCTGGGACTGTCGAAGAAGGTCGCACTGGTCGCAGCCTCGAGCCGCGGTCTGGGTCGGGCCGTTGCCCGGGAGATGGCGCTCGAAGGTGCCCGTCTCGTGATCTGCTCGCGTGACGTGCGGGCGATCGAAGACGCCCGGCAGGAAATCTACGACGAGTCGCAGACGGAGGTGATCGCGGTTCCCGCCGACCTCTCGGAGCCCGAAGACGTGGATCGGCTCTTCGCGGCGGCGATCAGCGAGTTCGGGCAGGTGGACGTGCTGGTCACGAACACCGGCGGGCCGCCGCCCGGCCCCTTCGAGAGCCACTCGCCCGAAACGTGGGACCGGGCCGTACGTCAGAACCTGTCCTCCGTGCTCAATCTTTGCCGGGCGGCTCTGCCGGGGATGAAGGAACGCCGCTGGGGGCGGATCGTGAACATCACCTCGATCGCGGTGAAGCAGCCCGTCGACGGGCTGATCCTGTCGAACAGCATCCGGGCCGCCGTGACCGGGTTCGCCAAGACCCTGGCGAACGAGGTGGCTCCTTTCGGCGTGACCGTGAACAACGTCATGCCGGGCTACCATCAAACGGAGCGCCTGGAAGCGCTCGCAGAGTCGATCGCCCAACGGCAGGAAAAGACCCGCGAAGACGTCTTCGACGCCTGGGAACAGGTCGTCCCGATGGCGCGCATCGGCGACCCGAGCGAGTTCGCGGCGATGGTCACCTTCTTGGCGTCCGAGCGGGCGAGCTATATCACGGGCAGCTCGGTCGCGGTGGACGGCGGGTCTTCCAGGGGACTGCTCTGAACTTTTGACCGACGGCGTGTGGCGCCGTCAGGAGACGACCGATGGCCGAGGGCTTCGAGGGCTCGGACTGGATTTGGAAGGACGGAGAGTTCGTCGCATGGGGAGACGCCAAGGTGCACCTGCTGGCGACGGCGGTGCAGTTCGGCACGTGCGTCTTCGAGGGCATCCGATGCTACGACACGCCCGAGGGCCCGTGCATCTTTCGCCTTCCCGAGCACATCCGCAGGCTCGAGCACTCGTGCAAGATCTACCGCATGGTGCCGGACTACTCTCAGGAGGCGCTCATCGAGGTTTGTCGCGCGACCGTAGCCGAGAACGGGCTCGCGGACTGCTACGTGAGGCCGATGGTGCTTCGAGGCTACGGCTCGGTGGGGCTGAACCCCTTCCCGAGCCCCATCGAAACGTACGTGGCGTGTTGGCCGTGGGGCACCTACCTGGGCGAGGGCGCCCTCGAGCGCGGCGTGGACGTCTGCGTCGCGTCCTGGAACCGGCCCGCTCCGAACACCTTCCCCGTCCAGTCCAAGATGGCCGGGCACTACAACAACGCCCAGCTCATCAAGATGGAGGCCGTCACGAACGGCTACACCGAGGCGATCGTGCTGGCCCCGGACGGACGGGTGTCTGAGGGGAGCGGACAAAACCTCTTCATGATCCGGGACGGCGTCGTGATCACTTCGTCACTCGACGGCACCTCGCTCCG
Source organism: Gemmatimonadota bacterium (assembly GCA_039587515.1). Taxonomy (GTDB): domain Bacteria; phylum Gemmatimonadota; class Gemmatimonadetes; order Longimicrobiales; family Gaopeijiaceae; genus JBDHII01. Next base: position 19,584 of record JBDHII010000019.1, read on the forward strand.
CGGCGTCACCCGGGACGCGGTGCTCAAGATCGCGCGGGACATGGGATACGAGACGCGGGAAGGAATCATCCCGCGCGAGGACCTGTATACCGCGGACGAGCTCTTCTTCACGGGCACGGCCTCGGAGGTCACGCCCATCCGGAGCGTCGACCGCATCGAGGTCGGCGCCGGAGGGGCGGGACCGATCACGCTCGCGCTCCAACAGCGCTTCCTCGGGATCGCGAAGGGGACGGAGGAAGACAAGTTCGGGTGGCTCACGCCGGTCTCGTGACGGCGTAACGCCGGGCGGGCTCGACCTCGGGCTCGCCCGTACGGACACCGAGGGTCAGTGACCGGCAGCTCCCGAATCCTCGTTCCTCTTGTCGTCGGGCGCTCCCAACCGGTCTCCCGTCTCGGGGTCGATCATGATCGAGTGCGCGAGCCCCTGGCTCGAGTCGAGCTTCACTGTGTGGCCCAGCGCCTCCAGCGCCCGGATCAGCTCGTCCGACGCCCCGGCCCGCTCGATCTCGATCTCGTCCGGCAGCCATTGATGGTGGATGCGCGGCGCGTCGACGGCCTGCCGGATGTCCATGTCGAACTCCATGATGTTGAGCGCCAGCTGGAGGACCGTGTTGATGATGGTCCGACCGCCGGGCGTGCCGATCACCGCGACGAGCTCCCCGTCCCTGGCGAGGATCGAGGGCGTCATGCTGGAGAGCATGCGCTGCTCCGGACGCGCCAGGTTGGGCGTGGTGCCGATCTTGCCGCTGTCGTCGGTCAGCCCGGGGACGGCGTTGAAGTCGCCCATCTCGTTGTTCAGGAGGAATCCGGCTCCCGGCACCGTGATCGCCGAGCCGTAGCTGTGCTCCAGCGTGTAGGTGACGGAGACCGCCATCCCGTCCGCGTCGACGACGGAGTAGTGCGTGGTCTCGTCGCTCTCCGGCGGCTCGGTGATGTCGGTCGGAACGGAGACCCCGGCACGCTCCGAGATCCGGGCCCGAACCTCGTCGGCGTAGGCTTTGCTGGTGAGCCGGTGCCGGGGCACGTCGACGAAATCGGGATCAGCGAGGTACGTCGCCCGGTCGCGGTAGGCGATCCGCATCGCCTCGGCGAGATGATGGAGGTATTGGGGCGAGTTGTGTCCCATCGACCTCAGGTCGAACCCCTCCAGGATGTTGAGCATCTCGACCAGCGCGACGCCGCCCGACGAGGGTGGCGCCATGCTGAGGACGTCGTAGCCGCGGTAGGTGCCCTTCACGGGGCTGCGCTCCCGAGCGCGGTACCGTGCGAGGTCCTCCTCGGTGATCAGGCCGCCGTGACGGGCCATCTCTTCGGCGAGGAGGCGTGCGGTCTCTCCCTTGTAGAAGCCGTCGGGGCCCTCGTCGCGGATTCGCTCGAGCGTCCGTGCCAGGTCGGGCTGCCTCAGGATCTCCCCCGCCTCGTAGGGCTCACCGTCCTTCGAGAACGCCGCCACCGTTCCTTCGTACGGGGCACCCCGGCCCCTCACGAGGTTCCGCAGGCCACGCGCGAGCCTCGGCGTCACCGTGAAGCCGTCCCGGGCCAGGTCGATCGCCGGCTGAAGGAGCGTCGTCCAGTCCACGGTGCCGTGGAGCGAATGCGCTTTCCAGAAGCCGGCCACGGTCCCCGGGACGCCCACCGCCCGGTGGCTGTCGTGGTGGAACGCGTCGGAGTACTCCCCGTTCTCGTCGACGAACATCTCGGCCGTCGCGGCGAGCGGGGCCTTTTCCCGGAAGTCGAAGGCGGTCGAGGTACCGTCCGGGAACCGGATGACGATGAAGCCTCCGCCCCCGATGTTTCCGGCCGCCGGGTGCGTCACGGCGAGCGCCATGCCCGTGGCGATGGCCGCATCGAGGGCGTTTCCACCGGCCGCGAGAACGGCCGCCCCGACATCGGAGGCGGGAACGGTCTCGGACACGACCATGCCGTGCCGGGCCCGGACCGGCTCGGCGGACGATTCCTGCGCCTGGAGGGCAGGTACCGCGGCGAACGGCAGAAGAGAGGACGGCGCGAGTGGGGCCGACGCGAGCGCAAGCACGATTCCGAGCACGAAGGGTCCTCGGCGTCCCAGTGACTTCATCAAGCTGCCCATTCCCGGAAGGATCTCGGCGTCGGTCGGCTCCTCAGCCGCCGATCACCTCGATTTCATCGATGTCCAAGATCACTCCCACCTGACAGGTGGTGGCGATGTCGGTGCGGATCTCGCCCTCGAACTCCACGTCCAGACCGTCCACCTGGAATTCGACCGGGAGATTGATCGGCTCATACGTCTCGTCTTCGGTGACGATGGTCCAGCAGCCACCCTCCAGATCCACGAACCGCACGACGCCCTCGGCTTCGATCTCGTTCTTGTCGTCCTCATCGGACTCGAAGATGTCGCAGCCCGTGACGACGAGCGGGACGGAGAGTAGTAGGAGGCAGCTGCCGAGCGCCATCACCCGCCTAACGAGCCGTGGCATCACGCCGTTCGCTTGGATAGTCAACGATGTTCTCCCATTCGCTCGCGTCCGAGCGGGCCACGACCGCGACCACGGGCTCGGTGTCGCTGAGGTTGAGTACCTCGTGGGGCACGCCCGGCTCTATGAAGATGAAGTCTCCCGCCTCGTTGTCGACGGTCTGCTTCAGATCTTCACCGAACGCGTGCCTCACCCGGCCGTGAAGGATATAGAGCATGACCTCGAAGTCGACATGGATGTGCGCGAAGGCGACTCCGCCCGGTGGGACGGTCGCCACGTTCATCGAGAGCTTCTCCGAGCCCACGTTCCTGGCGGACATCCCCGCCTTGTAGCGGATGTTGTTCCAGCCCCGGAATGTCTCGCTGGATCGGATGACGCTGATGCCGCCGTAAGCCTCGGCTGCGGAGGCCAAGTCTGTGTTACGCATTCGTCATTCCTCGAGGTCGTCGAGCATCTCTCGCGCCCGGTCCTGTAGGTCGTGGTCGAACGGGTCGTTGGCCTCGAGCGCGAGCAGCGCCTCGATCTGTTGTCGAGCCGAGGGCAGATCCCCCCGTTCGCGGTAGAAGACCGTCAGGTCGAAACGGTAGACGATCACCTCCGGAGCGAGCTCCACGGCCCGCTCCAGATGCTGGCGCGCCTCCTCCCAGGTCGATTCCTCGAACGCGGGGTTGCCAACCAGATTGCGCGCGAGCCAGCGGGTGAAGCCCGAAAGGGTCACGACCTCGAGGTTGACCTTGCCGAGGATGTGGTGCGCGCCGGCGTGCAGCGAGTCGAGCTGCAGGACGACCCGCGCGAGGTCGTAACTCTCGCCCGCCAACCGAGCGCTGGTCCGACCGGAGGCGTGGAGCGCCTGGCGGCCCTTGGTCGCCGCCATCCAGTAGTGGCCTTCCGGGTGACCGGGCTCGAGCTCCGCGAGACGGGCGGCGTAACCGAGCGCGCGCTCGTAGAAAGCGTCGCGCACCTCGCCGATCTCTTCGAGCACGCCCAACCCGAAGGCGCTCCGGGCGGCTCTCCACAGGAGCTCCGGCTCGTCGGGCGCTCGCGCCAGCCACTCCTCGGCCAGCGTCAGCGACACCGCGGTCTCTCGCGCATCGTAGAGCCGGTCGACCTCTCTCACCGCCTCGGTCACGTCGACGGGCTCTTGGCCCACGGCCTCAGGCATCGTCACGAGCACCGCCAGCACCAACAGAATGCTCACGAGACACCCGCCGCTTTCCGAAACGCCGCAGCGAGCGCGGGACCAGCCCCCCCGTCCTCGTGCTTGAGGAAGACGAGGGCGTCCTTCCAGCGGGGTTCGGAGATCCGATCGGCCCACGCGGCCCGCTCTCCCTCCTCGTAACGCTCACGGCGAAGGCGCGCATGTCCGTCCTCGGCCACCATGGAGCCCCGGTCCGAGAGCACGTCCCGCTTCGGCATCCGAGGGAAGGTGCTGTTGATCTCGACCGCGTTGAGTCGCTCCCCGCAATACGAGAGCATCCCGGAGGTCTCGAGATCCTCCGGACAGAAGGACCCTTTCCACTCCTTGTAGGCGAACCCGCTCGTCCCGACCCAAAGTGTCATTTCGGTACGTCTCAGTCGTCCTGTCGGCTCGCTCGGGCGAGGCCGGCCCTACAGCAGGTATCCGCCGTCCACCGTGATGGTGGCACCCGTGATGTGGCGAGCGGCTTCCGAGCAGAGGAACAGTACGACACCGGCGACGTCCTGCGGATCCCCCAGGCGACCGAGCACGCTGCGCTCGCGCGCGCGGTCGAGAAGCTCGGCGGGCACGGCCTCCGTGAGCCGCGTCGTCCGGATGTAGCCCGGTGCGACCGCGTTCACGTTGATGTTCTTGGGACCGAGCTCGACGGCCGTGCTGCGTGTGAGCCCGATCAGCCCGGCCTTCGAGGCCGAGTAGTTGGAAAGACCGAATTCGCTGCGGAGCCCGTGCACGGAGGCGATGTTCACGATCTTGCCCCACTCCTGAGCGCGCAGGTGGGGGGCGACGGCCCGCGTGAAGTGGAAGGCCCCGTCCAGGTTGGTCGCCAGCACGGCGCGCCACTCCTCGTCATTCATGCGCCAGAGCGCCCGGTCCCGGCCGATCCCGGCATTGTTCACGAGGATCTGCACGCCACCGAGCTTCTCGAGGGCCCTCTCGACGAAGGCATCGGAAGCCTCCGAGTCTCCGACGTCGCAGGGTGCGCAGAAGGTTCGGACCTCGAGCTCGCGAAGGGCCGAGAGCGTGCCGGCAGCCTCCTCTCGGGCCTCCTCGCCCGTGTCGAGGTAGTTGAAGGCCACGTGCACGCCGCTTTGGGCGAGCGCGATGCAGATGGCCTTGCCGATGCCGGTCGAGCCCCCGGTAACGATGGCGATCTTGCCGCGGATCCCCTCCAGGCCGAGCCAGGGTCGTGGCTCGGTCTCCGTGCCGACCTCGTCGAGGAGCTGCTCGACCGCGTCCTCCATGGAACCTTCGATCCGGGCTACGCCGGGCTCGCCCTCGTCCGGACTGCGCGAGTAAGGGTATCGGGATGACGGTGCGTCGGACATCGGGCTCGGGGGTGTGGGAAATCCATTGGGATCTTAGGCTTCGGCACTGACCGACCGCAACGGCAGGGCGCCCTGAAACGCCGCTATGGCCCGTCGACCTCAGCGGCTTGCAGCACGGCCTCGTGGTCCGCCTCCGCGAGGGGCAGGGTGAAACGAATGGTCGTACCGCTACCGGAGCGACTTTTCGCCTGGATGGTTCCGCCCATGGCCATGACCAGGTGGCGGACGATCGCGAGTCCCAGTCCGGTTCCGCCCTCGGCGCGAGACCGTGCCGCGTCGACCCGGTAGAAGCGTTCGAAGACCCTCGGCAGGTCCTCCTCGGGGATGCCGGATCCGTTGTCCACCACCTCGACCACGACGTGGTCGACCGTGGGCGCGATCCTCACGTCGATCCAGCCGCCTTTCGACACGTACCGGATCGAATTCCCGAGGAGGTTCTCGAAGACCTGCTCGAGTCCGGCCGGATCCGCCCAGGCGACGGCGTCTCCCACGACTCGGAAGTCCGGGTCCGAGCGAATGGGGTGAGGACCCTCCGAGGCCGCCACCACGCACCGCTTCCAGGCGTCGTTCGCGATTTCTCCGACGTGTACGACCTCGCAGCGGGCCGTCCAACCCCCGGACTCCAGTCGAGAGAGATCGAGCAGGTCGTCGACCAGCCTCTGGAGGCGAATGGTATTGCCCTGGATCGATCCCAGGAACTTCTGCCTGATGTGCTCGGGCGTCTCGTCGTCGAGGAGCGTCTCCGCGAAGCCCCGGATGGCGGTCAGAGGGGTCTTGATCTCGTGAGACGCGTTGGCGACGAAGTCCTCCCGAACCTGCTCGAGCCTGCGGATCTCGGTGACGTCGAGCAGGGTGACCACGGAGCCGCCACTGTCGAGGGGGCGCGCCGAGACGATCAGGTGGCTCTCCCCGAGCTCGATCTCCCGCGCGTCCAGGCTGCGTGACACCGAACTCTCGAAGATCTCGCGCAGGGTCGGCTCGCCGATCACCTTGGCAACCGGCACCTCGGCCGGGATTCCGCCGAGCGTGAGCAGGCTCCGAGCGGCTCGGTTCATGCGAAAGATCCGGGCGTCCTCGGTGAGGGCGACGACGCCCTCGGCCATGCAGTCGATGAGCGCCTGCATTTCGTCCCGCTCGCGCCGGAGCTCCGAGAGACGCGCCTGGAGCTCGTCCGCCAGCCGGTTGAACGCCTGGGCGAGCTCCCGCATCTCGACCACGCTCTGGGACTCCGGCATGCGTCCGGAGAAGTCCCCGTGCGCGAGCGTCGCGGCGTGATCGGACAGCTGCACGAGCGGCCTGGCGAGCCAGCGGCTCAGGAGATACGCCACGAAGATCGCAGCCAGCCCTCCGAGCAGCCAGGCGTAGGCGACGGCCTGCCTGCTGCGAGCCACGGCTCGGTCGATTTCGTCCAGCCGGGCCGCGATCCGGACGATGACCCGGCGCTCGTCCGTCTCGAAGAGGCGGGCGCCGTACAGGAGTCGAACGCCGATCGTGGCGCTCTCCCGCTGGTGAAAGCCGGTTCCGCCGAAACGGGCGGCGACCACCTCGGGGCGCGAAGCGTGATTCTCGAGCGTCGGCAGCAGCATCCGCTCCACCTCGGAGTCGCCGATTACCTCGCCGGAGGGCAGGACGAGCGTGACCCGGTGCCCGATCCGCGCGGCGATCGCCCCGGCCAGGGAGTCCGGCTCGGCCTCGGGCTGGAGCCGTACCAGGTCGGACACCAGTTCGATCTCACGCGTGAGCTCGTCCTCGTAGCGTGCGATCATCTCCCGACGAAGCCCCGACCCGACCAACGCGACCACGAGGACCGCCAGAACGGCGACGATCCCCAGAAAGCCCACGAAGAGCGGATGGTGGATTCGGATCTGCACGGCCTCTACTCGACCCCTTTCTTCGGGTGCTCGAGCCGAGCGTCTCCGCTCAGTCCTCCACCTCCCCCGCGGCGCGGAGTCGGTACCCGAACCCCCGTACGGTCTCGATCCGATCTCCAATCGACCCGAGCTTCTTCCTCAGCCGTCGGATGTGCATGTCGACGGTCCGCGTCTGGATGCGGTCCGAGATGTCGGCTTCGACGTCCCAGGCGCGCTCGAGCAGCTGTCTTCTGCTCTGCGTCCGACCGGGTCGCTCCATGAGCGCCTGGAGTAGACGGAACTCCGTAGGGGTAAGGCTGAGCTCCTCATCATTCAAGGAGGCCGTGTGCGCCGTCACGTCGACCCGTAGCGCTCCGGCCCGCAGGATCCGGCCTCCCGCGGGGCTCGAGCCCTCCTGTACGCGGCGCAGGATCGCCCGGACACGCAGCACCAGCTCGCGGGGGCTGAAGGGTTTCGTGAGGTAGTCGTCCGCGCCGAGCTCGAGCCCCTCGATCCGGTCGTCCCTCTCCCGCTTGGCGGTCAGGATCAGGACCGGGATCGTCCGCGTCGCCCCGTCGGCCCGCAATGTCCTGAGCACCTCGTCTCCGGAGATGCCGGGCAGCATGCGATCGAGCACGACCAGGTCCGGAACCTCCCGACTCACGGAGGTCAGGGCCTCCGACCCGTCGAGCGCGGTCTCGACACGGAAGCCGGCGCGCGTCAGCTGGTAGGCGATCAACGCCGCGATGTCGCTCTCGTCTTCGACCACGAGCACGCGCGGCGCAGCCGCGGACGTCGTGGACGCCGTCATGAACTCGAGGCCGTCTGCTGCGGTCTGCATGGCTCCCTGCTCGTTCTTCTTCTCGAGGCCCTTCTGCGCGGGCGCGCCCGGAGCGGGCTCAGACCCCTTCGATCAGCGCCCGGATTTCTTCCGTCGTCAGTGTGTGGTCCGTCGTCTTGGCGGCGTTGAAGAGCACTCGGCACAGCGCTTCGTCGGCCGGGTCGTATCCGTGCCTGCTCAGCCAGTGCTTCACGTTCGAGAGACCGGACATGGGGCCGATCTCGATCTCCTGTCTGCGCCCCACCATCGAGGCCGGCACCCCGGAATAGACCAGATCGGCGAGCCATGCGTCTCCTTTCGCCTCTGCCTTGGCAATCGCGGCCGCATGAACACCCGTACCCGTCCGAAACGCATCTCGCCCTACGACCGGGTAACTGTTCTGCAACGGAACGCCGCATGATTCGGCGGCCAGCTCGCAATACACCGGCAATCGGGTCAGATCCGCGTCGTGCACGCCCAGGAGCTTGAGGTTCACGAGCAGCAGGTCCATCTCGACGTTGCCGACCCGTTCTCCGATGCCGAGGGCCGTGCCGTGGATCCGCGATGCCCCCGCCTGGATCGCCGCGAGCGCATTGGCGAGGCCGAGGCCCCGGTCGCGGTGCCCGTGCCAGTCGACTCCGACATCCTCCCCGGAGGGCGCCACGATCTCCTCGAGCACGAACCGGACGAGCGCCATGGCTCCCGCCGGGGTGGCATGCCCGACCGTGTCCGAGATGCAGACGCGACGGGCCCCCCACTCGATCGCGCGGCCGTAGAGCGCCTTGAGCGTCTCCGGTCGCGCCCGAACGGTGTCCTCCGTCACGAACATGACGGGCAGCCCCTCTTCGATCGCGAAGGTGACGGCCTTCTCGGAGGTCTCGAGCATGCGCTCCAGCGTCCAGTCCTCGGCGTACTGGCGGACCGGTGAGCTTCCGATGAAGGTGCATGCCTCGATCGGCAGCCCCACCTGCTGGGAGATCTCGGCGATCGGCCGAACGTCCTGAACGACCGTGCGAGCGGCGCAGTTGGCCTGGATCGAGAGACCCGCCTCGACGATCTCACGGGCCAAGGCCGTCACGGCCTCGACGGCGCGGGGACCGGCTCCGGGAAGACCGATGTCGGCCGTGTGGATCCCGAGCTCGTCCATGAGGTGCAGGAGCCGGATCTTGTCCTCGATGGGCGGATCGACGACGGACGGATTCTGGAGGCCGTCCCGGAGCGTCTCGTCGTCCAGCTGGACCTCTCCGACCGTCGACCAGTCGAATGCCTCTGTGGATGCCGAGTTCCAGTCGTAGATCAGGTCGGCCTCATCCATCAACCGTATCGTCCCTCGATGTAGTCCGCGGTCTCCTGGAGCTGCGGCGTAAGGAAGAGCTCTTCCGTCGGACCGTGCTCCATCATCTTCCCGAGGAGCATGAAGGCGCACTCGTCACTGGCTCGGCGGGCCTGCGCCATGTTGTGCGTCACGATCAGTATCGTGTAGTTGCCCTTGAGATCCCAGATCAACTCCTCCAGCGCCTCCGTAGCCGCCGGGTCGAGCGCCGACGTCGGCTCGTCCATGAGGAGTACCGTGGGCTTCACCGGAAGGAGCCTCGCGATGCAGAGCTTCTGCTGCTCCTCGAGGGACAGCCTCGTGGCCTTGCGGCTCAGGCGGTCCTTCACCGTGTCCCAGAGGAGCACCTGACGGAGCGCATCCTCGACGATCTGGTCTTCCTCTGCACGGGTGACCTTCTCGCCCCCTCGGTGAACGCGGTGGCTGAACAGCACGTTGTCCCTGATGGAGAGCGGAAGCGGATTCGGACGCTGGAAGACCATTCCGACCTGCTTCCGGAGCTGTGCCAGCTCGACGCCCGGATCCAGAATGTCGTGCCCCAGCACGTCGATCGTGCCCGTCGTGCGCACGTAGCTGCCCAGTCGCTCGTGTATGCGATTGACGCTCCGAAGCAGCGTGGTCTTGCCGCAGCCCGACGGTCCGATCAGTGAGGTGATCATCCCTTGCTTCACGGCGAGATCCACATCGAAGAGCGCCTGGAACGTGCCGTACCACAGGCTGACCTCGCGGACGTCGATCGCGATCGAAGGTGAATCAGCCAAACCGCCCCTCCACATAGTCGCGAGTCCGCTGGTCCTGCACCGAGCCGGTGAAGAACGCCTCCGTCTCGCCCACCTCGACCAGCTCACCGTTCAGGAAGAACGCGGTGCGGTCCGCGAGCCGGCGAGCCTGCTGCACGAGGTTGGTCACCAGGATGATCGTGATCTCGCTCCTGAGATCCTTCAGGACGTCCTCGATCCGCATCGTCGTGACCGGGTCGACCGCGATCGAGAACTCGTCCAGCAGCAGGAGCTCGGGGTTCTGCGAGAGCGCCCGGGCAATCGTCAGGCGCTGCTGCTGCCCACCGGACAGGAGGCTTCCCAACGCTTTGAGTCGATCCTTGACCTCGTCCCAGAGGGCTGCCCGCGTCAGGCAGGTCTCGACGATCTCGTCCAACTGGGCCTTGGCCCGGACTCCGGCAAGGCGGGGAGCGAGCGCCACGTTGTCGTAGATGCTCATGGGCAACCCGACCGGCAACGGGAAGACCACACCGATTCGCTGCCTCAGCGCATAGACGTTTCGGACCTCCCGCGTGTTCCGCCCGTTGAAGAAGATGTCCCCCTCCACGCGCATGTTCGGCACGAACTCGTCCATACGGTTCAGGGCACGGAGAAAAGAGGTCTTTCCACCGTTGGCCGGACCGATGATCCCGAAGATCTCGTTGGGGCGTACTTCGAGATCGACTCCCTTGAGGGCTTCCTTATCGTCGTAGCGGATCCGCAGGCCCCGCACGGCCACCTTCGTGTCTACCACTTCTTACGGTTCCTCAGGTAGACCCGGAAGGCGACCGAGACCGAATTCATCACCAGAACCAGGGAGATGAGGACGAGGGCCACCCCGAACGGAAGAGCCTCGGGCACGTCCGGAACCATGGTCGAGATCCCGAACAAGTGGTACGACAGCGCCATCGTCTGCTCGAAGACGCTTTGAGGCAGGAAGGGGATGAAGAGCGCCGCCCCCGTGAACATGATCGGCGCGGTCTCGCCGGCCGTGCGCGAAACCTCCAGGATCACGCCGGTGAGGATGCCGGAGATGGAGTTGGGCAGCACGACCCGCCAGATCGTCTGCCACCGGGTGGCTCCCATGTTCCAGCACGCTTCACGAAAGGCAAGTGGCACCGCCTGCAACGACTCCCGCGTCGCCACGATCACCACCGGGAGCGTCATGATCGCCAGGGTGAGGCTCGCGGCGAGAATGCTGGCGCCGAAGCCCGCAAAGACGACGAAGGCCCCCACACCGAAGAGCGCGTGCACGATCGACGGCACGCCCGCGAGGTTGATGATGGCGAGGTTGATGATCCGGGTCAGCCAGTTGTCCGCAGCGTACTCGGACAGGTACACGGCCGAAGCGACCCCGACCGGCACGGAGACGATCAGGGCGACACTCACCAGCCAGATCGTCCCGACCAATGCGGGGAAGATTCCGCCTGCGGTGAGACCGTCCCGGGGTGCGCTGAAGAGAAACTCGAACGACAGGATCGGCGCCCCGCGGTAGACCAGCACGCCCAGGATCAGGACGACCGGCACGACCAGGAGCACCGTCATCGTTCCGAAGAGGAGCTGGAAAATCCGCTCGGTGCGTTTCTGTCGCTCGTTGAGCGCCGTGGCTTGAAACATCGTGCGCTAGTCCTCCCGTCCGATGCCCCTCACCACCAGATCCGCCGTCAGGTTGATGATGAAGGTGACCACGAACAGGAGGATCCCGATCGTGAAGAGGGCCCGGAAGTGATCGGAGCCCGTGGCCGTCTCCCCGAGCTCCGCCGCGATGGTCGCCGTCAGCGCACGTACGGAATCGAAGGGGCTCGTCGGGATGTTGATCGCATGTCCGCTCGCCATGAGCACGGCCATCGTCTCTCCGAAGCCTCGACCGACGCCGAGCAGCACGGCGGCCATGAGGCCGTTCTTGGCGGCCGGCAGCACGACCTTGAAGATCACCTGCCACCGCGTCGCACCCATGGCCTCGGCGGCTTCCCGATAGGAGTCGGGGACGGCTTTGAGCGCGTCCTCCGCGATGGTGGTCATGATCGGTGCGGCCATGAGGCCCAGGATGACGCCCGCGTTCAAGACGCCGAGGCCGACGGGGACGTTGAAGAAGTCGATGATGAGCGGGTTCATGATGGAGAGGCCCACGAAGCCCCACACGACCGACGGGATGGCCGCCAACAGCTCCACCAGGATCTTCAGGGCTTCACGAACCCGACCGGTGGCGAACTCGCCGATGTAGATGGCCGCCCCGAGCGAAAAGGGCACGGAAACGAGCATGGCCAGCCCGGTCACGCTGGCCGTCCCGACCATCAGCGCCAGCACGCCGTAGGTGGGGTTCCTCGAGGTCGGCCGCCATTCGATCGACCCGAAGAACTCACCGAAGTCCATCGGGCCGATCAGGAACCCGAGGCCCTCCCGCGTGATGAAGATGAAGATCCCGACGATGAAGATGATGGCCGACATGCCCCCGATGAAGACGAGAGCCGCCACGGCCTTGTCCATGAACCAGGCCCGACCCCGGCGGTCGAGGTCTGCTGGAGGGGTGACCGCGGCCACGGAGGCGTCAGCGGGCATCCCGCCCCCGAAGCGTGTGCATCAACTCCTGCACGTTCCCCTGCATCTTCTTGTAGATCTTGTTGAACTGCTTGTCGGTGGCTTCCTCGGGAAGCCCCGCCGGCACGTCCCAAGAGAGGAATACGCTCCGGAAGGGAAGGTCGCCGATGTGGTCCTGCGCGTTCGGGTGCAGGCCGACGATCACATGGAAGTGCTGCGGCTCCTCGTGCACCGGCCTCAGGATCTTCGGGGCCTGTCCCGCGTAATTCACACGCTTCGACTCCAGGAAATCGCCGAGCCCAGGGCGGAGCGTACCGGCCGCATCCCAGCCCGCGCTGGAATAGACCCCGCTCTCAGGATAGGCCTTCCGAGCATAGGCCAAGGCCATCTGTGTGGCGCAGTCGTCCCGCTCGTCGACGAAGAGAATCCGAAAGACCTTGGGGTCCTTGGTTTCGCCCGCGACCGCGAAGAGCGTCTGCTCGCAGATGTTCTCGGCCTGCTCGGCGACCCGCTTGAGAAGGTTGAGCACCCTCAGCATGCGGAAGATGTCCCGGATCGGCGCCTTCTCCTTCTCCGCCGCCCGAACCAGCTCGTAAAAGACCTTCTGGAGTGTGGCGTCCGTCTGATCCGCCAACCCGTAGGCCGCCCGAGCTCGCTCGACGTCCGCTTCGTGGAACGCCGCGAGCGCCTCGTTCAGCGTCCTTCGAGCCTGCTGACTGATGAGCTCGATGTCACGGCCGACACGCTTGGGCGGAGCCCCACCCATCTGCACGACCTCTCGACCGATGGTGCTTGCGTAATCGCCGACGCGCTCCAGCGCGACGTCCAGCCGCATCACGGCCGAAACGTAGCGCAGGTGCCCGGCGCTGGGAGAGTGCCGGACGATGAAGGCGTGGCAAAGGTGATCGATGTCCCGGATGCGACGGTTGACTCGTCGATCACCGAGAATCACCCGGCTGGCGAGCTCCGGATCATCCTCCAGCAGCGCGTGAACGACATCGCGCAGCTGGTTTTCGACGAGCTCGGATGTGGCGTGAACCCGCTTCTTGATGATCGCGAGGTCCTCTTCGAGCCGCTCTTCATAGTGCATTGACACGATCGATCACCCCCGCCTGCCGATGGTCACGAGCAAGCTGTCTCCTGGTAGGGCGCGTAGCCCTGCTCGAAAATGATGCACTGACCCTCGTCGGAGAGGATCCAGTCCATGTACTCCTTCACTGCGCCCTCGGGTGTGCCTGCCGTGTACATGAAGAGCGGACGGGCGATCGGGTAGGTCCCGTCGATCGCCGTTTCCACCGAGGGCGCTACGCAATCTCCACCCTCTTCGGCGTAAATGCACGGCATCGCGATGTGATCCGTGGCATACGCGAGCCCACTGTACCCGATGGCACACGGCGTGTTCTCGACGAGATCCACGACGTCCTTCGAGCCGTGCATGTCCCGCGAGCCCAGCTTGAGCTCCTCCTCGCCGAGCACCGCCTCCTGGAAGTAGACGTAGGTTCCCGAGTTGTTCTGCCGGCTCACGCGGACGATCTCGCCGCTGGGGCACCCGGGGACCTCGACGCCCATCTGGTCCCAGCTCTCGACAGTCCCGTTCTCGCCGTAGATCGTCGCCAGCTGGGCGATCGACATCTCGGTGATCGGGTTGTCCGCGTGAAGGAAGATGGCGAGGGCATCGTAACCCACCACGAACTCGATCGGATCGATGCCGCGCGACCGCGCGTTCTCGAGCTCGCTGTCCCGCATCCTACGGCTCGAATTCGCGATGTCGACCGTGCCGTTGATCATCGCGGAGATCCCCGTGCCCGAGCCGCCCCCGGTGACCGCGATGGCCGTGTTGGGGTTGATCTCACTGTAGTGCTCGGCCCACGCCTGGGCCACGTTGACCAGCGTGTCCGAGCCCTTGTTCTGAATGACGGATCGCGATCCGCGGTCCGACCCCGGCCCGCAGGCCAGTGCCAGGAACGGCAGCGCGAGGATCAGTCTGGAGTTCTTCACGGTTTTCTTACTCCGATTTGAGATAAGAGGCATGGTCCGCCTTCCCGACGAGTTCGCCTAGAAGTGCAGGTAGCTTTGGACCTTCAGCGACCACTCACGGTCACCGACGGCCGGATCCCAGGTTTCCAGATTGGCTGCGATCCTGTTGCGCCCGACGAGGTGGAACACGAAGCCCGCGGTGGAGAAGACACCCGCGTCGTCGTCGGTGTCCTTGTCCGGGTCGGCCCAGCTGACGCGGACCAGGGGCTCCACCGCGAAGAGCTTGTCGTTGCCCTCGATCGGAATGCGGTAGGCGACGATGCCTTGCGTGGCGAGAAACGTCGTAGGCGCGCCGTCGCCCGCGAGGTTCTTCCAGTTGTCGCCGGTGATCGCGCCCGCCTTGACGTGCCAGCCCATCGACGAGTACGAGCCCCACTCGACGTCGACACCGTACGCGGTCCCGTAGTCACGCTCGTTGTCGATCGTGTTCTCGTAGTCATGCGAGCCGATGTTGGCCCCAACCGACAGATCACCCGAAAGGTCGTACTCGAGGCGGGCCGTGTACGACTTCCGGCTGTTCGACGCGCGGGTGTTGGCGCCCTCTCCGTTGGTCAGTGAGACCGCGTAAGAGAGGCCCGAGATCCCGGTCTCGCCACTGACCCTGGCACCGATGTCGCGGTTCGAGTAGTCGAGCTCCTCCGTGAATCGGCTGAAGCTGCAGATGCCGCCCACGCCCGCACACGTATCGACGCCGCGGATCGTGCCCGCCCGCTCGATCACGAGCGTGCGCGTCGAGCTCTCGAGCTCGAAGAGGTCGAAGGGCCGCTTGAACTGCCCCATCGTGAAGTTGAAGTGAGGACTGAAGGCCAGATCGACATACGCGTCCTTGAGGGAGATCTTCCCGTCCCCGAAATCCGGCTGGACCTTTCCGCTGACCCAGTCGTTCACCTGGATCTCCGCGGTGAGGCGGGCACGACGAATGAAGAACTCGGAGCCGATTTCCCCGTCCACTCCCGTCGTGTTGAACTGGGCATGAACACGACCGGTGAGCTCGATCTCCGGCTCGCTCGACTGCCCGGATAGTCCGCCCGCCCAGCCCAGCATGATGCCGACACACGGCGCAACACTGCAGGCAACCAACCGCCACCGACGTTCCATCGTAATTCGACGCCTCGCGTTGAGATTCAACCGTCCCAGCGAGACAATACCGAAGGCCCGTAACAGCACGAACCGCGTAATGTAACAGCGCTGTAACGCGGTTTTGGGCGCCTTTCCGGGCGCGCACGCGCCACCGGGCCCGGAGATCCCGCGCACACCGTTTGACGCGACACCAGGTGGAGGGGACTTTGCCGCAGTTCCTCTGCAGGAGCGGACCTCGTGATCGACGCATTGCAGGACCCGAAATTCCAGGCGGTGACGGCCTGGATCCGAGAGCACGACGCCCAGACGATCGCACGGCAGATCGAACTCACGGAGATCCCTGCTCCGCCCTTCGGGGAGGCCACGCGAGGCCTGCGCATGGCGGATCTTTTCCGATCCGTCGGCCTGGCCGACGTGGGCATCGACGAGATCGGGAACGTCTCGGGGTCGTGGAATCCGGACGCCGCCCCGGCCGACCCGCTGATCGTCTCCGCCCACCTCGACACGGTCTTCCCCGCCGGAACGGACGTCGCCGTGCGTGAGGAGGGCCGACGGATCATCGGCCCGGGGATCTCGGACGACGGGAGAGGGCTCGCGGTCATGCTGACGGTGGCCGAGGCGCTCGTGGAGCAAGACCTGCGCACCGAGGCGCCCGTGCTCTTCGTCGCGACGGTCGGAGAAGAGGGTCACGGAGACCTCCGGGGCGTGAAGCACCTCTTCCGGGAGGGCGCCCCGGCGCGTGGCGCCCGGGGGTTCATCTCGATCGACGGCGCGGGCCTCGAACGCGTCGTCTCGCGCGGGCTCGGATCGAGTCGCTTCCGGGTGACGGTGTGCGGGCGCGGCGGGCACTCCTGGACCGACTTCGGAACCCCGAACCCCATTCACGCACTCGCGGCCGCGGTTCGGGCGTGGAACGAGATTGCCCTGCCTCCGAAGACGACGCTGACGGTGGCGCGCTGGGGCGGTGGCACCGCCATCAACGCCATCCCCCGCGGGGCCTGGGTGGAGGTCGACCTTCGCAGTGCCGCGGCCGACCACCTTCGAGGGGTTCGCGAGGACATCGAAGCCCGCCTTCGGGAATGCACGGACGCAGCTTCGGAGCACGCCGACGAGCACCACCGGCTCGACGTCGTGATCGATCCGATCGGCGAGCGTCCGCCCGGCGCCACCGACCCGCATTGCCGGCTCGTCCGCGTCGCCGCGGAAGCCACGCGAGCGGTCGGCGGGGAGCCGGAGTACGTCGCGGCCTCGACCGACGCCAACGTCGCCATGTCGCTGGGCATCCCGGCCGTCACGCTCGGAGGAGGAGGGACCGCCGGGCTGGCTCACACCCTGGACGAGTGGTACTGCAACGAGGGTGGCACGGACGGCGTGATCCGGGCGCTCCTCACCGTGTTGGGCGCCGCCGGGCCGAGTGAGGGAGAAGGCTAGCCGCTCTCGACCTCGGCATGGTCCATCACGCTCAGGCGGCCGCCGAACCCTCGTACGCTCGCGCCCGCACCGACCAGGGAGCCCTGCAGCCGCGAGCTCTCGATCGACGCCCCGGCACCCACGATCGAGTCCCGCACCGTCGAGCCGACGACACTCGCCCCCGCCTCGAGCGTGACGTTCGGTCCGATCGTGCAGCTTCGAACGACCGTCCCCGCCTCGATCCGCACGGGCTCGATGATCTCGCTGTCCTCGACCGTCGCACCCGGGTCGATGCCGCCCCGGCTCGTGGCGATCAGATGACCGTTGGTCTCGATGAGCGTCTCGGGCTTCCCACAGTCGTACCAGCCTTCGACGGGTGCGGTCTCGAGGCGAGAACCGTGATCGACCATGTACTGGAAGGCGTCGGTCAGGTAGAACTCACCCGATGGTCCCGGAGGAGACGCGAGCGCGTGGTTCACGCCCTCGAACAGCAGCTCGTGGTCCTTGATGAAGTAGAAGCCGATGTTGGCCAGCTTGGAGATCGGCTCGGTCGGCTTCTCCACGATGCTCTTCATCGCACCCGTCTCGTCGGTGACGATGACCCCGTAGCGTTGGTAATCTTCGACCTCCTTGGCCCAGATCACGCCCCCCGTGCCCTCGGGAAGGCGGTGGACGAGGGACAGGTCGGCGTCGAAGAGGGTGTCGACGAAAAGGATGATCACCTCGCCGTCCACATAGGGTTCCGCGAGCTTGACCGCCCCGGCGGTTCCGTCCTGCACCTCTTGTACGACGTAATGAGCCTTGATGTCCGGATAGGACTCGGCCATATAGGCGCGGACGGCGTCCTGGAGGTAACCGACGATCAGCACCATTTCGGTCACGCCGATTTCCCGGAGGTCGTCGAGCACATAGCTCATCACCGGGCGACCACCCACGTGCAGCAGGGGCTTGGGGGTCAGATACGTGTGGGGACGCAGACGCGTACCCTTACCAGCCATCGGTATGATCGCTTTCATGGCGCTAGATTCCCGCCTTGAGGGCGTTTGCGTTCGAGGTGCGAGGCGCCCAAGCATAGGGGAACTCTTCATTGGGGTCGAGGTTCTAGAGTCCAGGCCCCGAAAAGGACGGTGAACGTGACCCGAGCGGCATTCCTGGCCTTCGCGTTGGCGGCATGCGCCTCCGCACCGGCCGATACGGCGGCAGACTCCGCGGATCGAGCGGTCGATTCCCGCATCTATCCCTACTGGGTCCCGGACGATCCGGTCGCGGCGGCCGACTCGCTCGGATTCCTCGAAGTGAGCGGATCCGGTCAGGTCGCCGTCGAGCCGGGTCGCGCCGAGATCTCCTTCACCGTGGAGACCGAGGGCGAGCGAGCGCAGGACGCCGTGCGTCAGAACGCCGACGTCATGGCGGCCGTCATGGCCGCCCTTCGCGAGGGAGCGGCCGATCTCGATCTGGAGACCCACGGGTACGATCTGCAGCCGCGCTACCGTCGCGCTCCTCGAAACGAAGACCCCCCGGAGATCGCCGGGTACACGGCACGCAACCAGCTGAGGGTCTCCTCCCCGGACGTCGACGGGGTCGGCGAGCTGATCGACCTCGCGACCGGAGCGGGAGCCAACCGCGTGGCGAGCCTGCGCTTCCTTCCCGTGGACGTGGAAGCGGCCCGGTTGGAGGCGTTGGAACGCGCCGTCGCCGCGGCACGTCAGGAAGCGGAGACGATGGCCGCCGCGCTGGGTGTGCCGCTGGGCCCACCCATGGAGGTCCGGGGCGGCGCGCAGGCCCCGCAGCCTCCGGTCTTCCGGCAGATGGCGGCCATGGAGGCGACCCCGGTGGAGCCGTCGACCCAGATGATTCGCGCCACGGTGACGATCCGCTACCGGCTGGGGGGCGAGTGATCGAACGCCTCCGACGGGCACTCACCGAAAACCGGGCGGAGACGAGCCCGGACTCGGACGACGCGCGACTTCGGGGGCGGACCTACGCGATTCCGTTCGAGCGTGTCTGGCGGGCAGCCGTCGGGCTCGCCGAGACCCGGCGCGGGTGGAGGGTGCTGCACTCCGACGATCTCGCCGGGGTCATCCGCTGTGAGTGCGAGACGCTCTTCTTTCGCTTCGTGGACGACTTTTTCATCAAGATCTCCCTCGACGAGAACGCCCAGACGAGAGTCGACCTGATCTCGCGGTCTCGCGTCGGAAAAGGGGATCTCGGCACCAATGCCCGTCGGGTGGGGCGCTTTCTGCGCGCCCTCGACAGGAAGCTGGGAGCGACGCCCGACTTGATCCTGGACCCGACGATCCCGCTCTCGTGGAGCGCATGACCCCCAGGCGGACCTCTGCCGGTGCCGTTCTTCTCGCGCTCTCGGTCGGAATCGCCGCATGTGCACCCGAGTCCGAGGACGGGTCGGCCGCCCCGGGCGACGGCCAGGCGGCCTCGGAGGTCGAGCGAAACTTCAGACCGGTCGTATACGAAAGGAACGTCGTCGTCCTCACGCTCGGCGGAGACTCCACGATCGTCGTGCCCTGGGTGTTCCGCGCCCGAAACGACGGCGCATCCGTGCAACACGAGATCCGAGGCTGGCTGTCCCGAGGCGACACCTGGGATGCGTTCTTCTCCGACCAGTGGACGACCGGCCCCTCGAGGGCGCCGTTCCGTATCCTCCCACGAGGCCCCGTCGACATCGTGGTCGGATCCGGAGACGCACTCGAAGCGATCCTGTACGAACAGGGAGCCCGGCGCTTGGAAACAGCCCTGGAGACCCCGATCGCCGACTGGAGCGGCAGTCGCGGCGAATCGCTGCAGCTGCACCGGGGAGCGCTGTTGCTCGGCGACGGGCGACTGGAGGCCCGCGTGCTCGACTTGACGCGATCACATCGAGAGGACCAGGTCCCCCCGGGAGACTGGATCTTCCTGGAGGGGGGTCCGGAGCTCAACGTGATTCTGGCATCGGCCGACGTCGGGGCCGGTGCCGACGCATCCTACTCGGCATGGGCCCTGCATGAGGACGAGGAGCTCCGGTGGCCGACGGTCAGGGTGCTTTGGGAGGAGATGCGTCCCTTCGAGGAGGCCCGCCGCGACGTGCCGGGCGCCTGGCGGTTCGTGAGCGACGATGGCGAGCTCATCGGCACCGTCGTGAGCGTGGCCGCCCATCTTCGTGCGGAGCCCGGAGACGGACCCCTCCTGCCCGTCGAAAGTCTTTTCCGGGTGAGGGGCTCTCTAGAGATTCGAGGCGACTCGCTGCCCGTTCGCGGTCTCGTTCGCCACATCCAACGATAGAGTCGACCGACCGTGCCTGATTGGCTCACCCGAGCGCTGGTGAACATCGTCTTCGGGGCCCTCGCCGGGGGCCTCACGAATACGGTCGCCATCTGGATGCTCTTCCACCCGTACCGGCCGCCGAAGATCGGGCGCTTCCAGATCGGCTTCCTTCAGGGTGCGATCCCGAAGAACCAGCCCCGGCTCGCGGCAGCGGTCGGGCGCACGGTCGGCAACCGTCTTCTGACCGACCAGGACCTCGAGCAGACCTTCCGCAACGAAGAATTCCAGGCAGCGTTCCGGGAGCGGCTCGGCGCCTTCCTGCACGACGTGATGTACACCGAGCGGGGTGCGCTTCGGGACCTCCTGCCCTCCGCCGTCCTTCCGAGAGTGGAGGAAGTCAAGCTGGAGATCGTCGAGTACGGGCTCGAACGGCTCCAGCTGTATCTGGACTCGGAGCGCTTCGAGACGACCATCGGCCGCCGTGCGTCCGAGATCGTCTCGTCGATCGGGGACGAGCCCGTGGCCGACATCCTCACACCGGCCCGCGAACAGGCGATCTCGACCGCCATCGAGGAATGGATCACCTCCGCCGTCGAGAGTGACGACTTCTCCGAGGCGGTCGACGACTACCTCGGTCGGGCTTCGGAGAAGCTCCTCGAGCCCGGCCGCACCTTCGAGGAGGTGCTCCCGACGGGGTTGGTCGGAGCCGTGGAAAAGGGCATCGCCGGATACCTGCCCCTCGCCATCCAGCGTCTGGGGTCGATTCTGGAGGACGAGGACGCCCGTGAGCGATTCGAACGCTTCGTTCACGACCTGCTCCACCGTTTTCTGAGCGATCTGAAGTTCCACCAGCAGATCGTCGCCCGCCTCATCATGACCGAGGCGACCGTGGACAGGGTGCTGGATACGATCGAGGCCGAGGGTGCCCAGCGCCTCTCCGAGATGCTGCAGGAGCCCGAGCTGCAGGACGCGATGGCCAAGGGCGTGAACGACGCCATCGTGGACTTCCTCCGACGTCCCGTGTCGTCGGTGCTCGGCGAGCCGGACGACCCGAGCGTGCTCGACGCGAGGGAAACGCTGGTGCAATGGCTGGTGGGTATCGCCAAGGACCCCGCCACGCGGCAGTTCCTGGTCGAGAAGCTCGAATCAGGGCTCGAAAAGGCCGGCGCGAGGACCTGGGGAGAGGTGTTCGAGAAGCTCCCGCCCGACACGATCACCGAGTGGCTGTTGAAGGGAGCGCGCAGCGAGGCGGCCCGGGCGCTCTACGCCGACGCGGCCAACCGGCTCGTCTCGAACCTCCTCGATCGGCCGATCGGCACGCCCGCCCACTGGCTGCCCGAGGGCGCGTTCGAACGTATGGAATCGGGTGTGGCGGAACCCGTCTGGGACTGGCTGCAAACGCAGGTGCCCGCCGTCGTCCGGCAGATCAACGTGGCCAAGCGGGTCGAGGACAAGGTGCTCGAGTTTCCCACCGCCAAGATGGAGGAGCTCGTGCGTCGGATCACCGACCGCGAGCTGCGGCTGATCGTCAAGCTCGGTTACGTCTTGGGCGCATTCATCGGCGTCGCGCTGACGCTCATCAACCTGATCTGGCCTACCGGCTGATCGACGCCCTCGTCCACCCGGCCGGGGGTCAGCGGGTCTCTTCCTCCTGCTTCGCCGTCGCGGTCTTGAACCGATGGCGCACGGCTCGCCGCTCCGAAGCCCGCTTCTGCGGCTTGAGGTAGTTCAGCCACATGAAGTGGCGCTTGGCTTTCCGGCGTCGACCGGTGCCCAGCCGGGCCTCGATCTCCTCCGGAGTCTGCCGGAACTCACCCATGCCGAGGTAGACCCCCAGAGCGAGCGCGGCCACGCCTCCCAGAATCTTCAAGAACAGAATCACCCTGCCTCCTTACGCCGCTGCAGTCGTCCGGCTTCCCATGGCTCTAAAGCAAAAGCGGCCCCGGGGTTCCGGAGGCCGCTCGCCAACTGAGCGCCGAAGTGGGCTGCACTCACCCGCGTCCGATGGACTCCAGCAGGAGAACGCCGATCCCGATCGACAAGATGATCGCGACTGCGTTGGTGCCGACCGCGACCATACCGATCACCGTCCAGAAGACGATGTGCGTGAAGGTGTAGCCACCGGGAAGAAGGTTCATCGGGCTCTCTGGATGTCGGTTCCTGTTCGGCCAGCCGAGTCAATATGGTCGAGGCCGGCGCGGGCTTCAATGGAGCAGCGGCTAATCGGGCTGACCGCTCTCGACGGGATCCGGGCCCGAGCCGTCCTCCACGCGCTTCCTCATGTCGGCGAGATAACCCGGCTCGAGGCGCAGGAGGTTGCAGATCTTCCGTATCAAGAGGTCCTCGTCGGTGGAAAGCTCTCCATCCGAGTAGACGACCCCCCACATGACCTCGGCGAGCACCATCTTCTGCCCGAGCGAGTAGTTCTCACGGATCAGGCTGGTGAACTGGTAGAGGTCGACGGCCTGCTTGCGCTCCGCCTCCGCGAGCTCGATCAGCCGGGCGGCCTCTTCCTGATCGAGCTGGTACTGCCGGCGGATCGCACCGGTCAGGTGCTGCGCCTCTTCTTCCGAGAAGTCGTCGTCCGCGTGCGCAAGCTCCAGAAGGAGCGCGCAGGCAGCGAGTCGGACGTCCTTCTTCTGTTCCTCGTCGTTCTCCTCCGACGCCGACATCGAGGAGTCGAAGAAGGATTTGATGGCGTCGAGCATGCGGCCGCTCCAGCGATTCGAATCGACGTGGCGGACCGACCGCCACCTCGGTCTGACACTAACTTCCACCCTGAAGGCAGGCCAGCAGACTCCGGTCGGTCAGACGCTCCGGAGGCTCGCTCCACAGCGCCGGCAGAAGGCCGCGTCGTCCGCGTGCTCGAAGGCTCCGCACTGCGGGCACGAGCTCTGTTCGGAGACGTCTCGGAGAGCCGACATGCGTGTGATCTCCGAAGTCACGATCCCCGTGGGAACCGCGATGATCGCGTAGCCGGTAATCATGACGACTGCAGCGAGCGCCTGCCCCAGGCTGGTCTGCGGCGAGATGTCCCCGTAGCCCACCGTCGTCAGGGTGACGATCGCCCAGTACACGCTCTTGGGGATGCTCGTGAAGCCGTTGGCCTGCCCTTCGATCAGGTACATCAGCGAGCCCAGGATGACGACGAGCGTTACCACGGCGAAGACGAAGATCGTGATCTTGCGTCGGCTCGCCTTGAGCGCCTGAATCAGCAGGTCCGCCTCCGACATGTAGTGCACGAGCTTGAGGACGCGGAATACCCTCAGAATGCGCAGGAGCCGAATCACCAGCAGGAACTGCGCAGACGGGACGAAGAGGCTGATGTAGGTCGGGATCACCGCCAGAAGGTCGACGAGCCCGAAGAAGCTGAGCGCGTACCGTCCGGGCCGACCCACGCAGACCAGCCGCAGGACGTATTCGATCGTGAAGAGAATCGTGAAGAACCACTCGGCCTTGTAGAGCAGGTCACCATACTGCGACCCGATGCTCTGCAGACTCTCCAGCATGACCGCCAGGACACTCCCCACGATCGCCGCGATCAGCCCGACGTCGAACGCCCTCCCCAAGGGCGTGTCCGACTCGAAGATCACGATGTAGACCCTGAGCCTCCAGCCGCTCAGCCGGTGGGCCTCCAGGTTGCGGTACTGACGCGGATTCGGACGAAGCACTACGGCGTCACCTCCCTAAAGCTCCAAAGCACGAACCTGGCGGACCCCGGCCCGGAGCGGCAGGTAGACGGCGAGGATCGTCAGCAGCACGGCCCCGGAGCTGCCGACCACGAGCGGCATGGGCGAAGGCGTCGGAATCCCTTGGAACTCGGCCGCCACGAAGCCGTAGATCGGCCAAGCCAGCACCATGACGACGGCGCCCAGGTAGATCACGGCGGCCATCATGAACATCAGGCCCCCGAACGAGGTCGGGATCTCCGCCATATTGTCCGTCTCGAAGTTCGGATAGAGCGCCCCGAATCCGAGCGCGAGCGCGGTGATCCCGAAGGTGACCCCGATCATCGCGACGGTCGTCACGACGAGGATCAGCGTCGAAGCCTCGAGGATGACGTTCGTCACTACGATCAGGGGCAGTGCCACGGCGAGCAGCGGCACCGTGCCCACCCAGTACTTGGCCCAGAAGAGGCCGCGCACATCGAGAGGCGACGACCGCAACAGCCACATCATGCGTCCCTCGATCGACATGGCCGGAAACACGAACCGGGCCGCGATCGCGGCCACCACGAAGCCGGCCAGGCCCAGGTTCAGGAACGAGACCACGTTGATCAGGAAAAACGAGACCTGCTCCCCGGTGTAGAGCGGCAGGACCTTGATGTTGTAGACGTACACCACGACGAGCACGCCCAGCAGCACGAGCTGCGACCACTGGGTCGTATCGCGAAAGAAGACCCGGATCTCCTTCGCGACCAGCGCGCGCGTCGACGGTGTCGCACGCCGCAGAAGACGGTCGACGAGCATCGAGCGCACGCGGCCCTCCCGGCGCTCGGCCCCCTCCTGCGCACGCGTGAAGCCCGTGGAGAAGAAACGGTGGTGAAGCCAGGCACCCACGACGAAGGCGGCGGCCGCGGTGCTCCAGAGGAAGAGGAACGGGAACCAGTCGAAGAAGCCGTTCAGCTGCGTCATCAACGCGTCCGCAGCCCACTCGTTGGGCAGCCAGGGCGATGTCGGCGTGCGGAGGACGGCCATGAAGTCCACGAGGTCACGGAACTCCTCGGGTCGGACCAGCCGCTCCGGTCGCAGGAACCGGAAGAGCATCACGACGCCTGCGGCGGAGAAAAGCCCGATCAGCGCGAGGAGATCGCGGGTCCGCCGGGCGGGAAAGACGTTCACCAGGAAGAGCGTGAAGGCCGTCCCGACCACCGCGGGCAGCACGAGATACGGGATCAGCGTTCCGATCGACAGGAAGAGGAAGGACCACCCGCCCCGGTAGATCACACCGTAGGCCGCGAGCAGCGGCACGATCATCAGCGCGACCATCCACGACGACGAGACGATCGTCTCGATCAGCCTGGCACCGTAGAGCTTCACCGACTCGACCGGTGAGGCGGCCAGGAGCTCCATGTCCTTCGAGAGGAAAAAGGTCGACAGCGCCGTGATCACGTTCGACAGAAGCAGGATCATGAGGAACGTGAGGAGGGCGATCCCGAGAAGCTTCGCCGCGAGCAGGTCGCCGATCCCCTGCGTGCCGCGGAAGTAGAGGAGCATCCGGTAGATGACCCCGAAGATGAAGGCCCAGAAGAAGAAGCCGACGAAGCCCAGGAGGCCCCACTTGAAGAAACGACCTTCATCGGTCCGGGAACGGTTGACCTTCGAGCGGACCTTGGGCCGGAGGAGCCAGGTCACGCCCGGCATACGGAGAGTCGTTCCGTTCACGACCCGTCCTTGAGGCTCGCGACCACGTCGGCCATGTCGTCGTTTCCGGTGACCTTGAGGAAGATCTCCTCGAGATGCGCCTCACCGGAGTGGACCTCTCGCCGCAGGTCTTCCATCGTCCCGCGGGCGATGATGTCCCCTTCCCGAATGATCGCGATGCGGTCGCAGACGGCCTCCACCACCTCGAGGGTGTGGCTCGAGAGGAAGACCGTGCCCCCCTCGTCCACGAAGGCCCGGAACATGTCCTTGAGGATTCGGGCGGAGCGCGGATCGAGCCCGACCATCGGCTCGTCGACCACGATGAGCTCCGGCGCGTGGATGAGCGCCGAGGTGATCAGCAGCTTTTGACGCATCCCGTGCGAGTAGCTCTCGATCAGCTCGTTCTTCCACTCCCGAAGGCTGAAAAGGTCGAGGATCCCGTCCGCGCGATCGACGGCCGACTCTTCGTCCTTCCCCCACAGCCCCGCGACGAAACGCAGGAACTCCGAGCCCGAAAGCTTCTCGTACAGATACGGGCGGTCGGGAATGTACCCGATCTTCGACTTGGCCAGCGAAGGATCGGCGACCAGGTCCGTACCCCCGATCCGGATCGTGCCACCGGACGGCCGGAGGACACCCGCGACCATCCGGATCGTGGTGGTCTTGCCGGCCCCGTTCGGCCCCAGAAACCCGAAGATCTCACCGCGTGGCACCGTCAGCTCGATCCCGTTGACCGCAGTGAACCGCCCGTAGCGCTTCACCACGTCCTTGAGCTCGAGCATCTCCTGCGATGCGTCGGCCGGCGGGCGGCTGCCGTTGACGAGCGCAGCCATCTCTTCGCGGACGCGTGTTCCGATCGACATGTGCTCCCTGGGTCGGTGGGTTAGTCGGCAGCCGGCTGGCCGCTCTCCAGTACCTCGATGTTCAGTCGGCCGATCAGTCGGATGATCTCCACCTGCTGGGCGAGTCCGCCGATCACGAAACGGATGTGGGCCGCGTCGGCCGGATACTGCCCGAACGTCGGATCGACCGCCACCCACTCACCGAGCCAGACTTCGGGCCAGGCGTGATAGAAGAACGAGTCGTTCAGGTACACCAGCCCGACCGCGGTCCGGGCGGGAAGGCCGAGCGAGCGCGCCATCGCGACGTACAGGACCGTGTGCTCGTTGCAGTCGCCCTGGCGAGAGTCGAGCACCTGGAGCGCGTTCGGCACGCTGAAGGTGATCTCCTTCTCGAGCATGTCGTAGACACGCGAGGTGAGCCGTTGGGCCGCCGTGCTCGGATCTCGGAGCCAGCGACCTACGGCACTCCGGGCTGCCCGGCGTATCCGCTCGTTGTCACTCTGGATGAGGGGCTCCGCCTGGAGATACTCGCGCATGTCCATCGTCAGGTAAGGAAGCGAGAACCCGGGGTCGAGCGCAGACCAATCCTCCCTTCGGACGATCAGCGTGTCCCCTCGGAGCTCCTGACGTCCGCCCTCCAGCTGGAATCCCTCCAGATCGACCCCGGTGAGGCGGAAACGGAGCTCGCGATGCGAGGTCACGTTGCCCAGGTCGACGTTGCTGGCGATCGCGGTCGAGAGGATGACGTCGTCGTCGATGGCGAGCGAGGGATTGTCCTGCGCGTCCTCCTGGGCCTGTCGTGCCAGCTCGTACTCCGTCTTCTCCATCGTGAAGCCGAGGGGACTCGAGGCCCGAACGATGCGTCCATCCGGGTCCACCCAGCTCTCCACCTGAACGCCGCCGTGGACCTCCACGATCTTGTACGCGGGAATGGAATCGAAGTGCGCCGGCGAAAAGCGGCCGGTCTCGGGGTCCAGCGAAACGGAGTCGGCGACGATGATCGTATCGTAGTCGAGGATCCGCACCTCGACCGGACGCGTCGACATGCTCGCAGGATCGAATACGGGCAAACGCAGCGTGTTGCCGACCTCGAGCTCTCCGGCCATCGCGATACGGATGGGAAGCGCGGCCGAGAAGATCGGAGGCTCGGCGAGCTTGTAGCTCAGTGATTGCTCGTCGCCCGCGGTGTTGATGCTCACCCGCAGCGTCGAGTCCGGCTCGAGCGTACCTCTGGCCTCGAAACGCCCGACCTCGGAGTCGAGCGAGAAGGAGAAGGACTCCATCACCAGCGACGGGCTCAAGTTGACCTGTGTCCTGGCCACAGCGGAGCCGGTCTGCCCCAGCGCCGGCAGGTCCAGTATCATGACGTCCTCGAGCTCGAAGCCCGTAGGCACCGTGTCCAGCCGGGAGGTGGCCTGCCCGACCGCCCGGTCGCCCATCTTGAGCGTGTAGAAGCTGACGCCCGGGGCGAGTGCCATCGCCGCCTCTGCGAGACGCGTGAGCTCCGGCTGGAAGTACTCGCGACGGACCTGCCACCCGACCATCCCGAGCCAACTCACCAGAATGGCCACCGCCATGAACCGCCGCCTCAACCCTCCACCTCCCGTGCGGGTTCCTCTGCGCGGGTGAGCAGCCCGGCCTGCTCCAGTCCGGCCGTATACGCCGCCCGCTCGTACTCGGAGGCGACCACGACCCGTATGTGTCCCGGCTGGTCCTCTACCACTGCGTGCTCCTCCAGAGCCCGGGCGAGTGCGGCCGCCGAGGCCTCGGCCTCGAGGTTGCCCGCGCCCGTGCCGATCGGAGGCAACGCGAGCGTCGTGATGCCGAGCTGAGCCGCCCGCCGAAGCCCATTGAGGAGCGCCCGCTGAACCGAGTATGCGGTCACGGGCTCGTCGGCCGACTGGATCACGATGTGGATCAGGTAGGACGCAGCCGATCCCCCTCCCGGCGTGATCAGGGCCCCTCCGACCGGAAACTCGCCCTGTGAACGCAGTTGCTCCAGCACGCGATCGCCCGCGACCAGACCCATCTCCCGGCTCAGCGGCGTGATCGGCTCGAGCTGGGAGCTGACCGTGCGGATCGCGGCCTCCACAGCGTGGGTCCGGAGGTCACCGATGACGACTTCCGTCTTCACCGGCCTGCGGACCTCGACCGACGATACATCTCCGAAGCCAGGACCGGCTCGTGCTTCTTGTCGTACAGCATGCCCATGGTATGAAAGATCTTCCCGTTCCAGGGCTGAAGCTCGATTGCCCGCTCGAGCACGGCGATCGCTTCGTCTACCCGACCGATCCGATTGAGAGCCTCACCGCGGTAGAAATGTGCGGATCCGTGTTCCGGGTCGCGCTCGCAAACCCACCTCAGCTCCGTCTCGGCCGTGTCGTACAGGCCCTTCCGAAATGCGATGATCCCCAGGTTGGCCCGCACCGAGACACTCTCCGGATCGAGCCGAGCTGCACGGCGAATCTCGCCCTCGGCCTCGTCGAACCGTCCCAAAGCGGCATACACCGCGGCCAGGTTTCCGAGTACCTCGGCGTCATCCGGCTCCAACTCCCGAGCCATTTCGAGCTGCTCCACGGCCTCCTCGTGGCGCCCGAGCTCGTCGAAAAGCACGCCGAGGTTGTGGCGAGCCCGGATCCGGGTGGGGTCGGACCGGACGATCTTTCGATAGGCCTCGATCGCGGCTTCGGGCTTGCCCGCCGCTACGAGCGTTGCCGCCTTCACAAGACGAGCCTCCTCCACCGAGGGGGGTGGCGCTGCTTCGTCGGCCGATTCGCCGCCCACGTCGTCATCGGCCGATTCGGTCTGCGAAGCCTGTCCGACGGCCTCGGGCTGCGGCTCGTCGACTTCCTCCTGCGGGGCATCTCCGGCCGGTCCCTCTTCGGGCTCCCCTTCTCCTTCGGGCTCGGCCGTCTCATCGAGCTCGAGCCCGGCCTGCTCCAGGAGATCCCCCTGCGTGCCGTTCGAAGGGTCCTTGGCGGACCGGCGGGACCTGCGCCCCCTGCGCGCGCTCATGCGCCTCCCTCGCTTACGCTTTCGCTCACCCAGGAAAGATAGGGCCGATGCCCGAAGTCCACCGGGACCGCGATGACCTCCGGCACGTCGTACGGGTGCAGCTCGACCGTCCGCGAGACGAGGCGCTCGAGCTGCCGTGCCTCGGTCTTCAAGATCAGGAGAACCTCACTCTCCTCCTGGACCTCTCCGTCCCAGCGGAACACCGAAGTGATCCCGGGCACGACGTTTCCACAGGCCGCCAGCCGCTCCTCGACCAGGACGCGCGCCAGGCCTGCAGCCGTGTGCGGATCCGGCGCAGTGACCAGCACGACCCGGATTTCGGGTGCGCTCACTTCGCCACGAAGACGGTTTGGTCCACGCTCTCCGGCTTGTAGAAGTCCTCGATGAGCTCGCCGTAGCGGTCTTCGACGACCCGCCGCTTGACCTTCTGCGTCGGTGTGAGACTTCCGTCCTCGACGGTGAAGACATCCGGAACGAGGCCGATCTTCTTGGGCATCTCGTACCGGGCCAGACCCCGCAGCCGCACGGCGACCTCGTTCTCGAAGAGCTCCTGGACCTCTCGGCGTTCGAGCAACGCTCTCGGATCGGTCGCGTCGAGCCCGATCCCCTCGGCCCAGTGCTGGAGCGCCGGCATCGCCGGAACGAGGATCACGGAGCAGAAGTTGCGGCGATCACCGATGACCAGGACCTGTTCGACGAATTCGCTCGCCTTGAGCTCGTTTTCGATCGGCTGGGGTGCCACGTACTTGCCACCCGACGTCTTGATCAAATCCTTCTTGCGATCCGTGATCCGGAGGAAGCCGTCGTCGTCGAGCTCACCGATGTCCCCGGTCTTGAACCATCCTTCCGAGTCGATCGCGGCAGCCGTGGCCTCGGGCAGATTGTAGTAACCCTTCATGACCTGAGGACCGCGAATCAGGATCTCCCCGTCCTCGGCGATCTTGATCTCCGTTCCAGGTACGGCCTTCCCCACGGTGCCGATACGGAGGTCCTCGAAGCTGTTCACGTTGGTCACCGGGCTCGTCTCGGTGAGCCCGTAGCCCTCGAGGATCGGGAGGCCGATCGAGAAGAAGAACCGGTTGAGCTTGGGCGAAAGCGGGGCCGAGCCGCTGATGAAATACCGTAGGTTTCCGCCGACGGCCGCGCGGACTTTCTTGAAAACGAGCGCGTCGGCGAGCTTGTATCGAGCTGCGAGCCAACCGCCCGGCTCCCGGCCCGCGAGCTTCAGCTCCGCCCAGGCGTCCCCGACACCGGATGCCCACCGGATCAGCTTGCGCTTCAGCCCGGAGGCGGCGGTGATCTTGTCGTAGACCTTCTCGTACAGGCGAGGCACCGCGACCACGACCGAGGGGCGAACGATCCTGAGGTCCTCCGCGACCGTCTCGATCGAGTGCGCGTAGGCGATGCTCACACCCTTGGAGAAGAAGAAGTAGTCGACCATCCGCTGGAAGACGTGGGAAAGCGGCAGGAACGACATGGTCGAGTCCGACGGAGAACAGGGCAGCACCCGGCTCGAGGCCTCGACATTCGAGAAGAGATTGTTGTGCGTGAGCTGAACGCCCTTGGGATTACCCGTGGTGCCCGAGGTGTAGAGGATCGTGGCCACGTCCTGCGGGTCCGATTCGAGGGCACGGCGACGAAACGCCGCCTCGTCCACGCCATCGGCCACTCGTTGACCTCTCTCGAGAAACTCGGCCCAAGCAAGCGCGCCCTCCGGACACGCGGCGGGTGGGTCGAAGACCACGGTCGTGACATCCTGCTCCACCTGCCCGGCCGCCTCGAGGACCCGCACCATGAGCTCCTCGTTGGCCGTAAACACGACCCGGGCTCCCGAATCCGCCAGGATGTAGGCGATCTGCTCCGCAGTCAGCGTCGGATAGATCGGGACGTCGAGCACTCCCGAGCAGAGGCAGGCGTAATCGGAGACGGCCCACTCCACGCGGTTGTCCGAAATGATCGCCGCTTTGTCTCCGCGGGCCAGGCCGAGCGCCTCGAGCCCACCGGCGGCGGCTCGGACCCGGCCCAGTACCTCTCGGTAGCTCACATCGCGCAGATCCGCCCCATCGCCCGGGAAGAACCGGAGCGCGACGTCGCCGCCGTAGGCGTCGATCGCCTCCAGGAAGAGTCGGCCGAGTGTACCCTCCGGCAGCTCGGCGGGGTTCGCGGTGTAGTCTAGCGTCATCGGTCGCTCCGCTCAGGAGGGCTCGCGAGGTGAACGGTCAGACGCCCTCGATGCGAAAGCTGAAGTCGATGTCCGACCTCAGCGAGTGAAGGACGCTGCAGTACTTGTCCTTGGAGAGATCGAGGGCGCGCTGGACCTTGGGGGCGTCCTCCGGCCGCGGGCCCTCGAGTCGGAAGACCATGTCCACCCGGACGAAACGCCGCGGGGCATCGGGAGCGCGCTCGGCCTCGGCGCGCGCCTCGAGGTCGGTGAGCGGCACGCGGGACTTCTCCAGGATCATCCGGATGTCGATCCCCATGCACGCCATCACGGACAGGAGCAGGGCATCGGTCGGCGAGGGAGCGACCTTTGCATCGCTGTCCAGCACGAACTCGGGCCCGTCGCCCTGTCGGCCCCGGAACACGTCGCCTTCGCCGGTCCAGCGAAGCACGGCGCTCTTGAGGTTAGAAGAGGTCATCCTGTGAGGACGGCGGAAGTCCCGGCGCCTCACCTCCCTCGCCCCTGAGCGCGGCGAGTGTCCGCCGCGCGTGATCCACGTGCTCCACGGCGTCCCCGCCGGGAGGGGCGCACTCGAGAAACGCCTCGAGATGCGGCACGGCCTGCTCGGGCTGGCCCGAACGCACCAGGAGAAAGGCCAGTCCGTAATGTGCGCCGGCCGCCTCGGGAGTCTTCTGCAGGACGTGGCGATACGTCTTCGCCGCCTCCTCCGTCATGCCGATGCGGGTGTAGGCGATCGCGATCTGCTGGAGCACGACAGGGTCGCCTGGCGACTCCTTGAGAGCCAGGCGAAAGGAGGTCAGCGCCTCGTGGAACTTGCCCTCGTCCATGAGGTCGATGCCTTCGTCGTAATAGTCGACGCGACCCGAGCCTTCGGGGCGGCCGACGAGCTTCTTCCACCACGCCATGGATCGAAGGGTAGTCTGAGATGGGCTCGCACAAGCGGCGAAAAGGCCACCTGAGTCCGGCTCTTCGAAAGTAGACGGCCCCCGGAATGCTGGCTAGGCCCGGACCGCCACGATGCGGTCCTCCTCCTGCGCGAGAAGCTCGAGTCCTCCCGCTTCGAGCACGTCGGCGGCACCCGGGCTCGCACCGAACAGGACGAGTCGCCCTCTCGGGGCCAACACGCGCGCAATCTCGGCGAGATCGCAGGCGACCTCACCCTCGACCAGGGCCACCCCACGCACGACCCGCGAGTAGAGTGGAAGACGATCACGCACGAGGATCCTGGATACACCCGGCACCTCTCCCCCGCCCGGCCAGGACGCGCCGGCTGCCAGGATCTCGACATCCTCGATCAACCCGGCGAGCACTTCGGCGTGTGCCGCCAGCGACTCGAGCAGAAGGATCTGGCCGGGCCCCCGCATGATGCCCAGCAGCCCCCCCACCTCCGCAGCAGACGGCAGGCCGAGGGAAGGCGGTTCAGCGGGAGGGGGCGTCGACCGGGGCTGAGCCCGCAGGTCGCCCACCCCGTCCGTGACCGGGTATCGGTCACGACAGTTCGGGCAACCCAGGAAGCCCTCGAAGACGACACGGTCCTCCAGACGGTCCGCACGCAGAATGAGGCCGAACTCCGGGCCGCAGCGCGGGCAGGCCAGGCGGTCCGTCAGAAGGAGGTGCACTTCAGTCTTCCGCTTGCCCGCTCACCCTACTGTGACAGCGGCGTATGCGTCGCCATGCAGAGCCTGAGGAATTCGTCCCGGGTCATCTGATGGTCGAGGAACACGCCCCTCATGGCCGAAGTGATCGTTTTGGAGTTCTGCTTCTGCACACCCCGCATCATCATGCAGAGGTGGTAGGCCTCGGCGACCACACCCACGCCCTGGGGTTGGATGATGTCCCAGAGCGCTTGGGCGATCTGCTCGGTCAGACGTTCCTGCACCTGGAAACGTCGCGAAAAGACCTCGACCAGACGGGCGGTCTTGGACAGCCCCATGATCTTGCCGTCGGGGATGTAGGCGATGTGGACCTTGCCGAAGAACGGCAGCATGTGGTGCTCGCACATCGAATACATCTCGATGTCCTTCACGAGCACCATGTTGCGGTGGGACTCCTCGAAGAGCGCGTCTCCGATGACGTCCGCCGCCTCCATGTGGTAGCCCCTGGTCAGGAAGGCCATCGCCTTGTGGACCCGATCCGGGGTCTTGAGCATCCCCTCTCGAGTCGGATCGTCTCCACACCGCCGGATGATCTCTGCCACGAGGTCCTCGTAGGAGGCCCCGGAAAGGTCCATTCCGGTCACCCCCGGAGGAATCTCCTCCCGCTTCTGCTCGTCCACCATCACCTCACCTTCCTTGGGGCCGGTCGGCCCCGTTGCTCACGCGCCCTCGTACTCAACGTAGTGCCTCGGTGTCTCCCAGAGGGTCAGCTTCGCCAACCGAACACCCGCGGGCATCTCTCCTGCCAAACGGTCCCAGATGGCGACCACGAAGTTCTCCGTGGAGGGGATGATCCCCTTCAGCCACGGGACTTCCAGGTTGAGGTTCTTGTGATCGACCTCGTCGACGATTCGCTCGGTCACCAGATCCTTCAGGACCTTCAAGTCCATGACGAATCCCGTCGACGGATCGAGCTCACCTTCCACGGTGACATAGAGCTCGTAATTGTGGCCGTGCCAGTTCGGGTTCGCACAGCCGCCGAAGACGTCGAGGTTCTTCTCGTCGGTCCAGTCGGGATTGTACACGCGGTGCGCCGCGTTGAAGTGCAGCTCTCTGGTTATGCGCACTCGGGGCATGACTTGAGCTCGAGTCCGGGGTGGATGACGGGCGAGTCCCTACCCCCCACCCCGCCACAGGTTCGGCCTTGCTCCCCGGTCCGCAGGATGGCGACCTTGCCGGATCGACCACTCCCCGAAGCACTCCGAGACCATGATGAGACTCACGCTCGCACTCGCGCTGATCGTCACGACCACACCGGGACTGCAGGGCCAGGACGGACACGCCGAAAAGGTCCGCCGCGTTCTGGAGCGCACGCCGCTCGTCGACGGCCACAACGACCTGCCCTACGAGATCAAGCAGGAGGCCGCCGGCGATGTCGCGGCGTACGACATCCGACACTCGGCCCCCGGACACACGGACATCCCCCGGCTCCGCCAGGGAATGGTCGGGGCCCAGTTCTGGTCCGTCTACGTGCCCACGAGCGCCGTCGAGACGGGGGCGGCCAAGGCCCAGCTGGAGCAGATCGACATCGCCAAGCAGATCTTCGCCCGCTACCCGGACGTCTTCGAGGAAGCGGTGACCACGTCGGACGTGCGCCGCGTCTTCGGCTCGGGCAAGATCGCCTCGATCATGGGCATGGAGGGTGGCCACGCGATCGAGAACTCGCTCTCGGCGCTGCGCGCCTTCTACGAGCTGGGTGCCCGCTACATGACGCTCACCCACTCCGCGCACACGGACTGGGCGGACTCGAGCGAGCCGGCTCCGCGTCACGACGGGCTCACCGATTTCGGCCGGGAGGTCGTTCGAGAGATGAACCGCCTCGGCATGCTCGTGGACCTTTCGCACGTCTCGCCGAAGACGATGCACGACGCGCTGGACGTGGCCGAGGCCCCGGTGATCTACTCGCACTCGGGCGCATGGGCACGGACGGACCACCACCGCAACGTGCCCGACGACGTGCTCCGGCGCCTCCCCGCGAACGGGGGTGTGGTCATGGTGGTCTTCGCGCCGCAATTCGTGAACAACGCCGTGCCCCGGATCTCTGCCGAGCGTGAGGCGCCGGGCGCGCCACGGGCGCGCCTCGAGGACGTAGCGGATCACATCGAGCACATCGCCCGCGTGGCAGGCATAGACCATGTGGGGCTCGGCTCCGACTTCGACGGGATCGGCACGATCCCGATCGGGCTCGAGGACGTCAGCACCTTCCCCGCCCTTCTCGAGGAGCTCTCCCGCCGGGGCTGGAGCGAGGAGGACCTCGCGAAGCTCGCCGGAGAGAATGTCCTGCGCGCCTGGGGCGAAGCGGAAGCCGTCGCGAGCCGACTCCAGCGCGAGCGGGGACCGTCTCAGGCCACGATCGAGGCGCTGGACGGGCGCTGAGCCGGGGCCGTCTCGCTACGCGGGTGCGTCCTCGATCCGCTTCAGCCGTGCATGGTGCAGCCGCATTGGCCGCACGAAGCCTCGTGCCTGAGGCGACCGTTCCAGAGCAGAGCTCCGGCCAGCACGAGACCTCCGATCGGATGGGTGAGCGCGTCCGGAAGCGGAGCGAAGAGCCCGAGAAGGGAGAGCCCCCAGAGCGCAGCGCCCAGCGAGGCCAGGACCAGCACCCCGACGCGGCCGTGGCTACGCCACGTCAGACCGAGAGATGCGGCCGCGAGCACGATGGCCAGCCCGAGCAGCACCGCCTCGGCCCTGACCGAGATCGCCGCGACCGGCAGCAGCGACGCCGCGAACGGCGTCAGCGTGCAATGCACCGCACAAGCCGCTGGCAGCACCGCGGCCCAGTCGGACCGTGGTGCGGTCGTCGCGGTCGTCGTCTCCACCTGGCCGTTCACTCGCCTCGCGCTCTCCGGCTCGGACTCCAAGTCACTTCTCGCACGACCAAAGATCGATAAACGATAATCAATTATCAACCAGCGTCCTCTTCATCGCTGCCAAGGGTTTGCGCATCCTTGATGGATGAAGCAGCCGAGCTCGCGGGACATCGTCGTACGTTGCAAGAGCGGCGGGCATCGTGTGCGCCTGGCCGGGGGAAGACGCTTCTGGGCCGCCGCTCGCTGCCCTGTCTGCCGGTCTCCGGTCGATCCCACGCGGGGCCGCAGGATGGTTCGTTGGCTCGCCGGCTTGCGACGGCCGGCCTCCTCCGAGTGGGCCGACCGGGTCACGTGGTGGGCGGTCGCGGCCTACTCCGCACTCGTGCTTCTGAGCGCCCTGACGCTCTGGACGCTCGCCGATCGGTGGTGGGCCGCCACCGTCCTGCTCTTCGGCCCGCGCTGGGTGCTGCTCCTGCCGCTGGTGCCGCTCCTGGCGGCGGCGGCGTGGCGTGACCGTGCGCTGGTGGTGCCGCTCTGCGCGGCCGCGTGGGTGGTCGTCTTCCCGGTCATGGGCTTTCAGACGGGCTGGCGGTCGGCGCTGGTCGCGAGCGACGAGGCCGCGTCCCTGCGCGTGGCGACCTTCAATGCTCGCGGCGGGGATGGCGTGGCGATGGGGCCGAACAGCCTGATGGCCGAATGGCGTGCCGACGTGGCGGCGATTCAGGAGTGCGGGGGGGTGCTGCGCAGCTCGATCCGGGCCACGAGCGATTGGCACACACGGACCGAGGGGAGCCTCTGCGTCATCAGCCGCTACCCCATTCTCGAGTCCGCAACGATGGAGCGCGAGGTGATCCGACAGGCGGGCGGATCCGGGCTGGCCACGACCGTTCTACTCGCGGCCCAGCCGACCGCCTTTCGTCTCACGAACATCCATCTCGAGACGCCCCGTGAGGGCCTCGCGCCGATACGTCGGGGTCGCCTGGGCACCGGAATCCGCGTGACCCGCGAAAAGAGTCTGCTGCGGGCGATCGAGCTGAGGCGCGTGAGGCGCTGGGTGGACGGCTTCGAGGGGCCGCACATCGTCGCGGGCGACTTCAATACGCCCTCGGAAAGCCGCGCGTACCGCGAGGCTTGGGCAGGCTGGGCGAACGCCTTCGGAGTCGCTGGCTTCGGCCTCGGAGGCACCCGCCTCAACGGGTGGATCCGAGCACGGATCGACCACGTCCTCACGAGTGCGGAGTGGCGGGTGGTGGACGCGCACCTGGGCGAGCCGCTCGGCTCGGACCACCTCCCGATGGTCGCCGAGCTGCGCTTGCGCTGAACGGTCCGACCTCAGCCGGTCCCGCGGGGCATTCGGCTAGAGCGAATAACCCTCCGCCAGTGCCCTGAACGCCTCGGCCTGGGCCGATCCCCAGGACGCATCGCGGCCCAGCTCCTGGGCGAGCACCCGACCCACTTCGCCCGCCACGGCCCCAGCGGCCCGCGCATTCAGGAGAATCGCCCGCGTTCGGCGGGCCAGGACGTCGTCCACGGTGCGCGCCATCTCGTGTCGGGCCGCCCATACGACCTCTACCCAGAGGTAGGGCAGATCCGGATGAAGCCGCTCGCCGAGACCCGGCTCGTCCTGGATCAGCTCCTCGATCTCGACCGCATCGGAGCCGTAGGACGCGAAGTGCCCGAAGCGGTCCGCGTTGACGTGGTAGCCGTGCACCGGGAGATCACGTGTGGGACACTCGACGAGCTCCAGGCCGGCCAACACCGCCACCTGATCGACCGTATCCTCGGCCATCTTCCGGTAGGTGGTCCACTTCCCTCCCGTGATCGTGACGAGCCCCGACGAGGATACGTGGAGCGTGTGGTCCCGGGAGAGAGACGCCGTGTCGTCGCCGTCGGGCGCGCCCACCAGCGGCCTCAGGCCTGCGAAGACGCTCAGCACGTCCGACCGTTCCGGATCTTCCGTCAGGTACCGTGCGGCGTGGCGCAGGAGGAATTCGACCTCCTCCTCGAGCGGCATCGGCTCGAGCGCCGGCTCGGCCACGGGCGTGTCCGTCGTGCCCACGATGACGCATCCGTGCCAAGGCACGGCGAAGAGCACGCGGCCGTCGTCGGTATGGGGCACCATCACCGAGGCTTCGCCGGGCAGGAACCGGGCCGGTAGCACGAGGTGGATCCCCTGACTCGGTCGGATCATGGGCCTCGCCTCCGAATCGTCGAGCCGCCGGACGGTATCGGTGAAGACGCCGGTCGCGTTGACGACCGCCCGGGCTCGCACCTCGATCCGCTCGCCGGTCTCTCGATCCGTGGCCCGCACGCCACGCAGGAAACCGTCCCTTCCCCGCATCAGCTCGTCGACGTGCACGTAGTTCGCGAGCGCGGCTCCCTGCTCGTGCGCCGTCCGCACGAGGTGCATGAGGAGCCGGGAGTCGTCGAACTGGCCGTCGTGATAGATCACGCCGCCCTTCAGGCCCTCGGTCTCGATCGTCGGGAGCCGCTCGATCGTCTCCTCTCTCGAAAGCAGCTTCGAAGGGCCGAAGCCGTACTTTCCGGCAAGGGCGTCGTAGACCTTGAGCCCGATCCCGTAGAAGGGCGCCTCCCACCAGTCGTAGTTGGGCACGACGAACTCGCGGTCACTCACGAGATGAGGCGCGTTTTGACGGAGAATACCCCGCTCGCGCAGCGCGTCCATGACGAGTGGAATGTTGCCCTGCCGCAGATACCGGACCCCACCGTGCACGAGCTTCGTGCTCCGGGTGGACGTTCCTTTCCCGAAGTCGCTCTGCTCGAGCAGAACCACGTCGTATCCGCGGGCGGCCGCATCGACCGCGACCCCGACGCCCGTCGCTCCTCCCCCGATCACGACGATGTCCCAGGTGTGCGTGGCGTCGCCTCGGATCCGGTCCAGCATCTCGTCTCGCCGCATGCCTGAGTCTGACAGAATCCGAGACCGGCCGCTACCTTGAGGCAGTCTTCCACCCACCCGCAGAAGGGAGCCCATCGTGTCCATCCGTGAGATCGCACTCGGAGACCTCGCGCAGGAGCTGGCCACGACCCGTCGCATGCTGGAACGCGTTCCTACGGAGCACCTGGGCTGGAAGCCGCACGAGAAGAACTTCACGCTCGGGCACATGGCCGCCCACATCGCGAACCTGCTCTCGTGGGGGCCCATGATCCTCGAGACGGACGACCTGGACATCAGCGGGCCCTTCCCGGAGCGCGACGAGCCGACCTCGACCGAGCAGATCCTCGCCGAGTTCGATACGAACGCGAAGCAGCTGACGGAGGCTCTCGAGGCAGCGGACGACGAGACGCTCCTTGGAGCTTGGGCACTGAAGGCCGGCGACGAGGTGCTCGTGTCCATGCCCCGGATCGCGAATCTGCGGAGCTGGGTCGCGAATCACCTCATCCACCACCGCGCCCATCTGGGGATGTACCTGCGGCTGCTGGACGTTCCGGTCCCGCCCGTGTACGGACCCTCGGCCGACGAGCAGATGTCCTGAGCACGATGCGTCGCGATACCGTACAGCGAAGGGCCATCCGACGCGTCTTCGAGGACCGCGGTCACCCGATGAGTCCGGAGGACGTGCTGAGCGCCGGCCAGGCGCTCGTGCCGTCCCTGGGCATCGCGACCGTCTATCGCAACATCAAGTCGCTCGTCGAGGAGGGTTGGCTGCAGACGGTGGAGCTACCCGGGGAGGCCGCCCGCTACGAGCTCTCCCGAAGGCCGCACCACCACCATTTCCTCTGCCGTGGCTGCGGACTCGCCTACGACATCCACGCGTGTCCCGAAGACGTCGAAGGGATGGCCCCGAAGGGCTTCGTCGTCGAGAACCACGAGGTGCTCCTCTACGGCCGCTGCCCGGACTGCAGCTGAGACAAGGCTGCTCGCAGGCGCGGCCCTTCAGTTACCGAAGAAGCTCAGCTGCGCGGCTTCGA
This sequence comes from Gemmatimonadota bacterium, assembly GCA_039587515.1. GTDB lineage: Bacteria > Gemmatimonadota > Gemmatimonadetes > Longimicrobiales > Gaopeijiaceae > JBDHII01. The sequence continues at coordinate 59,444 of JBDHII010000019.1, forward strand.
CCGCCTCCCGGAAACGGGCCCAGTCTCCCTCGACGAAGTCGTTCAGCGCGTTCGTGAGCTCCCCGACCGCCTCGAGCGCGCGATCGAGCTCTCGCCGCGCACCCTGGGTCGGTCGTGCCCAACCGCCGCTCCGCAAGTGGAAGGCGGCGCTCCCGAGACGCGAGGTGACGAGCGTCGGCACGCTGCGGAACCCCTGGATCTCCTCGTCCTCGATGTGCCGCATCAGCCCTTCGAGCCCCTCCCTCGTGCGCTCGGCGTGGGCCTCGAGCGAGTCCGCGACCTCGTCGTCGCGGTTGCCGAGTAACTCGACGATCCGCTCGACGGTCGCCTCGGCGTCCCGGATCCGATCCGCCGCGTCGGTCGTGCGACGCTGGGCCTCGAGCAGCTCGTCCCACATTGCGTTCACCGCCATCGCCTCGGAACGCTCGAAGGGCACACGCGGGTCGGGCAGCACGTCGACTGTCACGGACGCGGTGTCACCCTCGAAGGAGACGCGGACCGTGTAGGTGCCCGGCAGCACGAGGGGCCCTCCGGGCTCGGCAGCCCCGGGCTCGTCGGGCTCGGGCCGTTGGGCGGGGCGCACGCCGGCCCGGTTCAGACCCCACGTCACGCGCTGCAGACCGGCTTCGGCCGGACCGTCGAACGTGCGGATCACCTCCGACCCGTCGAGGATCTCGATCGTGACTCGCTCACCCTCGTCGGCATCCTCTTCCGCGCCGTGCTCTTCGGCGGAATCCCCGTCCCGGTCCTCTTCCGCTTCACCCGGCCATGCGAGGGCGTAGCTGATCCGTGCTCCGAACGGCCGATTCTCCCCCATGTAGGTGTTGTGGCCGGGGAAGACAGCGCCCGGTTGCTGGTGAATCTGAGCTTGATAGGCCTGGGGCACCGGGTGGACCCGAAGCGGGCGGGTGAGGACCTCCGCCCCCTCCCGGGCGATGGCGCGGAGCGGTCGGATGTCGTCGAGCACGTAGAAGGAGCGCCCGAAGGTACCCATCACGAGATCGTGCTCCCGAGGATGCACGACGAGGTCGCGAACCGGAGCGGCCGGCATCCCGTGCATCCAGCGCTGCCAGCGCGCACCCCGGTCGAAGCTGACCCAGAGACCCCGGTCCGTCCCGAGGAAGAGCAGGCTCGGCTCTTCCACGTCCTGCTCCACCGCCAGGGCGTAGCCGTCCACCTCCTCGGCGATGCGATCCCAGGACGCCCCGTAGTCCGTCGTGTGGTAGACGTACGGCGTCCAGTCGTCCCGGCGATGGTCCTCGACGACGACATATGCCTCGGCGGCGTCGAAGTACGAGGCACGCACCTGGGGAACCCACGCACCCTCGGGCACGTCCGGCATCTCTCCGACGGTGTTGACCCAGGTCGCGCCGTCGTCCCGCGTGACCTGGACATTCCCGTCGTCCGTGCCCACCCAGATGACCCCCTGCTGCACGGGACTCGCGGAGATCGCGACGATCGTCGTGTTGTTCTCGGCGCTGGAGTCGTCGATGGTCAATCCACCCGTCTCGCGCTGGCGCTGCCGCTCGGGGTCGTTCGTGGTGAGGTCGGGACTGATCGTCCGCCAGGTGCTTCCGTCGTCCGAGCTCACGTGGAGGAACTGGCTTCCGAAATAGACCGTGCCGGGGCGAAGCGGGTCGAGCGCGAGTGCGGCGTTCCAGTTGAACCGCAGGTCCGGCTCTTCCGGGTCCGTGGGCGAAACCAGCCGCAGCGCACCCGTGTCCCGGTCGTAGCGCAGGAGCGTGCCGCCCTGCCACATCGTGTAGCCGAAGCGGCCGTCGCGGGGATCGGCCGCGATATCGAGGCCGTCCGCGCAGCACCCCAGGTTCTCCCACTCGTGGTTCTGGATGCCCTGGACGCGCCAGTGGTAGGCCGGGCCCCGGAAGGAGTCGTTGTCCTGCGCTCCGCCGTAGATGTTGTAGGGCGTCTCCATGTCGACGTTGACGTGGTAGAACTGCCCGACCGGGAGATTGTGAAACACCTGCCAGGTGCGACCGCGATCGCGCGAGATGCCGGCGCCGCCGTCGTTTCCGTTCAGGATCAGCGTCGGATCGTCCGGGTGGATCCACCACGCCTGGTGATCGACGTGCACGAACTCGCCCGAGACGAGCACCTCGAAGCTCCGACCGCCGTCCTCGGACACGTCGACCGGGCTCGCCAGCCGGTAAAGACGGTTCTCGTTGGTCGGGTCCACGAAGATGTCGGAGTAGTAGAACGGGCGCGGGCTCACGCCGTCCTCGGAGTTCACCGTCTCGAAGCTCCGGCCGCCGTCCTCGGAGCGGACCAGCACGCTCTTCTCCGCTTCCACGAGCGCGTAGACCACCTCGGGCCGGCTCGCGGCGATCGCGAGTCCGATCCGGCCGAACTCCCCTTCCGGCAAACCGTCCTCGGCGGTCCGCTGCGTCCACGAGTCGCCCCCGTCGTACGTCACGTGGATGCCGGAGCCCGGTCCGCCGGAGGTCATGAACGAAGGCTCTCGGCGATGGCTCCACATCGCCGCGATCAGCTTGTCGGGGTTGGACGGATCCATGACGAGATCGGCCGCACCGGTGCGCTCGTCGAGGTACAGGACGCGCTCCCAGCTCTCGCCGCCGTCACGCGTGCGATAGACGCCACGCTCCTCGGAGTCTCCGAAAGGGCTCCCGAGGACCGCCAGGTACGCGACGTCGGGGTCTCTCGGATGCAGCAGGATCCGGTGGATCGTTCGGCTTCGCTCCAGCCCCAGATGCCGCCAGGTCTCGCCGCCGTCGATGCTCTTGTAGACCCCGTTTCCATGGTTCACGGAGTTGCGTGGGTTGCCTTCCCCGGTGCCCACCCAGATGACGTCGGGGTTGGTCTGGTCGACGGCGATCGATCCGATCGACTGCACGGGCTGGTCGTCGAAGATCGGCTCCCAGGTGGTGCCCGCGTTCGTCGAGCGGAAGACGCCGCCCGCAGCCGCCCCGAGGTAGACGATGTCGGGATTGGACACGACGACGTCGATGGCGTTGATCCGCCCTCCCTGCCCGGCCGGACCGACGCTGCGGGCCTTCATGTTCTCGAGCGCACCGAGGTCCACCTGAGCTGCTGCCGCGAACGGCACGAGGGCGAGCAGCGCGACGAACGCCCAGGCGCTACGACCGAATCGAGGAACAGCCTTCATCCGACACCTCCCAGAAGTTCCAGACCGGGTCCGACGCACCCGCTTGCGGAATGTGACGCCGGCCCGGGGGATGGTACAGAGCCCCCGGCACTGCAAGCCGCCGTCTGTGTCAGACGTAAGGAAAGGCGTCACGAGGTCACTCGAAACCACCACCGGCGGGACAGTGCGATCGAATCCTGCGATCTGCCGATACACCACGCTCCTCGGGTTGCTGGCGCTCCTCTCTTGCTCGCCATCAGCCACGGACGTGAACGAAGGCGCCGTCGCTTTCACACCGCCCGATCGCTACCGCACGCTGTGGACCGGCGTGCAGAGCTGCTCGGGCGAGTCGGGTGGCTTCGGTAGGCTCAGGTGGTTCGTGTCGAGTGAGCTACGGGGAGGGACCAGCATCTTGGGCCAGTGGCTCCCACCCCATAACATCACGATCAAGGCGGGTTACGAGCGACACGACGACGTCGTCCGCCACGAGATGCTCCACGACCTCCTGCAGGGAGACAGATTTCATCGCGACCGCGCCTGGATTCGGTGCCGAATCCCCACCGGTGTCGGCTGAGCCCGATCTCCCCGGAGCCCGCTCTTGAGTGTGCCGCGTCTCGACCACCTCGTGCTGGCGACACCGGACCTGGAAGGGACGGCACGCGCCTTCGCGAAGCGCACCGGGACGACTCCTTCGATCGGCGGGGTCCATCCCGGCTTCGGCACCCGCAACGTGCTCATCGCGCTCGGCCCCGACGCCTACCTCGAGATCATCGGACCGGACCCCGGCCAGCCCGAGCCTCTGCACGGGAGGCCGTTCGGCATCGACGACCTTCGGAGTGAGCGGTTGAGGACCTGGGCCGTGAAATCCTCCGACCTCGAGGGTCAGAGACGCAGAGCCGCCGAAGCGGGGCTCCATCTCGGACCCATCCGGGCGATGTCCCGAAGTCGTCCGGACGGAACGGTCCTGTCATGGCGGCTCACGCTACCTTCCGTCCTCCCGGCAGGTGGAGTGGTACCGTTCCTGATCGACTGGGGAGCGACCGACAACCCGGCCCGCACGGCGGCCACCGGATGTCGACTCCTGAAGCTCGAGGCGCATCACCCAGACCCGGAGCACGCCCGACGCTGGCTCAGTACTCTGGACGTAGACCTTCCCGTCGCGACCGGCCCCGTGCGGCTCGTCGCGACGATCGACACACCGCGAGGCGAGCTCGAACTGGGCTGAGAATGCCCTAGAAGCGGGACCCCCGGATCCACGTGTCCGAACGCGCCCAGGCCTGGAGAAGCTCCTCGTGTACCCGGTCGGCCTCGGCCGTCTTTCCCTGCGCCCGCAGCGCCTCCTCCAGCCCGTAGAGCGACCACCCGTTGTGTGGGTGGGCCATGAGCTCGGCCTTGTAGACCGCTTCCGCGTCCGCGAAGCGATCGGCCTCCAGGAGCGCATGCCCGAGCCAGTGCTGGGCCGCGAAGGGAAGCGGCTCGGGCTCGTCGTAACGCAACCCGTTGTAGAGCTCGACCGCACGCTCGAAGCTTCCGATGGCGCCGGCCAAGTCCCCTTCGGAACGCTGGATCTCTCCCTCGAGGATCGCACCGACCACGCCGAGTAGCGACGCGGCAGGGTGACCGCGGAAGCTCACGTCCGCGGGCGTATCGGTCGCACCCCGCTCGACCCGCTCGAGATCGGTCCGGGCCGCCTCCCCGTGACCCATCCGCAGGTGCGCGTACCCGCGGCTGAAGTCCCACAGACCACGGAAGATCGCGTTCTCGGGCCGCTTCGACTCGGGCAGCTCCAACACCTCCTCGAATCGACCGAAGCGCACCATCGTGAGTGTCTCGTAGAACACACCCCCCTCGACGAGTTTACCGTAGTCCTTCCCCGCCTGGATCGCGATGGCGCCCTGGCCGTCGTTCGAGGCGGCGAAGAGCAGCATGTGCAGATTGTGCGAGGGATAGATGGCGAAGCCCTCACCCACCTCCGCCTTCATGTCGGAATGCCACGCGTCGATGTTGGCGCGGACCGCATCGCCCCAACGCCCGATGCGGTTGTAGGTGTGCGACGGCATGTGGTTGATGTGGCTGGCGCCCGGGATCGAATTGCCCAGGAAGTCGGCGCACCCCTCCGCCTTGCCCGGACGGACCGTGGACTCCGTGGCGTGAACGTACAGGTGACAGGCGCCGGGATGTCGGATGTCCTGGACCAGCACCTCCTCGAGCGTCCGGTGGATCTTCTGTACTTCGGTCCGCTCGATATCCCAGTTGCCGCGCCGCGGCTCGAGGAGCATCAGCGACTCGCCGTACAGCGTCCCCACGTCGAGATCGTCCGGGAACCGCTGCCACACCCCCTCGAGCGCCCGGGCATAGGCCGTGTCCAAGGCGGCCCTCGTGTCGGGGTCGAGCTCCTCCTCGTAGCGGATGGCCATCGCGTCGATCAGCGCGGCCTCGACCGGTGAGGTGTTGCCCTCCTTCAGCTCCACGGCCCTCATTGCGGCCCGATGGGCTCTGGGCGAGTTCTCTGCGGTGAGCGGCCCGTTCAGGTAGGCGCCCCACGCCCACGCCTCTCCCCAGTAGCAGAAGGCACAGCCCGGGTCCGCCCTCTGTGCTTCGACGAACGAACGAGCCGCGTCGACCGGCGTGAAGGCGTACATGAACTGGATGCCCTGGTTGAAATAGGCCTGGGCCTCCGGCGAGGTCGTCGTGATCGACCTCGTGAAGGATCCGAGGCCCTTCTCGAAGAGCGGCATCGGCTCGTCGAAGCTCGCAGGATACTCCTGGGCGTCGGCCGGGACGACGAAGAGAAGGGCGGCGAGGGCCGGGACGAGGGCTCGTACGGGACGCATGGATGCTCCTGGGATGGCGATGTCGTGCGAATCGCACAGGTTACACGGCCGGCCGCGCCTTCGCATCACCGTCGCTCGATCGATGGGTCGCGTGCTGGAGCCCAGGGGGGCGACCATCGTATGTTGCCCCGAGCAACGCCCACCTCCGGAGACACGACCATGACTCGCCGGTTCCTCATCGCCACCGCCTCGCTTCTCTTCGTCGCCTCTCCCGTACTCGCCCAGCGTGGCGTCGGGCTCTTGGATTCGGAGGGCAGGGTCTCCTTCGACCACTTCCACACCTGGCAGGAAGTCCACGGGATCATGGAGAGCTGGGCGTGGATGTATCCCGACCTCACCGAGCTGTACCCCATCGGCAAGAGCTACCTCGGCGTAGATCTGATGTTGATGGAGGTCACGAACGAAGCCACGGGTCCGGCCGAGGACAAGCCCGCGATCTATCTCGACGGGGGCATCCACGCCGCCGAGCTCACCGGGTCGGAGGTGGCGCTCTACACCTTGGGCTACCTGCTGAACAACTACGGGACCGATCCGGTCGTCACCGAGCTGCTGGACACGCGGGCCTTCTACATCCGGCCGAAGTTCAATCCCGACGGCTCCAACCTCGTGCTCACCACCGACCAGTCGCTGCGGAGCACGGTCCACCCCGTGGACGAGGACTTCGACGGTGCGTTCGACGAAGATCCGAGCGAGGACCTCGATGGCGACGGATGGATCACGAGGATGCGCGTACCCGATCCCGAGGGTGACGCGTGCGCCGATCCGGCCGACGGCAGGATCATGCACCCGAGGGGAGAAGCGCCGTCGGGAGCACACTGCTACAGGGTCTTCCCAGAAGGAATCGACAACGACGGAGACGGTCGGCACAGCGAGGACGGAACGGGCGGCATCGACATGAACCGCAACTTCCCGCGCAACTGGGACCGCTGGCATCGGCAGCCGGGAGCCGGCGACTTTCCGCTTTCGGAGCCGGAGACCTACGCGACGGTGAAGTTCCTCAACGAGCACCGGAACGTGGCCTTCATCATCCACGGACACACGTCCGGCGGGTTCGTCTACCGACTGCCGTCCGCCTCGGCGCCGAGCCTCTTCAACACGACCGATCTGGAGCTCATCCTGGATCTCAGCGCCTTCTACACGGAGTCGACCGGGCGGCCGGTCGTTCCCTCGGCCACCCATCCGACGGAACACCGCTACGGGACCCTCATCACCTTCGGCTACTGGGACCACGGCGTGATCGGCTGGGTCCCCGAATACTCCCCGGGTCCCGAAAGCTGGGTTCCCGACGCGAACGACGACGGCGAGATCGACGAGTCGGACTGGCACGCCTACAACGACAGCGCGTTCGGTGGGGCGTACTTCTCGGATTGGACGCCATTCGAACACCCCCAGCTCGGGGCCGTGGAGATCGGTGGCTGGCACCGCAAGTTCTGGGGTCAGAACCCGCCGGCCGAGCTTCTCCTCTCCGAGGTGGAGCAACAGGTCCCATGGTTCCTCCACGTCGCGTCACGGACGCCCTTGATCTCCATGTCGGATCCCCGCGTCACCGCGATGGCCGAAAACCGGTACCGGGTGGAGGTGACGGTCTCGAACGAGGGCGACCTCGCCACGCACCTCACCGAGCGTGGGCACGTCGGGCGTGCGCTCGACGATGGCCGGTTGATCCACCAGGTCGTCGCGCCGCCAACGGTCACGCTGGAAATCGAAGGAGGGAGGATTGTCGAAGGCGGGGACGGCCCACTACCGGGCGGCCGAACGACGATCCCCCATCTGGCCGGAGGGAACG
>JBDHII010000131.1:0-3868 GCA_039587515.1 Gemmatimonadota bacterium
TCGATCGAAGTGGGCAAGCACGCCGACTTCGTGGTCATTCCGGTCGACTACATGACCGTACCGGCCGAGGATATCTGGAGGATCGAGCCGGACATGACCGTCATCGGCGGGGACATGGTGTACACGAGGTCGGTACGGGCGGCCCTGCCGGACGGAGGGTAGCCGCGCCCTCGATCAGGGGCCGGCAGGATGAGCGGTCGTTGACGTTGTCTTCATGGCCAGGTACTTTGCGCTACAAAGTACCGATCTGAAGCGAGGTGGGAGATGCCCCGTTGGCTCAGGGTGTTGCGTGGGATGTTCGGGATGGGATTGACCTTCTCCGCAGGAGTCGGAGTGGTCGCCTCGTTGTTGGCGGTGATTCCCTGGCTGCTCCCGGGTGGCGTGGGTGGACCCGAGCTGGCCCGGGTCGTCGTGGCGAGCACCGACCGCGCGCGGCCGTTCCTTCGAGAAGCTCTCGCTTCCCTGGTTCGCTGCACTGGGTGCGGGCGCGGGGCTCCTCCTGTACGGGGTCCTCGCCCTGAACGCCTGGGACTCGTGGTCCGTGAGAACAGCGTTGGTCAACGCGACGATCTTCGTGGGGCTCGGGGGCGGATCGGCCACGGCGACGCTGCTGCTGGCAAGGAGGGCGGGTCCCGCGCTGACGCCCGGTGACGAACCGCCGAGCCTGGGTGAGGGCTAGCGGCGTGGGAGCCGACGCGTGATGCAGGCGTGGCTGAGGCGCCTTCGCGGCGTGATCGGGACGGGGCTGACCTGGGGGGTCGGCTGGGGTCTCGTCGGTGTGCTGATCGGCGTCGGGCTCGCGCTCGGGCTCCCCTTGCAGTGGTTCATCGACGTCTTCGATGCGCCGCTGCCGGCGCTGGCGGTACCCGGGTTCTTCTGCGGCACGGTCTTTTCGATCGTGCTCGGAGTGGCAGGGCGCCGTCGCAGGTTCGACGAGCTTTCCCTTCCCCGCTTCGCTGCCTGGGGAGCGCTGGGCGGCTTCCTGCTGGGCGCAGGCCCTGTGGCCGTCGCGCTGAACGCAAATACCGTGAGTACCTTGGCGGCGGCCGTCACGATGGGCTTCCTGTCCGGCCTGAGCGCGGCCTCGGCGGCCGGCTCGCTGTGGCTGGCGAGAGGGGCGGAGGACCATGCCCTGCTCGAGGCCAGCGGCGACGTGGCCGAGGTCGGCCTCACCGAGGCGGAGGCGAAGGAGCTGCTGGGCAACGGGGGATAGACGGGCGCTCGACTCGGTTGCCGCCGTCCGGTGCGGCTCCCAGCTTGGCTCGAGCGGAGGCCCGGGCCGTGATGGTTCGCTCGGGCGAATCACCGTGCGTGACCAGAGTGCCATCCCGGAGCGTTGAAATGCCCGACCCCGACCGAGTCGCGAGTCACTATACCCGAGGCAACCTGCTGGACGCGATCGCGGCGGGCATCGAGAAGCTCGGCAAGTCGCCCGAAAGCGTTCGGATCGAAGACCTGGCCGCCATCGACGAGTTTCACATCGGCGGTGCGCTCGCCACGCAGGCCTTCCTCGGCCAGGTCGACCTGTCCGCGAACGACCACGTGCTCGACATCGGCTGCGGCCTGGGCGGCACGAGCCGTTTCATCGCCCACACCTACGGCTGTCGCGTGACCGGCGTCGACCTCACGCACGAATACGTCGAGACCGGAAGAACGCTGTGCTCCTGGGTCGGGCTGCAGGACCGGGTCGATCTCGTCCAGGGAAATGCACTGGACCTGGACTTCCCGTCGGGCACGTTCGACGCGGCCGTCGTGCTCCACGTCGGGATGAACATCGCCGACAAGCGGGCGCTGGCCGAGGAAGCCTGGCGAACGCTCAAACCCGGCGGCAGCTTCGGCATCTACGACGTCATGCGCGTAGGTGAGGGCGAGCTGACCTTTCCCGTGCCCTGGGCGACGGAGGCCGAATCCAGCGCCGTCGCGCCACCCGATGCCTACAAGAGCGCGCTCGCGGACGCCGGGTTCGTCCTGACCGGAGAGCGAGATCGCAGTGGCTTCGCGCTCGACTTCTTCGAGGGCCTCAGAAGGGACGCCCAGGCCGGCGAGGGCCCGCCTCCCCTCGGGCTGCACCTCCTCATGGGTGAGGACGCCTCGACGAAGGTGCAAAACATGATCGAGAACATCTCTGTCGGCCGGGTGGCACCCGTCGAGCTCGTCGCTCGCAAACCCGGCTAGCGCCGGGCCTCAGGAGAAGCGGAAGACCAACGGCAGGAGGAACGCGACGACCGCGGCCCAACCGGCGTAGACGGGGAGGTATCCGGTCACGGCCCGCCGTACGTCGCCCGACTCACGCTTCCCACGCAGCAGGCCGAAGTAGGCGCGGCACGTCCAGGCCAGGTGGGTCATGACGACGAGGTTGGCACCGAGCACGACCACGCGGTTCGGCGTCAGACCGTACGCAGTGAGGCGGAACAGAATCGCCGAGAGCGCGATCAGGTCGATGACCAGCGTGACGACCAGCAGGGCTACGTTGACGTAGTCCGCCCACCCGACCTCCACCTCCCGTCCCCGCTCGGCGATCGAGAGGACCGTCATCCCCAGCACGACGAGCAGCAGACCGTTGAAGACGATCAGGAAATCCCGGTCGATGAAGGGGTTCTGCCCGCCGACGAGCGCGACGACCACGTAGGTGGACGTCATGATCAGGAAGAGAGGCGAGAAGACGCGTGCGAGGACCGACGCGATTCCGGTGCGTCGTTTGAAAACGACATCGTAGAGGTAGGTCGCGGCCACCGGCACCGCGACCGCCCCGAAGACCCCCACGTTCTCGAAGTAGAGCTCCTCGGGGTTGTCGGCCACCAGCTCGAACAGGCCGACCGTAAGGAAGCTGAAGACCAGTCCACCGAGTCCGACCAGACTCCCGAGGATCAGCAGCTCGCCGTTGTAGCGGAGATAGCGGACCCGAGCATCGGCTTCGCGCCAGGCACTGCCCGCAAAGACGAAACCCAGGTACGCCCAGAAGAGGACGGGCAGGTGAAGCAGCGCCATGGTGACCGAGTCCCCGTAGACGAGCTGGCCGCGCTCCCCTTCCGAATACGGGAGCAGCAGGGCGTAGGTCGCGACGATCACGGTCAACGCCAATCCCGCCATCAGCCCGGCACGATCCCCTCCACGGAGCCAGAAGTAGGCCGCCAAGGCCAGAATGACCAAGGATGGCGCCATGCGTGGGTAGTACCACTCCTCACCGAGCCAGAGCGCAGGGATACGGACGAGGGCCCCGACGCAGAGGGCGATCGCCAGCGTGTGCCAGAGCCAGCGGCGGTCGAGGGTCCGAGCCGGTTCGGCGTACTCCAGACGGGCCCGCCACACGCGAACCGCGACCGAGTCCGCCTCCACTCCGGCCACCTCTCCGAAGGCGTCGCGAAACGACTCCGGGGCAATTGTCGGATGCTAGGAAAATATGGAGTACTCTGTGATACAAAGTCAATCTTCCCTCGAGACCTCCGCTCGGAGTCCGAAGTAGGTCGACGGACGACCCGAAACCCCCTACGACGCGGCGTCGTAGGGAGGACAGCTTGGCACGGTACTTCGGGAATCGAGAAAGGCATGTCGGGACGGTCGAGCCGTACTACCAAGGGCTTCGTGGTGGGACTCGCGATGGTCGCGAGCCTCGCCGGCTGCCATGGCAGCCGGCTCGATCCGACCGCGCGTCCCATCGTGACCCGGACGATCCACTGGGATCAGGTCTGCCGGCCGGTCGCGCGGCCCTACCCCTTCAACCAGGTCGACGAGCTGCTCGACACCGCCCCTCTCGTCGGCGTCCTCTCGACAGTAGACACACATGCAGGTGTCTCCCCACAGGGAGACACCGCCGTCCCGTTCGTCGACATCGCCATCAACTATCGGGCGTCGGGCGCGCCCGGTTACC
>JBDHII010000132.1:0-3112 GCA_039587515.1 Gemmatimonadota bacterium
CGCCATGTGTAGCGGAACGACAGGCTCTCACCCGGCGCAAGTTCAGTGGGCGCGAGAAGGGCGAGAGGACACGCGACGGACTCGGGGCCCACCGGCTCGGTGGTTTCGATGGGCATCACCTCGAAGACCTGTGGACAACCGTGGGAATCGACCCGCATTGGGCGATCCGAGTCGTTCGTGGCAGCTACCACAACCTCAAGTGGCTGTGTCTCCGTGACGGTTTCCCCGTCCACAAGGAGCTCCACCCTTAGGACATCGGGACTGGTGACCCCGCAGCCAGTCGCGAGCAGTGCTGTGATGTAGCCGATCAAGCAATCCGGCCGGCGATGTAGACTCGTCATGGTAGGACTATCCCGCGAAGCAAGGTGTTCCTTGCCTAGTAGACGAGTCAGGGCACTCAAATGAGACACTACCAGGCGCCCTGACTGATCACTGTGCCACAAAGAGCCGGATCCGGAGGCGCAGTGTTATGCGGAGGCGCTGTCTGTCCCTCTCCCGCTCACACTCAACTTTCTCACTCTTCCATTCACGGGCCGTCGGCCTCATCGACGGTGAAGATGACCAGGGTCGTAACCCCATCTTGCTCACGCGTCGCGGCGATACGGTTGCCGTCGAACGACCAGCTCGGGCGCGCGTACTGCACCCCCGGCTCGAGGGCGTGCAGTCTCGTTACCTCCGATCCATCACTGCGCATGACGAACAGCTGATCCAGCCCTTCGGAATCGCGGCTCGATGCAAAGGCAATCCACTCATCGTTCGGCGACCACACAGGGTACCCGTCAAAGCCCGGGTGGGAGGTCAGGTTCGTCGTCGTCGAATCCGAGAGATCCTTCACGAAGACCTCCGAATTGCGGCGACCTCTTTCAGTCAGCACACGCCGCCACAGAAGCCTGCGGCCGTCTCTGGATATGGAAGGATAGCTGTCCCACTCGTGGTGATCGGTCAGTCGCCTGACCTCCGTGCCATCACGGTTCATGGACCAGATCTGGTACGTCTCGCCGTCATGGCGCTTCGAATTGAAGACGATCCCACTACCGCCTGCCCACGGCCGCGGGTGATCATCATCCGATGGATGGTCCGTGACGCGTTCCAGCCCGCTCCCATCCGGTCGGACTCTGTAGACATCGAGCTCGCCTGCGCGGTCCGAGGCGAAGAGGATCTCGTGCTCCGACACCCACACCGGGGTCTCGTCGAGGGCAGGGCCGTGCACAAACCGTGTCTCGTGCGACCCGTCCAGCTCAACGGTGTACAGGTCACCACCACGCTCGAAAGCGAGCCTCTCGCCAGACGGAGACCAACTCGGATAGGTTCCCTCGACCCCGGGTACCTCATCCACCCGCACCACCCGAAATTGTGCTTCCGCATGGGATACGCCGCCCCCTACCCCATGCAGTGAGGCGAATACCGCCAATCCCACCATCCTCCTCATCGTCCCCTCCAGTCCTCGCACGACCTCTACACACATCGGTGGCCGACCTACACTCCACCGCCCTTGGTTTTGATGAGGATCACACCGTTGGCGCCCCTGGATCCGTAGATCGCCGTGGTGCCCGCGTCCTTCAGCACGGTGATGGTCTCGATGATGCTCGGATCGATGCTGAAGATCTGCCCGTCTCCCGAGGGGATGGGCATGCCGTCCAGGACGAAGAGGGGCTCTTCGCTGCCCTGGAACGAGCTGGAGCCGCGGATGCGGACCTGTATCCCTCCATGGAGCTTGGTGGAGTGAACGACCCTCACGCCGGGGAGCCGCGCGAGCATGGTGGCCAAGGTCGGCACCTGGACACCCTCCATGGCGTCACTGTGCATGGCGGAGACCGCTCCCGTAACCTGGTCGCTGCCGATCTCGCCATAGCCGACATCAACGGGCGCGGGCTGCGCCCGGACTCCGGGCATAGCGCCCGGCTGGCTGCAAGCAGCGACGCAGAACGTGAGCACCCCGGCCAGGGTCCAGCGTCGGGAGGGGGAGGTCGGGAGGCCAAGGAGGGTCTTCATGGTTCTTCGCTCCTAAGGGAGATCCCACGCGGGCAGCGTTGTCCTTCAACCAAAACTACGCCCTGCGTCGACGCGCGGTTACCCCCACCGTCCGATGCCATGCTCGAGGCGAGAGAGAGTGGGTGGGTGTGCTCTACGACCCGGAGGTCACCTGCGCAGATCGGCTCTCCCATGAAGAACCATCCCTTGGTCGACGGAAACAAGCGTGCTGCACTCGTGGCGGCCTACACCTCCCTCGTGATCAACGACTTCGAGTTGGAGGAACCGGAGGCGGTCTCGATGATCGTGGGCACGGCCGACGGATCGATGTCGGAGAGCGATCTCGCAACGCGGATTCGGGCGCACCTCATTCCTTGGGTGGACTGACGGCCTCCCCCGAGTCGCCCAGATCCCACGCCCTCATGCATTGGAGGACCACCAGCCAGTCGAACACCGCTTGCGACTGAGTAATCGTGGACCAGGGCATTCCGAGACCTACGGACGTGTAGCTGCGAGGTACTGCTCTACCGCAGCGATTGCGTCGAGCACGTCGCCCTCGTACTCGATCAATAGGTCGCGGTACCATAGAGTCCACATGCTGTGTATTCGGTTGAGTCGGCCTGCAAGTCTACGCACCTCAACCGGGTCGTCCACGAGGGGCTGCCCCCCGCTCCGGTAGTTGTCCCACCGCATCGCCTCGGTCGACCGGAATTCGGCGAACATCTCCTCGTCGTAGAACCGGCTGTTGTATTCCAGCCGGCCATACGCCGTCTCGTAGAGTTGACCGAGTTGAAGGACGAGCGCCGGCGCGTCGAGATGGGCTAACTGCCCGGCAGAGACCATGGTGGTCCACGATGCACGCCTGGTGAAGAGCGTCGGATTCGACAGTACGGCGGCAAGCGCGGCTCCGACGCTGTCCGCCGGATAGTCGGAGCCGTCTTCGAGCCACCGGTCCAGATCGGAGTAGTGACGACTCAGGGCCTCCTGCTGCTCGATTATTCGGAGGAAGTCCGCGTGGTCCTCACGCAGCTCTCCGAGGAGTTGCTCTAATGCAGCCTGGGCGGTCGTGCGCTCCGCCCCGGCCTGCCGCACGTTTTCCAGGGACACCGCGAGAAACACCGACGCGAGAATGAGCGTAAAC
>JBDHII010000061.1:0-13918 GCA_039587515.1 Gemmatimonadota bacterium
TTTCCTGAGGTTCGTGGGATCGACGTTTCAGCACCAAAACGGCGACTAGGAGGTCTAGCGGCTCGGTCGTAGCACCACGAGAACCCGGTTCACGCCATCGGACTCGGGTCAGCCGCCTGACCGCATGAGCAGCGAGAAGGCTCCCGCCTCATAGCGCAGCATCCCGCTTTCCTCGTCCAGGGTGCCCTCCAGCGTGCCTTCCAGGACGCCGGCCAGCGCATCGCGCAGCTCGGTCAGACGCACGGGATCGGCCACCGGCGTGTTGTGGGCGGGGAAGAGTGTCGTGAGACCCGGTACCAACTCGGCCAGGCGCTCGAGATCGGACCCTCGTAGAACGAGTCGCCGGTCCAGAGATATCCGGCGTCGGCATCCAGGAGGGCCACGGCGTCGGGCGTGTGACCGGGGATGTGGAGTACCTCCAGCACGCGATTGCCCAGATCGATGCGGTGGCCGTCCGCGGCGACCTCCGTGATGGTCCAGGGCCGGGTACTATAGTTGTCCTGGGTCACCCCGGACGGAAGCTCCGCGCAGAGCGCAGCGGGTGCGAGCTCGCTGCGAACACTCGCGTTCCCGAGTCCCGCCGATCGAGCCCGCGTGAAGTCGGTGTCCATCGCTACGATCGAAGAGAACTCGGCGTTGCCCCCGATGTGATCCATGTGTGTGTGCGAGTTGAGCACGGTGATGGGTAGATCGGTGAGCTGCCCCACCACGGCCGAGATCGAGGCGATCCCCATGCCCGTGTCGAAGAGCAGCGCGCGCTCGGAGCCGAGAACCAGGTAGGAGATGATCTCCTGCCACTGCTTGGGTTCGTATAGCGCATAGACACCGTCGCCGACGTGCCAGACTTCGAACCAATCGCTGTCGGTCGACACGGGCTCCAGGCTGGCGTACCCGGGGCGAGGGAGCACCTCGCACCAGTCGGGGCGAATCGCCTCCGCGGAGGTCTCGGGGGCGGGCTCGGAGGCAGGCGGCTCGTCCGAGCAAGCCGCCGAGAGGCTTGCCAGCAGGACGAAGAGGAGTCGGATGGGCATGGGCCATCCTACTCGATTCGACGCTCTCGGCCAACGCGACCCACTCGAACGTGGCCTGTCTCGATGACGGACCGAGCCTGAAACGAAAAGAGGGATCTGTCGGATCCTCACCCGATCGTCCTACGTTGCGGAATACCTGACACCGGCTCGGGTGCCTGGGCCGATTCCGACCCCTGCGAGTGATTCTCGACCGTTGAGACGACGAGGATGCGACAGCGATGACCTTCATGGAGTGGTACGTCTCGCTCGCGAAGCCGTCCTGGACGCCTGATCCTGCGTTCATCGGGCTCATGTGGCAGATCATCTACCCGATCATCTTCGTGACCTTCGGGTTCGTATTCATCCAGGCCGCGCGAAGGAAGATTCCGGTGGCGGTCGCAGTGCCCTTCGCCGTCAACCTCGTCGCCAACCTGATCTTCACTCCGATCCAGTTCGGGCTGAGAAACCTCACGCTGGCGTCCATCGACATTGTCATCGTGTGGGGCAGCATCGTCTGGCTGGTCGCCGTCATTTGGAGACACTACCGGTGGGTGGCGATCGCGCAGGCTCCCTACTTCGCCTGGGTTTCGACAGCAACGGTCCTGCAGCTCTCGATCAGCTGGATGAACCGGTGACTTCCGGGTTGCGCACGCGCCGACACTCCCGGGATGCGGATTCCGACTCGAGAAGTGAATTGTTGCGTATAGGCTGGCCTCCCCCTCAATTGGGGTCGGGTCGGGTAGCAGCCAGGGGCCGAGTGCCTCTCGTGCGGATGTGAGGCTACGCATTACCCCCGCAAGGAGGATTTCGTATGACCAGATGGAGTTGTTTGGTGTTGGCTCTGGCCTTGGCGGTCGTGCCCGTCACGGCTCAGGCACAGGGCACGATCCAGGGCACGGTCCGAAGCGAAGACACCGGGGTCGGACTCGGCAATGCGCGGATCGAGCTGCCCGCACTGGGACGCGTGGCTTACTCCGGCGCGACCGGTGACTTCACAATCCCGGGAGTCCCGGCCGGGACGCACACCCTCGAGGTCCGACTTCTCGGGATGGGGCTGCAGACACTGGAAGTGACGGTCGCCTCGGGTCAGACCGCGAGCATCGAGATCCTGCTCGGGGTTTCCGCCTTCCAGCTCAATGAGCTCGTGGTGACCGGGAGTCGCAGTCGCCCGCGCACCGTGACGGAATCCATGGTGCCGGTCGACGTGATCCCGCTCAGTGAGATCATGCAGCAGGCCGAGACGAACATCGACTTCCTGCTGCGCAACGTGGTGCCGTCCTACAACGTGAACATCCAGCCCATCAGTGACGCGGCGACGATCTCGCGGCCGGCGAACCTGCGTGGGTTGGCCTCGGATCACACGCTGGTCCTGATGAACGGCAAGCGGCGGCACCGCGGGGCGGTCATCTCCTGGCTGGGCGGCGGGCTTTCCGACGGTGCTCAGGGCCCCGACATCGGTGCAATCCCGGGACTCGCGCTGCGTCAGGTCGAGGTGCTGCGTGACGGCGCCTCCGCGCAGTACGGCTCGGATGCGATCGCCGGCGTGCTGAACTTCCAGCTCAAGGACGACCGCTCGGGCGGCACGATCCAGGTCAAGCAGGGCCAGTACTTCGACGGCTCGGGCTTCACGGATGGTGACGGTGAGCGATGGGACGGAGACGGGAATCAGGTCTCCGTGGCGGGTAACTTCGGCGTACCGCTGGGCGACAGGGGATTCGCGAACGTCACCGTCGAGTACGGGAATCAGGATCCGACCGACCGTGCGATTCAGCGTTCCGATGCGGCTGCGCTCGTCGCAGCGGGCAACTCGGCCGTCCGGACGCCGACCGCTCAGGTCTGGGGGTCCCCGAAGATCTCGAACGACTTCAAGCTCTGGGTGAACAGCGGCTACAGCTTCGACGACGACGAGCAGGTGTATGCCTTCGGTGGATATCACACCAAGGAAGTGGATGGCGGGTTCTTCTTCCGTAATCCCAACACGCGCGGCGGCGTCTTCTCGGGTGACGGCGGCGAGACGCTCCTGGTCGGCGACGTGCTGCAGGCAAGGGGTCTCGGAACGGCCAACTGCCCGACGGTCGCGATCACCAACGATCGACCGGATCCTGTCGCGCTCCAGCAGGTCTTCGACGATCCGAACTGCTTCTCCTACCAGGAGATGTTCCCCGGGGGGTTCACCCCGCAGTTCGGTGGTGACGTCCTGGACGCTTCGATCGTCGGTGGCGTCAAGGGCCGCACGGACGACGGCATTTTCTGGGACGCCAGCGCGAGCTGGGGAAGGAATTTTGCCGACTTCTTCATCTACAACACCGTCAACGCAGCGCTCGGACCGGAGACGCCCACGGCCTTCGACCCCGGCGCCTACAACCAGGAAGAGATCAACCTGAACCTCGATCTCTCCTATGAAGTCAATGAGCTGGTGAACGTCGCGGCCGGTTTCGAGCAGCGTGAGGAGCGCTTCGAGATCGTTCAGGGCCAGGACGAATCCTGGAAGATCGGGCCCTATGCGGAGCAGGGGTTCAGCTCGTCCTCCAACGGCTTCCCGGGCTTCAGCCCGCTCGCCTCGGGCGACTGGTCGCGCCGCAACACCGCGGTCTACGCCGACCTGAACTTCGGCAGGGCCGACGACCGGTGGTCCCTGGGCGTCGCGGGCCGCTACGAGAGCTTCTCGGACTTCGGCGGCAAGGCCACCGGAAAGATCTCCTTCCGGGTCGAGGCCAGTGAAGAGATTGCCTTCCGAGCCAACGTCAACACGGGCTTCCGCGCGCCGACGCCGGGACAGCAGAACGCCTTCAACGTCTCGACGGTCTTCGACACGGACCTCGGCGATCTCGTCAACCGTGGCACGATCCCCTCGACCTCCGAGGTCGCCAGGCTTCGCGGCGGGAAGCAGCTCGATCCCGAGAGCTCGACGAGCTTCGCAGCCGGCCTCGTGTACGAGCGGGACGCCTTCCGCTTCACGGCGGACTACTTCCGCATCTCGATTTCTGACCGCTTCGCGCAGACCAGCACCTTCCAGCTGACGGATGCCGAGGTCGACCAGCTCGTGTCCGAGGGGATCACGAGCGCGGCGAACCTGGCGGAGTTCCGGTTCTTCACGAACGACTTCGAGACGCGGACGCAGGGAATCGATATCGTCGCGAACTACACGCCGAGCTCCGAGACCAATCTGAGCGTGCTGTTCAACTACACGGGCACGGAGGTCACCGACCGCAATCCCGAGGTCGTCGACGATGCGCGCGTGGACCAGTTGGAAAGGGCGCTGCCGCGCTTCCGCGGCGTGGTGAGTCTGCTGCAGGACCTCGGTCCGGTGAGCGGCTTGCTGCGTGGGACCTACTACGACGGCTTCTACGATGCCGAGCTCAGTGACCCTGATCAGCGTTACGGGGCGAGCTTCATCGTCGATGCCGAGGTCTCCTGGCCGTTCATGGAGAACGCGTCGATCGCGATCGGTGCGAACAACCTCCTGAATACCTATCCGGACGAGAATCCCGGCGCCCTCGGCGTGGGTGCGCTCTATCCGGAGAGCACGCCGTTCGGCTTCAACGGTGGCTTCTACTACCTGCGGTTGAGCTACAGCTGGCTCTGGAACTCGCGGGACTGAGGCGTATCCCGGGGTAGACGATGACCCTTCCCCCGCCGGTCGGTTTGGCCGGGGGGAGGAGACCGGGAGCCGGGGTCACGTGTCGTGGACACGTGGCCCCGGTTTTCGTCGTGCACCGTTCGACTGAAGGGTCCTTACACCGCCTCGCGGGGCCCGCTGCTGTTGGCCGCCGTGGCCATACCAAAGCGAAGAGGCCGCCCCGAAATCGGGACGGCCTCTTCGTCTTCGAGTCGAAGCGACTCGATCAGATCGCTACGACGTTCTCCGCCGCAGGTCCCTTCGCGCCCTCGACGACGTCGAACTCGACGGTCGCTCCCTCGGCGAGGGTCTTGAAGCCCTCGGCCTGGATTGCGCTATGGTGGACGAAGCAGTCCTTGCTTCCGTCCGCAGGCGTGATGAATCCAAAGCCCTTCTGATCATTGAACCACTTCACGGTTCCCGTAGTACGCATGGCGATGCGCTCCTTGGGTGCTGCAGCTGGGAGTGACGCGTAACGTACTTCCGGACTGCGCGTGATCGCGCGGTGTCTCCGCGCTGACGTGACCCCTCTGGTCACTGAGATTGAAGAGCGACGAACCTCTACATGAGACCGCCCCTCATCGCTCGTCTGCTGTGCCTTCAAACGGCACCAGCTTAGAAAATCGTGGAAGTTCAGGCCTCCGTCAACGACATTTGTTCGAGCCATGAACCGGGAATCGTGATAGATTCGCGGGCGCATCGCAGGGAACGCGTGCACGGAGGACGTCGTCGTGAGGGAATCCACCGCAAGGATCGGTCGCGTGACGATCGGCCTGCTTCTCGTGCTCGCGAAGACCGGATGTGAGCCGGCCGATCAGTCGGACGCGGTGCCCGAAGGGCCCTGGGCGATCGAGGACTACGCGCAGCCGCAGGAGGGCCTGCGCGTCCTCGTGATACACGACATGGAGGGGCTCGCCGGTCAGAGCGACCCCAGCTCCTTCGACTTCGGGACCGCCCTGTACCCCACGGCGCAGGAGTGGCTCGCTGCGGACGTCAATGCCGTGGTCGACGGCCTGTTCGCGGGTGGCGCCACGGAGGTGCTCATCGCCGACGGACACGGAAGCGGCAACCCCGATCCGGACCTCCGCCGCGATCTGCTCGACGAGCGTGCGATACAGATCATCCGTGAGGAACCGTTCGACACCTATTTCGACCTTCCCGAATCCGAGCCGATCGACGCGGTCGCGGTGGTCGGGATGCACGCCAAGACGGGCAGTCGAGGCTTCGCCTCGCACACCTTCACGCTCGGAATCGAGCTGAGGATCAACGATCGAGCGATCACGGAAACCGAGCTCGTCGCGCTTTCCTGGGGCCGGGTCGGCGTGCCGGTGATCTTCGCATCCGGTGACGACCGGCTGGCGAGCGACCTGCAGACAATGCCCTGGATCGAGTTCGTCACGGTGAAGGAGGCGACCGCCGCCGACAGCGCGCGGACCCGACCGCCGGAGGAGGCTCGCGCCGATCTGCGGGCCGCGGCGCAGCGGGCCGTGGAGCGGCTCGCGGAGGCGAAGGTGATGCGGGTCTCCACGCCGATCCGTGCGGGCCTGCGGGCGGTGCCGCCGGCCGACCTGTCGTTCTTGAGCGGCATTCCGGGCTTCGACTTCGAGGCGGGCGTGCTGTCGTTCACGACCGACGACCTGCGCTCGGCATACGACGGTCTGGTCGAGACGGTCGGTTTGGCGACGCTCGGGTACGGGCGGATCCTGCAGGAGGTCGTGCGAGGTCGACCGGATGCGGGAGAGATCCTGGCCGCCTACAGAAGAGCGGTGGATCAGCGCTGGTACGATCAGGAGTCGGGGCGGTACGAGGCACCGGCCTCGGCGGCGGGAACCGGTCTGAGACGTTTTCATGGCTATCGCTAGGGGCGGGGCCGCCAGGAACGGTCGTGCACCGAACCACGGCTTCGAAACTGCCCGGGTCGGCCTCACCGTTGTCGCGTCGATGTTGACGGCCGCCGTACCGCTCGTGGCCCAGAGCGGCGACTGGGCTTCCCTCGGAAGGTATCGGGAGGCGAACGCGTCACTGGGCGCTCCCGGTCCGGGCGAAGAACGGGTCGTGTTCTACGGGAATTCGATCACCGACGCTTGGGCCGCCCATTTCCCGACGATGTTCCCCGGCAGGCCCTACGTCGGGAGAGGCATCAGCGGTCAGACGACGCCCCAGATGCTCGTACGGTTCCGGCAGGACGTGATCGCGCTCGAGCCGGCGGTCGTCGTGATTCTCGCCGGCACGAACGACATCGCGGGGAACACCGGTCCGTCCACCCAGGCCATGATCGCGGACAATCTGATGTCGATGGTCGAGCTGGCCCGGGCGAACGACATCCGGGTCGTGCTCTCCTCCGTTCTGCCGGCTTCGGATTACGGCTGGAGGCCCGGGCTGGATCCGGGTCCGAAGATCGTCGCGCTCAACGCGTGGATGCGGGAGTACGCCGAGATCAACGACGTCGTATACTTGGATTACCATTCCGTCATGGTCGACGATCGGCTGGGTCTGGGTCCGGAGCTGTCGGCCGACGGCGTACATCCGAACGAAGCCGGCTACCGCGTCATGGCTCCCCTCGCGGAGGCCGCGATCAGCCGGGCCCTGGGGCGCCACTGAGGACGGGCGGCACTTTGGACAATCCTCTCACCGTACCGGTTCGCCTCGCGGATCTGGTCGACTACCAGACCGATTCGGTGGTCAGCCGGGTCGTCATGCGGAGCGCGGGGGGTACGATCACGCTCTTCGCCTTCGCCGAGGGTCAGGGCCTCAGCGAGCACACGAACCCGAACGACGCCGTCATCTTCGTACTGGAGGGCAGCGTCCGGGTCGTGATCGACGGTGTGGAGCACCTCGTGGAAGCGGGCGAGGCGTTGCACCTTCCGCCGTCGGTACCCCACGAGCTCGTCGCAGGCGGACCCTACAAGATGCTTCTCTCGCTCCTCAAGAAGTCCGGGTAGCCGGAGGCTCGCGGTTTTCGCGCCGGTCCCAGTAGGCGCCGAGGATCAGACCCAGGATGACACCGAAGAGGGCCCCGCGGGGCACGGCCCACAGGAGCTCTCGGATGCTGGGGCTGCCGGCGTCGAACATCAGGCGGAGGGCGTAGACGAGCAGCCACGACGCCAAGCCCGCGACCGCGCCGATCCCCGCCAGGCGCATGAGGAGCGCGCTCCTGCCCAGGGCATACCAGGATCGCAGCGTGCTCACGAATCTATATTTCGAGACGACCAACAACTCCAGGAGCGGGATGCATGTTGCCGCGGACCCGGGGACTTCGGTACCGGAGAGGCTGGCGTTTCCTCGCGGAGGGCGCCGAGGGCGTGGCCTTTCTCCTCGCTGTGCTGCTCACCTGGCCCCTGTCCAGGCGGTGGCTGAGCGACTGGGGATCATCGGAGGAGGAACGGAGCCGGGAGTGGCCGGGGGATCGGCTCGTTTCGCGGCCCGAGCTCGTTTACACGCGGGGCATCGACATCGCCGTCGCCCCCCGGTCGGTATGGCCCTGGGTCGTCCAGTTCGGGCTCGGGCGGGCCGGCTTCTACTCTTACGAGCTCTTCGAGCGGATCTTCGGCATACCCGTGCGGAACGTCGAGAGCGTCATCCCCGAGATGCAGTCGCTCGAGGTCGGCGACGAGATCAAGCTGCATCCGAAGGCGCCGGGGATCCCGGTTGCCGAGGTGTCGCCGGGCGAGCGCGTCTGCTTCGGCGTCTCGAGGGAGCTGGAGGGGCGTTTCGAGAGACCCGACCCGGGGCGGTCGTGGTCGATCTACCTCCGGCCGACCGGCTCCGGGTCGACTCGACTGCTCCTGCGCGGTTGCGTGGAGCCGCCGCGCCGCCCGAGTTTGCCGGCCCGGCTCTCCCTCATGTTCGAAGGGCCGATCGACTTCCTGATGGAGCAGCGGATGTTGAGGACGATTCGTCGGTTGGCCGAGACGGGCGCCCGGTCGGAGGCCGGCACCCTCGTCCGACTCCTCCTGATGCTGGGCACGGGATTCCTGCTGGGCGCGGAGCCCGGTGCCGCCCAGCAGGTCGTCGAGCAATACGACGAGCCCGTGGGCTATCTTCGGATCGGGCCGGAGCCCCAGAGGCAGATCGCCATGACCGAGCGGGGTCACACGCTCTTGCTGCCCGACGGAGCTGCGTCGGACGTGCGCGGCGTCACGGTGTTCATCGATCCGCGGCGCTTCCCGTCCTGGCCTCTCGTCGAGCCCGGGTCTTTCGACGCGGAGGCGCTCGACCGGGGCGTGGCCGTCCTGCACATCACGACGGGAGACCCGCTGGACTTCCTCTTCGAGGAGCGGGCCGTGCAGGAGCTGGTGGACCGGATCGGGACGGTGCTCGACGAGGCCGGCCTCGCCGAGGCGCCGGTGTTCCTGGCGGGGCTGTCGCTGGGCGGGACCCGGGCCCTCCGCCTGGCGGCATTCTTGGGCGCCGAACCTGCCAGGGCGCCCTTTCGGGTGGCCGCGGTGGCCATGGTGGACGCCCCCCTGGACATGGCGCGGCTCTGGGCGACCGAGCGACGTGCGGCGGATCTCGGTTTCCATCCGGCGGCGGCCGACGAGGGGCGCTGGGTCACGTACCTGCTCGAGAAGCACCTCGGCGGCGATCCCGCTGTGGTACCGGCTCGGTATGTGGCGTACTCTCCCTTCTCCCACGGTGCCGCGGGCGGCGGCAACGCGGTCCACGTCAGCGATCTGCCGATCAGGGCCTATCACGAGCCCGACGTCGACTGGTGGATCGAGAACCGTCGAAAGAGCTACTACGACATCAACTCGATCGACCTGGCGGCGCTGGTGAATCAGCTTCGCATCCTGGGCAACGACCGTGTGGAGCTGGTCTCGACGCACCGACGCCGGGCCGGGTACGCCGAAGGTGCCACGCCGCACACCTGGTCGATCGTCGACGACGGGGAGCTCGTCGAGTGGTTCCTGAGTCACGCCTCGCCCGGCTGACGAAGATCTGGAACGACGGCTTCGCCATGCGGCAGCTGGGCTGGGTCTGATCCTCCCGAGAGGCGGACGGCTCCGACTCAGTTCATGGTCGGGTCGTACGGCATCCGAGAGAGTAGACGGAAGTCGGGCCCCTTCCGCTTGAGCACCTGGCTCCAGAGCAGGTCGGGGGCGTCCGTGAAGACGTCGTCTTCGAGCGCCGGCTCGAGGATCCAGCTGTCCTGATCCATCTCCGCCTCCAGTTGGCCGGGCCCCCAGCCCGAATAGCCGGCGAAGATGCGAGCCCTGACGATCGAGGGGGCGATCTCGGCCGAAACGTCACCGATCAGAAACCCCACGGATCCGAAGACGGGAAGGTCCGAGAGCTCGGGTGAGGTCAGCTCCGCCAAGAGAATGGGGCTCGTGGGTTGGACGGGGCCTCCCTGAAAGAGCAAGGAGCCCGGCGGAACCAGGTCGCTCAGAACAGGGAGCGCTTCCTCGACCGTGACGTCGAGTGCTCGATTGAGGACCACGCCCAGGGCGCCGTCTTCGTTGTGCTCGCCGACCAGGACCACCGTGTGGCGGAAGTTGGGATCGTACAGGCCACCGCTCGAGATCAGCAATCGACCTCGTAGGCTCTCCATGGGCTCCACTCGAAGGTCGAGGGTGCAACCGACTCCCGATCGAAACGTAGACGGGCTTCAGGGGCCACGCCAGGACTCGGGAACCGTGGACAGGTGCGCACCGACCCGTGCGCCCGTCGGGGAAACTCCCACGGTCGCCTCAGCGCAATCCCGATAGGCCCCTTGGGTCTCCAAGCGCGAAAATTGGACATCCCTGGGTGTCACCTTCGGGGGGACCAATGAGGCTTTTGGGGTCGTCCTTCCTCACCGTGACCGACTGAAGCGCATGGCCGAGCGCACGAGACACGATCTGTCCGCGACTTCGCAGCAACTGCGGGCCGCCGTCTCGGAAGGAATGCGCGCCGCCGTCGTGGGGCTTCTCGTGAGCACCGTGTTGGCCGTGATCAAGCTGGCGGCCGGCATCCTCGGGAACTCGTACGCCCTGATCGCCGACGGCGTGGAGTCCACGCTGGATATCTTCAGCGGCGTGCTGGTCTGGGGTGGCCTGCGGGTCAGCGGAGCTCCGCCCAGCGAACGGTTCCCCTACGGTCAGGGCAAGGCGGAGCAGCTGGCGGCCCTGGCGGTCGCGACGATGTTGCTCGCCGCCGCTGCGGGAATCGCCGTGGGAGCCGTGCAGAACATCCTCGTGCCTCATGGGTCGCCCGCGCTCTTCACGCTGCCCGTGCTCGCGGGTGTCGTCGTCGCGAAGGAGGTGACGTACCGCGTGCTTCGGGCCAAGGGCCGCCGCCTCGGCAGCCATGCCCTGAGCACCGACGCCTGGCATCATCGTTCCGACGCCCTGACATCCCTGGCCGCCTTTGTCGGGATCTCGATCGCCCTCGTCGGGGGCGACGGGTTCGAGAGCGCCGACGACTGGGCGGCTCTCCTGGCGTGCGGCGTGATCGCATGGAACGCGGTGCGTCTGCTGCGATCCGCTGCGACGGACGTACTCGACGCTGCGGCCGATGACGAGACGCACGCGCGGATTCGGCAGCTGGCGGGTGGTGTGCGCGACGTCGAGGGTATCGATGTCCTGCGGGTTCGCCGGAGCGGCCTCGTCCTGTTCGTCGACATTCACGTCGAGGTCGACGGCGACATCTCCGTGCGCGACGGGCACGCCATCGCGCATCGGGTGAAGGACCGGATCGTAGAGTCAGAGCTGCCGGTGCTCGACGTGATCGTGCACATCGAGCCGGCGCGCCCGTCGGGGGTCCCGGTCGGACGCGCCAACGCACCGGTCCCATGACGGAGATCGTATTGTCGAAGGGGTCCTGAAGACTGAAGGTCCTGGCTCCCCGGGGCTCGGTGAGCCACTCCCGCGAGACCAACGTGCGGAGACCCGCCGAGGCCGGCAAATCCGATTGCGCCCCCGGGCCTTCGCGGCTAGGCTCGGTCCCGGACGCGGAGGTGGACGGGGCCGTTCGGGGTCCGACTTCCGCGTGGCTCCTTCCCACGGGCAGAGCGACGAGCGAGACGAGGTGGAATGACCCGGGTCGGCATGACGGAAATGCTGGGGGTGGCGGCTCCGACCCTCCTGATGGGCTGCCTGGTCGCCTGCCTGCCGGATTCCGCGGCCGGACAGGGCTCGAGGCGGTTCGATCGGGAGCTTGCGCTGGAAGACTCTGCCGCGACCTCGGCAAACGTCGGCATCGGGGACCTCGACGGTGACGGGAGCCTGGATCTCGTTCTGGTGAAGGGCCGGCATTGGCCGCTCCTCAACCTCGTGCTCCTGGGTGATGGTGCGGGAGTTTTCGAGCCGGCGTACCCGGTGGGCGACGTACCGGATCGGTCCTACTCCGGCGTGTTGATCGACATCGACATGGACGGTGATCTGGATCTGATCGTCAGCAACGACGATCCGGATCCGAAGCTGGTCCACCTCAACGACGGCACCGGCCGCTTCGAGGTCGGCTCGACCTTCGGTCGGCCGGAGTGGTCCACGAGGCACGTGGCGGTCGCGGATCTCGACGGCGACGCTATGCCCGACATCGTCGTCGCGAATCGAAGCCGCGACGACTCCGTTACGAGCTATGTCTGCTCCGGCGTCCCCGGCGGGCGATTCGAGGAGGACTGCGTCCCCCTGGCCCGCGGCCCGGCGACCACGCCGACGCCGGGCGATTTCAACGGAGACGGCGCTCTCGACCTGGTGATACCGCACCGCAATGGTGGACAGGGCTACATCTACATCAATGACGGGAAGGCCGGGTTCGCAGAACGACGTCCGTTCGGGCCGTCGGATGCTGCGATCCGCATGGCGAAGCCCATCGACGTCGACGGGGACGGCATCCTGGACCTCGCGGTGATCGACCAGCGAAACGGTCCGGGGATCCTGAGGGGCCGGGCGGACGGCACGTTCGGGCAGGCCGAGCCGCTCGGTGGGTCCGGCGCACGACCCTACGCGCTCGAGTTGGCCGACCTCGACCGGAACGGTCGCGTCGACATCATCGTGGGGTTCGTCGAGTCGCGACCGATCGTGTACTTCAACGACGGCGCCGAGACGCTCACGGCGGTCCCGTTCGGCGACCACGAGGGTGTCGCCTACGGATTCGCGGTGGGGGATCTCGACGAGGACGGGTTCCTCGATATCGCGATGGCGCGGTCCGGGGCCCGGAACATGCTCTACTTCGGCGGAGGCCGGCGGTGACGTTCGACGAATCGGGTGGCATGGAGGCGTTTCCCGGGCCGGGCGGTCACCCGGTGTCTTCGATGTTCTCACCGCGGGCGTGGGGCATGGCTGCGTCCCTCGTTCTATGGGGGCTTCTGGCCACGGCGGCCGAGGGCCAGGAGGGGTGGTACCGCGGGAACGTGCACGTCCATACGAACCGGTCGGACGGGGCATCGGCTCCCGAGGACGTCGTGGCGTGGTATCGTGACCGGGGCTACGCCTTCGTGGTGCTCACGGACCACAACGTCCAGAGCGTCTCCCCGGAGCTGGTGGAGCGATTCCACGCGCCCGGCTCCTTCCTGCTCCTGCCGGGCGTCGAGGTTTCCGATCGCGTGGACGGCCGTCCGGTACACCTCAACGGGCTCGGTGTGGACCGGGACGTGGCGCCGCAGGGAGGACGCGACGTACCCGATGCCATCGACCGGAACCGGGCCGCCATCGAGGAGGCGGGGGGCGTCGCCGTGCTCAACCACCCGAACGGGCTCTTGCGCGCCGCCCTCGGATCCGACGAGATCGCCGCCAGCGGCATCGGCCTCTTCGAGGTGTGCTGTGCCGACTATCTGGGGGGCAGCGGGTACCCCTCGACGGACCAGATTTGGGATGCGGTACTGACGGGTGGCGGCCACGTCTTCGGCGTCGCGGCCGACGACGCGCACGACTTCGGGGCCGACTCGCGAGACCCCGGCTTCTCCTGGATCGTGGTCCGTGCGGCGGAGCTGACGGGCCCGGCGATCCTGAACGCGATCCGGGCCGGTGACTTCTACGCGACCACGGGGGTGGCGCTCTCGGCAGTGCGGCCGCTCGCCGATGGCCTTTGCCTGGAGATCGAGGACTACGAGGTGTACGGTTTTCGCACCGAGTTCATCGGACCCGAAGGTCGCGTGCTCCTCTCGGACGAGACCCGCGAGCCGTGCTTCCGCCGCTCGGCCCCACCCGATTACGTGCGGGCACGGGTGCAGCGGTCTGACGGTGCGGTCGCGTGGGTACAGCCCGTCCTGTTCGGAGACCGCAGGTAGGTCACGCGTGGGGACGATCCGTCGACGCGGCCGTTTCCCGCGTGCGTCTCGGCGCAGGCGCGGTCCACGGGCTTCCGT
>JBDHII010000133.1:0-3314 GCA_039587515.1 Gemmatimonadota bacterium
GTAATCCATGAATACCACCCGTCGCCCGTCGGGTGAGAACCGCACGGCATTCGCCTCGTGATGGTGACTGCCGGTCAACCGGACGACCTGCCCGTTCTCCAGGGATACGACGACCGAGCCGGGGGATTCGGGCTCGGCGGAGACGGCACCGAGGTGCTTTCCGTCCGCGCTCCAGTCCATCGGGTAGACCTCCGTCTCCCGAACGCCGTCCGGTGTGTCGTCTTCCCCGTTGACGGCGTCGAGGATGCGAAGGCCTTCCCCCAACTTCAAGACGGCGAGCCGGCTCCCGTCCGGCGACCAAACGGGGCCCGAGAAGCCGCCCTCGAGGTCGATTCGCCTCAGCTCGCCGGTCGTGAGGTCACGGACCAGGAGGCCGGCAGTCGCGCCGCACATGTCCCTGTACGCGACCCTCTCACCGTCGCGGGAAGCCCGCATCCAGTAGACCGTACACCCGACATTCCCCATGACCATGCGTGACCCCGTTTCCCCGCCCTCGCGCCCGGTCGATTTCTCGGCAGCGAGCTGAACGAGCCTGTCCAAGCACCTCGAGTGTCAGACCGAGGCGAACGAGCGCCTTCGCCACGAGTGGACGGTCGGCCGGGAACTCGCGGACGATCCGGCGATAGACCTCCGCAGCGCCGTCGAGCTCACCGCTGGAGCGCTCCAGCACCAGCGCCCGTTGAAAGAGCTCGTCGCCACGACCGCCCTGCGCCCACAAGGAGTCGAGGGGGCTCGTGAGCCACAAGGAGAGGGTCGCCAGAACCAGGGTCGGCATTCTCATGATCGACCTCCTTCGGGTGCGAGACCAGCCAACATCTGAAGACTACGCCCGCCGCCCGGAGCTCTTGTCATGAAGTGATCGCTCAGATGCAAAATCTTCGTAAAGCATTTCGTCGGTCCCGTGATCCTGCACCGCGCCTACCATACGAGCTTGTAGCCGACGCCGTGGACGCTGAGAAGGTGGATCGGCGCGCTCGGGTCGTCCTCGATCTTCGATCGTAGCGACGCGATGTGGTTGTCGACCGTCCTCGTCGTAGGAAACCGCTTGTAGTTCCAAACGTGCTTCAGCAACTCTTCTCGCCGCACGACCTCACCGCGGTGCGCCGCGAGGAATCGCAGCGCCCCGAACTCCTTCCGCGTCAGCTTGAAGACGTCCCCGCCCTTGGTCGCTTCGAAGCTCAGGAAGTCCACGCTCAGGTCACCGAACTCGAGTCGATCCGGGAGTGCGCCCCCTGAACGTCCCCGCCTGAGCAGCGCCCTCACCCGGGCCAACAGCTCCCGAATGGAGAAGGGCTTGGTCACGTAATCGTCCGCGCCCATGTCGAGGCCGATCACCCGATCCGACTCCGTGCCCCTCGCCGTGAGGACGAGAATCGGAACCGTCGATCCACGAGCCCTCGCTCGCTGGCATACCTCGTGCCCGCTCATCCCCGGGAGCATGAGATCGAGGATCACCAGGTCGAACTCCTCCTCGGTGAGCAGCTTGTCGGCCACCCGACCATCCGTTGCCGTCGAGACCTCGTACGACTCGGAGAGCAGATTGTCGCTCAGGCCGCGCAGGATGGCGATATCGTCCTCGACGACGAGAACCCGTATCACGGGTGGGCCTCGCTGCGCAGGGGGAGGTGGATGGAAAACGTGCTCCCGAGGCCGACTTCGCTCGCGATCTTCAGAAAGCCACCGTGCGCGGCGGCCATGTGCTCCACGATCGTGAGCCCCAGGCCCGCTCCGGCGATCCCGCTGTCTTCCACCCCTTTGGCCCGGTAGAACTTCTCGCCGAGCCGGTCCCGCTCTCCATGCGGCACCCCGATCCCTCGGTCGGTCACGGATATGACTGCGTGACCGTCCTCACGTGTCAATCTCAAGTCGATCTCGCGGGCCTCGCCCGAGTACTTGATGGCGTTGGTGAGAAGGTTCATGACGGCCTCCTGTACGGAGTCGCGATCGGCGGGGATCCGTGGAAGGTGGTCCTCCATCTCGATCGAAAGGCTGAAGCCCTCACGCTCGAGAGAGTACGCCACCGTGTCGGCCGCGCGATGCACGACCTCCGCCAGGGACGTGGGGGCGAAGGTGTACGTCTTGTGACCCTCCTCGATGCGCGACATATCGAGCACGTTGTTGATCAGACGGGTCAAGCGCTCGCTCTCTCCGATGATGGTTTCCAGGTAGCTCGCCCGGGCCTCGGGGTCGTTCCCTCCCCGCTCCCGCAGTGTCTCCGCGAACATGCGGATGGCCGTGACCGGCGTCTTGAGCTCATGGGAGACGCTGGCGACGAAGTCCGACCGAAGCTCGACCAGCCGTGCCTCTCTCCTGACATCGTGCAGCAGCAGGTATCCACCGAAAAGGGTCACACTGAGCACCAGAAAGAGTGCTGCGACATAGAAGCTCGTCTGCAGCTTGCTCGACCCCTCACCGACCCCTGAGAGCGAAGGTGGGAGGACAGCCGTGAAGTCCGGACGGGACACTTCGAGCGGGACATGGCTTCCGTCACTCGCCCCGGGCTCCATGATCGTATAGCGCCGCTCGGTGGAGTCCTGCCCGCCGCGGTTGATGACGCCGGCGAGGCCCCGCGCGCTCACGGCTACCACGGCCCCGGCGGGCGAGCCGGCCGGGCCGAGCGCCCGGGCCAACCAGTCTCCCGGTCCGACCCCGATCCATTCCACCGGCTCGGGCCTTGCCGGATCCACCGCCGAACGAGCCGCGTCCAACAGCGGGAAGCTCTCGATCACCGCTCCCTGGGACTCGACGACCTCTCGGCTTCGGGCGACCAACTCCGGAGCGAGACCCCGAGCCTCGGCCAACTCGAGCAGAAGCAGGGCACCGGACGGTGCCAGCACTCGACCCTCACCCAGCTCATCCTCGACCACACGAGTCACGATCTCGCCGTGGCCCTCCTCGGTCTCGAGCCGGGCGGCAGCGTAGAGAGCGAACGGAACCCCGTTCTCGTCGACGACCGATCGCGGAAGGTCGATCAAGTCGAGATAGCTCCTCACCGAAGCCTCTCGATCGATACGAGCGAGGGCCCGGGCAGAAAGCAGCCGCGCCAATGCCTTCTGCGGCTCCGACCGAGCCTCTGCGGCCGCCTGGTCGTACATGGCTGTCGCTCGCTCGGGATCTCCGTCCGCGAGTTCCACCCTCCCCGCCTCCCGAATGACCCGAGCGAAGCGAGGCTCGGCGAGGCTCCGCTTCGCCTCGACGAGGGCGGGATCGTCCATCCAGGGTGGACGCACCTCTCCGTCCACTACTCGCGCCAAAAAGGAGATGCCCAAGTCGCTTCCCGACCCATCGGATAGGCCGGCTTCGCCTTCCTGCGC
>JBDHII010000062.1:0-13677 GCA_039587515.1 Gemmatimonadota bacterium
GTCGAGGGTCCGAGCCGGTTCGGCGTACTCCAGACGGGCCCGCCACACGCGAACCGCGACCGAGTCCGCCTCCACTCCGGCCACCTCTCCGAAGGCGTCGCGAAACGACTCCGGATCCTTCCGATACAGCGCCTCCAGGGCCTCGGGATCGTCGAGGGAGGCCAAAATCTGCTGTGCGGTGGGTTGCATTTAACCTCGGTGAATGGCCGGACTTCAATTCAAATATGGAGTACTCTGCAACACAAAGTCAATCCTCCCCGAGGCCTTCTTCCGGAGTCGGATACGGGTCCACCGACGTGCCGAAACCACGTCCGACCCGGCGTCGTAGGGAGGACGAGCTTGGCACGGCACTTCCGGAATCGAGAAAGGCATGTCGGAACCGTCGAGCGTCACGAAGAAGGGCTTCCTGATTGGACTCACGATGGTCGCGAGCCTCGTGGGCTGCCATGGCAATCGGCTCGATCCGGCCGCGCGCCCCATCGTGACCCGGACGATCCACTGGGATCAGGTCTGCCGGCCGGTCGCGCGGCCCTACCCCTTCAACCAGGTCGACGAGCTGCTCGACACCGCTCCTCTCGTCGGCGTCCTCTCGACCGTAGACACGCATGAAGGGATCTCCCCACAGGGAGACACCGTCGCCCCCTTCGTCGACATCGCCGTCAACTATCGAGCGTCCGGCACCCCCGGCTACCTCGCCATCTACGACTCCAACCTGCCCATGACCGAGGCGCTGACCGTGGCCCACGCGGTCCGCGAACAGCTCCGGCCACTCGGAACCCTGATCGAGCCCCTCCCGGTGATCCTGCACCTCGAGCCAGGCCCCTCCCCCGTCCTCGATACCCGTCCCTCCGTGCGCTGCCTGCCCCACCTCGCGCACGACGAGGCAGGTCGCATCGATCTACCCATGGACGCTCGGATCACCGGCCTGCACAGACCGGGGAGCCCGACCCAGGCCCGGGCCCGCGTCACAGTCGGTGAGGACGGATCGATCCTCGAGGTGCTCCCCGATTCGACCACGGCCCCGACCGTGCTCGGGCGGCTCTCGGCGCTACTCGATTCGATCGACTACGAGCCGGGATTGATCAATGGGGAGCCGGTGCGCGCCTCGGTGATGCAGATCTTCATCTTCCCCACCGCGGCCGATTCGGATCCGTACCGACCCTGAGGAGAGGCTCCGGGTCATGGACCGGAGGTTTTCGCAGGCCTCGGTCAGGAGATAGGTTTCCGGCCGACGCACCGCAGCCGCTCGCCTACAGTTCCAACCGCCCCGCACGCCGCATGCCCAATCGCCGCTATGTAGCCAAGACCGCCCTGATCGTGGCCCTCGGAGGCTTCCTCATGGGCTTCGATGCGTCCGTGATCTCGGGAGTCGTGGGATTCATCGAGACCCAGTTCGAGCTGACCAAGCTTCAGGTGGGATGGGCCGTGAGCTCCCTCACGCTCACCGCGACGCTCGCCATGATGGTCTCGGGACCCCTGAGCGACCGGATCGGACGGCGGAAGGTGCTCGTCTACGCGGCCATCCTCTACGGCATCTCGGCGATCGCCTCCGCCCTGGCACCGAATTTCGAGATGCTGGTCATCGCGCGTATGATCGGCGGGCTCGGCGTCGGCGCGTCGCTGATCGTGGCCCCGATGTACATCGCCGAGCTGTCGCCCCCGGCGATGCGCGGGCAGATGGTCTCCTTCAACCAGCTGAACATCGTCGTGGGAATCTCGGCGGCGTTCTTCACCAACTACCTCATCCTCCAGTTCGGACAGTCGGGTGCGGGCTGGGCGGAATCGCTGGGTCTGGGTGTCTACAACTGGCGCTGGATGCTGGGCCTGGAGACCCTCCCCGCCGTGATCTACTACTTCGCCCTCTTCGCCGTGCCGGAGAGCCCGCGCTGGCTGGTGATGAACGGTCGCGAGGACGAGGGGCTGGCCATCATGACCAAGGCCAGCGGTGAGGAAGAGGCCCGTCAGCAGATCCTCGACGTACAGAAGAGCATCGCCTCCGATGCGGACGAGCCGAAGGTCCGCCTGACCGAGCTCTTCAAGCCGGCCCTGCGGCTCGTGCTGCTGATCGGTGTCGTGATCGGCGTCGTACAGCAGATCACGGGCATCAACTCGGTCTTCTTCTACGCGCCGATGATCTTCGAGCAGTCGGGGATCGGTACCGACGCCTCGTTTTCGCAAGCCGTGCTCGTCGGCCTCATCAATCTGGTGTTCACGGTCCTCGCGATCCTCTTCATCGACCGGCTGGGCCGGAGGCCGCTCCTGGCCGGGGGACTCGCCGGGATCGCCGTGTCCATGTTCGTCCTGGCGTACGGGTTCTCGGCTGCGACCTACACGCTGACGCCTGCGTCGATCGATGCCCTTCCCGAGGCCATCCAGGCGGACGTCGAGGCGCTGGAGGGCCAGACCTTCGACAGCGACGTGGCCTTCAAGCGGGCCGCCCAGGCTGCCGTCGGGGAGGACCGGGCCACGCTCTACGAGTCGGAGCTCGTCGCCGGTGCCATCTCGATGAATCCCATGATGGTCCTGCTCGGCGTGCTCGGATTCGTGGCCTCCTTCGCGATCTCGGTCGGGCCCGTGATGTGGGTTCTCTTCTCCGAGCTCTTTCCCAACTGGATTCGAGGGATCGCGATCTCCTTCGTCGGCTTCGTCAACTCGGCGGTCAGCTTCGGCGTCCAGTTGGTGTTTCCGTGGGAGCTGGCCAACTTCGGTAGCGCGACGACGTTCCTGATCTACGGACTGTTCGGTGCCGCCGGGCTGGTCTTCGTCGTCCTCGTCGTGCCCGAGACCAAAGGGAAGTCGCTCGAAGAGCTGGAGTCGATGCTGGTCAAGGAGCCCTAGCCGCACACCTCGATCCCCGGACGCGCGCGGATGAAACGGCAACTCACAACGCTGGCTGGTTCATTGTCGATGATGGTGCTGATCGTCGGATGCTCCGGCGCCCCCGATTCCCAAGACGCCCCGACCGTCGAGGGCCCCCGGACCGTGACGGTCGAGCAGATCGACGGTCGCTATCGGCTCCTCGTGGACGGAGAGCCCTTTTACGTGAAGGGCGCCGGGCTGGAGCGTCAGCCGCCCGGCGCCGGAAGCATCGCGCGGCTCGCAGCCCACGGAGCCAACACCCTGCGCACCTGGCGAACCGAAGAAGCCGGACGCTCGGGCCGCGAGATCCTGGACGAGGCTCACGAGCACGGCATCATGGTCATGATGGGCCTCGAGATCGGTCGTGAGCGGCCCGGTCAGGGCGTGGGCATCTTCGACTTCGACTACGACGATGCGGCGGCGGTCCAGGCTCAGCTGGAACGGGTCCGCGCAGAGGTGCTGGAGCTCAAGGACCATCCCGCGCTGCTCGGCTGGGGGATCGGCAACGAGCTCAACCTGGAGGCGACCAACCCCAGGGTCTGGGACGCCGTCAACGGCATCTCCGAGATGATCCACGAGGTGGATCCGAACCACGTCACCACGACCATGCTCGCCGGGATCGGCCCCGAGCTGGTGCAGCACCTTCGCGAGCGGGCGCCGGACCTCGACATCGTGAGCGTCCAGAGCTACGCCGACATCATGAATCTTCCCCGTTACATCGAGGAAACGGGTCTGGCGCGCCCGTACCTCGTCACCGAGTGGGGTGCGACGGGCCACTGGGAGGTCCCCACCACGCCCTGGGAAGCGCCTGTCGAGAACACGAGCTCGGTCAAGGCCGACTTCTACCTCGAGCGCTACAAGACGGCGATCGCGTCCGACGAGACCCACTGCCTGGGCTCCTTCGTCTTTCTGTGGGGGCAGAAGCAGGAGCGCACGCCGACCTGGTACGGCATCTTCACCGCGGAAGGCGAGAAGACCGAGCCCGTGGACGTGATGCACTACCTGTGGACCGGCGCATGGCCCGAGAACCGAACGCCGCGGCTCGAGAATGCGACGCTGGATGGGCGGACGGCCTACGACGGCATCTATCTGGAGGCTGGTGCGACCTACTCGGCCTCGACCGACGCGACCGACGTCGACGGCGATGCGCTCACCTACCGGTGGACGGTGATGCGTGAGACCACCGACCTGGGCCACGGCGGCGATCAGGAGAGCGTGCCCGAAGCGCTGGACGGCCTGGTCCTGGACCCCGGCGCGGCCGAGGCGACCCTGACGGCACCCGAGGAGCCCGGCGCCTATCGCCTCTTCGTCTACGTCTACGACGGGAACGGCAGCGCCGCCCACGCCAACATCCCCTTCTACGTCAACTAGGCGGGGGATGAAGTCTACGGGCACGAGAGCATGAGCTCACCCCGGGTTCGCGTCGGCGATGGCGTGCTCCACCCGCTCGAGGGTGAGATCACCGGCGGCATCGTCGAGCTCGACGGAGAGCCCTTCTACCGGATCGAGGGCCTGGACCGAATGCCGCCGTTCTTCGTCACGGTGGTCAGCGACTCCGATCACTGGATGTTCGTCTCCAGTACCGGCGCGCTGACGGCCGGACGGCGAAACGTGGAGCGGGCGCTGTTTCCGTACACGACCGAAGACAAGATCCACGATTCCGTCGATCGTACCGGCCCCAAGACCCTGCTTCTCGCGGACCGCGGCGACGGCAATTCACTCTGGGAGCCCTTCTCCCCTCGGTACGCGGGTGCGTACCGGATCCGTCGCAACCTATACAAGAGCGTGCTGGGCAACCGGATCGTCTTCGAGGAGCTGAACCTGGATCTGGATCTGGCTTTCCGGTACGACTGGGCCTTCAGCGACCGGTTCGGGTTCGTGCGACGGGTGCGCTTGCGGAACCTGGCAGGGGCCAAAGCCCGCGTCCGGGTCCTCGACGGGCTCCGGAACCTGCTCCCGGCGGGGGCCGACCCCGCCATGCAGGCCGGGCTGAGCGTCCTGCTCGACGCGTACAAGAAGAACGAGCTCGAGCCCGGGACGGGGCTCGGCATCTTCTCGCTCAGCTCGATACCGGTCGACAAGCCGGAGCCGAGTGAGGCGCTACGGGCGACGACGGTGTGGTCGACGCTCCCGCCCTCCTGCACACGGCTGCTTTCTGCCCGTCAGCTCGACGCCTTTCGGCTGGGCGGCGGCGTGGCGCAGGAGAGCGACGTGCGCGCGACACGCGGGGCCTACTTCGTGTCGTTCGAGCGGGAGCTCTTCGGCACCGAGTCCGCGGACTGGTACGTGGTGGCGGAGGTGCACCAGGGATCCGCAGCGGTCTCGTCGCTGGTGCGACAGCTCTCCGAGGGATCCCTGAGTGCGGAAGATCTCGAGGCGGATGTCGCGCTCGGCTCGCGGAATCTGCGACGCATCGTGGCTGCCGCCGACGGCCTGCAAGCCACCGCCGATCCCCTCGACGACGCACGACACGCCGCGAACGTTCTCTTCAACGTGATGCGCGGTGGCGTCTACGCGGACGGGTACCGCATCGGGCGCGACGACCTCCACCACTTCGTGGCACACCACAACCGGGTGGTCGCGGGTGCGCATGGCGCGTTCTGGCGCGAGCTGCCCGAGCGCTTGCACGCCGACGAGCTGAAGGAGCGCGTGGATGCGGTCGGCGACCCCCAGCTGGCACGTCTCTGCAGCGAGTACCTGCCGCTCACCTTCAGCCGGAGGCACGGTGACCCGAGTCGGCCCTGGAATCGGTTTTCGATCGAGACCCGGCGGGCCGACGGATCCCGCGTTCTCAACTACGAGGGCAACTGGCGGGACATCTTCCAGAATTGGGAGGCGCTGAGCGTCTCCTACCCCGAATTCCTGGATGGCGTGATCGCCAAGTTCCTCGATGCGTCGACCCTCGACGGCTACAACCCCTACCGGATCACCCGGTCGGGAATCGACTGGGAGGTGCACGACCCGGCCGACCCCTGGTCGTTCATCGGGTACTGGGGAGACCACCAGGTCGTCTATCTGCTCAAGCTGCTCGAGCTGTCGCGCGCGCACCGGCCGGGAGGCCTCGAGGAGCTGCTGGCCGGTCGACACTTCGCCTACGCCGACGTCCCCTATCGGATTCGCGGCTACAGCGACCTGCTGAGGGACCCCCACGAGACGATCGACTTCGACGACGAGCGGGCGCAGGAGATCGACGCGCGGGTGGCGGGGTTGGGTGCCGACGGCAAGCTCGTCCCCGACACGAACGGCGAGGTCCGGCTGGCCAACCTGACCGAGAAGCTGCTCGTGATGCTGCTGGCCAAGCTGACCAACTTCATCCCGGAAGCGGGCATCTGGATGAACACCCAGCGGCCGGAATGGAACGACGCCAACAACGCGCTCGTGGGGCACGGCGTGTCACTGGTGACGCTCTGCCATATCCGGCGGTTCCTGGTCTTCGCCCGTGACCTCTACTCGGGTTTCGATGCCGATGCGGTCGCGGTCGCTTCCGAGGTCGCGGAGCTGGCGCGGACCGTCACCCGAACGCTGGCCCAGCACGAGCAGGCGCTGGGCGGCCCACTCGACGACGAGACCCGCAAAGCCGTGCTCGACGGCCTGGGACAGGCTGGCGAAGCGTACCGACAGACCGTCTATGCCAACCCCGGGGGCGACGGCGAGACCTCGATCGACCGGGCCGAGCTTCTCGCCCTCTTCGAGGGGGCGCAGAGCTGGGCCGACCACTCCATCCGGGCCAACCGCCGCGAGGACGGCCTGTACCACTCGTACAACCTGATCGCGACGATCGGTGGCGACGCCCTCTCGCTCGGCACCATGCACGAGATGCTCGAGGGACAGGTGGCCGTGCTCGGCTCGGGCCTGTTGTCCGCCGAGGAGGCGGCCGACCTGCTGGACGCCCTCCGGCGCAGCGCGCTGTACCGCGCAGACCAGCACAGCTACCTGCTCTACCCCGACCGCACGCGTACGCCGTTCCTTCAGCGCGCCGGGATCGACCCGCAGAAGGCCGATCGCTCGGCGCTGATCCGCAACCTGGTCGAGTCGGGTGACCGGAGCCTGGTCGAGCCGGATGCTTCGGGCGGACTGCACTTCGCCGGTGATCTGCGCAACGCGTCGGACGTCATGTCGGTGCTCGACGCCCTCGCACGGCAGGGTGATGCCACGCTGGTGGCGTCGGAGCGCGCGCTCGTCCTCGAGCTGTTCGAGGAGTGCTTCGAGCACCGGTCGTATACGGGTCGCTCGTCGACCTTCTACGGCTACGAGGGCCTGGGCTCCATCTACTGGCACATGGTCAGCAAGCTGCTGCTGGCCGTCGCGGAGAGCCACGCCCAGGCCGTCGCGACCGGCGCGGACGCCACCACGCTGGAGCGCCTGGCGGAGCGGTACTACGACATCCGCGAGGGGCTCGGCGTACACAAGAATCCGGCCGTCCACGGCGCCTTCCCGACCGACCCCTACTCGCATACGCCCGGAGGCGCCGGCGCGCGCCAGCCGGGTCTGACCGGCCAGGTCAAGGAGGACATCCTGGCCCGCTGGGCGGAGCTGGGCGTCTGCGTCGAGGACGGCCGGATCGAATTCCGGCCCGCCCTGCTGCGGGGGGAGGAATTTCTCGCCGAGCCGCGCCTGTTCGAATGGGTGGACCTCGAGGGCACCGCCCGCTCGCTGGAGCTCGGGGCGGGCACGCTCGCCTTCACCTACTGCCAGGTGCCGGTCGTCTATCACCTGGCGGAAGCGAGCGAAGTGATCGTGACCCGCGCCGAGGGCGAGGAACGATTCGACGGCCTCGTGCTTTCTGCGAGGATCAGCCGCGAGATCTTCCGTCGCTCCCGCGCCGTGGAGCGCATCGACGTCCATCTGAACCCCGGGTGCTAGGGCGGCGCCTCGCCCGAGCCCGTGAACCGGAACTGCAACCGAGACCACGACGAACCCCGATGATGAAGAGACTCTCCCTGGCCTTCGCGGCCCTGCCACTCGCGGCCTGTGGAGGCGACAGCGACGCCATGCCGCCGCAGGCCGAGCCCATGGGCCAGGCGATCTACGTCGCGCAGGACGCCCGGGTCGACTCGCTCCTCGCGCTCATGACGCTCGAGGAGAAGGTCGGCCAGATGACGCAGCCCGATCAGGAGTTCCTGGAGGCCGACGAGCACATCCGGGACTACATGCTCGGCTCGCTGCTGTCGGGCGGCGGATCCGACCCGGCAACCAACAGCTTCGAGGATTGGCGCGCGCTGTACGAGGGTTATCAGGCCCGTGCCATGGAGACCCGGCTGCAGATCCCATTGCTCTACGGCGTCGACGCCGTGCACGGCCACAGCAACGTGATCGGGGCCGTGATCTTTCCGCACAACATCGGGCTGGGCGCGACCCGCAACGCGGACCTGGTCGAGGAGATCTCGCGCATCACGGCGCTCGAGACCCGGGCGACCGGGATGAACTGGGCCTTCGCCCCGTGCGTCGCCGTGCCCAGGGACGACCGGTGGGGACGTACCTACGAGGGATACGCCGAGGAGCCGGGGCTCGTCGCCGAGCTGGGTGCGGCCGCCGTGCGCGGGCTTCAGGGACCCGACATGACCCATCCCGAGCGGGTCGTGGCCTCGGCCAAGCACTTCGTGGGAGACGGCGGCACCGTTCTGGGCACGGGCTGGCTGCAGGACGGCGAGCCTCTGCTCGACCGGGGCGACGTGCAGCTGTCGGAGGAGGAGCTGCGCCGCGTCCACATGGAGGGCTACGTCACCAGCATCCGTGAGGGCATCGCCACCATCATGCCTTCCTACAGCAGCTGGAACGGAGAGAAGAGCTCGGGAAGCCGGCGCCTGCTCACCGAGATCCTCAAGGAGGAGCTGGGCTTCGAGGGCTTCCTGATCTCCGACTTCGCCGCCATCGACGAGCTGCCCGGCGACTACCGCGAGGACATCCGGCAGTCGATCACGGCGGGGATGGACATGGTCATGGTGCCGAACCGCTACCCCGAGTTCTACGACCTTCTGCTGGACCTCGCGCAGACGGGTGAGATCCCCATGGCGCGGATCGACGACGCGGTCCGCCGGATCCTTCGGGTCAAGTTCGCCGCCGGGCTCTTCGACGCGGACTGGTCGCCCCAGGCCGATCGGGCGCTGGAGGCGCGCTTCGGGTCGGCCGAGCACCGCGCGGTCGCGCGGCAGGCCGTGCGGGAATCGCTCGTCCTGCTCGAGAACCGAGGCGGCGTGCTGCCGCTCGCCAAGGACGCCGCCCGGCTCCATGTGGTCGGCCGTGGCGCCGACGACATCGGCATGCAGAGCGGCGGTTGGACGATCGAATGGCAGGGCGCCATGGGCGACATCACCGAAGGCACGACGATTCTGGAGGGCATCCGTGAAGCGGTCGGGCCGACGACCGAGGTCACGTACTCGCTCGACGGGTCGGACGCCGAAGGTGCCGACGCCGTGGTGGTCGTGATCGGTGAGGAGCCCTACGCCGAGATGAACGGCGACGACCTCGACCTCGAGCTGGCCGAGGAGGACCGGGCGACGGTCCGGAACGCCCGGGCCGCCGGGGTGCCCGTCGTCGTGGTCCTGCTCTCCGGTCGTCCGATGATCCTGGGAGAGGTGCTGGAGGCCAGCGACGCCTTGGTGGCGGCCTGGCTTCCGGGCTCGGAGGGACAGGGCGTTGCCGACGTCCTCTTCGGCGACTACGCGCCCACCGGAAAGCTCTCCTTCACCTGGCCCCGGACCGCGGACCAGCACCCCATCAACGTCGGGGACGAGGACTACGACCCGCTCTTCGCGTACGGGTACGGGCTCACGTACGAGGAGTAGAAGCCGTCAGCGGCCCGCGGCCGATCACTCGCTCCTGAGGGCCACCACGGGGTCGACGGCCACCGCCCGGAGCGTCGGCAGATAGCAGGCGAGGGCACTGACCGCCGTCAGTACGATGGCGCTGACCGCAAAGGCGACGGGATCGAGGGGCGCGACCCCGAAGAGCAGGCTCTCCATCGCTCGGGCGAGAGCGACTGCGCCGGCCAGCCCGATCACGACCCCGACGAGGACGATCCGGAGGCTTTGGCCGGCGACGAGGCCCACGACCTCGGTCGTCCGCGCCCCGAGCGACATCCGAACCGCGATCTCGTGCGTGCGCCGACTGACCGAATGCACCATGACGCCGAAGAGCCCGACCGCGGCCAGCACGAGCGCCAGCGCCGCCGCGAGCAAGAGGACGCGCATCCGGAACCGCTCGTCCGTCGATTCGGCGGCGACGAGCTCCTCCAGCGTCGTGAAGGAGGGGATCGACAGCTCCACCGAATCCAGCTCCTCCACGGCTCTGCGAATCTCCGGGGCGACGGCGAGCGGGTCGATGGCGGTTCTCACGAGGAATCCCCGCCAACCGGAAACCGTATAGACCCCGAGCTCCGCTTCGGTCTCACGCACGCGGCCCTTGATGTCGCGAACCACACCGATGATCCGGTGCGGGTACGGGGTCCCCCCCGTCGTCCAGCCCCCGCCCCAGAGCTCGGAACCGACGGCACGCTCGGCACCCCCCCAGTGACGAATCGCCATCGTCTCGTTGACGACGACGGGGAGGGGAGCGTCGGCGGGTCGGCCCTCGGCCCTTCCAGCGTTGTCTCGGATGTCTCCGCGGGTGATCAGGGCTTTCTCCCACTCATCTCGCCCGAATCCACGGCCGGCCACCACCTCCACACCGAGCGTCTCGAAGAAGCCGGGCCCCACCTGCCACGCCCTGGTATGGATCTCCTCCGCTGAGGGGGATTCCCGGGGATCGCCGAGACTCCAGCCCATACCCCCCGCATCCCACGTCAGCGGGACCCAACCGCTCCCGGCGGAGACCACGCCCGGGACGGAGGTGATCCGGTCCAGGACCATGCCCGTGAGCTCGGCAGGTTCCCCGGCGTATTTCGAGTAGCTGCCGGGGAACGTGCTCACGGAGAAGGTGAGCACGTGATCCTCGTCGAAGCCGAGATCGACGCTCGCCAGGTTCCGGTAGGTTCGGACCAGAAGACTCCCGCCGGTCACCACGACGAGTGCGAGCGCGATCTGAGCAACGACGAGCCCGCGCAGGACGCGCGCGCTCGCAGCGACCGATCCCCCGTAGCTCGACTTCAGGATCGTCGCATGCTCGATGGCCGACCCCTGCCAGGCTGGAAGGACGCCGAAGGCGAGCGGAGGCACGAGGGACACCACGACGAGGAAGCCCAGCGAACGAGCGTCGAGTCCCGCGGACGCAAGCCGGTGTACGTCCCCGGGGAAGACGGCGAGCAACCCCTGGATCCCTGCATACGCGATAAGGGCTCCGGCCAGCCCACCGAGCATTCCCAGCAGCCCGCTCTCGGCGAGAAGCTGGAGGAAGAGCCGATTGCGGTCCGCCCCGAGCGAAGCGCGGACGGCCATCTCACGCCGCCGCATAAGCCCGTGCGCCGTGAGGAGGTTGGCGACGTTCGCGCAGGCGATGAGGAGCAGAAGCCCGGAGGCGATCCAGAAGATGTACAGTACCGGGCCATAGTGCCGGCGCAGGAGGCTCGGGAGTGGAGACAGCTCGAGGCCGCCGAAATCCATCCACGCCGGCGCCAGAGGTCGGAGACCTCCAGCCAAGGCACTCACACTCGCCCGCGCTTGCTCGAGCGTCACCCCATCCCTCAACCGCCCGATCACGCTGGTCGCCATTCCGCGCTCCCCTGCCGTCCAGTAGGCCGGCACGGCACTCACGACGTCCGGGGTCTCGGCGGCCCCGAAGAAGGAAGGGCCGTTGACCCGCTCACCCTCGAGCGGGGGAAGCCGGAAGTCCGGGGACAGGACGCCGACGATCGTGGCCGACCGGTCGGCCCGACTCGACGTGCTCAGCGGCAACAGGTCGCCGACGACTGCAGGGTCCGAACCGAAGTGCCGTTCCCAGAATGCGTGCCCCAGCAGTGCGACACGCGGAGCGTCGGGCTCGAAGTCGCTTGGCTCCAACCCACGCCCGGCGACGACCCTCACGCCCAGGAGCGGAAGGAAGTCGGCCGTCACGCCCAACGAGTTCAGGGTTCGCGCCTCCGTCTCGGTCGTCAGGATGTCGGCCCAGGGTTGGAAGCCGGTGATTCGCTCGAAGACGTCGCTTTCCTCGACCATCGCCTTGAAGAGGCCGGCCGTAAGGATGCTGCCGCGTTCGCCGTCGTCTCCCACGGTCTGGATCTGCACGACCCGATCCGCCTGGGGGATGTCGAGCGGCTCGAGGACGACGGAGTCCACGATGCTGAACATGAGAGTCGCGAGACCGGCTCCGACACCGAACAGAACCGCGGCACCGGCCGTGAAGCGGGGGTTCTTCCTCAGCGAGCGGGATGCTGCCTGGAGTCCGTGCGCCAGGGCGGCGGCCCCTCGACGCAGGCGACGGTCCCGACCGCTCCGGATGACGGTCCCGCTTCCTGAACGA
Source organism: Gemmatimonadota bacterium (assembly GCA_039587515.1). Lineage (GTDB taxonomy): Bacteria > Gemmatimonadota > Gemmatimonadetes > Longimicrobiales > Gaopeijiaceae > JBDHII01. The sequence continues at coordinate 12,253 of JBDHII010000062.1, forward strand.
ACGCTCCATTTCTCTCGGGCCGCGTTGTGCACGACGCCCCCGATCTCCCGCAGCCAGAACCGGCCCCGACCCAGACCCCGGAGGGAGCAGTCTGCGTGGGCCCGAGCGAACGTCTCGACCATCTCCTCTTCGAAACGCTCCAGATACACGTCCGGATAGCACTTCAGGAGCAGGCGATACGCGCGAACCGCAAGCCCTTCCTTCCCGCCTGCGCCGCTCATGCGTCCGCTCCGCCCGCGCTCCCTTCCGGCGCGGGAACGAGGTCCCTGGCCGCCGCCAGGGCTACGAGACTCGCCATCCGTTCGGTTTCGGCGCGCGCGACACGACGACCCAGAGGCGTGAGCGCGTAATACCGCCGCCTCGCATCGTCGCTTTCCGCCTTCGAGGGTGCCGACGTCTCTTCGATGAGCCCGCCGGAGAGAAGGCGCTTGATCGCCGCGTAGAGAGTGCCCGTGCTGAGCATGACCTTCCCCGCGCTCCGCAGCTCGACCTCTTTCAGGATGGCATACCCGTGTCGCGGGTCTTCCACCAGGGCGAGAAGGATGTGGTACACGGCGGCCGTGAGCGGGAGGTGATCACGAGGGTCTTGGGAGGTGGGCATCGTCACTCCACTATGGCGTTTATCGCTATAGTTGCTTCCACCATAATCGGCCCCTACGGGCTGGGACACAAGACCCGACTCAGCCTTCCCCGAGCGCCCACTCCAGATCCAGCTCCCTCAGCAGCGCCTGGAAACGCGGCTCGTCGCGCACGAAGAAGAACATCCTGTCCCGGGCGGGCGCGATATATGGAATGTCCGGATCACCCTGGGCGAGCTGACGCTCCAGCCAGGTCAGGGTGCCCTCCACATCGCGGGCAAGCGTGTACGCGATCCTGGGCGCCCGGGCCGGTGCGAGACCCTGCTCAGCGAGCGCTGCGTAGCGATCGCCCATGGCGCGCATGGCCGGGGCGTATCCGTGAGCTTCGAAGTCCTCGCGCAAGCTGTCGGCCCACTCGGCCCTGCCGTTGGCCGAGAGCAGGTCCGCCATGAGCTCGACGACGGCGCTCCACTGCCCGGCATCGTGCCTGACCAACATCAGCGCATTCCGGTAGAACACGCTGCCTGGCTCTCGGCTCAACAGTTGCTCAAAGTCGGCGAGGGCAGTCTCGGTCCTGCCCGTATTGGCATAGATCGCCGCACGGAAGGCCCTAAAGCGCCCGTTGAAGGGATCGAGCATGAGCGCCGTGTCGGCATGGGCCTCCGCCGCCTCCGCGCGACCGAGCACGAGCAAGACGTGCGAGATGTTCGCGTGGAGGTCGCCACTCGACGGGTTGAGCTCGATCGCCCGGCGAAACTCGCGCTCGGCGACCTCCCAATCCTGGAGAGCCCAGCCCCTGGCGTACGCGATCGCCTGCCGCACCTCGGCCGAGAGGCTGTCGAGCGCC
>JBDHII010000063.1:0-17324 GCA_039587515.1 Gemmatimonadota bacterium
GAGGAGGATCCGGTCGCGCAGCTCCGCGGGCGTGTGATCATGCTCACGCTCATCAGCACCCTCACCGAACAGATCCTCTACCCCGAGCAGTCGCCGGCCGTGGCCGTGGGACTCGAGACGGATGCGCTCACCGACGAGCTCGCCCGCATGTTCGCAGCCTACGGGGGTGGCGAGTGGTAGCGGAGCCGGCCCGCGACCCTGGCATGGATACCGGTAGGCGGGCCGGATTCGGTGAAGCCCTGAGAACGGGGTCTCTCCGACAGCTGCTCCTCGGATACGTCGTCGGGGCCTGGGCGTTGGTGGACATCCTTGCCAACCTCTCGGAGCTCGCTGGACTTCCGCTGACGCTGGCCAGATGGTCTCTCGTCGTTCTCGCGGGAGGGTTGATGCTGCTCATGGCTGTGGTGCTGGTCCTGCGTCGGTCGAAACCGGCGAGTGAATCGACTTCTCCGAGTCCGTCCGGACGCACTGAGGCGTTGCTGATCGCGGCGATCGTCACCGCACTATTGCCGATGTCCTTCGTCTTCAGTGTGAACTCGACCTCGATTCGGTGGCTGATGTGGCGCGACGAACCGGTCTGGGCCGGCGTATGTCTCGCACTGGCAATCGCTTTCGCGATCGCCTGGAGACGATCCCGCGTGCGTGCTTCCGATGGCGAGGACGAACCCCGGGCGGGAACGGCTCAGGGCGATTCTGGAGCTGGGGCCTGACGGGCCCTCGCGGCCACTCCCGCACCCTTCCCCTACAGCATGCTCGTCACAGGACTGCTGGAGATCACCAGGGAGGCGAGCGGGGCGCTGGACTCAGCGGATCGCACTGATGCGACCCTCCAACCACGGCGGGGCCGTGTTCACCCCGAGCCCTTTTCCGAGCTAACGTCCTCGACGTACGACGAGCTCCCCGGTCCACTCATGATCCGTCCGCCCATCGAGGCCGACGAGACTATTGATCTGACCCCCACCGCTCGCTCCCTCGAACCGACCCGTACCTCCGGTGAACAAGAAGGGATCTTGGAACGACGCCTGGTACCCGTCCGGAAGGTTCGGATCAGAGAAGTCGACGAAGCCATCGTTCACCGTGATCCACAGCTCGTCGCCGTCAGCCGCAACAAAACGACCGACGCTGTAAAACGACCAATGTGCGTGGCCTCGCCGGCGCCCGCCTGCGTGTTGATGCCGACCCCCGGGTCACAACCGTCGACGACGAGGTCTCCGACCTGTTCGGTGTAGAAGCTCGCGTGGAACGGTATCGTGACGAGCCCGCCACCCGGGTTACCCGAAGAGCCCATGGCCGCAGGGCCACACGCGAGGGCAAAGCCAACGGCAAGCGAAGCGAAGATGAGTCGTCGCATCGTGGACCTCCTTCGAGAGAGCAGCATGGTGCCGCGAAGGTCCAACGTCAGCGGGGCTATCAGGGCAGGTGGCGGTATCTAACAGGGCGCTGGGCCACAACGGCCCTTATCAATTGCCGAGGTCTGACTTTTTAGAGTAAGCGCCGGACTGGTGACTCGGCTGTGGGGAAAGACCTGAATCTTCAGATGTGCGTCCCGGGGTGCGAGGTCCCCCTCCTTGCTCCCCCCCTCCGCCCAGCCCATCCTGGGACATGATCCGCAAGCACCTGCCCGTCGCAGACCGGCCTGAGGTCGAAGCGGGGTCGGGGCGGCTCTTCACGCTGGTCGGGCGGTATCGGCCGAGGGTAGCCGCAACCCTCGGAGCCGTGGTTCTCTCCCTGAGCAGCGCCCAGTGCGCCCGGGACGGCCCGCCCGGGACCGACGAAGGCGACCGGACCTTGACGGTTCACCTGCCAGGCGATGACGAACGCGCCCTCGGACCCGGTGGCGCCGGCTGGATCTGGCCTCTCGTGTTTCTCGAGATGGTTCGCATGGACGAGGAGACGGGAGACATCGAGCCCCGTCTACTGGATCGGTGGGAGCAGACGCCCGACTTCAAGGAGTACACGGTCCACGTCAGGGAGAATCTCCGTTGGGACGACGGCGTGCCGGTGACCGCCGAGGACGTGAAATTCAGCATCGAGCTGTGGACCGGTCCCGAGGTCTGGTACGAGAACCGTTTCCACGACGAGATCACGGTGGTCGACTCCCTCACCCTGCATGTGACCATCAAAGACGAGTTTCTCTCGAAGGGGATCTTCCTCGTCTACAGCTGGTTACCGATGCTCCCGAAACATCGGCTGGACGAGCTCGATCCCGCCGACATTCACGACTGGCCGTTCTGGATACAGCCCGTGGGCAATGGCCCCTATCGGTACAAGCGGCATGTCGCCAGGACGCTGACGGAGCTCGAAGCCAACCCCGACTACTTCGGTCCGGAGCCGCGCATCCCGAACATCATCCTACAGTACGGCGGGAACTCCGTTACGGAGCTGATGAGCGGCAACGTCGACTACACGCGCCAGGTGACACCGCTGCAGGCGGCGGGACTCGTGGACGATCCGCGATTTCGGCTCTATCACACGATTCAGCTTTCTCAGCAGATCGCCATCCGCTGGAACCATCGGAGTCCGCTCTTCGACGACGTGGCGGTGCGGCGCGCACTGACGATGTCCATCGACCGGCGCGAGCTGAACCGTCTCCTCCACTACCCGGAAGATCTTCCGGTCGTCGACGTCCCCGCGCGGGACCGGCAATTCTTCTACGCCGATCTGCCCGCGCCTCTCCCGTTCGATCTCGAGCGAGCCGCCGAGCTCCTCGCCAACGCCGGTTGGGTGGATTCGAACGCCGACGGGACCCTGGACAAAGAGGGGCTCGAGTTTCGCTTCACTTTGGGTACGAGCCCGGCAGAGGCTACGGAGGCCGTGTTCATCCAACAGCAGTTCAGCCGCATCGGCATCAGCGCCGAGATCAGCACCATCCACCGGACCGTGCTACGCGAGCAAATCGCGGCTGCCGACTTCGACGCAGCCATCTTCTCCTCGCATTGGTCGGGGCATATCACACAGCGTGGCCGCCGACCGGGAACGGGATACCAGAACGCCGAATTGGGTCGACTGCTGGAAGCTGAGGCATTGAACGTCGATCGGGACGAGTCCGATGAGCTCATGCGCGACATCTGGAGAATCATTTCGGACGACCTACCGGTGACCTTCCTCCACGGGGAGGTCTCGTTTTCCGCGGCCCACCGGCGCGTGAGGGGTATCCAGAACAACAAACCCTTGATCTTCGACGATCTCTGGATTGAAGACGACGACTCGGAGCAGAACTGGTAGCTCCCGCAGCTTGCTCCATGGACTGCTCGGTGGCGTCGTCGTGCTCGGGGCTTGCACCGCGCGGATACCGGCCAGAGGCCAGGCGACGCTCTAGTCGGATCTCAGGATCGCCACGGGATCCACCCGCCCGGCCCGGCGGATCGGCAGCCGGCCGATTCCTTTCGGTCTCCACTCGGCCGACGCACTTTTCCTGTCGCTCGTGCCCTTCGTTCCCCGACTCCCATCCAGAGAGGTCCCCCTGCCGAAGCAGAGGCCCATCCCGACGGCTCGGCCTGACTCGCTCGCGCTCCGCCTATGAAGACGATCGTATCGGAGCTGCTCGCTCTGGCCACCCGGAAGAGCAAGCTTCCGAGGCAGCTCGCGCCCTTCGTCCGCTACGTGGTATTGCTGCTCGCCGTCGTGACGGTCTACGGTTGGCTGTTCCACGTGATCATGGCCTGGGAAGGACAGGACCACTCGTGGTTCACGGGCGTCTATTGGGCGCTCACCGTGATGAGCACTCTCGGCTTCGGCGACATCACCTTCGAGAGCGATCTGGGGCGCATCTTCAGCACCTTCGTGCTGCTTACGGGCATTGTCCTCCTGCTCATCATCCTTCCCTTCCTCTTCATCCGGTTCGTCTACGCACCGTGGCTGGACCAGCGCAGCCGTCGTCGCCTGGCAGCCCTCCGATCGGTCCCGTCCGACGTCTCGGGCCACGTGCTGATCTGCGCCAACGATCCCCTCGCCACGGGCCTCGTCCGCCAACTCGGCCTGGCCGGCGTGCCCGCCTACGTGATCGAGCCCGACGCGGATCGAGCGATGCAGATGGAGGACGAAGGCCTGCCGGTGATCACTGGCGAGACGGACGCCATAGAGACGTATCGAGCCGCGGGCGCCGAGCGGGCCCGCCTCGTCCTGGCCAATGCCTCGGACACCGTCAACTCGAACATCATCCTGACCGTACGAGAGCTCTCCGAGTCCGTGCCCATCGCCGCCGTGGCGGAGTCGCAGGACTCGATCGACGTCCTGGAGCTCAGCGGCGCAACGCACGTGCTGCCGCTCAAGCATCGGCTGGGCGAGCACCTCGCCAACCGGGTGAGCGCCGGGATCGAGCGCGCCAACGTGATCGGGCGCTTCCACGACCTCCTGATCGCCGAGTTCCCGGTCCACAACTCGCCGCTGCAGGGGCGCACGCTCGAAGACACCGGCCTTCAGCAGTTCACGGGTGCCAGGATCGTGGGCGTCTGGGAGCACGGGCGGCTCCACCCGGCCCGGCCGGACCACAGGCTCACACCCCTCTGCGTGCCCGTGGCGATCGGAACGAAGGAGCAGATCCGGGCGCTGAACGAGGTGCTGGTGATCTACGACGCGAACCCCCACCCCGTGCTGATCCTCGGGGGGGGCAAGGTCGGGCGCGCGGCAGCCAGGGCGCTGAAGCGCAGGGAGATCCCGGTGCACATGGTCGAGCGCGACCCGCACCTGGAAGCGACGATCTCGGACATTCCCGACCGGCTCTTCATCGGCGACGCGGCGGACCGGCAGGTGCTCGACCGGGCGGGGATCGGCGATACGCCGACCGTATTGCTGACGACCCACGATGACGCCATGAACGTGTACCTGACGGTCTATTGCCGCCGGCTCAACCCCGAGGCACGCGTCCTGACCCGGGTAACGCACGAGCGCAACATCGAGGCGATCCAGCGGGCCGGTGCGGACTTCGTCCTGAGCCTGTCGTCCTTCGGGGTGCAGACGGTGTCCTCGATCGTGGGTGGCCGCCACGCCGTCGTGCTCGGAGAGGGGCTCAACCTGTTCTTCGTCCCCACGCCCGACCCGCTCGCGGGAAAGACGATCGCCGAGGCCCGGATCGGGTCCCGGACGGGGCTCAACGTGATCGCCGTCCAACAGCGCGACGCCCTAGTCACCGAGATCGCACCCGAGATGCGGCTCGATCCCGGTTCGGAGCTCGTGGCGCTGGGCAGCGCGGACCAGCTCGATCTCTTCCGTACGCTCTTCAACTAGCCGGGAGGGCGCCGGCACCTTCCCGAAGGGGTCCTCGAATGTCTCAACCCAGGTATCGGACGGCTCTCGAGCTCCTGGCTGCAGGCGGAGTCGTCGTTTCGTTGGTCTTTGTCGGACTCGAGATTCGACAGAACACCGCCGCCGTGAGAGGGGCCACCTACCAGGCCATCGCGGACGCGTCCGTGCAGACCGTCCAATGGCTCGGGTCGGACGAACGGCTTGTCGGCCTGGTGGCGCGCGTGGCGGACGGCGAAGGCCCCGACGACTTCTCGGCGGAGGAGAACATCGCTCTCTCGGCCGTCTACCACTCCAACCTTCGTCGTATCGAGAACGTCTACCTGCAGGTGAGCGAAGGCCTCATCAGCCGGAAGGCTTACCGACATTTCAGGCCGGGGCGCGGATCGCTCTTCTTCACTCCCTACTTCGAAGCCGTCTGGCCCGAATACCGAGGTGGCTTCGAGCCCGACTTTCGTCTGTTCTTCGAGGGTGAGTATCTCGAGTGAGGGGACCCACGCAGGTCCCTACGCGTCCGGGCGGATCGGGCGTCACATCAGTTCGGTACCCGAACCTTCAATTCCTCGAGGAAGTTCTCGACCAGGATCAGCTCGACTCGACTCTCTGACTCGTCCGTACCGAACTGAGCCGGCCGAGCCATCAGGAACCTCTCGTCGCCGAGATCGACGTCGTACCACCCTTTCACGACCTGAGGTACGACCCCTGCCGGGAACCTGAACAGCGCTTCATGCTCCACGACGCGGAAACTGGGCGTGGTCTCGATCTGAGCTGCCACGAGACCACTCGCGGTGGCGTAGAACAGCTCTCTCCCACTGTGCGACCAGAGCGGTGACCCTCCGCTACCCGCGGATGCCTGCCAGCGGCCTTCATCGATGTTGGGGAACGGCCGGACGTACACCAGGGGCTCGCCGGTCTCGTCGGATACATAGGCCACCCACCGTCCGTCGGGAGAGATGGTGGGAGCGTTCTCGTCGGTGTCTTCCGCCGCAGCCATCGCCGTCGCCACGCTGTCGGTGAGCCCTTGCATGAAGATGTCCCGGGTCGGTGAGGCGGCTACCCGATAGACGACCCTTTCGCCGTCAGGGCTCGTGGTGAAGCTCATCGGGTTTCCGTCCAGCTCGACCAGCAGCGTCGGCTCCCCGGTGCCGTCTGCCCGTTGGGCCCAAAGATCCGGACCCGAGCCGGATCGGTCCGACAGAAACATCACGGACTCACCATCGGCCGACCATTCCGGGGCCCGATCGGAGACGGCGTCGAAGGTGAGGCGGGACACGGGGCCGCGGTCCAGGTCCTTGATCCAGATGTCTCCGCCTGACTCACGGTTGTCCTGGTACGCCACCCTCCTCCCGTCGGGTGACAGTCTCCACGACGCGTTGTCCCCGCCCGGGTTGAACGTGAACTCCGGATCCACGGTCGTAACCTCGCCCGACCGTGTCACCCAGATCATCTCACTCTCCGCGGCGCTCCTGGCCGCGGCCCAATAAAGGAGAGTCCCGTTCCCGGACAGTGTGTACATCACGTCTTCGCTGGCGCTGACCCCGACTCCCTCTACGAGGGGGACGGGATCCCCGGTGAGTTCCAGCGCGTCTGCATCGAACGGTGCGCCGAGGATCTGCCCCTCGAGCGTCCCGAAGACCAGGTGCCCGGTCGATGTGACGTATCCTCTGAGCCCCACCGTGATCACCCTTCGCTCACCCGTCGACATCCTGAACGCCTCGATGCGGGGCGGGTTCGAGAAGACCGAGAAGACCCCCGAGTCTCCGTCCGGCATGACCTCGAAGTACCCGTGCTCCCCGTCGTCTTCAGGCAGGGACGTCGTAACCGGCTCGACCTCGCCACCGCCTGCCGGCACCCGATGAATCAGGTTGTTCGTCGCCGCAAAGTAGATGAAGCCGTCGCTACCCCACCGGGCGCAGCAGCTCGCATCCTCCGCCAGGGTCCTCACAATCCCACCGGCGAGCGGCGAAACCTTGAGCTCCCCCTGCTCCGTGAACGCCACCTCGCTGCCGTCAGGAGAGACTACGGGATCGACGGTCGTGCCCTCCGCTCCCTGAACCGGCGTGGGGGCCAACTCCGCCCACCGCCGCAGCCAGAGCCGGGGCTGGTTTCTCTCGTCGAAGTAGGTCATGACCATGGCCGATCCATCGGCCGAAAGACTGAGCCACTCACTGGGAAACTGGCCCTCGGTGACCGCGAGTGAATAGCGTCGTACCGACTTGGGTGGCTCGGGGCGTGTGAGCGCCCACGCCGAAAGGAGCGCGAATCCGACGGCGACCCCCGCCATCGCCACGGTCACTCGGTTGCTGGATCCAGGGGCGTGGGTCGACACCGCCTCGGCCCCATGCCGGAAGCTCGGATTGGCGAGCGCCTGGCTGAAATCCTGCGCTCGAGTGAAGCGATCCGCAGGCAGCTTCTCGAGCGCCTTCCGAATGGCAGCGTCCACGTTGGCCGGGATCGACGACCGAATCGATGTCGCCGAAACGGGCGCGCCCTGGATGATCTTGCCGAGCACCGCCTGCGCGGTGCTCCCGATGTAGGGTGGATCACCCGTCAGCATCTCGTACAGCAGCGCGGCAAGAGAATACGTGTCGCTGGAAGGCGCTATGCCCTGGTCACCCGTAGCCTGCTCCGGTGACATGTAGTACGGAGTGCCGACCGACAGACCGGTCTCGGTCAAGCGACTGCCCCCGGCTGCTCCGACCGCGAGGGCGATTCCGAAGTCGGCCACCACCGGCTGTCCGTCCTGGAGCAGGATGTTCGCCGGCTTGATGTCGCGGTGGATCACGCCGCGGTCGTGCGCGTGCTGAAGCGCGGCGGCCACCGCGGTCGCGATGCCGAGGGCCTCTTCGATCGGTAGCTGCTTCTCCCTGTTGATCCGCTCGCGCAGAGTCTCGCCTTCCACGTACGGCATCACGTAGAAGAGGAACGAATCCGCCTCACCCGAATCGAACAGTGGAAGGATGTGCGGGTGCTGAAGGTTCGCCGTGGTCTTGATCTCGGCCAGAAAGCGGTCCGCCCCGACCACTGCGGCCAGCTCGGGCTTGAGCACCTTGAGCGCGACCTTGCGGTCGTGCTTCAGGTCGTCGGCCAGATAGACCGTCGCCATCCCGCCCTCGCCGAGCTTTCGTTCGATGTGGTAGCGGCCCGAGAGGGCCTCGTTCAGTCGGTCGGTGGGGTCGGACACAGGGTAGCCGTCGGTGGTGAGGATTGGATGGACGGGAACATTCTACACAGCGCTTTGGCGGGCAAGACGGGAGCGCTGTTCATGCTTCACCACCGGCCGAGTCACGCTTGCCGGCAATGCTGCAGTCCCCCGTGGCGACCTCGCGCTCGAAGGACACGAGGTCGTCTAGTCGTGTGCGCCCTTCCTGCTAATCCGCCCGCAGGATCGCCACGGGATCCACCCGCCCGGCCCGGCGAACCGGCAGCACGCACCCGATCAGCGCGGCCACGGCCATGACGACCACCGAGGCGGCGAGAATACCCGGGGCGAATGGACCCACCCCGAAGAGGAGTCCTCGCACGAGCCGTCCCATCGCCCAGGATCCGAAGAGGCCGAGAGCGATGCCGATCCCCACCAGGCGCGCACCCTGGCGGAGGATCATTCTCTGCACCTCTTCGTTCGACGCCCCGATCGATATGCGTATCCCGATCTCGCGCATCCGCTGCCGCACGGAGTAGCCCATCACGCCGAAGAGACCGAGCACAGCCATCACCGTCGAGAGGAAGGCGAACGCCCCGATCAGGAAGAACTGAAAGCGTGCCTCGGCCGCCACGGCGTCGACGCGGTCCCCGAACGGCATCGCCGACACGACATCGAGCTCGGCGTCCACGCCTTCGATCGTGCTCCTGATCCGCGGGAGCAACGCCACCGCGTCGCCCCGGGCCTGGATGACGATATGCTGGACACGCGTTCCCCCGGTGTAGAACTGTCTCCGGGGGGGATCGTCCACGCTCAGCTGATTCACGTTCCCGACCACGCCGACCACACGCAGCGGGAAGGGCATGGGGTAACGCGTGTCCCATCCGGTCTCATAGCTCCCACCCTCGACCGTGGCAGGATCCTGGATCCCATAGTACCCGACCTTCCCGACGGCCGATTCGTCGGGCCAGTACAGTCGGGCGAGGGCCTCGCTGATCAGGATCGGGATCTCCGGAAGTGGCTCCCCCGGGGCCCCGGGCTCTCGGCGTCCGAGGTCGGCCGGCTCGAGCTCACGGCCCTCGAGGAGCGGAATGCCCATGGTCGCGAAGTACCCCGGGGTGGCCCGCATCCATTCGACGCTCTGTCGCTCTTCCGGAGGAATGAGCGGACGATCGCCAGGGGAGAAGTCGGCGCTCGCGACGCGTCCACTCAGCGGCGGGTTGCCGGTCAGTGCCACGCGCGTCACGCCGGGTAGAGCCTCGAGTGCTTCCTGGATCTCGGCGAAGAGCCGCCGGTGGTCTTCACCGGTGTTGAATTTCGTCAGGCCGGGTAGGAAGGCGGCCGTACTGACCAGATACCGGCCTTCCGCGTCGAAGCCGGGGTCGGTCTGGAGCATGTTCGCCAGGCTCGCCCATAGGAGCCCGCCCGTCGTGAGGAGCACGAAGGCGAGCGCCACCTCTCCCGTAACCAGCCAGCGGATCGATCGAAGCCCCCCCGCGGCCGCGGTCCGGCCTCCCGTCTTGATCGAGTGGTTCACGTCGAGCCGGGCCGCCACCAGCGACGGTCCGACGCCGAACAACACCACCGTCAGGATCGACATGAGGATCGCGAACCCGAAGACCCGCACGTCGAGACCGATCGCCTGGATGGACTCGAGCCCGGCCGGTGCCAATCCACCGAGGAGGCGCAGCCCCGCGAAGGCGAGCACCAGTCCGGCCAGTCCGCCCGCGAGGGCAAGGAGGCCGCTCTCGGCCAAGAGCTGCCGGAGGACCCGACCCCAACCGGCGCCGAGCGCTTTTCGGATCGCCAGCTCACGCTCGCGGGCGACCGCCCTTCCAATCAGGAGGGCGGCGACGTTGGCACAGCCGATCAGGAGGAGCAGGACCGCCGCACCCCACAGCAAGAGGACCTGCTGGCCGTATGCATCCCGGGAAAGCGTCTCGAGCGGTGTGACCGCCACCGAGTAGCCTTCGTTGGTATCCGGGTTCGCCCGTGCGATGCGGGAGGCGATCCCGTTCATCTCCACCCTGGCCTCCGACAGCTGCCGCCCCGGTGCGAGCCGGCCGAGGGCGCGGAAGGCATACATCCCGCGATTCCCTCGCCCCCACTCCCAGAGCCCCAGGGGGAGAACGAAGTCGGGCGTGGCCGGGGCCACGTACCGATCTCGAAGCTTGATCGGCGGCATCCGAAACCCCTCGGGCAAGACACCGACGACCTCGTACGGCTCGGGCACGTAGGCGCGTGCGCTCTGCTTCCAGAGCGTCAGATCGATGGTCTGCCCGACGACGTTTGGGGCGCCCCCGTAATGCTCCTGCCAGACTCCGTGCGAGATGACGACGAGGGGTCCGACCCCGGGTTCGCTCTCCTCCGGCAGGAATCCCCGGCCCACGACCGGGTTGGCGCCCAGAATCGGCAGCAGCTCGTGGGAGGCGCTCAGGACCGGACGCGACTCGAGCCTGCCGTCGGCCTCGACGTAGCCGGATCCCGGCTGAAAGACTGCGAAATGCTCGAACACCCGCTGCTGCGCAGCATAGTCCTCGTAGTTCGGGACGCTGATCTGAATCTCGTTCCCCGGATCCTCGTTCGGATACCGGTCCCAGATTTGGACGACGCGACCCGGCTCGGGAATCCTGTGGGATCGGAGGACCAGCTGATCGGCTGCGCTGTAGACCGCCGTATTCGCGCCGATTCCGAGGCCGAGTGCGAGGACGGTGAGGGTCGGCAGGGCGGGACTCCGGCGGAAACTGCGGAGCGCATGCCGGAGGTCAGAAAGCAGGGTCTGCACGGGGATCCTTCGGTCGGGGGTGCCTCGACCCAACCTGGGCGGTCGGCCCGCCCTACGCCAGCCGGGCTCAGCTCATCGGCATCCTTCGAGGCGACTCGGCGTGGCTTTCAGGCCGGGGCGCGGGCCGCCGGTGCGATGCGACCCGGGGGACGTGCCCTACGCGCCTGTCATCGTGGGTGCCTCCGCTCAACCCTCGACGGTATAGATCTCCCTCCGACCATGGTCCACCAGGTCGTGGTACCCCTCCCAGATCTCCGCGAACTCCTCCGCTTCGTCTCCCTTGCCTATGGCCTGGAAGGCCTCGAGGCTCTCGACGTCGAATTCACCGACGACCGTCCAATACCGCTCCGCGCTCACGTCGGTATAGACTCTCGCCGTGCCCAGTCCCTTCCGCTCCACCAGTCTCGCCGTAGCCAGGAACTTCTCGACCATCGGACGCACCTTGCCTGCCTTGCAGTACACGACGTCTCGAACCATGAGCATTTCGGCTTCCTCCTCCAGTAGGTGTGGATCTCCGAGTTGAGGGCCCGGATCAGGGTCTGATGTTCTGGTTCACGCGGAAGACGTTGTCGGGATCGTACTTCCGCTTGACCTCGACGAGCCGGTCGTAGTTCGCGCCGTAGTTGGCCCTGACCCGATCATCGTCGTCGTCGTCCATGAAGTTCACGTACCCACCCTCCTGCGAGTGTGGAGCGACCGCGTCGGAGTAGTCACGGACCCATTGGACGTTGGCCTCGTCGTCGGCCGGATCGTCCCACCCCGCCAACATGACCATCGAAAAGTTCGCGTCGCGGTGCCCGAACGCCGTGGCGTCGGGAGCCACCCGATGGCAGGCACCGTCGATCGGGTAGAGATGCATCGTGGAGCTCGCCGTGGGAGCCTTGGGGCCGTGCGCTACGTGGGCAGCGATGGCCTCATCGGTGAGCTCCCTGACGAAGTTGCCCTTCCAGTACTGCCGAAGCCCCTTCGGAAAGAGGCCGTCGAAGGCCATGTTGATCGCCGGGAACGGGACCGGGCCCACCATCTCCGCCTTCACCTCGGCCACTTCGTGGAAGGGCCTGAACTCGGCCTCTCCCCGGTCCAGCGAACCGGCCCAGCACGCTACGAGCACTGCAAACATGTCCCCGTGGCGCTCCTCGGGGATGAACGGCAGCGGAGGAGCGATCTGGAAGCCCGGGAAGACGCCCATCTGCTCCGGCGCGTCCTTGATGTACTCCCGGTAGAACCGAAGGATGTTCTCCGTCTCCTCGATCTCGAAGAACATCGGACCCCAATAGACGTCCTTCACCGGGTGAAGCCGATACTCGAGCGACGTGCACACCCCGAAGTTCCCGCCACCTCCGCGAAGCGCCCAGAAGAGGTCGGTGTTCTCGTCCTCGCTGGCGACCAGAAAACGTCCGTCCGCCGTCACGACGTCGGCGGAAATCAGGTTGTCGAGGGAGAGGCCGAAGCCGCGCGTCAGGTATCCGATGCCTCCTCCCAGCGTCAGACCCGTGATCCCGGTCGTCGAGATGATGCCGCCCGGGGTGGCCAGGCCGAAGGCGTAGGTCGCGCTGTTCAAGTCACCCCAGGTCGCGCCGGGCTCGGCACGAGCCGTCGATCTGTCCGGGTCGACCCGGACAGAGCGCATGCGAGAAAAATCGATCACGACCCCTTCGTCGACCGTCCCGAACCCGGGACCGCTGTGCCCTCCACCCCGGAGCGCGAGGTCGAGCCCGTTTTCGCGCGCGTACCGGACCGTCGCCATGACGTCCCCGGCATTGGCCACTCGCACGACCGAAGCCGGTCGACGGTCGAACATCCCGTTGTGGACCGACCGGGCCTCGTCGTAGGCGTCATCTCCGGGGACGACCACCTCTCCGCGAATCTGGTCGCGCAGCTGCTCCAGCGTCATTGCCATGATCCACCATCTCCCTTCTTTGGCACCGTGCCAAAACGACATTCGCGCTTACGGGTCCGAGCCCGTGAGGGGCGGAGCCCAGACGGGGCGCGGCTGATCCGACATCGTGGCTCATAATCGGCCGCCGCGAGTGGCCGGCGCAAGCACCCCTGAATCCGCTGATGCGCCACCCGGGGCGCGAGGTTATGGTGGCGTTCAAACTGCCCACTCGGGGAGCCGAAACATGATCAGGTTGCTCCGCCGGATCCTTGCCGTGCCCTTCTTCGCCTACTCGGGCCTGCTCCTGGTGACGGCCGTCATCGAGCCATCCCTGGAGGGGGGGGTAGCTGCACTGCTCTTCGCGATCCCCGCCGTGCTGCTGTACCCCTGGAGGAGGCCGAGACAATCGGCGGAAGGGGACGACGACGATACCTGACTCCCCCGCTCGCGGAAGCGAACACCGAGTCAGCGGTTCAGGCGTTGGATCGCCTCCGCGACCTGCATCCGGTGGTGTGCGAGCACCTCCGGCTCGCGCGTGAAGTCCGTGAGGGTCCTCACGACGTGGGCAGGAACCGCCAGAAGGCTTCTCGCCGCCTCCAGCTCCGCCTCGGGGACCCCTCTCTCCTCGGCTCGGTCGATCGCCTTCTCGAGAAGTCGGTAGTACTCGAAGTCCTCGAGCCCGTCCCGGAAGTTTTCGAAGCGAATGGAGGTGATGGGGCCGTCCTCTCCGGCATAGATCCAGCCCCCCTCCCCATTGCTGGAGCCGAAGGTGAGGGGATTCCAGTCGGTGTAGGGCCCCTCGGTCAACAGCCGCTGCCCATCCGTCGCGAACCAGAAGTTGATGGCCCAGTAGCCGAAGCCGTCCGGACGGTACTTCTGCGTCATCGCGCCCATGAGCAGCCGGGCCTCGATGGCGTCGTACTCGATGAAGAAGTTCGGGTAGGGACGAGGCGGCCAGATCGTCGTGTACCAGTGGACCCGTTCCCCATTCGCCCGCGCCCGATCGATCTGGGCCTTCTCTGCCGGCCGATGGAAGTGCGCGATGATCTGGACCCACTCGTCGATCACGTCGTCCAGACCGGAGTCGGCCCCGAGACCGACGTCGAAGGCGCTCGTCAGCACCGGCACTCCCGGGAGCTCGCGCCGCACGCGTTCAGCCGTCTCTCGCAGCTTTTCCCAGTGCTGCTCGCGGACCTCGTCGTAGAGATAGATGTAGGCCAGGTCGCGTGCACCGGCCTCCTCGAGCACGGCCAGGCGGAGGCGCGCCTCCTCGATGACTCCATCGATGTAGTCGTCGTACTCCGAGGCGTCCGGGCCGATGCTGCTCCATCCCTCTCCGGGCTGACGGACGTAATACAGGCCCCAGCGCTGCTGTCCCAGGGCCACGAGACGCCGGATTCGTTCCACGCTCGGTGGTGGCTCCGACTCCCGGTAGGGGTTGTCCATGTCCAATCGATGGGCAAAGAGGAAGTCGGCATACTTCCACCAGAGCGAGTCACCCCAGGCAGCGCCGTAGATCTTCTCGAGGTGCTGCGGAAACAGCGCAACCGCGGTCGTTCGAGACTCCGCGTTCTCCGGGGACACCTCCACGAGACCCGAATAGCTCCCCGGACGCTGGCCGACCGGGGCTCGGACGGTCAGCCAGAGCGACTGCACCCGATCGGCTTCGACGTCGAAGCGGTCCACGAAGGGCAGGATCGGATCGGGGAACCAGCCGCGCCGTTCCACCGGGTAGGTCAGCTTTGGGACCGAGTCGGTTCGGACGTACCCCATCACCTCCAGGTCAATCGCGTCGGCGGGGAAGACCTCACCCCCGGGCCCCCGCAGCTCGGAGACCTTGAACGTGACCCCCGAGAGCTCCTGGTTCAGAGGTGCAACGATGAGTTGGGCGGCCTCCGTCTCTCCACGGGCAAGGGCAACCTGGAGAGGCTCGCCGGGCATGCCCCTGAATGGCGCTCCATGGGGCATCACCTTCACCGTGGAGTATTCGGGGATGAGGAGGAACGGAGCCTCACCCTGCCCCATCGTCTCTGCTGCCCTGAGCTTCGACTGCTGCGTCGCCAGGGGATCCCCGGACCCTTCCTGCCCGTACAGCGCGGGAGCGGTACCCGGTGCGGAAGCGCACGCGACCGAGAACCCTACGGAGAGACCCCTCGCAAGCAACCTGGACACCTTGGTCCGTTCGAACCAACGGGTGGGCGCCACGGTTTGCACTCGACCTCCCCAGCTCTTCGGTCTGTCACCGTCTCAAGGGCTGCAGCTCTCCTGGGCGCCACCATGGTCGCCGTGAAGCGCACTTCGCAAGCTTGCCGGCGACTCGGTGGTACCTACCCGGCTTTGTTCAAGGAACTATACCGAGGCAGCGACAGCCTTCGCGACGTCTCGGCGGTCCGCACCGAGCTTGAGGAGAGACCGGACCATTGGCATAAACGGCGGTCCGACGAGAGTGGGGCTCGGTATGCGACTCCGATCGACTCGAGCGCTCATCCCCTCACCGACCCTGGTTGTCCCTTCCAGAGGACGACCGAATGCCTGCCCCGACGCTACGCACCACCCCGAAAAGCCAGGCGCATCGCGGCTTTTCGATCTTCCGCCGTCTCGGCATACCCCTTGCCCTTCGTCTCCTCAGGAAGGGGGGATACGAAGATGAGGCTGGCTGCTGCGACCGTGATGAGCGCACTGGTACTGGGCGGGTGCGCGACGACGTACAACATGCCCCTCGAGGAGCGTTCTCGGGTCTACGAGCTCGCGTTCGATGACGTCTGGGAGGCCGCCGTCGCATCCGTCGACGACGCGGGCATGGCGCTGACCGAGACCGAGCGGGAGCATGGCCGGATCCGCGCCCGGAGCGGACCCACGATCTGGGACTTCAAGGGTCACGTGCTCGTGGTCGTCGTGACCGAGCTGCGAGAGGGGCGCGTCCGCGTCGACGCGAACGCGGAGACGTTCAGCGAGGACGAGGACATCGACTTCGGGCGCTCGGCGCGGTTCGTGCGGGAATACCTGAACGCTCTCGACGAGCGATTGGGTTGGTGAGGGGGACCGGAAATCTGCAGCCATCGCGTGCAGCCTCCCCACCTCCCGTCCACCCCTCCCGAGATGCGCCTCCCGGGGCGTGAGGTTATGGTGGCGCCATGACCTCGCCCACCCGCCAAATCCCCTGGCTCCGCATCTTCGTGGAAGGTGTGGTGATCGTGGGCAGCATCCTGTTGGCGTTCGCGCTCGACGCCTGGTGGGACGATGCCGCATCGCGGAGAGCTCTGCAGCAAGAGCTCGAGAATGTCGCCGTCGAAATCGACGTGAACCGAGGCCGTCTCTTGTTCCACATCGACCTCATGGAGCGCATGACCTCGGCCGGGAGCTCCCTGCTCAGCGAGATGGAGGATCTACCGGAGGGGTCCCTCTTCAGCACTCCCGACACCGTTTTATGGCTGGTCGACAACTATCCGACCTTGAACCCGTCACTCGGGGCCGTGGACGCGATGATCTCTTCGGGCAGACTCGCGTCGATCACCGATCCGGCCCTCCGCACGGGGCTGGCGGGACTGCACGATCGCATCGCCGATGCGGTCGAAGAACAGACGAAGGCGTTGGCCCTCTATTACGATCACGTGCTTCCCATCGTCGCTGCGCAACCCGACTGGCCGTCCACTGGTGACGCGAACGCTTCGTTTTGGACCGGCGACCGACGGCCCGGTCGCAGCCTGAACACTCACGGCCCGGTGCAGATACCCGTACGACGCGCGTGGGTGAGGTTCCAGAACGAGCGCATGGGCCAATACGAGATATCCGTGGGCGAAATGAGGGCTCTGCTGACCGGGCTCGATGGGTTGAAGACGGCGATCGAGGGCGCGAGGTAGTTTACCTGCCCACATCTTGCGATTTCATGACATTCGACCCATAGCCTCTCGCTAGGTTGAACGTGGATCGAACGCGGGAGTTTCATGGCGCTGTCGTCCTCGCACCGTCGGAGGTTGGGACTCTTTCTGGCTGCGGTGGTCTTACCCTCCGCGGTCCTGGTCGGGGTCGGGGTCCGCCTGATCTCCCAGGAGCGTGAGCTGCGCCAAAGCCGCCTGGCGGACGAGCGGCGCGCCGTGGTCCAGGAGGCCAGAAGCCAGGTCTTCGAAGCCCTCGGCCGAGTCGAGGCCCTCGCGTCTCGGATCGCGCAGGAAGGCGAAGCCGGCCTATCCGATGGGTCGGGAAGCGACTTGGGCATCTCCTTTTTGGCGCGAGTAGTGGACGGAGAGGTGCGTCCACCCTGGATGGACGATCCCGCC
>JBDHII010000134.1:0-3455 GCA_039587515.1 Gemmatimonadota bacterium
TCGCGCGTAACCACGACGTGCCGTTCTACGCGCTGGCCCCGACCTCGACGATCGACCTCCAGACACCCAGCGGGGCCGAAATCCCGATCGAGCATCGCTCGGCAGACGAGGTCCGGCAGGGCTTCGGAAGCAAAACCGCGCCTGCCGACGCGCAGGTCTGGAGCCCCGCTTTCGACGTGACGCCCGCGGCACTCGTGACGGGTATCGTCACCGAGCAGGGCGCCTGTCGCGCCCCCTTCCCGGAAGCGCTACGGAATGCCGTCGCGGCGGCCGCCGCAGAGCGGAGCTCCGGGTGAGACGGTCGAAGGAGGGAACCGAGCTGCGGACGGCGCTCGTCAGGGTCGGGCGCGAGCTCTGGGAATCGGCATTGATCGCGGGCACCGCCGGGAACCTCTCCGCACGCCTGGGAGACGGTCGAATCCTGATCACGTCGACGGGCACGCACAAAGGCCGGCTCACACCGGACGAGATCGTGGAGCTGCCGCTCGACGCGACCCCCGAGGAGGCGTCTCTCGCAAGCTCGGAGTATCCCTTCCATCGGGAGAGCTATCGCGCTTCCCCGTCCGTCGGGGGGGTCGTGCACACCCACGCCCGTCGGGGGGGTCGTGCACACCCACGCCCCGGCCCTGATCGCGGCCGGCATCCGAGGCTTCGACATCGCCGGGCTGCTCCCCGAGCTACGGCTGGCGACCTCCGAAGTGGTCCTGCTTCCCCTGCTCACGTCCGGATCGGATGAGCTGGGTCGCGCGGTGGGCGAGGCGGTTGCCGGTGGAGCCGGAGTCGTGCTGCTACGACAGCACGGTGCGGTCTCCGTCGGTGCCGACGTCGAGACGGCTGCGAATCGGATGGAGCTGGCCGAGCTCGCCGCTTACGCCGCGCTTCTCTCCGAGGTCGGGGGCGGAGCGGCGGAAATGGAGCGGGTGCGCGTCCTGGCCCGGGCGCTCGAGTAAGACAAAGCAGCGCACTCGACCCCTGGCTCGCTTCCCCCGAATCGTCGATACCCCATCCTCACGCGGCGCTACGCCCTCGGCCCTTGCGTGCGAGACGGCTTGGATTGACCCTGTGGGTCCTCACATGCACCAAGCAGCGAACACAGCTGAAGCGTCCGACCATGGAGCACGTCCGGAAATGAGCATCGCCAGCCGGTTTTGGATTCTAGCACTCACCCTCACCACCGCCGGCTGCGGCGCCTACAGAGGCAATCGTCCGGCCCCGGCATCGATGCCGGACGGTCAGGAGGTGGCCGCACAGACCTGGGAGTCGAGATCCGCTGCACCCCAACGCGGCGACGACCTGAAGCCGTTCAGCGAAGTCGTCACCGAAGAGGCCGAGACCGACGAGGGACTCTTCACCGTCCACAAGGTCGGCGAGGACTACTTCTTCCAGATTCCCGACTCGCTCTACAACGCGGACATGCTGCTCATCACCCGCATCGGTCGGGTGCCCGCCGGCTTCGGAGGCTTCACCGTGTCGGGCGCCAAGGTGGCGGAACAGGTGCTCCGCTGGGAGCGACGCGGCGACCAGATGCTGCTGCGCAAGGTGTCCTTCAACCAGGTGGCTGCCGACTCGCTGCCGATCTTCGAGTCGGTGGTTCGCAACAACTTCGCGCCGATCCTCGGTGCCTTCGACATCGAGACCGTGGAGCCGGAATCGGGGGAAGTCGTCATCGACGTTACGGACTTCTACGCGGGTGACACGCCGGCTCTCTCGGGCATGTCGGCGAATCAGCGTCGGACCTACCAGGTCCGACGCCTCGACTCCGACCGGAGCTTCATCAACTACGTGCGGAGCTATCCGCTCAACGTCGACGTCCGCCACACGCTGACCTTCGAAGCGGGTGCGCCCCCTGCCGACGCCGGCACCGGCACGATCTCGATGGAGATGCACCAGTCGATGGTGCTTCTGCCCCTCGACCCGATGATGCCGCGCAAGGCCGACGACCGGGTGGGCTATTTCTCGATCTCGCAGGTGAACTTCGGGCTCGACGAGCTCAAGGCCGCCGAGCAGACCTTCATACGCCGTTGGCGTCTCGAACCCAGCGATCCGGCCGCATACGCGAGAGGGGAGGTCGTCGACCCCGTCAAGCCGATCGTCTACTACATCGACCAGGCGACTCCGGAGAAGTGGCGCTCCTACGTGCGCCAGGGCGTGGAGGACTGGCAGGCCGCCTTCGAGACGGCGGGATTCAGCAACGCGATCGTCGCCATGACGCCACCGACCCCGGAGGAGGATCCGGAGTGGGCAGCTGAAGACGCCCGGTACTCGGTCGTGCGGTGGGCGGCGAGCATGGTCCGAAACGCCATGGGCCCCTCGGTCTCGGATCCGCGTACCGGAGAGATCATCGAGAGCGACATCGTCTGGTACCACAACCACCTGCGCTCGTACCGTAACCGGCTGATGCTGGAGACGGGCGCGTCGAACCCCGCCGCGCAGTCTCTCGACATGCCCGACGAGCTGATGGGCGAGACCGTCCGTCAGGTGATCGCGCACGAAATCGGGCACGCGCTCGGGCTTCCGCACAACATGATCGGCTCGTCCTCCTACCCGACGGACTCCCTCAGAGTCGCGAGCTTCGCACGCCGGATGGGCGTCTCGCCGTCCGTGATGGACTACGCGCGTCAAAACTACGTGGCTCAGCCCGGGGACGGCCTCGAGCCGACGGATTACATCCGAAAGATCGGTCCCTACGACCACTACTCGATCAACTGGGGATACCGGGCGATCCCCGGTGCTGCGACCCCTGACGACGAGAAGGCCACGCTCGACGAGTGGATCATGGCGCGGGCGGACGATCGGGTGTATCGGTTCGGGTCGAGCACGGGCTGGAACCCCGACGCCCAGACCGAGGACATGGGCGACGATCCGGTCAAGTCGTCCGGGTACGGGATCGCCAACCTGAAGCGCGTCGCGCCCAATCTGGTCGACTGGACGGCCACTCCGGGCGAGAACTTCGACGACCTCGAGGAGCTCTATGGAGAGCTGGTGGGTCAGTGGAGCCGGTACGTTGGCCACGTGACGACCCTCGTGGGTGGTCGCTACCAGAACAGCAAGTCCACCGATCAGGGCGAGCCGATCTACACGCCCGTCCTGCGCGACAAGCAGGAGGAGGCGGTGCAGTTCGTGATCTCCGAAGTCTTCGAGTCCCCTACGTGGCTCGCCGACAAGGAGATCATGCGTCGCATCGAGCATGCCGGAGCCCTGGAGCGTGTGCGCGGGCGGCAGGTCTCCTTCCTCAACCAGATGCTCGACCCCCGTCGGATGCAGCGGATGATCGAGTCCGAGGTCTTCGACGCGGGCGCCTACCCGCTGGTCGAGTACATGGACGACCTGCGCGACGGCGTCTTCTCCGAGCTCGACGACGGAGACGCGATCGACACCTACCGGCGGAACCTGCAGCGCGCCTACATCGAGCGGCTCGAGTACCTGATGACCGAGGAGCCCCCCGCGCCGCCGGC
>JBDHII010000135.1:0-2942 GCA_039587515.1 Gemmatimonadota bacterium
TGCCGTAGAAAGCCGCGATCGCGTCGAGACCCGTGCCCCCGGTCATCGTCGGAATATGGTTGATGTGGGCGCCTTCGATCATCGTCGCCATCGTGTCCTCGACACTCTTCGTCGAAAACTCGCCGGCCATGTGATCTTCCCAGACTTCGATCAGTTGTTGCCGAGCCGTCGTTCCGCTCGCTTCTTCGGATCCCATGGATTCATCCTCCTGGACGGTAGCGGTGCAGGAAACGAGCAGCGCTCCTACAGCGAAGACAAGCGCAACGCGACGGGCGTCCTCATTCCCGTCAGCCAGCCTCCCGGGGCGCGTGCGCAAGCAAGCCAAAGCCTTTCGGGCGTGGACGTTTTGCCGTCAGGGCCGTGCGGAGAGCAGCGCCGAACCTGTATTGCTGAAATCGCGGAGCAACATCGCTCATCTCGTCACGGATGGCTATGACTCGGATAACCCGGAGCGTGCCTTCCGAGAATCATTCTTCCTTCGGGCCCCGCCGCAGCATACCTTGGCGCCCATGAGCCAACCGTCCTTGTGGGAGCGCCTTCGCCGCGCGCGCATCGTCCAGGTCCTCGTGGTCTACCTGGGCGTGTCCTGGGGTGTGCTCCAGATCGTCGAAGTCGTCTCCGGGCTGGTGGAGCTGCCGAGCTGGGTGGGGCCGGTCGCACTGCTCCTGCTCCTCATCGGCCTCGTGGTCGTGGCGGCTACCGCCCTCGTGCAGTCCCTCCCGCAGACGACGGCGCGAGAAGAGGCCGGAGAGGTCCCGACCGATTGGCAGGTCGCGCCGGCCGACGTCGTGAAGAGCCTGAGCCAGGGCCGCATTCCCCACCTGACGTGGGGCCGGGCGATCCTGGGTGGCGTCGTGGCGTTGTCCCTCCTCTTCGGCGGCGCCGGTATGTGGGTCGCCTTCAACCGCACGCCGGTCGGGATCGGACCGACGCCGGCTGGGGCGGACGAGAGCCCCGCGGGGCTGGCGATCGTGCCCTTCGACGTCACGGGGCCGGACCTGGAGCTCTGGCGCGAAGGCATGGTGGACCTTCTGGCGACCAACCTCGACGGCGTCGGCGGGCTGCGGACGATCGACGCCCGGACGACCCTGGCCCGTTGGCGCGAGCAGGTTACCGCAGGTGAGAGCCCGGATCTGGAGACGGCGTTGCGGGTCGCGGCTCAGACGGGGGCTCGCTATGCGCTCGTAGGCAACCTCGTGGGCAGCCCCGCCGGAATCCGGGTCAGCGCGGATATCTACGACCTGACCAATCGGGAAGAGGTCGTGCAGGCCGTTCAGGAAGGACCGGCCGACAGCGTGATCGCGATCGCGGGCGGGCTCTCGGTCCAGCTGGCCCGCGATCTGATCGGCTCGTCCGGCGGCGACCTGATCCAGCCCGAGCGGATGGAGGCGATGACGACGCCCTCGCTGCCCGCCCTGCGTGCGTACCTGGAGGGTGAGGCCGCCTACCGTCGCTCCGACTTCGCGACGGCGGTAGCCGCCTACGAGCGGGCCGTCACGCAGGACTCACTGTTCGCGCTCGCCTGGTTCCGGCTCTCGGATTCCTATGGGTGGCTCGAGGACATCGGCTCCGCCGGGGCGGCCCTCGCGTCGGACCGTTCGATGGCGCTCCTGGACCGGCTCCCGGCCCGGGAGCGCATCCTGGTGGAGGCCGGCGACCGCATGGGCAATGGTGAGCCGAGCTATCTGCAGGAGATGCGGGCAGCCGTACGACGGTATCCGAGCGATGCCGAGATGTGGTTCATGCTCGGGGAGTTCGTCTACCACGTCGGGAAGGATGCGGGGATGGCCGGCATCGACGAAGCGGTCGGCGCCTTCGACCGGGCCATCGAGCTCGCGCCCCGGTTCGGTCCGTACCAGGTGCACGCCTTCGAGCTGTCGGTGGCCTCCGGAGACCGCGCGGATGCCGAGGCGAGGCTGGCTCGCTACATGGACGTCGTCGGGGCCACCGAGGCCGCGGCGGACGACGAGCTCGTGATTCCCCTGCTCCTCGGTGATTCTGCGGAGGCCGCCGAGGCCGTGGCCCGTTCGCTCGAGGCCCCCGTCCGTGTCGCGTCCGACATCCGTACCGCGTACACCGTGCACCAGGACCGCTGGGACCGGCTCTTCGACCTTCAGTGGGCGAACCGCCGCAGGCCGGGCGGAGACGACCACCAGTGGATCCTCTACAACCTGGTCGGCCAGGGCCAGCTCCGTCGCGGTTATCGGCTGACGGACTCGCTCAACGTCTCCAGGGGCAACCAGGGGGTCGCGCTGGGTTTCATGCTCGGCATTTGGTCCACGGCCGGCGAGGTGCTCGGGCCGTCGGCCGTGACGCCCGAGATGTGCGAACAGCCGGCCTTCTCCGGGATGTGCCATCTCTTCGTGGGGTGGGGTCTCGCCCGCAGCGGTAACGAGGCGGGGGCGCAGGAGTCGCTCCGGTTGCTGCGGGCGCGGGCGAGCGAGGCGGAGGGGGACGTGCGCCGCACGATCGAGGAGCATGCCGATGCCGTGGAAGGGACGATCGCTGCGGTGCGAGGCGACGTCGTCGAGGCACGCCGCCTCCTGAGGCCGCTGGTGACGCGTGCCAGTAACAGTGGCCAGCTGGGGCGCAGCGCTCTGGCCGAGGTCGAGTGGGCGGAGGGCAACGCCACGGACGCGATCCGCTACTACGAGGGCAACAGCTACAACTACGAGCGGCCGCACGTCGCGCTCGAGCTCGCCCGCATCCACGACGAGCGGGGCGAAGGCGACCGCGCCAGGGTGTACTACCAGCGCTTCCTGACGATCACCCGGCTCGGGGACCCCGATCTGCCCGAGATCGCGGAGGCCCGGGAGGCGCTGGAGCGCCTCGGCGGCTGAGCGGGCCTACCAGCCCCGCGCGTACAGCGACCGGAAAGCGGCCAGGTCCGTGACCATCAGGTCCCGCTTCTCCCCGTACCGGTAGAAGGGGTTCATCACCGC
>JBDHII010000136.1:0-4223 GCA_039587515.1 Gemmatimonadota bacterium
ACCCGTCGCCGGATCGATCGCCACGACCGTGCGGCGCTCTCCCGCCACGCTGTAGAGCGTGCCGTTCGCATAGATCGGCGTGGAGCGCATGACGGGGTCGGCCGACGGGCCGAAGTTGTCGCCCCGCCAGGTCCACACGACCTCGAGATCTTCGAAGTTCTCGGCGTTGATCTGGTCGAGCGGCGAGTACCGGGTGCTGTGCTGATCGGCGCCCCAATAGCGCCACTCGCCCTCGGGCGTGCCCCGCTCCTGCGCGGTCATGGGTCCGGCCGCCATCACCAGGCAGGCGGCAGTCAGACCGGCCAGTCGCATCGTCGTTGTCCTCATCACGCTCACTTCGGCTGTTCGGTTTCCGTGGACCTACCGATTCGCTCGCTTCACGTACTTTCTAACGATCATCCGCGTGCCGACGTCCGCCGCGTAGATATTGCCCATCGCGTCCACCGCGACCCCCTCCGCCCCGCTTCCCCCACGTTCCGGATCGGGCTCGGGGTCGGGAAGGAACGCCGTCACCCAGCCCGTCCGGGCATCCCCGATATAGATCCCGCGCAGCCAGCCGGGATTCCGATTGGCGCGTGACTCGGAGTCCGCGGCATACAGCACGTCGTCCCCGTCGATGAAGATCCCGCTTGGGCGGCTGAACTGCGTCCACCGGTTGTTGTACCGATCGGCCACGAAGAGTCGGCCCTGCGAGTCCATCGTCAGTCCATGCGGCTCGCGAAACTGGCCCGGGTTCGAGCCGAGGCTTCCCCACTCCGTGATGTACGTACCCTCACTCGTGTACTTCACGATCCGGTGGTTTCCCGACGGGTGATGGTGGCCGTCGGCGACGAAGATGTCCCCGTTCGGTGCGACCAGCACGTCCGTCGGGCGACTGAAGTGGTACTCGTCGTCCCCTTCGACCCCCGGCTCTCCCAGGGTCATCAACAGCTCGCCCTCCGGGCTGAACTTCAGGACCGTGTGTCCCTGCCCCGGTGGCGTGTCGTTGAAGCCCACGGCATCGGTGACCCAGAGGTTGTCCTCCGGGTCCACGAACATCCCGTGCGGCCAGGCGATCATGCCGGAACCGAAGGTCCTGACGACGTTGCCGTCGAGATCGAAGAGCAAGATCGGGTCGACGTCGCTGCCGATGCAGCTGTTCGCTCCGCACCGCTCCGCGACCCAGATCCCCTTGCCGTCCGTCGTCGGGTAGATCGCGCTCACCGCGCCCCAGGAGCGACCCTCGGGAAGCTCGGCCCACACGCCGGGCACTTCGACGTAGGGGTTCGGGGCGATCATCTGGGCGGTCAGGCCACTCGAGGGCAGCAGACCCAGGACGACGACGATCCGGCCGATGTGATCCGCTCTGAGCATCCGATCTTCTCCCGAAGGTGTCCTCTTGGCTGGCGGAACGGCGGTTAAGGATACGCGGGAGATCCCGTGTCCGCACGGGGCTCGTTCGTAGGGTCCCTTCAGAAGCCAGGCGACGCCTAGGACGATCAGCAGGAGCATCGTCCAGCGCATCAGGCCGGCGACGAACAGCGCATCGATCGGCGGCAAAGCGATTTGATACGCCACCAGCTCCGAGCCCCTCTCCGTCATCCAGTGCCACGCCGTGTGCGCGAGGAGCGCAGACAGGAGGATCGTCCCCATCCGCGCGTCCATCGCTCGGCCGAGCAGCCAGCCCAGGGCCGGAACCATGAAGACCAGGACAAAGAGCTGGCCCAGCTCCACGCCGACGTTGAAAGCCAGGAGCGAGGTCAGCAGATGGGCGCCCGCGAACTGGAGGGTCTCGCTGAGCGCGAAAGAGAATCCGAATCCGTGGACGAGGCCGAAGCCGAAGGCGATCTGCCACCTCAGGTGCAGCTTGGCCCCGACGATGTTCTCCAGCGCCATGTAGACGATGGAAGCGGCAATGAGGGTCTCGATGAGCAGCGGGAACCAGAGCACATCGGGAGCGAGCCCCATCGCGGAGGCGATCAACGTGATCGAGTGAGCCACCGTGAAGGACGTCACGACCGCGATCAGCGGTCGGAAGCGCCGGACTGGTACGACCAGGCAGAGCAGGAACAGCAGGTGGTCGATCCCGTCCAGGATGTGCCCGAAGCCGAGCGCCACGAAGCGCAGCGCTGCGTGGTGCCAACGGGGGTCGAGGCGAACGAGACCGGGATGGCCCGTGTACTGGAGCACGCGCTCGTTGCCCTCGGGCGTCACGAACCGGAGAACGGTCACGGTCTGGAACCCGAGATGCGACAGGATGGGGTTGATCGCGAAGTCGGAGGTATCCGATGCGATCTCGTACTCGAAGAGCACGTCGAGCATGGCCTGCTCCCACGGCAGGTCCGTCTCGGGCGGCAACGGCTCGGCCGTAACGTGCGCGAAAGCTTCCTCGACGCTCGCGAACGAGCGATCCGAGGGAAGCGAGACGCGCACCGCCGAGATCGTCGCAGGCGCCAGTACGCGGTCCTCCTCGTAAAGCAGCACGTAGCCACCGATCCAGAGCTCGGCCGCATGACGCAGGAACGGCTCCGCTCGCTCCAGGTCGAGGTAGCCCGGCCCCCGAGTCGGAAACTCGATGTCCCGCATCGCCTGGAGCGGCGCCCTGACCAGCAAGCCGAGCCGCTGCCCCTCCGGCTTCACGAAGGCCTGCACGAGCACATCCGACGGGATCTCGTGGGCCTGGGGGGTGGAGGGCGCGACGAGGATCGCCAAGGCTGCGACCAACGTCGCGAGGCCCCATCTAATACGCGGTTTTGGCTCTCTGCTCATCGCTTTCAGGACTCCTGGCGCTCCTCGAATCGAGCGAATAGGCTAAGCTGTTCCCCGCTGGAGAGCCACTTCCGCATGGAGACAGCCCGATGAAGCGCAAGCTGCTCATCGCCATGTCGTTCGTCGCAGCAGTCGCCGCCCTCGGCTTCGGGTCCGGGGCCCTGGAGAGCGCGGCGGAGGCCGGTCTGGTCGAAGCGCCCATGTTCGAGGTCGACCCGTTCTGGCCGCAGCCGCTTCCCAACCACTGGGTCTTGGGATCGGTGGTCGGGGTCGGGGTCGACTCGCGCGACCACGTCTTCATCGTCCACCGGCAGGCGCCTCTGAACGAGCGAACCGAGATCGGCGCGGCTCAGGACCCGCCCACCGGCGAGTGCTGCATCCCGGCTCCCTACGTGCTCGAGTTCGACCCGGAAGGCAACCTCATGAACTCCTGGGGCGGCCCGGGCGAGGGATACACTTGGCCTGAATCCAACCACGGGATCACCGTGGATCACATGGACAACATCTGGATCGGCGGGAACGGAGACGACTCCCACATTCTGAAGTTCTCCCGTGATGGTCGGTTCCTCGCTCAGTACGGAGAGGTCGGCCAAGAAGTGGACAGCAATTCGACGACTCACTTCGGACGGGTGGCGAAGATCTCCTTCGATGGCGACGCCAACGAGGCCTATCTCGCTGATGGATACGGCAATAAGCGGGTGGCCGTGCTGGACGCGAGCACCGGAGAGTTCAAGCGCTACTGGGGCGCCTACGGCAACCGGCCGTCGGACGAGGACCTCGGCCCCTACGATCCGGAGGCTCCCCTGGCTCAGCAGTTCCGCACTCCCGTGCACTGCGCGGAGCCGAGCCATGACGGCTACGTGTACGTGTGTGACCGGCCCAACGACCGAATCCAGGTCTTCGAAAAGGACGGGACGTTCGTGGACGAGGTCGTCATCGCCCCGCTCACCCGAGGCGACGGATCCACGTGGGACATCGCCTTCTCGCGTGACGCCGAGCAGAAGTACATGTACGTCGCCGACGGCAAGAACATGAAGGTCTACATCATGGACCGGCTCTCGCTCGAGGTGCTCACGAGTTTCGGGGACGGCGGCCGGCAGCCGGGGCTCTTCTTCGCGGTACACTCGATCGCGACGGACTCCCAGGGCAATATCTACACGACCGAGACCTACGAGGGAAAGCGCGTCCAGAAGTTCGTCTACAGGGGGCTCGGGACGGTTACGGCCGAGAACCAGGGCGCACCCTGGCCACGGCGGGGCAACTGAGCTTCCTGGTGGACGGAGCGAGCGAAACGTGATCGAGCTGATCTGCACGCGAACCTGAGGCGCATGCCGCAGGGCGGTCGCCCTGTTGGACGAGCAGGGCGCGGTCTACCGGTACCGTGAGTACCGGAAGGAGCCGCTGAGCGCCGACGAGATCCGGGGCGTGCTCGACAAGCTCGGGGTCGGGCCGAAAGCCGTTCTCCGCAAGAACGA